>NZ_NCST01000027.1 GCF_002088975.1 Henriciella aquimarina
GCTCCAGCTTGTGCTCGCGCGCGATCATCGCCGCGCCCTTGCCGACGATCAGCACGTGCGGGGTCTCTTCCATGACGAGGCGGGCCGCCGTCACCGGGCTCTTGTAGCCGCGAAGCGCAGCGACCGCCCCGGCATTGCGCGAGCGGCCTTCCATGATGGCGGCGTCGAGCTCCCACTGGCCGATGGCATTGGGCGAGGCCCCGCGCCCGGCAATGTGGAACCCGCACTCTTCCAGCGCGATGACCAGCCTGTGGACGACCTCCAGCGCCGGCTCGCCCCGCTTCAGCCGCGTCTCGCCCTCGCGCAGCAGCCCGGCCATGTGGCGCTCCGAGCGCGCATGATCGAGATCCCGCAGCGGACCGGCTCCACCATGAAGGGCCAGCGCCCAGCTTTTTGCCATTCTGCTATCGCTCCGAAACGGTTTTGTTTTTCGCCACGTAACGCTTCACAGGCGGCGGTGCCACGGATAGGTTCGCGCCGTCAATGTAGTCACACACCATAAGTGCGAAGAGGAACACGCCCATGAAAGCCATTCTGTCCAAGTCGCCCGGCGGCCCGGAAACGCTGGTTCTGGAAGATGTGCCGAGCAAGGCACCGGAAAAGGGCGATGTCCTGATCGAGATCAAGGCGGTGGGTGTGAACTATCCCGACGTGCTGATCATCCAGGACCAGTACCAGTTCAAGCCCGAACGCCCCTTCTCGCCGGGCGGCGAGATTGCTGGCGTGGTCAAGGCCGTCGGCGAGGGCGTCACCAAGGTCAAGACCGGCGACCGCGTCATGGGCCAGGTCGGCTGGGGCGGCATGGCCGAGGAAGTTACCGTCGACCAGGGCCGCGTGCGCCCCTTCCCGGAAAGCATGTCGTTCGAGGAAGCCGCCGCGCTGCTGATGACCTATGGCACCTCCTACTATGCCCTCAAGGATCGCGGCCAGTGCAAGCCGGGCGAGAGCCTGCTCGTCCTCGGCGCGGCCGGCGGTGTCGGTCTTGCCGCGGTTGAGCTCGGCGCGGCCATGGGCATGGAAGTCATCGCGGCGGCCTCCAGCCAGGACAAGGTCGACCTCGCCATGGAAAAAGGCGCGAAGAAAGGCTTCGTCTATCCGCGCGGCCCGCTGGAAAAGGCCGACCAGAAGGCACTGTCCGACAAGATCAAGGAGCTTGGCGGCGGTGGCGTCGACGTCATCTATGACGGGGTCGGCGGCGACTATGCCGAACCGGCGCTGCGTGCGATGAACTGGGACGGGCGCTTCCTCGTCATCGGCTTCCCGGCCGGCATCCCGAAAATGCCGCTGAACCTGACGCTGCTCAAATCGTGCAACATTGTCGGCGTCTTCTGGGGCGCGGCCGTCGCGCGCGATCCGGAAGCCAATGAGAAGAACATCAAGGAGATCTTCGCGCTCTATGAGCAGGGCAAGATCAAGCCCCACATCTCCAACACCTACCCCCTCGAAAAGGCCCCCGACGCCATCAGCGAGCTGATGAACCGCAAGGCCATGGGGAAGGTCGTGGTGACGGTCTGACGTTACGCCGATCGCCCCGGCGAAAGCCGGGGTCTCAGGCAGATGGAGAGGTCCCGCCTGCGGCACGAGATCCCGGCCTGCGCCGGGATGAGCGGAGTCTGAATGTTCTTGGTCTGGAGGAATGACGCGGCTAACCAAAAAGTATGGCCTTCTACGTCTATATCACGACGAACAAGCCGTATGGCGTGCTCTATACGGGCATGACGGATGATATAAATCGTCGTGCCTGGAAGCATCCCGAACATCTGATCAAGGGTTTCACCGACAGGTACAATTGCGAGATGCTGGTCTGGTACGAGCCGCATGAGTCCCGCAGGTCTGCGTTCGACCGCGAACGCCGGATCAAGGAATGGAAACGGTCGTGGAAAGTCAAACTGATCGAGGAGACAAATCCCGACTGGCGCGATTTGGGAGATGTCCTGCTGTGACCCCCAGCCCGATCATCCCGGCGGAGGCCGGGATCTCAGGCCAGTGAAGAGCACGCTTGCGGCACGAGACCCCGGCCTTCGCCGAGGTGATCGGACAAGGGTTGGAATTGGTGCACCCTAAATCCATCCCCACTGTACCGTTCAGGTGTACCCTTGGGACACGATGGAGACCCCCGACCGGCACCTGAAGATCGCGATGGAGCGCGCCTGGCCCTTGCTGACCGGGCTGGCGGCGACGCTGGCCGCGCTGATCGGGCTATCTGACAGCATCGCACCCAAACGCGTCTCGCGCAGCGTGCATATCCGCGCGATGCGGCTGCTCCGTCCCGCCGAAGCGCTGCTGCGCCGGTTGATCGTGCTGATGGCGCGGGAACTCTACGGCAACCTCTCCGGCACGCACCCGACAGCCCTGAGCCCGATCCATGTGAGCCCGGACCTTGTCCGGGTGAAACGGGATCAAACTAAAAAAGCCCATTTCCAACTCTTCGAGCCGCTGGCGACCGTTGCGTCCTGCGACAGCCACCGGGCGCCGAAACCCGTCGGCAATCCACGCATCCTCAGCCTCGACGCGCCCTACCCGGCCGAGGTGGAAAAGCCCGACGGCCTCTCCGCCGCCCGGCTCGTCGCGCGGGTGCGTGCGCTCCGGAAAGTGCTGGACAATCCGAAGCATCGGGCGAAACGCTTTGCCCGTTTCCTCGCCCGCAAGGCCGCCGCCAACACGCCGATGGGCCGGCTCAATCCGGTCCGTCCCGGCTGGCCGCCGGGCGCACGGTCGCGACATACGCCACCCTGGCTCACCGACATGCTGCGCCATCTCGGGCCGGAAGTTCGAAAGCACCCGCCCTGGATGTGGGTGCGGGGCTAGCTATTCCTCTCCGCCGGTCCCTGCGCAGGCAGAGGGCCATGGCGGCGTGCGCGCAAGACCCGTCTAGCCGTCCAGTTCGGGATAGTGGCGGAAGATGCCCTCGCCGAAGGGCTGGCGCCGGTCGCTCTTGAGATAGGCGGCGATATTGGGCCGTTCGCGCACACGGGCCTGCAGGGCCCGCGCCTTGGGATAGTCGCCCTCGAGCCGTTTCATCGCCTTCGGGAAGGCATGGTCGAGCCCCTCCAGCGAATGGAAGAGCGAGAGATCGGCATAGGTGAGCGCGTCGCCCACCAGCCAGGTGTCCCCGGCCGGGTTCTGGGTCAGGATCTCCTCGAACCAGTCGAGGAATTTCGGCAGGCGGCTGTCGCGGAATGCCTGCGCGCGGGTTTTCGCTTCGGCCTTCTGGTCCTCGTAATAGGCGCCGGGGCCGAGCGGGTGGTGGGTGTCGTGGGCCTCGACGACGAGGTCGGCCACGGTGAGCTGGATCTGGTGGGTCCAGAGCGCCAGGCGCGCATCCTCGGGCACCAGGCCGAGTTTGGGCCCAAGATAGTGCAGGATGGCGGCGGTCTGGCCGACGGTCACCTCGCCATCGGTCAGGAAAGGCGGAGCGAAGCTCGGCGTGTCATCGTGGCCGGCGCCCCAGTCAGGGCTCTGGTCGGTATAGGCGACGCCGGCTTCCTCGAAGGCGAGGCGGACATATTCGCCGCGGCCGGGCACGCCCTGCCAGTAGTGGAGTGTATAGGTCATGGCCATCCAATGTGGGGAAGGCGCGCGCGTTCCTCAACGCCGTTGCCATCTTCCCCTATCGGTGCGGCCCTGCCAAAGTGCCGCGACCTTTCTTCAGGGGGATGAGACCCATGCAACTGCCCAACCCGCCGCACCACGAGCCGCACTTCATCCACCGGATCGGCTGGATGCGCGCAGCCGTCCTCGGCGCGAATGACGGCATCGTCTCCACCGCCAGCCTGCTGGTGGGCGTGGCCTCGGCCTCGGCCGGGCGCATGGAGATCCTGCTGGCCGGGATTGCCGGCCTGGTCGCCGGGGCGATGTCGATGGCGGCGGGCGAATATGTCTCGGTCAGCTCGCAGGCCGATACAGAGCGCGCCGACCTGAAGACCGAAGCCAAGGCGCTGAAAGCCATGCCGGGCGAGGAACTGGCCGAGCTGGCCGCCATCTACGAATCGCGCGGCGTGAGCCCGAAGACCGCCCGCGCGGTGGCCGAAGAGCTGATGGCGGAGAATGCACTGGAAGCCCATGCGCGCGACGAGCTCGGCATCTCGGATGTCGCGAAAGCCAATCCGGTGCAGGCGGCCTTTTCCTCGGCGGCGAGCTTTACCGTCGGCGCCGCCCTGCCCGTTCTGGCGGCGTTCCTCGCGCCGGCCGCGCATACGGGCACGGCGATTGTCGCTGCCTCGCTCGCCAGCCTCGCGGCCTTGGGCATGGCGTCGGCCCAGCTCGGCGGCGCACGGAAAATCCGCGCCGTGGGCCGGATCGTCCTCTGGGGCGCCGGCGCCATGGCGGTGACGGCCCTCGTCGGGCGGCTGTTCGGCGTGGTGGTCTAGCCGGAGCGCGCCGCTAGGCGACGCGCTCGACCATCATGTGTTTGATCTTGGCGATCGCCTTGGCCGGGTTCAGCCCCTTCGGACAGACCTGGGCGCAGTTCATGATGGTGTGGCAACGATAGAGCTTGAACGGATCCTCGAGATCGTCCAGCCGCTCACCGGTCGCCTCGTCGCGCGAGTCGATCAGCCAGCGATAGGCCTGCAGCAGCGCCGCCGGGCCGAGATACTTGTCGCCGTTCCACCAGTAGGACGGGCAGGACGTCGAGCAGCAGGCGCAGAGAATGCACTCGTAAAGGCCGTTCAGCTCGTTGCGCTGCTCTTCCGACTGCTTCCACTCCTTCTCAGGCTCCGGTGTGTCGGTCTTGAGATAGGGCTGCACATAGGCGTGCTGGGCGTAGAAGTTGGTGAGGTCCGGAATCAGGTCCTTCACCACCGGAAGGTGCGGCAGCGGTGCGATGGTGATCGTCTTGCCGGCGACCTCGTCCCAGCCCTTGGTGCAGGCAATGGTGTTCTGCCCGCCAATGTTCATCGAGCAGGAGCCGCAGACGCCTTCACGGCAGGAGCGGCGGAAGGCGAGCGTCGGATCGACATTGTTCTTGATCCAGAACAGGACGTCGAGAACCATCGGGCCGCAGCGGTCCATGTCGACCCAGTAGGTGTCCCAGCGGGGGTTGCCGCCCTCTTCGGGGGAGTAGCGGTAGATCTTGAAAGCGCGGGTATTCTTCGCGCCTTCGGGCTTCGGCCACTCCTTGCCCTTGCCGACCTTGGAATTCTTTGGAAGCGTCAGTTGTACCATGATGAGTTCCTAGTAAACGCGGGCCTTGGGTTCGATATATTCGATGTCGTTCGACATCGTGTACTCGTGGACAGGCCGATACTCGATCGTGACCTTGCCGGACACATCGACCCAGGCAAGGGTGTGCTTCATCCATTCCTTGTCGTCACGATCAGAGAAGTCCTCGCGGGCATGCGCGCCGCGGCTTTCCTGGCGGTTGGCCGCGCCATTCACCGTGACGGCGGCCTGGCCGATGAGATTGTCGAATTCGAGGGCCTCGATCAGGTCGGTGTTCCAGATCATGCCGCGATCCTTCACATCGATGCCGCCAGCCTTGGAATAGACGTCCTCGATCTTCTTCACGCCTTCGTCGAGCACCTCGCCGGTCCGGAAGACCGCGCAATTGGTCTGCATCGACTTCTGCATTTCAAGGCGCAGTTTGGCGACCGGCTGGTCGCCAGTGGCGTTGCGCATGCGGTCGAGACGCTCAAGATGCCCATCGGTCTGGACGTCGCGGACCTCCGGCTGGCTCGCGCCGGCATCGATGGTATCGCCGCAGCGAAGCCCTGCGGCCCGGCCGAAGACAACCAGGTCGATCAGCGAGTTGGAGCCGAGACGGTTGGCGCCGTGGACCGAGACGCAGGCCGCTTCGCCGACAGCCATAAGGCCCGGCACGACGCTGTCGGGATCGGCGCCCTTCTTGGTCAGCACCTCACCGTGATAATTCGTCGGGATGCCGCCCATATTATAGTGAACCGTCGGCAGGACCGGGATCGGCTCCTTGGTGACGTCGACGCCGGAGAAGATGCGCGCGGTTTCCGAAATGCCCGGCAGGCGCTCGGCCAGCGTCTCTGGCGGCAGGTGCTCCAGGTGCAGATGGATGTGGTCGTTCTCTTCGCCAACACCACGGCCTTCGCGGATCTCCACCGTCATGGCACGCGAGACAACGTCGCGTGAGGCGAGGTCCTTCGCGCTCGGCGCATAGCGCTCCATGAAGCGCTCGCCTTCGGAATTGGTGAGATAGCCGCCTTCGCCCCGTGCACCTTCCGTGATCAGGCAGCCGGCGCCGTAGATGCCGGTCGGGTGGAACTGGACGAACTCCATGTCCTGCAGCGGCAGGCCGGCACGCAGCACCATGGCATTGCCATCGCCGGTGCAGGTGTGCGCGGACGTACACGAGAAGAAAGCCCGGCCATAACCGCCGGTCGCCAGGATGGTGCGCTGGGCGCGGAAGCGGTGCAGCGTGCCGTCATCGAGTTTCCAGGCGGTGACACCGCGGCAAGCGCCTTCCTCATCCATGATGAGATCGAGCGCGAAATACTCGATGAAGAACTCGGTATCGTTCTTGAGCGCCTGGCCATAGAGCGTGTGCAGCATGGCGTGGCCGGTGCGGTCGGCGGCCGCGCAGGTGCGCTGGACCGGGCCTTCGCCGAAATTGCGGGTCATCCCGCCAAAGGCGCGCTGGTAGATCTTGCCTTCGTCGGTCCGCGAAAAGGGCATGCCCCAGTGTTCAAGCTCATAGACGGCCTGAGGTGCGTTGCGCACGAGGTATTCGATCGAATCCTGGTCGCCGAGCCAGTCGGAGCCCTTTACCGTGTCATACATGTGCCAGCGCCAGTTATCCTCGGACATGTTGCCAAGCGAGGCGGCGATGCCGCCTTGTGCAGCGACCGTATGCGAGCGTGTCGGGAAGACCTTGGTGATACAGGCGGTGCGAAGCCCGGCCTGTGCGGCCCCCAGCGCGGCGCGAAGGCCGGAGCCGCCGGCGCCGACGACGACGACATCGTAGGTGTGGTCAATGAACTTGTAGTCAGACATGGGTGACTTTCCTTGCGGGGGCAGACGGCTTAACCGCCCGCCGAAATCCAGATCTTCAGAACCGACAGCGTCGTCGCAGCCAGCAGGCCGAAACAGACGAAGGTGTTCAGGATGAGCAGGCCCTGCTTCATCCCCGCCTTCGCGATATAGTCCTCGATGACGACCTGCATACCGAGGCGCATGTGATAGAATGCCGCGCCCAGGGTGAGGATCATCAGGATCGCGTTCCAGGGCTGGGCGAGCCAGGCGGTCGCGCCTTCGAAGCCGGAGCGGCTGGCTGCGATCACGGCATATAGGAACCAGGGAACGAGGAAGATCAGTGCAATCGCAGAGACGCGCTGATGGATGTGATGCCCGGTGCCGGACTTGGCGGAGCCAAGGCCACGGGCCGCTGCAGTCGGTGTCTCGAAGTCAGTGCTCATGGCCGCCTCCTAGAACAGATTGGTCGCGAGCGACCAGATCGTCGCTGCCGCAACAATGGCAAAAGCGAAATTGAAAACCGACCAGCCGCTGGCCACTTTCGGCTGAAAGCCGACCTTCGGCCCATCCCAGAGCATATGCCGGATACCATTGGCGAAATGGAAGAGCAGAGAGGTCAGCCAGAAGAAGAGCAGGATCTGCCCGATGGGCGACAGCATGATGCCCTCGACGAAGGCATAGGCCTCCGGACCGGCCGCAATGGAGATGACCCAGACGCTGATAAGCAGGGCGCCAAGATAATTCCCGACACCTGTAACACGATGGAAAATCGACGCGGCCATCGTCCAGTGCCACTTCCAGATCTGGACGTGTGGTGACATCGGGCGTGGATCTGTCCACTCTGAACCTGACATTGGGAGTCTCCCCGAACCTGCTGTTTTGCTAAACCGGGTTCTAGAATGGTGCGGCGCAGTGTCAACGCGACAAGAGAGGTGACCGGAAAATGAAAAAAGACCTTTTGTTACTGGTTGCCACCTTTGCGCTTGCCTCATCCCCGCTCGCACACGCTCAGTCGCCCACACCGTCCGAAACGCCCGCTTCCCCTGTCACCATGGGGAATCTGGTCGCAGACTACGAAGCCCTGCTGCGGGCTGCCGACCCCTCCGCAAAAGCGCGCGAGGAAGATCGCTCGGTGCGCCGCTGGCGCTCTGTCTCGCCTGAAGATATTGCAGAGCTTGCTGAGCGTGCGCGCAGCATAAAGGCCGAATTGGGCACGCTGGAGGCCCCGCCCATGCCGGATGCGGCCATTCTGGAGCATCTGCTCGACCAGGTAATCGTGCAGGACGACTTCGACACTGCCCGCATCCCGTTTACCGGCGACTGGGGCTTTCATGCCGAGCCTTTCTTTGCCGCAAGCAATCTTCGTCTGCGCTCGGAGGATGAAGCGGAAGCCTGGATCGCCCGCCTGAATGATGTCCCGCGCTATTTCGCCGACAATGTCACGAACATGAAGCGGGGCGTGCGCACCGGCTGGACTGGCCACGCCGATCCTCTGGAGACCATGATCGACCAGGTGCGCGGCCAGGTGGTCGACACACCGGAAGAAAGCGCACTCTGGGCGCCTTTCGAATCCCTGCCCGAATACCTGACAGACGAGAAGAAAGCCGCCATCCGCGCGGCAGGCCGGGAAGCGGTCTACCGGGCGGTTGAGGCCTATCGCAGTCTGCTGGTGTATCTGGAACAGGATTATGCGCTCAACACCCGACCCGAGCCGGGAATTGGCAGCCTGCCAGACGGGAAGGCCTATTATGAAGCCGCCATCCGGACCCACACGGCTGGTGCCGGCTATACCCCGGACGAGATACACGAGATCGGCGAGGAGGAAGTCGCCCGCATCCGCTCGGAGATGGAAGAGATCATCGTGGAGATCGGCTATCCCGGCAGCTTCGAGGACTTCCTGACCTTCCTGCGCACGGACCCGCAATTCTACGCCAAGACGCCGGAAGACCTGATGGAAAAGGCCTCCAGGGTCGCCAAGCGGCTTGATGCCGTCCTGCCGGAATATTTCGGCAAGCTGCCGCGGCTGACCTATGGCGTGGAGCCGGTGCCGGCATCCATCGCGCCGGGCTATACGACGGGGCGCTATTCCGGCGGCAACCCTGAGGGCGGCGTCGCCGGGACCTATCTGGTCAACACCTATGCCCTCGACCAGCGCCCCCTCTATGAACTGCCCGCCCTGACCGCGCATGAAGCCGTGCCGGGACATCACCTGCAGATCTCGCTCGCCCAGGAGCTGGAGGATGTGCCCGACTTCCGGCGCGAATATTATGCAACGGCCTTCGGGGAAGGCTGGGGCCTTTACGCCGAAAAGCTTGCCGGGGAAGCCGGGATCTATGAGACGCCCTATGAGCGCTTCGGCGCACTGTCGTATGAGATGTGGCGCGCCTGCCGGCTTGTCGCCGATACCGGGCTTCACTGGTATGGCTGGTCCCGCGAGAAGGCCGAGCAGTGCTTCGAGCAGAACTCCGCGCTTGCCCCGCTCAACATCAAGACCGAAGTGACCCGTTATATCGGCTGGCCCGGTCAGGCGACGGCCTACAAGATCGGCCAGTTGAAGATTCTCGACCTGCGGGCCAGGGCGAAGGACGCGCTTGGCGCCGATTTCGACATCCGCGCCTTCCATGATGCCGTGCTCGACGCCGGCTCAATGCCGCTCGATGCGCTTGAACGCCGTATCGACGCGTGGATCGAGACGCAGAAAGACACCCCCGAAACCGAATTGAAAGCCTCGGCTCCGTGAAACTGACCATTCTTGAAACCGGCCGTCCGCCCCAGGCGATACGGGACGACTGGCCGCACTATCCGCAAATGTTCGAGCAATTGATTTCGCCCCATCTGCCGGGACTCACCTGTGAGAGCATCCCGGTGATGGACGAGGTGGACTTCCCCGAGCTGAATGCGCTCGACGCCATCCTTGTGACCGGCTCGGCCGCGGGCGTCTATGAGGACCATCCCTGGATGGAGCCGCTGTTCGACTTCATCCGGCAGGCCGGCGCCGCCCGGGTCCCGCAGATCGGCGTCTGCTTCGGCCATCAGGCCATTGCCGCAGCCATGGGCGCGCGGGTGGAGAAGTCAGACAAGGGCTGGGGGCTTGGCCGGCATGTCTATGAGGTCTGTGAGAAACCCGGCTGGATGACAGGGCTGACCCGCGACACCTTCTCGCTCGGCGTCAGCCACCAGGACCAGGTGCTGTCCCTGCCCGAGGGGGCCCGCCTGATCGCCGCGTCGGATTTCACCCCCTATGCCGTGCTGGACTATGGCGACGTGCCGGCCATCAGCTTCCAGGGCCATCCGGAATTCTCCGCCGGGTTCTGTTGCGCGCTGTATAATGTTCGTCGCGGCACCGCCTTCAGCCCGGCTCGGGTGGACGAAGCCTGCGACAGCCTCGAAACGCCTGTGGACAATGAGCTTGTCGGCCAGTGGATGGCAAATTTCCTGCTTGGCCAGCGGCAGCAAACCTAAATCAGGGCTGCAACTTGTAATTCGTTTATACATTCGTGCCAATGAGGGCCAATCTGACTGAAGGAGTTACCGGCCGATGATGCCCAAACCGCGTGCCGACATCGCCCCGAACACGATCGAGTTCGAGACCCTGCCGCTCGTCAAGCCGACCGGTTTCCGTGAATACGATGCCCGCTGGTGGTTCGGCATTCCCGGCAGCGACAAGGCGCCGGAACTGAACCTGCTTGGCGCCGAAGCGCTCGGCCTCGGCATGGCGACCCTGTTTCACGAACTGGGCGTCACGCCGAAAGTGGTGACCGGGCACGATTTCCGGTCGATCTCGCTGCCGATCAAGAACGCCCTGAAGCTCGGCCTTGTCGCCGGCGGCTGCGAAGTCCTGGACGTTGGTCTGGCGCTGTCACCAATGGTCTACTGGGCGCAGTTCGAACTCGATGCCGATTGCTGCGCCATGGTGACCGCAAGCCACAACGAGAATGGCTGGACCGGCGTGAAGATGGGCGCGAACAAGCCGCTCACCTTCGGGCCGGATGAGATGGGCCGCTTGAAGGAGATCGTGCTGAACGGCGAATTCCAGCCGCGCGCCGGCGGTGGCGCTTTCCGCGTCGATGACCTGCGCGAGAAATATATCGCGTCCGTTTCCGAGGGCATCAGCCTGAAGCGCAAGATCAAGGTCGTCGCCGCCTGCGGCAACGGCACAGCCGGCGCATTCGCCCCCGAGGCGCTGCGCGCCATGGGCGCCGAGGTGATCGAGATGGATTGCGACCTCGACAACACCTTCCCGAAATACAATCCAAACCCGGAAGACAGCGAAATGCTGCACGCCATGGCCAAGGCCGTGAAGGAGCATGGCGCCGATGTCGCGCTGGGCTTCGACGGCGATGGCGACCGCTGCGGTGTCGTCGACAATACGGGCGAGGAGATTTTCGCCGACAAGATCGGCCTGATGCTGGCGCGCGACCTTTCGCGCGTCCATCCGGGCCGCAGCTTCGTCGTCGATGTGAAATCCACCGGCCTCTACAAGACCGATCCGGTGCTGAAGGAAAACGGTGCCGCCGTCGATTATTTCAAGACCGGCCACTCCTACATCAAGCGCCGCACGACCGAGCTCGATGCACTGGCCGGCTTCGAGAAATCCGGGCACTTCTTCTTCCGCCCGCCGATCGGGCTTGGCTATGATGACGGCATCGTCGCTGCCGGCGCCGTCCTGCAGATGCTGGACCGCAATCCCGACAAGACGATGGCCGACCTGCGCGAGGAGTTGGGCGTGGCCTACACCTCGCTGACCATGTCGCCGCATTGCGATGACGAGCTGAAGTACGGCGTCATCGACAAGATGGTCGAGGAGTATCAGGGCCTCGAGGGCAGCGAAATTCTTGGCCGGAAAGTCACCGAGGTGAACACGGTCAATGGTGCGCGTGTCACGCTGGATGACGGCTCCTGGGTGCTGGTGCGGGCTTCGTCCAACAAGCCGGAACTCGTCGTGGTAGTCGAAAGCCTGCAATCGGCCGACGACATGCGCGACCTCTTCCACAAGGAGGTCAAGCCACGCCTCGGCAAGCATTCCGAAGTGGGCGCCTACAACCAGGAAATCTGAGGCGTCCTAGCGATTGGCCATCAGCCAGTCATAGGCCTCGTTGACCTGGCGCATCCGCTCGCTCGCCGCCTGCCTTTGGGCTGGCGAATGGCGCTGCGAGGCAAACCTGTCGGGGTGGTATTTCTTGGCCGCACGCCTGTAGGCCGCACGGATCTCTTGCGATGTGACGCAAGCGCCGAGGCCGAGCGCGGCGAGGTGTTTCTCCCGTGTGGTCGGCGCAGATTTGGAGCGGGCGGCTTCCGTCCACTCATCGAAGCCCCGTTCGCCGAAGCTGGCCTTGCGCCCAGTGTCACCGAACAAGTCTTCCGGACGGACATCCGAATAGAGATCATCGATGTCGGGACCGGAAGAAAACAGCGCGCCAATCGCCCGTTCCAGCAAGGAAAAAAGCGTCTTCAGAAGCGGCCATATGATGTAGATAAAGACCAGAATGCCCTGGGCGATAAACAGGTGAAGCTGTACTTTCCAGAACACGCCCGTCTCCTCGTTTCCGTGCCAGCTTCCGTCTGCCTGGCAGGCCACTGTGACAAGCAAGAGTTAAGCCAACTACAGGTAGATTCCTGAAATTGCCGGGTTTCGTTTCGGGCGCGCGCTCAGCGCCTCACGATTTCCCTTCCAAATTTCACACAGAAGGCCCTGCCCCGCCCGGCTTGACCTTTTGTGAGAAAAATCGCACCCCTCGGCGCGCATGTCTGGTGGCGTAACTGAAGGCGAGATCTATCCATGCGCGTAGCGATGATTGGGACAGGCTATGTCGGCCTGGTGAGCGGGGCCTGTTTTGCCGATTTCGGCCATGTCGTGACCTGTGTCGACAAGGATGCGGGCAAGATCGAACGTCTGAAGCAAGGCGAGATTCCGATCTACGAACCCGGCCTCGACGAACTCGTTGCCCAGAACGTGAATGCCGGCCGGCTCAACTTCACAACCGAAGCCAAGGATGCGATTGCCGAGGCCGATGCCGTCTTCATCGCGGTGGGCACCCCATCGCGCCGGGGCGACGGTCATGCCGACCTTTCCTATGTCTATGCCGCCGCCGAAGAAATTGCCGAGCTGATGAGCGGCTTCACCGTTGTGGTGACGAAATCCACCGTGCCGGTCGGTACGGGCGACGAGGTCGAGGCGATCATCAAGAAAACCAAGCCGGACGCCGATTTCGCCGTCGTCTCCAATCCGGAGTTCCTGCGCGAAGGCGCGGCCATCAAGGATTTCAAGATCCCGGACCGGGTCGTCGTCGGCACCGACAGCGAGCGCGCCCGTGAAGTGATGCGCGAACTCTACCGCCCGCTCTTCCTCAACGAGACGCCGATTCTGTTTACCTCCCGGCGCACCTCGGAACTGATCAAATATGCCGCCAACGCCTTCCTCGCGGTGAAGATCACCTTCATCAACGAGATGGCCGACCTCTGTGAGGCTGTCGGCGCAAATGTGCAGGAGGTTTCCCGCGGCATCGGGCTGGATGGCCGGATCGGGCGGAAATTCCTGAATGCCGGGCCGGGCTATGGCGGCTCCTGCTTTCCGAAGGACACGCTGGCCCTCACCAAGACAGCCAATGAAGCCGGCTGTCCGGTGCGCATCATCGACACGGTTGTCGAGGTCAATGCCCGTCGCAAGCGGGCCATGGCGGAAAAGGTCATCAAGGCGATGGGCGGCGATGTAAAAGGCAAGACGGTCGGCGTGCTCGGCCTGGCCTTCAAGCCGAACACCGACGACATGCGCGACGCCCCCTCACTCGATATTGTCCCGGCCCTGATCGAGGCTGGCGCCAAGGTGAAGGCGTATGATCCGGAAGGGATGCACGAAGCCCGGAAACTGCTGACCGGACTCGATTATGCCGAGGACGCCTATGGCGCCATCGACGGCGCCGATGCCATGGTCATCATCACCGAGTGGGACCAGTTCCGCGCGCTCGACCTTGACCGGGTGAAGGAAACGCTGAAGGGCGATGTCGTCGTGGACCTGCGCAACATCTATTCGCCGGAAGACATGACGCGCCGTGGCTTCAGCTACACGTCTGTCGGACGCCCGGCCGTCTGATTGCTGCGATGCCGGTTAACATGGCCGGCGCCGATTTCACAAAGCCCATCGATACGGCCTAGCCGCTCGCACGCGGCCCTGCTAAAGCGGGCCGGACAAGGACAGGAGCCCCCAAGATGAAATTCTTCGTCGACACGGCCGATACAGGCGAGATCAAGACCCTGGCCGAAGCGGGCCTGATTGATGGCGTCACGACCAACCCATCGCTGATCGCGAAATCCGGCCGCCCCTTTGCCGAGGTGATCGCGGAAATCTGTGAGCTGACGCCTGGCCATGTCAGCGCCGAAGTGGTCGCGACCGAGTATGACACCATGGTCAGCGAAGGCCGCAAGCTTCAGAAGATTGCTCCGAATGTCGCGGTGAAACTGCCGCTGACGCTGGATGGCCTGCGCGCCTGCCGCACGCTGGCCGACGAGGACACCGCGGTGAACGTCACGCTGTGCTTCTCGGCCAACCAGGCGCTGCTCGCCGCCAAGGCGGGGGCGACCTATATCTCGCCCTTCATCGGCCGGCTCGACGATATCAATGTCGATGGCATGGAGCTGATCGAGGATATCCGCACGATCTACGACAATTACATGTTCGAGACCGAAATCCTCGCCGCCTCGATCCGTACGCCCAACCATGTGAAGCTCTCGGCGCTGGCCGGCGCTGACGTGGCGACGGTGCCGCCGAATGTGCTGCGCGGCCTGATCAACCACCCGCTGACCGACAAGGGCCTTGCGGCCTTTCTTGCCGACGCCGAAAAGGCTGGCGTCAAGGTCTAGAGCCGCGCCATGAGGGCGTCGGCCAGGCGGTTGCCAAGCTCGGGGCCCTGTTCGGGATAGAGATAGGGCTCGATCAGTTCGAGTTCCATCAACAATAGCGCTCCGCTCTGCTCGCGGAGCATGTCGACGCGGGCATAAAGCGGCGTTTCGTCCAGCGTTTCCAGAACGGCCTGCGCCGCGCTGACATCACCGGGCGACGGCTCGATGGCTGTTTCCGTCCCGCCATAAAGCGACTGTATCCGGTAATCGCCCGGCGCAGCGCGCTTCAGCAACGCATGGGAAAGCGCCCCGTCGATAAAGATGAAGCTTAGCTCGCCCTCCTGTTCGATCATCGGCAGGAAAGGCTGGACCATCATGGGGTGCGGCATGGCCGGGATGGGCTCGCCGCGTTTCAGGCGATGCTGCCCGAACGCCCCGCCGGCAATCTGGCGCTTGAAGACGAGATCGTCTGAGCCAAGCGTATCGAAGGCGGCAGAAACCGCCGCCTCATCGACCCGATCGAGCCAGAGCGTGGGAATGAGCCTTGCCCCACGCGCCTCAAGGTCGCGCAGATAGGTCTTCCGGATATTCCAGCTGACCAGGTCTGCCGGATTGTGGAGCTGTGTCTGCGACCCGATTGTCGATAGCGTCTCCAGAAAGGCGTCCACCCGGTCCCAGTAATCCCAGGTCGTTCCGATCAGGGCCGCGTCGTAGCTTGCCCAGTCGGCGGCTGGGTCATCCCAGGCGATTGCCTCGATGCTCGCGCCATGCCGGGAGAAGCCGGTACGCAAGAGATCCATCATATAATCATGCTCAAAAGCGTCACCGCGCCGTATCGGTGAGCCCGGCAAAGTCACTTCGGAAGCTAGATAGGCAATTCGCATCGCCGGGGCCTATATCTGCCCACACGGCTTGCGTCCACGCCGAAGGTTTGCGAAGCCAGCCCCGACTTTAGGCAAAAAAAGCGAGGTGCCCGTGACAGATACCCGGTTCGACGTCGTCGGTCTTGGCAATGCAATTGTCGACATGATTGCTCCTGTTGAGGACTCTTTTCTCCAGGAACATGAGATCCGCAAGGAAGGCATGACCCTTATTGACGAACCCCGTGCCGACAAGCTCACGGCCGCTGCCCCGCATGCCCAGCAGCTCTCTGGCGGGTCCGGGGCGAACACGATTGTCGGCCTGGCGAGCTTCGGCGCGAAGGCCTCCTATATCGGCAAGGTATCTCAGGACCCGCTGGGCGATGTCTTCCGCAAGGACATGAATGATAGCGGCATTCCCTTCACCACGCCGCCGCTTTCGGAAGGCCCGGCTACGGCCCGCTCCATCATCTTCGTGACGCCCGATGGCGCCCGCAGCATGAACACCTTCCTCGGGGCCTCGGTGCTCTTCTCGCCGGACGATGTCGAGGAAGAGGCCGTCAAATCCGCCGGCATCCTCTATCTCGAAGGCTATCTCTTCGACCAAGAACCGGCAAAGAAGGCCTTTGTGCACGCCTCCGAGATCGCCAAGGCCGCCGGCCGCAAGGTCTCGCTGACGCTGTCGGACAATTTCTGCGTCGAGCGCCACCGCGCGAGCTTCCTGCACCTGATCCGCAACCACGTCGACATTCTCTTCTCGAATGAGGCCGAGCTTCTCTCGCTTTACGAGACCGAGGATTTCGACGAGGCCCTGTCCAAGCTGCAGGCCGATACGGGCCTTGCGGCGGTCACACGCTCGGAAAAGGGCTCTGTGGTGATTGGCGGCGGCGACCCGATCCATGTCGAGGCCGAGCCGGTCGGTGATGTCGTCGATACGACGGGTGCGGGCGACCAGTACGCCGCCGGCTTCCTGTTCGGCCTGTCGCGCGACCTGCCGCTGCCGACCTGCGCAAAACTCGGCCACATCGCTGCGGCAGAGGTCATTTCCCATTATGGGCCGCGGCCCGAGACACCTTATGCCGACCTGGCCAAGAAGGCCGGCATCATCACCTGAAGCCATATCGAGCCTGGGCCATAGCGCCCGGGCTCACGCTTCCTGCAGGGCCTCGACCGCATAATCGAGCCTGTCATGACCGAAGAAGAGCTCATCGCCCACGAAGAAGCTCGGCGCACCGAAAGCCCCGCGGGCAACCGCCTCATCTGTGTTCGCCTTCATTGCTGCCTTGGTGTCTGCGTCTTCTGACAGCGCCAGAATGCGGGCCGGATCGAAGCCTTCCCTCTCGCACATTCCTCTGACCTGGTCCGCATCATCGGTCTTGAGCGGCTCTGGTTCCGCCCAGACATGCCGGAAGACCGCCTCTATGAAGCTGCGCTGCTCGTCAGGATTGTCCGCCAGCCCGCACGCAGCCCGCAGCAGGGGACGCGTATTCATCAGCGGGAAATGCGGATTCATGCGAAAGCCAAGGCCATGGCGCCGGCAGCAGCGCTCCAGATCCTTGCTCATATACACCCCCTTCACCGGCACCAGGCCCGGTGGCCGGTTGTCTGTGGCCTTCATCACGGCTCCGAGGAACATCGGCCGGTAAGCGACACCGGCGTCCACGCCCTCAAGATGGCCCGGCAGGGCATGGAAGGCGACATAGGAGAAGGGGCTTATGAAATCGAAAAAGAAGTCGAGCGTCTTTGGCATGGCTAGGCCCTTTCCGGCGCGCTAAGTTGCGATGACAGGCAGAGCATCATACGCTCACGCCCGGTCGGTAATGGAGCAGCAAACGAGCAGGGATAATCGACTTTGCCGCCAATAAACAGGTTCCATTTTGGAACTTTACCAAAACAGGGTATGATTGGCTATCATGAAATGGTCCGAGCTTGACGAAAACTGGTGCCCTGTCGCCCGCACGCTAACCCTGGTCGGAGACCGGTGGACACTCCTGATCCTGCGGGACTGCTTTCTGGGGTGCTCGAAATTCGAGGAATTCGCCGCCAATACGGGCGCGACCCGGCATATCATCTCAAGCCGGCTCAAGCGCCTGGTGGACGCCGGTATTCTTGAACGGAAGGCTTATTCGCAGCGGCCCAAGCGGCACGAATACCTTCTGACCGAAAAGGGCAAGGAGTTCGCGCCTGCGCTGATCACCTTGCGCGACTGGGGCAAGAAGCACCTGCCCGTGCGCCGCTCGGCCACGGCCAGTGCCGCTAAAGAATGAATTTCGACAAATCGCTATTGCCGGCCAGGTCGGAAAGCTGCGCCTCGACATAATCGGCCGTGATCGTCACCGTCTCACCCTTGCGGTCAGGCGCGGTAAAGCTGATCTCGTCCAGGAGGCGTTCGAGCACGGTCTGGAGGCGGCGGGCGCCGATATTCTCAACCGTGTCATTCACGCGAACCGCGATGTCGGCCAGTGCATCAATCGCCGCATCCTCGAATTTCAGCTCCACGCCCTCGGACTGCATCAGCGCTTCATGCTGGCGGATAAGCGAGGCTTCCGGCTCGATCAGGATGCGGCGCATGTCGTCGCGACTCAGCGGCTTGAGCTCGACCCGGATTGGCAGGCGGCCCTGCAGTTCCGGCAGGAGGTCGGACGGCTTGGCGACGTGGAAGGCGCCGGACGCAATGAACAGAATATGGTCGGTGCGGACCGGGCCGCGGCGCGTGGACACCGTGGTGCCCTCGATCAGGGGCAGCAGGTCGCGTTGCACACCCTCACGGCTGACATCGCCACCGCTGCGCCCGCTTGAGCCGGCAACCTTGTCGATCTCATCGAGGAAGACGATGCCGTCAGACTCGACCAGCCGGATTGCTTCACGGGTGACGCTTTCCTCGTCGATCAACTTGTCGGCTTCTTCGCCGATCAGCGGCTTGTAGGCATCATGCACCGTTGTGCGTACTCTTTTGGTACGTCCTCCCATCGCCTTGCCGAGCAGGTCGCCCAGATTGACCATGCCCATGGAACCGCCGCAGCCCGGCATGTCCATCATCGGCATCGGATTGCTGGTATCGGCCAGCTCGATATCGATGTCGCGGTCATCCAGCTCGCCATCACGCAGCTTGTTGCGGAAGACTTCGCGCGTGGACGACTGGGCATCCTCCCCAACGAGCGAATCCAGAAGCCGGTTTTCAGCCGCCTCGCGCGCCTGTTCCTCGACGGCCTTACGACGCTGGGCTTTCACCATGCTGACGGCCGACTCGACCAGGTCGCGGACAATCTGTTCGACGTCCCGGCCGACATAGCCGACTTCGGTAAACTTCGTTGCCTCAACCTTGAGGAAGGGCGCATTAGCCAGCTTGGCGAGCCGGCGCGAAACCTCGGTCTTGCCGACGCCCGTCGGACCGATCATCAGGATGTTCTTCGGCGTGATCTCCTCGCGCAGTTCATCGGGCGCCTCTTTCCGGCGCCAGCGATTGCGTAGCGCGAGGGCAACGGCCCGCTTCGCGTCGGCCTGGCCAACAATGTGCCGGTCAAGCTCGGCAACGATTTCCTTCGGCGTCAGCATGTCCATCAGGCTTTGAGATCCAGGGTCTCGATCGAGAAATTGCTATTGGTGTAGACGCAGATATCGGCGGCGATTTCCATCGCCTGACGGCCGAGCGTTTCAGCGTCCTTTTCATAGGCATAGAGCGCGCGGGCAGCGGCGAGCGCATAATTGCCGCCAGAACCGACAGCCACAACATGATGCTCCGGCTCGAGTACGTCGCCGGCGCCCGTGATCACCAGGGTCACCTCCTTGTCGGCCACGATCAGCAGGGCTTCGAGCTTCTGGAGATATTTCTCCGTGCGCCAGTCCTTGGCCAGTTCGACAGCGGCGCGCTGAAGCTGGTTGGGATGGCGCTCGAGTTTCTGCTCAAGCCGCTCAAACAGGGTGAAGGCATCCGCCGTGGCGCCAGCAAAGCCGGCCAGAATCTGGCCATTGCCGAGCCGGCGCACCTTGCGGGCATTGCCCTTCATGACGGTCTGGCCCATCGAAACCTGGCCATCACTGAGCATGACGACCTTGTCGCCAGTGCGAACCGAAAGGATCGTCGTGCCATGCCAGAGCGGAGAGGAAGGTCTGTCTTGTTCAGTCACGAGAGGTGATGTGGCGCACCTGGGGGCGATCCGCAAGAGCCTGAGAGGCTTCAGCTCACATCGGCTGCATCGCCTGCGCGGTCCTGGCGCAGCATCTCGATGAAGCGATCGAATGCGACGGGCGGGCTGTAGAAATAGCCCTGGTACTGGTCACAGCCGCGCCGGCGCAGGAAATCCTTCTGGGCCTCAGTCTCCACGCCTTCGGCCACTGTTTCCATGCCGAGCGATTCCGCCATACCGAGGATCATCTCGACAATCGCCGGCGCCTGCTCGTCAGTATAGAGGCTGGAAATGAAGGCCCGGTCGATCTTGAAGACGTCAAACGGCAGGCGGCCCAGCATGGCCAGGTTGGAGTGGCCGGTCCCGAAATCGTCGATAGCGAGCTTCACCCCCATCGTTTTCAGCGGGCCGATCACATCCCGCAACCGTTCCGGATCGGACACGGCAACGCTTTCGGTGATTTCAAGCTGCAGGAGTTTCGGCGGAAGGCCTGCCTCACTCATGGCGTGGATAATCTTGCCACCAAGGTCCTCGGCTTCGAACTGCAGCGGGGAAACATTCACGGCCACCGAGACGCCTTCAAAGCCAAGGCCGTGCCATCTCGCCCCGGCCTTGCAGGCCTGCTCGGTGATCTGCGTGCCGATATCCCCGATCAGGCCGGTCGCCTCGGCCACGGGAATGAAGACATTGGGCGAAACGATACGTCCGCTCTCCAGCTTCCAGCGGGCAAGCGCTTCGGCGCCGACGATGCGACCGGTGCGCAAATCCACCTTCGGCTGGAAGACAGGCAGGAAGCGTCTGTTCTCGACAGCGGCGCGAACCTCAGCTTCCAGCCGCTTGCGGGCGGCATTCTGGCGGTCGAGTTTCGGGGAATAGAAGTGCAGGTCGGCATGATCGGTCCGCCGGGCCTGGAACAGCGCGGACTCGGCGCGCTTGCGGATTTCCTGGGCCGACTGGCCATCTTCCGGGATCATCACGATGCCGGCTGATGCGGGCAGCCGGAGATTCTGCCCGCCAATCGTATAAGGCTGTCTCAGGGCATCGAGCAGGTTGCGCACGAACCGCATCACCTCGTGACGCGCCCCGATGCGGTTCACCAGAACGGCGAACTCATCCGATTGCAGCGCGAAGACGGGCCAGCTGTCGCTCTCAAGGGACAATTCCTGCTGACGGGTCTCGACGAATTGCGAGATGCGCTTGGCCATCGCCGCGTGGACTTCATGCGGCATGATTGTGCCATGAAGCTCGGAAAACTGCTGCAGGCCATCGGCATCGACCAGGACATAGGCGGCCGGTTCTTCAAAGGATGAGTGCGCGATGAACTCCGTCAGCTGCTGGGTCAGCCGGGCCGAATTGCCCAGCCCCGTGCGCTCGTCGGTGTAAGCAGCATCCGAAAGTTTCTGGATCTCTCCGCGCAACTGCCGGATCGTGCGTACCAGATCGGCCCGGAGGTAGCGAAACTCCTCGAAGAGAAGCGGCGCCTCGCCAGACTGAAACCGGCGGCCGGCACTCAGGCGGCTCAGCGTCTTGCTCAGCTCGCGGACCTGCACACTTGCAATGCGGGAAAAATAGCCTGCCACCCAGTAAGACAGGCCAACCACGATCAGGGTAGCGCTGACCATCATGGCCAGCGGAATGGGCAGGCCGCCAGGGGCGATGCGGCCGGCATGGACGGTGCCCACCACCTCGCCGTCCGCCAGAACAGGCGCGTGATAGCCATCGGAAAGCAGCTTCCGCTCGCCCGTGCCGGCGACGATATCGCCCGCGCTGTCTGTCACCAAGGCCGTGTCGGGGGCAAGGCCGGTCACGAGCTGGTCAACCATGGCATGGTTTCCGGCAGCCAGCTCCGGGGCGATGACCGCCGAAATCCGGTCCGCCAGCATTTGCGACGACGCGCTGGAGCGCGAGTCCGCCGCGCTCGAATACATCACATCGAAGGCCAGCGCCGTGGCGAGCGCACACAGCGCAGCCGTTACAGGGACAACCACTGAAAAGCGGGCCTTCGAGAGCGCGCGCGTGAATTTGTCAAATATCCGCACGGCCGGCCCCGGCTTTATGATCGATCAAACATGACACATACGGACATTATCCCCGGAAACTTTAGAATTCCGTGAATGAATCTGATGTAGCTCTTTGGATCGAGACACACTATCTGATGCCGGACATGACCGACCAACGCACTGCCACGATTACGCGCACAACGCGCGAGACAGACATTACCGTGACCGTCAATCTCGACGGGACGGGCCGCTCCGATATTGAAACCGGGGTCGGCTTCTTCGATCACATGCTGGATTCGCTGTCGCGCCACAGCTTCATCGACATGACGGTGAAGGCCAAAGGCGATCTGCATATCGACGCCCACCACACCGTCGAGGATACGGGCATCGTCATCGGGCAAGCCATCAAGCAGGCGCTGGACGATTTTGCCGGGATCACCCGCTTCGGCCACGCCTATGTCCCGATGGACGAGACGCTGAGCCGGGCCTCCATCGATCTCTGTAAGCGTCCTTACCTTGTCTGGAAGGTGGACTTCCGGCGCGACAAGGTCGGCGATCTCGACACAGAGCTTTTCAAGGAATTCTTCCACGCGCTGGCCGGCAATGGCGGCATGTGCCTGCACGTCGAGAACCTCTACGGCGAGAACAATCACCACATCGCCGAAAGCTGCTTCAAGGCCACGGCACGGGCGCTTCGCATGGCCGTGACCGCCGACCCGCGCCTTCAGGGCAAGCCGGCGTCCACGAAAGGCAGCCTCTAGGGCTTATTTACGATAGTCGAGCGGAGGCTCACGGTCGCCGAGAAGCGACTTGTATTCATAGTCCGGCCCACGCTTTTCTTCGAACTCTTCCCAGGCCTGCTCGATTAGGTCTTCGTTCTGGTAAAGCTCGATGGCGGCCAGGGTAAGCGTCTTGGCCGCCAGCTTGGCGCCCTTCTCCCCGATCGACATGCCGCTTGCAGCAACCGCCTGCCAGCTATGGGCCGAGGTGCCCGGCACCCAGGTGGCCGTGCGCAAGCCAACCGTCGGGACCGCCCAGGAGACGTCGCCCACATCGGTCGAGCCGTAGCCTAGCGAGATCTCGAAGGGCTGGATCTCCTCCTCGGAGCCGATCTTCAGCTCCGGATCGTCGAACGTTGCCGCAATCTTCTCGGCATAGGCCTTTTCTTCAGATGTGTAGGTGATGCCACCTGTGTCGCGCAGCTTCTCATCCATCATCCGGGCCAGCGTTTCATTGACCAGGAGCGGGTTGTTACCGTGGATGATCTCCCACTCCACTTTCGTGCCGGTGCCCATGGCCGCGCCGCGAGCGGCATCTTCCAGGCGCGTCCAGATCTTGTCGACGCCATCGGCATCCGGGTGGCGGACATAGTAAAAGACTTCCGCGAAGTCCGGCACCACGTTCGGGGCGTTGCCGCCGGAGGTGATGACATAATGCATGCGGGCATCCTGAGGCATGTGCTCATGCATCATATTGGCCATCATGTCGAAAGCCTCGACCCCGTCGAGAGCGGACCGCCCGCGCTCCGGGGCACCAGCCGCGTGGGCTGACTGGCCGTAGAAGCGGAACTTGGCCGAACGGTTGGCGAGCGAGGTGTTCGCCGCGGCAGAGTTCTCATCGTCCGGGTGCCAGTGCATGGCGATGTCGACATCGTCGAAAAGGCCGGCGCGCGTCATGTAGACCTTGCCGCTGCCGCCCTCTTCGGCCGGTGTGCCGTAAAGGCGGATCGTGCCCTGGGCCCCGGTCTCCTCAAGCCAATGGCGGATGGCGATGGCTGCCGTCGTCGAGCCGGCGCCGAACAGATTGTGCCCGCAGGCCTGGCCGGCTGCCTTGCCCGGCACCTGCTCGCGGGTCGGGGCATCGGTCTGGTTGATGCCCGGCAGCGCATCGAATTCCGCCAGGATCGCGATGACCGGCTCGCCCGAGCCATATTCCGCGACGAAAGCCGTCGGGATATCGGCAACCCCAGCTTCGATCTCGAAGCCTTCTTCGGCCAGCGTGTCCTGCAAGAGCTGCGATGACTTGGTTTCCTGATAGCCAACCTCGGCCCATTGCCAGAGCTGGTCGGCAAGGCTTTCGGTTAGCTCCGATCGCTGTTCGACGAGGCCAATAGCCTCTTCGGTGGACATTTCGGCAGAGGCGGGTGCGGACAGACTAAGCGCAAGGACACCAAGGGACGCGGCAAAAAGGGACGGACGCATTAAGGATTCTCCATGATGGTTTACCGGCGACCTTGCGACACAGCTGGCAGCTTATCAAGCCAATGCCTCTTTCCCTCGCCGCTGCACCCGTTTAAGAGCGCGCCTGATGGCATATCTCGCACTCATCGATTACGGTTCCGGCAATCTGCACTCTGCCGAACGCGCGCTGCGCACCGCAGCCAGCGCCTCCGGTGCGGCGTGCGAGATCCATGTGACCGCGGACGCCGACATGGTCAGACGGGCTGACCGGATCGTTTTGCCCGGCGTTGGCCACTATGCCGATTGCGCCAAAGGACTTCGCGCCGTTCCTGGCCTGGAAGACGCGCTGGGCGAAGCAGTGATTGACCGCGCCGTCCCCTTCTTCGGGATCTGTGTCGGCATGCAGCTGATGGCCGACCGCGGCCTCGAGGATGGCGAGACGCCCGGCTTTGGCTGGATCCAGGGTGATGTCGACCGGATCAAGGCTGCACCCGGCCTGCCTGTACCGCATATGGGCTGGAATGGCCTGCAGCTGCACCAGGATCACCCGGTGCTCCAGGGACTCGGTGAAGACCCCCACGTCTATTTTACGCACTCTTATGCGATGCAGCTCAAAGATAACGGCGATCTGGCCGCGTCGACCGACTATGGCGCGCCGATCACCGCCGTCATCGCCCGGGACAATATGGTCGGCACACAGTTTCACCCCGAGAAAAGCCAGAGGGTCGGCCTTCAGATGCTGGCCAATTTTATGGCCTGGAGGCCGGTATGACCGCCCGGTTTGACCTTTATCCCGCCATCGACCTCAAGGATGGCCAGTGCGTGCGCCTGCTACGCGGCGAGATGGACCAGGCGACCGCATTCAATCCGGATCCGGCCGACCAGGCGGCCAAATTCATGGCCATGGGGTTCGACCGGCTGCACGTTGTCGACCTGAACGGCGCCTTTGCCGGCAACAGCGCCAATGGCGATGCCGTGCGCGCCATCCTCAAGGCAACGCAGGTACCGGTCCAGCTGGGGGGCGGCATCCGCACGCGCGCCCAGATCGATGCCTGGCTCGAGGCCGGTGTGGCGCGCGTCATTCTCGGCACTGCCGCGCTGCGCGACCCGGAACTCGTCAAATCGGCCGCGCGCGATCTGCCCGACAGCATCGTCGTGGGCATCGATGCGAAGGATGGCTATGTCGCTGTCGAGGGCTGGGCGGAAACCTCCGACATGAAAGCCGTGGAACTGGCGAAAATCTTCGAAGGCTGCGGAGTGGCGGGCCTTGTCGTGACCGACATTTCCCGCGACGGCATGAAAACCGGGGTAAATGTGGAGTTTACCAGTGAGATGGCCGAAGCTGTTTCGATTCCCGTGATTGCCTCTGGCGGCGTGGCCAGCCTTGATGACATACAAAACCTCATGAACGCCGGTAGCCGACATGCAATTTCGGGCAGCATTCTCGGGCGAGCCCTCTATGATGGCGACATCGACCCGGCAGCCGCGATTGCTGCTGTGAAAGGCGGGCTGTGATGCTGAAGACCCGCATCATTCCCTGCCTGGATGTGAAAGATGGACGCACGGTCAAAGGCGTGAACTTCGTCGATCTGCGCGATGCCGGCGACCCGGTCGCACTTGCCAAAATCTATGACGAACAGGGCGCCGACGAGCTCTGCTTTCTCGACATCACCGCCAGCCATGAAGGCCGCGGCACCATGCTCGATGTGGTCAGTCGAACCGCCGAGCAATGTTTCATGCCGCTCACCGTCGGGGGCGGGGTGCGCTCAGCCGCCAATCTGGTCGAGCTTTTGCGGGCCGGGGCCGACAAGGTGGCGATCAATTCCGCCGCTGTCGCCAATCCGGGTGTGATTTCCGAATGTGCCGCCAAGGCTGGCAGCCAGGCCGTGGTCGTCGCCATCGATGCGCGCAAGTCCGGGGATAGCTGGGAAATCTTCACCCATGGCGGACGCAAGCCGACCGGCATCAATGCTGTTGAATTTGCTGCAGAAGTTGAGCGCCGGGGGGCTGGCGAAATCCTGCTGACCTCCATGGACAAGGACGGCACGAAATCGGGCTATGACATCCCGCTGCTGAAGGCGATCCGGGCGGCTGTAGACATTCCCATCGTCGCCTCTGGTGGCGCGGGCAAGGCCAGTGACCTGGCGCCGGCCGTTTTGGAAGGCGGCGCGAATGCTGTATTGGCCGCCTCGATCTTCCACTTTGGCGAGGTCAGCCTCGCCGACGCGCGGGCCGCGCTTGCCGCTGCAGGCGCACCCGTCCGGCCATTCGAACCGCAGAAAGTGAAATAGCATGGCAAAACAGGATCTTGGCTCTGCAGACCGGCTGAACGCCCTGCTCGGCACGCTTGCTGAAACCGTCGATGAACGGGCCGGTGGCGACCCGGAAAAATCCTATACCGCCAAGCTGTTGCGCGCCGGGCCGGTGCGCTGCGGGAAGAAAATCGCCGAGGAAGGCGCCGAGCTGGCGCTGGCCATTGCCGCGGAAAGCCGCAAGGAAGCCGCTTCCGAGGCCGCCGATCTCCTGTTTCACATGCTGGTCGGACTGAGAGCGAAGGGGGTCTCACTCGACATGGTGGCCGATGCCCTGGCCGAGCGGCGCGGCGTCTCCGGCCTTGCCGAAAAAGCCTCAAGACAAACAAAGGCCTAGCGGCGTCTTATGAAAACATAGAACGCCCCGGCCCCGCCATGGCGCGGGTGTGCCTGGGCATAGCCGGAAACAAGGCTCCGGCCTTCCGGCAAGTCCAACCAGCGCAGGAAGTTGCGCCGCAGTACCCCCTCGCCGTACTGGCCCTTCCCTGTAATGACGATTACACATCGCGAGCCGCGCGCCTGCTCGCGCAGGAGGAAGGCTGGCAGGGCTGACCAGGCCGACTGCTGGGTATGACCGTGCAGGTCGAAACTGGCCGAAACCTCGACTTTTCCCCTGCGAATTTTCTTCTCCGTCCCACGGTTTTGCGGCCCAGTGGCGGTATGCCTGGGCGGTGCACTAGAGGGCGCAGTGGATGTGCCGGTCTTTTTTGCGGCCGGTTTCACCTGACGCAGAAAAGGATGATCGGTCAGGTCGCGCTTCACTTTCGGCGAATTGCCGGCTTTCAGGGGCCGCACAGACTGGCGGACCCTGTCCCAGGCTTTCTGTTCATCCGAGGTGAGGCGGCGCTTCGACATGATCGCCATTTAAGGCGCTGGTGGCACACGACCAAGCCCGGCATATGCGTCGCGCCCCGGCAGGCGGGTGGCGACCGCGCGCGGCAGGAGCATCCAGAGCCGGCCCGGAGCATTCATTGTTCCGGCCCGATCCCCGGCTTCAGCGCCTGTGCCGAAATAGATGTCGCCGCGCACAGCGCCCTTGATCGCCCCGCCCGTGTCCTGCGCGACAAGCAGGCCGGACCAGTCGCCGCCAAGGCCCGGCGACGTCGTCCTGACGAAGACTGGGACGCCGAGCGGGTGGTAGCTGCGGTCCACGGCCATGGACCCCATGGCGGTCAACGGCACGGTCATTGCGCCTTTTGGCCCGCTGGCGCCGTCCTCAACTGGCTCGGCGGTGAAGAAGACAAAGCGCGGATTGGCGTTCATCGCCTCACGGACACGCTCAGGGCTCGCCCGGTCCATCCAGGCGCGGATGCCCTGCATTGAGGCCTCCCCACGGCTGATCCAGCCCCTGTCCATCAGCCAGTTCGCCGTCGAGCGGAAAGGCCGGCCATTGTGCGCGGCATAAGCGGCTTTCATGACATGGCCATCGGGGAAAACGAGCTTCCCGGAGCCCTGGATCTGTAGGAAGAAGACGTCAGCCGGATGGGCATAAGCCAGCGGGGTGACGCCGTTACGGGTGATCTCTGCACGCGTGGGGTAGGGCCGCCGGCTGCCATTCGAGAGGCGCTGATAGACATTGTCGCCACCTTCGGAGACGAGATCGCCCGGCAGGGCCGGGACCGGTTCGGTGTACGGATATTGCGGCGTGCGGCGCGCTTCGTAGACGGGTTCGAAATAGCCGGTGAACTTCGAGTCGCCCGACACACTCAGGATCTCTACCGGCTGGAAAAGCGCCTGCACGACCGCGCGGGCACTCGACGGGTCCCCAACGACATCAAGTGCAGCGCAGGCCGGAAGCCAGTCCTCGACACGGCCGGCCCATTTGGCCTGATCGGACAGAAAGCCCGCCGGGTTCCGCCGCTGGAAGACTTCGCAGCTCTTCTCCATGGCCGAGAGCCCGGGCAGGAGATCTGCCCGGTCCCAGCCGGGCAGGGCATCAAAGGCTGCCGGTATCGGCGGCGCCATGGGCGCCGGGGCCGTTGTCTCCGGGCCTGTTTCAGGCCCTGCCGGAAGGCTGGGTTCGGGCGCAGGCCTGGACGCACAGGCCGCCAGGATGAGAAGGCTTGCGAGAAAAGCAAAACGGGCACGCATGCGCACAAGAGTGCCGGGCTTCCGCCGGGCTCTCAACTTAAAAAGTGTGCTCAATCCTGCATCAGCGCATTGTCGATCTCGTCGGCGCGTTTTTTGGCGGGCCGGTCGCTGATGCGGGCCCAATAGTTCTCAAACGCCTTGCGTTTATCGAGCGTGCCGAACTGCAGCCCCCAGCCAATCTGCGAGCCGGCATAGACGTCCACCGCACTGAAGGCGTCTCCGGCCAGATAAGGCGTTTCGGAAACGGCCTTTTCCAGTGTATCCATGACCGCGTCCAGCGAGCCATAGCCCACCATGCCTTGCTGCTCGTCGCTTGGCACGACACCCAGTGACTTGTTCGTCGTCGCCGCTTCGACCGGCCCTGCGGCAAAAAAGAACCAGCGATAGTAGGCCGCCCTGTCCTCCAGCGCCGGGGCAAGCCCCTTGGCCGGAAAGGCATCGGCCAGATAAGCGCAGATGGCGGCCGTTTCCGTTATGACGGCCTGGCCATGTTTGAGGGCGGGCACCTTGCCCATCGGATTGATGTCCAGATAGGCGGCCTTCTTCATCGTGTCGCCATAACCGAGAATTTCGGTCTCGTAGGGCTCACCGATCTCTTCAAGCATCCAGCGGATGATGCGCCCGCGTGACATCGGATTGGTATAGAAAACAAGGTCTTTGGCCATGCTCGTCCCCTCGCCTGCTCATGGTTGAGCCTGCGAGGGTGCGCCGAAAAGCGCGCAAAGTCACTTGAAAAGCGCGTCAGGCGACGTCGACGTCGTCGAGCAGCCAGTTCGGATCATCGGAATTGGTGTCGCGCTTGAACGTCCAGTATTCCTCGGACTTGCGGTGCAGGTCGCCTTCGCCGAGTTCGGCTTCGAAGAGGACCGTCACACGCGCTATCGACCCCTCCAGGCTGGCATCGTCGATTTCGCTATGGCGGATGCGCAGAAGCTGGGGCGCTTCGGCACCTGTCTTTTCGCGCTCGGCAATCGCGGCGTCCCAGGCCTCGTAGACATCGGTGTCGAGCCAGGGCTTCAGCGTCTCGCGGTCGCCACGGGCAAAGGCCGAGGCCAGCATCTCATAGGCCCCCTTCGCGCCTTCCATGAATTCACGCGGATTGAAGGAGGGATCGACCCCGTGAATGGCCTCCAGGCCAGCCGCGGCCGGGCCCGTAAAGGCCGGGCGCAAGCCCGGTTGCTGGTCGGGGTTACGGGTCTCTGCGGCCGGGCGCTGCGTGTTCACCGGCTCCGAGCGTGTGCGGTTCTCGGGCGGGCCGGAATCGCTGCCGAGCGTCGTGTACAGGCGCCAGCCGACAAAGACCGCTATCGCTGCGAGAAGCGCGAGTTCAATGATCGACGATGACATACGGTCTCCGAGAAAATTCTGCCTTCAGTCACACATATAGGGACGTTTTACGCTGTGCCACCCAGTGTTGCGCAAGATGGGGGCACATGATAGGCGCCAAACCCAGCTTGTAGAGGATTTCATGCCCATGTCCGACACGTCAGACGCCACTCAGCCGCAGCAACAGCCTACCGGGCCCAGCCTGCGCGTTATTAATCAGTATATCAAGGATCTCTCCTTCGAAAATCCTGGCGCACGTGTAAATGAGCAGCCGAATGTCGATCTGGGCATCGATGTGCAAGCCACCCCGCAGAATGCCAATGAGGGGGTTTATGAAGTCGTTCTCAAGCTGAATGCCCGCGCTGGCACCAAGGAAACGGCCCTTTTCATTGTCGAGCTGCAATATGCCGGGCTGTTCCAGATCCAGGGCGCCTCGCAAGCCGATATGGAAGCCATGCTGCTGATCGAATGCCCGCGCCTGCTCTTCCCGTTTGCGCGGCGCATCGTTGCCGATGTCACCCAGGAAGGCGGCTTCCCGCCGCTGCGCATCGATCCGGTCGACTTCACCGCGCTCTATCGCCAGCAGCGCGAACGCGGCCAGCAGAACCTGCAGCAGACCAGCGCCACACAACCGGCCCAGCAGCCTGATTTCAGTGGCGGTGGCTCAGAAGGCGGTCAGGGCCAGGCCTAGGCCCGGCTTTCGCCTCAATCCCGATAATTTGACCAGATGGCATTGTCGCCAAGCTCGGCAATGAAGGCGGCATGTTGTTCGGCTTCATCGCCGGTAACGAGCGAGGGCAGGGGCTGAGGGCGCTGATGCGCCACCCGGAAGCGGGCACTGTCGCCATCGTCGAGGCCATCGGAAAAATCGAAGCTGCGGGCGCGGCCGCCGCGCAATTCGAGATACACTTCCGCAAGCAACTGGCTGTCGAGCAGCGCGCCGTGAAGCGTGCGGGCTTCGGCATTGACGTTGAACCGCTTGCACAGGGCATCGAGCGAGGCTGGCGCGCCGGGGTAGCGCTTCTTGGCCATTTCCAGCGTATCGACCCATTGCGTCTCGATGGTCTCCACCTTGCCGCAGCGGACCAGTTCAGCGTTCAGGAAGCTCCGGTCGAAGCTCGCATTGTGGGCGACAATCGGCGAATCCCCGATGAATTCAAGAAGCGCATCCACGATGACCGGGTCTTCGAAATAGGGCTTGTCGACGAGCATATCGTCGGTGATGCCGGTGATCTCGATCGTCTTGGCCGAGACCGGGCGGCGCGGATTGATGCGCTCATGAAAGGTCAGCCCGGTCGGCACGTGATTGACGAGCTCGACGGCGCCGACCTCGATGATGCGGTCATCCCCGGCCCAGTCCAGGCCGGTCGTCTCGGTGTCGAAAGCAATTTCACGCAGATGGGTGCTCATCGCTCGGCCTCTTCCATGCGGGTCAGCAGATCTATGATCGCGTTTACATGCGTTCGCGTAAAATCGAAACCGAAGGCTGTAGAGATGACGAAGTCGGCCCGGGCGCGCTTGTCCGCATCGGGCATCTGTTTGGCCAGGATGCGCTCGAAATCCTCTTCCGACATTTCCTCGCGCATCATGACGCGTGCGCGCTGGACCCGGGCCGGGGCCGTCACGACAGCCGTATAATCGCAACGCGCGTCGCCGCCGGTCTCATACAGCAGCGGAATATCCAGCACGGCAAGTTTTGCGCCGCCATGGATCGCATCCCGGCGGAACTGGGACTGGGTCTCGCCGACCAGCGGATGCACGATCGCTTCAAGATCCTTCAGCGCGTCCGGATCTTCCAGAACGATGTCGCGCAGCTTCTGGCGGCTGACGGCGCCGTCGACAACCACGCTCGGGAAGCGCTCGCCCAAGGGTTCGACGGCAAGACCGCCCCTGGCGTAAATGGAGTGAACAGCGGCATCGGCATCGTAAACGGGAATGTCAGCCTCGGCGAACATGGCCGCCGTGGCGCTCTTGCCCATGCCGATGGAGCCGGTCAGTCCGAGAATGATCATCCGTGCAGTTTCAGGGTTTCGCGACAGGCTTCAAGGGCCAGTTCAATGTCCGGCAACTCCCCGCCGAACCAGATGCGGAAACTTTCCGCGGCCTGACAGACCAGCATGGGAAGGCCATCTGCAGCCTCCCAGCCAGCCTCGCGGGCATGCTCGAGCTGGGCCCGAGCCGGGGCGCCATAGCTCATATCGAAGAATGTGCGGCCTTTTCCGGGCGGTAGCTCAAAGTGATAGCCGGTGTGCCCGGCGCTCGTCGTATTGATCATCAGGTCGGCTTTTTCCGCATGCAGAGCAAGGTCATCCAGCGGGCCGAACCGGTGCTGCTGCGCACAGCAATCGGCAATCACGGCGCCGGCCTTGTCGGGTGTGCGGTTCAGGACGACAAGATCGGCGCCGGCCTTGTCGAGCGCATAAAGCGCGGCCCGCGCGGCACCCCCGGCGCCAAGCACGAGGACCTTCTTGCCGGAGACACTCTGTATGCCGACCCTTGCGAGCGCCGCCATAAGGCCCGGCGCATCGGTATTGTCGGCCCGCCAGCCGCCATCTTTCAGACGGCTCAGCGTGTTGGCCGCGCCAATGGCTTTCACCGCATCCGACATCTCGGCAACGCTTTTCAGCACGGCCTGTTTGTGGGGCAGGGTGACGTTCAGTCCACGGAATTTCTTACGTGCGAAATCCTCAAGCGCGGCAGCTGTTTCTCCGGCGGGGACACGAATGGACTCGTAGGAGGCTTTCAGCCCCATCGTATCGATCCAGGTCATATGGATCTGTGGAGACAGGGAATGGCCGACAGGATCGCCGATAACCGCCAGTCTTTCAGTCATGATGACAACACTCCGCGTACACGCAGATAATCCAGAAGCGGCAACAAGGGTAGACCGAGAATGGAGAAATAATCTCCTTCGATCCGGCTAAAGAGCTGGGCGCCGAGGCCTTCCAGCTGATAGGCGCCAACCGTTTTCAGCACGCCAGGGCCGGCTGCTTCCAGATAGGTTTCGATAAACGGTTCGCTCAGAGGACGAACGGTCAGCTTCGGTGTGGAGAGATGGCGCCACACAGGTTCGCCGCCTTCTGCAATGACGATTGCAGTTTCAAGCCTGTGTGTCTTGCCCGAGAAGCGGCGCAGGTGGCTAGCCGCCTCGGCCATGTTTGCGGGCTTGTCCATTGCCTCGCCCTCGAGGTTGAGCATCTGGTCTCCACCGATGACCAGCCCATCGCGGGCGCGCGACACCTTGATCGCTTTCAGTTCGGCGAGCTGCATGGCCTGGTCGGAAACGCGCATGCCACTGGCCCTGTATGAGGCCTTGGCGGCCTCTTCATCGACATTCGGCTTTACCGCGACTGCCTCCACGCCCGCACCGGCCAGCAGGGTGCGGCGGCTTTCACTGCCGGAAGCGAGAACGACCTCAAGACTCATCCATAGCCTCGTCTTTCATTGAGCTTGTTCAGAATTGCCGCGGCCGTTTCTTCCACACTGCGCCGGGAGACATCAATCATCGGCCACTTCTTGCGCTGGAATAGCCGGCTGGCCTGTGTGACTTCAGCGCGAACCGATTCCTCATCGGTGTAGTCAGTGGTCGAGGTTTCATTCAGAGCGATGAGGCGCTGACTCCGGATCTGCACAAGCCGGTCGACCCCAATCTTGAGCCCGATCACGAGTGGCCCATTTGTGCCGTCGAGCTCATCGAGAACAGGCGGGGGCGGCACGCCCGGCACAAGCGGGATGTTGCCAGCCTTTACGCCCCGGTTCGCGAGATACACACAGGTCGGTGTTTTCGAGGTCCGGCTGACGCCGACCAGGACGACATCGGCGTGCACCAGGCCCTGTAAGTTCTGCCCGTCATCATGGGCCAGGGCAAAGTTGATTGCCTCGATCCGCTCGAAATATTCCTGATTCAGGGCATGCTGTCCGGCCACCCGGTCTGTTGCCGCAACACCGAGATGCCGGCTGAGCAGGTGGATGGAGGCATCGAGGACCGCCAGGACCGGGATCTGGTGCGTGCGACAGAACTGCTCGAGTTTCATGCGCAGCGTTTCATCGGAAATGGTGAACCACACCACGCCAGGGGCCGCTTCGATGTCGCGCATCACCCGCTCGAGCTGGCGTTCGGAACGGACCAGATAGTAATTGTGTTCAAGCGGAATGACATTTTCGAACTGCGCCGCGGCCGCCCGCATCACAGCATTGAGTGTCTCGCCCGTGGAATCGGAGACGAGATGGACATTGAAGTATATGCTTGGGCGCATCTTTCCCCCGGCCGGTTCGTGGTCGCTGGAAAGTGCAGCGTCCCGCAGGAATCGACAACCCCTGTGGACAGGCTGTGGGCGGACAATTTTACCCACATCCATTCACCCGAAATCCACATGTGGTCGAATCCAACAGGCTGGATTCCTCACCTGTTCCGAAACCCGGAACAGCCTAAATGGTTAATGCTAAATTAACGGCGAATCCAAAGGGTTAAATAAGGATTAAGATTCACCGCTGTGTTGGACTCCCTGTGGATTTCATGGTGACAAGTGCGGCTGAGACGGTTTGTCCACGATATCCAGCGCTTAGTAATGATAAGAGCGCACTCATTGAATGATTTTGAAGAGGCCCGAATGGCAGACGCCACGCGAAAACCGCTTTTGACTGTTCTGAATGGAGAGCGGTGTGACCCTGTTCCCATCTGGATGATGAGACAGGCAGGCCGACACCTGCCCGAATATATGGAGCTTCGCTCCAGGGCGAAGGATTTCCTCGATTTCTGTTACACCCCCTCTCTCGCGACCGAAGCGACGCTTCAGCCGATCCAGCGCTATGACATGGATGGGGCGATACTTTTCGCAGACATTCTGCTCGTACTGGATGCACTGGGACAGGGTGTGCGGTTCGAGAAAGGCGTTGGGCCGATCGTCGAACCGATCGAGCCGGGTCAGCGGTTGAACAAGGTGCCGGTTCAGAAAGCGGTCGAGCGGATGTCGCCGGTCTTCGAGACCGTTTCGCGGGTCAAGGGCAAGCTTGATGAGAGCAAGACCCTGATCGGCTTTGCCGGTGCGCCCTGGACGGTTGGGCTTTATGCCATTGAGGGCCGGGGCGGCACCGACAAGAAGACAGCGCGCCTGTGGGCGCATCAGGATCCGGCGGGTCTGGACCTTGTCCTGGATGACCTGGTCGAGGTTACGGCGCATTACATGGCCGGCCAGGTCGAGGCAGGGGCTGAAGCGCTGATGATGTTCGAGTCGTGGGCTGAAGGTCTGCCCGACGATGTGTTCGAACAGATCGTGATGGGCCCGAACCGGAAGCTGGTCATGCGGTTGAGGGAACTTGGCGTCGATGTGCCGATCATCGGTTTTCCGCGCGGGGCGGGCAGTCTGCTTCCGGTTTATGCCGAAGTGACCGGGGTAAATGCGGTTGGCCTGGACACCGCGGCGCATCCGCCTTTCATCAATCGCGAGCTGCCGCAGGATTTTCCGGTTCAGGGTCACCTCGATCCGCTCCTTCTGCTCGCGGGTGGTGAACGCATGGAGCGCCGGGTTCTGGACCTGATCGAGGCCTATCAGGACCGGCCGCATATCTTCAATCTGGGGCACGGCGTCCTGCCGGAGACCCCGATCAAACATGTTGAGCGCGTGGTGGAACTTGTTCGCACGCGCGCCAGCTAACCCTCTGTATACAGACTAAAGGTGCAAGTCATGTATCTCTGGATCAAGGCGTTCCACGTCATCTTCGTTGTTGCCTTCATGGCCGGTATGCTCATCCAGCCGCGCTACAAGCTGCACCAGCAGACATCGACGCCCGGCGAACCGCTTTTCGAGGCCATGAAGAGCGCGTCGAACAAGCTCAGGCATATCATCCTGACCCCGTCCATCATTCTGGTCTGGGTATTGGGGATCGCCATGGTCGTGATCAATCCGGCCCTGATGGAACAGGGCTGGTTTCACGTGAAACTCCTGCTGGTCCTGATCCTTACAGGCCTGCATGGCTATTTCGTTTCAGTGGGCAAGAAGATCGACCGTGGGGAAACCGTTCCATCGAAGCGATTGAAACTGATGAATGAAGTCCCATTTATCCTTTTCATCATCGTCGCCATCATGGCCGTGGTGAAACCCTTCTAGTCTGAAGGCCGGGCTTGACGAGTGATCTCCACAAGATCATAAGCGAGCCTGAGGCAAAGCGGTCCGTCCTGGACCGCATACAACATCCATTTAGAATGAAATTCGTTGCTCCCTGAATGGAGCAGCAGTTCATCCAGAGTTCCCATGTCCGATATCGTCATCGAATCCGAAAACGACTCCAGGCGCCATGTCTATCTGCGCGACCTGAAGGTCAAAAGTCCGACCGAGCTGCTGGCTTATGCCGAGAGTCTGGAAGTCGAAAACGCGTCCTCGCTGCGCACCCAGGATATGCTTTATGCCATCCTGCGGGAGCTTGCCGAACGCGACATCACGATTATCGGCCGCGGCGTTCTCGAAGTCCTTCCGGACGGGTTTGGTTTCCTCCGGTCGCCGGAATCGAACTACCTGCCCGGGCCGGACGACATCTATGTCAATCCGAAGCTCTTGAAGCAGGCCGGCCTGAAAACCGGTGATACGGTCGAAGGCCCGATCAAGGAGCCAGGCGAAGGCGAGCGTTACTTTGCCCTGATGAGCGTAAACTCGATCAATTTCGAGGAGCCGGACAAGGCGCGCCAGAAGGTCCACTTCGACAACCTCGTTCCGCTTTATCCGGAAGAACGTCTCCATATGGAGACCAATGATCCGACCAAGAAAGACCGGACCGGTCGCGTCATCGATATTGTCGCGCCGATCGGCAAGGGTCAGCGGGCGCTCATTGTTGCGCCGCCGCGCACCGGTAAGACGGTCATCCTGCAGAACATCGCGGCGTCTATCGAAGAGAACCATCCGGAATGCTATCTCATCGTCCTTCTGATCGATGAGCGCCCGGAAGAAGTGACCGACATGAAGCGCTCGGTCCAGGGTGAGGTGATTTCCTCGACCTTCGACGAGCCGGCAACGCGTCACGTGGCTGTCGCCGAAATGGTGATCGAGAAAGCCAAGCGGCTGGTCGAGCATGGCCGCGATGTTGTCATCCTGCTCGACTCGATTACGCGTCTCGGCCGTGCCTATAACACGACGGTTCCGAGCTCCGGCAAGGTGCTGACGGGTGGTGTGGATGCGAATGCGCTGCAGCGTCCCAAGCGCTTTTTCGGCGCGGCGCGGAACGTCGAGAATGGCGGGTCGCTTACCATTATCGCAACGGCGCTCATCGAGACCGGCTCGCGCATGGACGAAGTGATCTTCGAAGAGTTCAAGGGCACGGGTAACTCCGAAGTCGTGCTTGACCGCAAGATTGCTGACAAGCGGACCTTCCCGGCCATGGACATCATGAAGTCCGGCACCCGGAAGGAAGAGCTCATCACGCCGAAGGAGCAGCTGCAGAAGGTGTACATCCTTCGCCGCATCCTGAACCCGATGGGCACCTCGGATGCGATGGACTTCCTGCTCGACAAACTCCGTCAGACGAAGACGAATGACGAGTTCTTCGAGGCCATGAAGAACTAGGCCATGGCAGACGCGCGCGATACGATCTGCGCGCTTGCCTCCGGGCCGCCGCCAGCCGCGATTGCCATTGTGCGGATCAGCGGACCAAGGGTCCGCGAGATCTGTAGCGCGGTGTTCGAAAAAGGTGTCCCGGCGCCCCGCCACGCTGTCTTCGGCAGGTTCCTAGACGTTTCACGTGACACAATCGATGAAGGCCTGGGGCTCTTCATGCCCGGGCCGTCCTCCTACACGGGCGAAGATACCGCGGAACTTTATCTGCATGGCGGCGCCGCGGTGATCGACCATGCACTGGATACGCTTTGCGCTTTCCCCGAAACGCGCCTGGCAGAGCCCGGCGAATTCACAAGACGCGCTTTCGAGAATGGCCGGCTGGATCTTGTCGAGGCTGAAGGTGTCGCTGACCTGATCGACGCAGAAACGCGGGCTCAGAAATCACTGGCGCTCGACCAGCTCGACGGACGCCTCTCCGATCAATATGCGGCCTGGCGGGTGGATCTCGTCAATGCGCTTGCGCTGCTCGAAGTCAGCATCGACTTTCCGGATGAAGAGGATGCGCCGGATGAGACGAGCGATCCGGTCCGTGAGAAGCTGGAATCCATTCAGGCCTCGCTCGAGCAGGCACTGGATGATGAAGCCATTGGTGAGCGGATCCGGGATGGCTTCCGGATTGCGATTGTCGGACCGCCAAATGCCGGCAAGTCGTCGGTCCTGAATCGCTTGGCGCGGCGGGAAGCAGCCATCGTGTCGGATATACCCGGCACGACCCGTGACATTGTCGAGGTTCGCCTGAAGATAGGCGGTCAGATTGCATGGGTTGCCGATACGGCGGGCTTGCGCGAAGCGAGCGATGCGATCGAAGCAGAGGGGGTCCGGCGCGCGCGGGAAAGGGCGGCGGCTGCCGATTTGCGGATCCAGCTTCGCTCAGCCGATACGCGGCCGGATTTCCACGAAGCGGAGAGCGGCGACCTGCTTGTCCTCAACAAGACAGACCTTAGCGATGACGTCACGGTGCCCGAGGGTGGCCTGGCAATTTCTTCGCTGAGTGGCGACGGCTTCGAGGCGCTGGAGACGCGGCTTGCCGAAATCATCCGGGCAAAAGCCGGAGCCTCCGCGGCACCGCTGATTACCAGACGTCGTCACAGGGTGGCGCTCGAACAGGCGCAGTTTCACGTGAAACAGGCCCTCGATCTTCAGGCGCGCGGCGGAGGCGCGGAACTCGTTGCGGAAGATGTGCGCCTGGCTTCGCGCCAGCTCTCAGCCCTGATTGGCGAAATCGGGGTTGAGGAAATCCTGGGCGCCGTCTTCTCTTCCTTCTGTATCGGGAAATGAGTCCGGCCCCTGTGTTTTGTGGGGCAGATGATGTATAGCGGCGCCCTTAGCGTACAGAAGCAGAGGAAGCAGCCAAATGCCCGGTGCATTTGATTTCGATGTGATTGTTGTCGGCGGCGGACATGCCGGTTGCGAAGCGGCGACGGCTGCGGCGCGGGCCGGCGTACGCACGGCACTGGTGACGCACAAGCTCGCAACGATTGGCGAGATGTCCTGCAACCCCGCGATTGGCGGGCTTGGCAAGGGCCATCTCGTCCGCGAGATTGATGCCCTCGATGGTGTCATGGCGCGCATGGCCGACAAGGCGGGCATCCAGTTCCGGCTGTTGAACCGCTCCAAGGGCCCGGCTGTCTGGGGCCCGCGCGCTCAGATTGACCGTAAGCTCTATCGCGAAGCGATGCAGGCCGAGCTTCAGGATTATCCGAACCTCACCCTGATCGAAGATGGCGTAGAGGATCTTATTGTCGAAGATGGTCGCACCGCTGGTGTGATCGGTCAGACCGGTGGGACTTACCGGGCCGGCGCCGTCGTCATCACGACGGGCACATTCCTGAAGGGGATCATCCATCGCGGCGAAGAACGCATAGAAGCCGGGCGGATTGGTGAAAAGCCGGCCATTGGTCTTTCCGATCGCCTCTATGCGCTGGAGCTACCCATGGGCCGGCTCAAGACGGGTACGCCTGCCCGCCTCGACGGATCAACGATCGATTGGGACCGCCTGGAAAAGCAGCCGGCCGATGAGGAGCCCGTTCCGTTTTCCTTCATGAGTGACCGGATCGAGGTGCCGCAGATCGCATGCGGGATCACTTATACGAATGAAGCGACCCATGACATCATTGCCGAGAACCTGAATAGTTCAGCGGTCTATTCCGGCGCGATTGCCGGGAAGGGGCCGCGCTATTGTCCGTCGATTGAGGACAAGGTTTACCGCTTTGCGGACAAGACTCGCCATCAGATCTTTCTGGAGCCAGAAGGCCTGGATGACGATACGGTCTATCCGAATGGAATTTCGACATCGCTTCCCATCGATGTCCAGGAAGCTTTCGTCCGCACGATTGAGGGCCTGGAAAATGTCCGGATTATCCAGCCCGGCTATGCGATCGAATACGATTATGTCGATCCGCGCGCGCTAAATCACGGGCTTGAGGTAAAAGTCCTGCCGGGTCTTTTCCTGGCTGGCCAGATCAATGGGACGACGGGATATGAAGAAGCCGGCGCCCAAGGCTTGGTTGCCGGTCTGAATGCGGCGCGGCATGTGCGTGGGCTGTCGGCGGCACGCTTTGATCGCGCCGAAGCCTATATCGGGGTTCTTATTGACGATCTGGTCACGCGTGGCGTGACGGAGCCTTATCGCATGTTCACATCGCGGGCCGAATACCGGCTTGCTCTAAGGTCCGATAATGCCGACCAACGCCTGACACAGCGTGGCATTGAGCTTGGACTTGTCCAGGAAAAGCGAGCCGCGATGTTTCACGTGAAACATCAGGGTCTCGAATCCGGACGTTCGCTTCTGAAAGATCTTGTGCTGACGCCGAAACAGGCGGCCGGCCATGGCTGGAAGGTCAATCAGGATGGCCAGCGCCGTTCGGCCTGGGACTATCTGGCATACCCGGATATTGGGTTCGAGCACATAGAAGCCGCGTTCCCGGAAGTGTCTTCCATCAGTGTTGCAGACCGGGCTCAGCTCGCGATCGAAGCAACCTATGCCGGTTATCTTGAGCGGCAGAAGGCTGATGTTGAAGCGTTGCGCCGGGACGAGGCGCTGGAAATCCCTGCCGATTTTGATTTCGCAAGCGTTGGTGGCCTGTCGAATGAGGCGCGCGCGAAGCTCGAAGCCGTTCGTCCATCCACACTTGGCCAGGCGGCACGGATCGAAGGCGTGACTCCCGGCGCGCTCGTTTCGCTTCTTGCCCATGTGAAGCGGCGCAAACCCCAGCGCGCTGCGAGTTAGGCATGACAGAAAACGAAGCCCGGCAAGCGCTTGCCGATCTCGATGTTTCACGTGAAACACTCGACCGCCTGGAGCGGCTCGTGGCCCTGCTCGATGAATGGCGTCAGCGGATGAACCTGATTGGTCCGCGGGAAATGGACCAGATCTGGGCGCGGCATGTTTTCGACAGCGCACAGCTCATCCCCTTGGTCACCAGACAGTCGCGTATTCTGGATATTGGATCGGGCGCCGGATTCCCGGGACTGGTCCTTGCGTGTCATGTGGCTGAGGGAGACGGCTCCGTGATATTACTGGAGTCGGTCGGAAAGAAGTGTGCCTTCCTCTCCGCAGCGATATCGGAGCTGGCGCTTCCTGCGAAGGTGCTGAACAAGCGCATCGAATCCGTCGAGGCCGGAACTGTCGACTTTGTTACAGCCCGCGCGCTCGCGCCGTTGCGAAAACTTCTGGACTATTCCGCGCCCTGGCTGCTTCGCGGGGCGACAGGTCTATTTTTCAAGGGGGAACACTGGCGAGAAGAATTGACGGAAGCCTCGGAATACTGGAATCTCGCCTATGAGGCGATTCCGAGTCGCACCAGCGAAACCGGGGTTATTCTTAAGATAATGGAGGCGCAACGTGTCTGATTCCGGCACCCGTATCCTGGCTGTGGCCAATCAAAAAGGCGGGGTCGGTAAGACCACGACCTCAATCAATCTCGGGACGGCCCTTGCGGCGGTCGGACGCCGAGTTCTGGTTGTCGATTTCGATGCCCAGGGGAATGCGTCGACAGGGCTCGGCATCATGCGTGCCGACCGCCGGCTGACGAGTTACGATGTTGTCGTGGACCGCATGCCGCTTGAAGAAGCGATCATGCCAACCTTGGTGCCGCGTCTTGAGATCGTGCCCGGGGATGAAAACCTCTCCGGTGTCGAGACGGAGCTGGCCGAAGATCCGCGCCGCTCCTACCGCTTGCGCGAAGCGATCCATGATTATGTCGAGCGCGCCGCGAACGATCCGGAAAAGCGCTATGATTTTATCCTGATCGACTGTCCGCCCTCGCTTTCATCCCTGACGATCAATGCGATGACCGCAGCTGACGCGCTTCTCGTGCCTCTGCAGTGTGAGTTCCTGGCGCTCGAAGGCTTGAGCCAATTGCTGCGGACGGTCGAGGTCGTCCGGTCGGGGCTCAACCCGAAACTCGATATTCAGGGCGTGGTCCTGACCATGTTTGACCGGCGCAACAATCTCTCGGACCAGGTGGCCGATGAAGTGCGCAACGTTCTTGGCAACAAGGTTTACCGGACGGTCATACCGCGGAATGTCCGTCTGTCCGAAGCGCCGAGTTTCGGTAAGCCGGCTCTTCTATATGATTATCGCTGCCCCGGCAGTGAGGCCTATATTCGCCTGGCCTCGGAAATGCTTCAGCGAGAACGAGCAAGGCAGGTGGCCTGATGGCAACCGAACCGAAGTCCAAATCCAGCCGTCTCGGCCGCGGCCTCTCCGCCTTGATCGGGGAGGTCGAAGGCGCGTCCAGTTATGAGAGCGCGCCGGAAGAGGCCGAAACTGTTTCACGTGAAACGTCGACCATCCCGATCAAGGATGTCCGTCCGAACCCGCAGCAGCCTCGGCGCTATTTTGCCGAGGCGGATCTGGCCGAACTGGCTGAATCCATCCGGGCGAAGGGTGTTCTCCAGGCGATCCTGGTGCGCCCGGATCCGAAGGATAATGGCAAGTATCAGATCATCGCCGGCGAGCGCCGCTGGCGGGCCGCCAAGCAGGCCGGCCTCAGTGATATTCCGGCGACGATCCGCAATCTGGATGAACTCGAACTGCTTGAAGTCGGGATTATTGAGAACGTCCAGCGGACGGATTTGAATCCGATTGAAGAAGCCGAGGCTTATGGCGCGCTTATGAAGCGGTTCGGCCGGACCCAGGAGGGGCTCGCCGAAAGCGTTGGCAAGAGCCGTGCGCACATCGCGAATACAATCCGGCTGCTACAGCTTTCAGAGACGGCCCGCAATCACCTTCGTGAAGGCCGGATTTCAGCCGGCCATGCCAGGGCCGCCTTGGGGGCGGCAGACCCGGATGCTGTCGTTGCGATGGCGGTCCAGAAAGGCTTGAGCGTTCGCGAAGTGGAAGCGCTGGTCAAGCGCGGCCGCGACGACGGCGCGATGAATACAATCGCGAAAAAGGTTTCGGCCGACGAAAAGGACGTTGATACTGAAGCGTTGGAAGCGGATCTGTCTCGGGCCCTGGGCCTGCCAGTGGATATACGTCACAAGGCCAATGGCGGTGAGCTACGTATCAAGTACCGGGATCTGGAACAGCTGGACGATCTCTGCCGCAAGCTTACGGCGAAGCGACAGGCCTAGACCGCTTTGCTGCGGATCGAAGAATATTTAATAAAAGCAATCGGATAGATGCGTCAGCGGCCGGCCCGCTCTGCTTTGCCTGAAGCTCGTGATCGTGGATTGCCGCCATCAGCCGGGTCAGGGCCGGCATCGACCAGCGATCCATGCGCGCCCGGAAAGCGGGCCATTCCGATTGCCAGACGGGCGGTTTCAGTTTCATGCCGACATTCCCGCCCGTGCCGGCAAGGCCGCGCGCTTGCAGGAGGCGCCGGACTTCGCTTTCAAGCGCGCGCAGGATGCTGATCGCGGAGGTTCCGGCTTCGGCCACGCGGTCATATTCCTCAAGGCATTTCACCGCCTGGCCGTCCAGCGCGGCATGTATCATGTCGCGGATACTGTTATCGGCGTCTGTTTGAGAAAGCTGGCGGATATCGGCGAGCGAGATGGGCCGGCCAAGATCATAGCCAAAGAGGACCAGTTTGTCGGTTTCCTGATTGGCCAGCCCGCGATGGCCTGGCAGCGCACTGGTGAACCGGTCCAGTGCCTCATCCTCGATTTCAATCTGCTCGGCTTTCAGCTTTTCGACCACGAGATCGCGGATGGATTGCTCCGTGTCAGAAAAGACATGAACGGTGGCGGCCGTTTTTGCCGCTTCGATGCCGGTGCGAAGTTTCGACCGTTTCGCGAGGGTACCGGCCTGGATGATGAGCCGGTTGGCGAAGGGCGTACCCTGGGCATCGGCCTCGCCGACCAGGTCCAGGATTATCTTGGCGAGTTTTTCGCCCGAGGTTCTGATGCGGATGATGTCTGTTTCGCCGAGCAGCGAGGCCGTCTCAATGCGGTTTATGAGCAGGCCGGGTTCGCGGCGAACATCGTCATCATCAAGACTGAGCGTGTTCGCGTTTCCGCCCTCGGCTTTCGTCCAGCCGCCTATAAATTGCGTCGCCGTGTCAGCAACGACGCCATCATCATCGCCGAAGACGAGAATGCACCAGATGTCGGGACTTGGCTTTCGGACCTGGCCGGAAATCGCGCCGCCCTTGAGAATCATGAAGCGTCCTGATCCTGCTGCCCCTGAACCTGTATCCGCAGCTGCTCCACGATCTGGCGGGAGAGCTCTGCCATGGCCCGCTCGGCGGCATAAGTCTGGGCTGAGACGTCAGAATAGGGGGTGGCGGTCGCGGCGAACGGAACCTGGACGCTGGCATCGCCGCGGATCGGGCCATTGTCGGTTTCGAGTGTGTATTGTCCGCGAGCATTGATAAATGAGCGCGAGACGGCCCCATCGGGCAGCAGGGTCGCGCGGGCAATACGCTCATTGAGCGAGATTGTCAGATGTGCGGCCCCATCCAGACCCGGAAGGCCGGGTGACAGCTCCCGCAGCAGGGCTTGGCGCAAGTTATATCCGGACCGGCCCGGTATCGGCTGAATGGTAATATTATGCGCGGAGGCGGCATTGCTGCCGGTCTGGCCGGCATAGAGCGGACGGAAGCCGCAGGCCGACAGGCATCCAAGCAGGGCCAGCAGGGTAATGAGCCTGATCATGCGGCTACGATATTCACAATCCGGCCGGGCACAACAATCACTTTCTTGATTTCCTTGCCGGCAATGAAGTCGCTGATGTCGGGGCTGGCCAGGGCAATCTTCTCGATGTCCTGTGATGGTGTCGAGTTTTCGACCTCAATCTCCCCGCGCCGCTTGCCATTCACCTGGATTGGAAGCGTCATCGTGTTTTCCGCCATGAGAGCCGGATCGGACTCTGGCCAGGCAGCTTCGGAAACAAAGCCATCTTCGCCCAGGGCGTCCCAGCATTCTTCGGCCAGGTGTGGCATGAACGGCATGAGGCAGACAGCCAGCATGCGCGCGCTGGCCCGTTGGCTCGCAAGCGATTCCTCGCTCGAGGTCTCGGCTTTTTTCAGCGTGTTGACCCAGTCATGGCAGGCGGCAATGGCGGCGTTGAAGCGGAATTCACGAATGGCCTTGTCGATGGCCGCCGCGGTCCGGTGCGAATATTTCACCAAGGGTGTTGGCTTTTCACTTGCCGGGGCCTCGCCGGCGTCGCCAAGCTTTGCAAAGAGCGCCCAGACGCGCTGGACATAGCGGGCTGCGCCTTCGGCACCCGATTGCGTCCATTCGACATCGCGTTCCGGAGGGCTGTCGGACAGCACAAACCAGCGGGCGGTGTCAGCGCCGAAGGTCGAGATGATCTCGTCAGGATCGATCACGTTCCTCTTCGACTTGGACATCTTCTCGATCGGTCCGGCCGTTACAGCTTCCCCGGAGGATTTGAGGATGAGGGTGTCCCCCTGGCGCTCGACTTCCGAGGGCTCGACCCATTTTCCGTCCGGGCCCTTATAGGTCTCGTGGGTAACCATGCCCTGTGTGAACAGGCCGGAGAAAGGCTCGCCGCTGGGCAGGTCGAGCTCGCCGACATCGCGCATCGCGCGGGCAATGAAGCGGGAATAGAGCAAGTGAAGGACGGCGTGTTCGACGCCGCCGACATACTGATCGACCGGCAACCAGTAGCCGCGTTCCTCGCGGTCGGACTCGCTGGCAAAACGGATATAGTACCAGGAGGAGTCGACGAAGGTGTCGAGCGTGTCGGTTTCACGCTCGGCCTTGGCGCCGCATTTGGGGCAATCGACATGTCTCCAGCTTGGATGATGCGCGAGCGGATTGCCCGGTTTCTCGAAGGAAACGTCTTTCGGCAGGGTAACCGGCAGATCCTGCTCGGGCACGGGCACCGCGCCGCAACCGGCGCAATGGATGATCGGGATCGGGCAGCCCCAATAACGCTGCCGGGAAACGCCCCAATCGCGCAGACGATAATTTACCTTGCCTTCGCCAAGGCCCATCGCTTCGATTTTGGAGACGGCTTCCGTCTTGGCAGCATCGATATCGAGACCATCGAGGAAGCTGGAATTGAAGATCTTGCCGGGCCCGACATAGGCTTCCGTGTCGACCGTGAAGGTGCCGGCGTCCGCCTCTGACGGCAAGACGACGGGGCGTACGGGCAGGTCATATTTCCGTGCAAAATCAAGGTCGCGCTGGTCATGGGCCGGACAGGCGAAGATGGCGCCTGTGCCATAGCCCATGAGGACGAAATTGGCGGTCCAGACGGGCAGTTTGATCGACGGATCAAATGGATGCGAAACGCGCAAGCCCGTATCAAGCCCGATCTTCTCGGCCTTTTCGATCGCTTCTTCACTGGTGCCGATGCGGGCGCAGGCGTTGCGGAAATCCTGGATCTCCGAATTGGACGCAGCGAGCTCTACGGTCAGCGGGTGATCGGGTGACAGCGCGATGAAGCTTGCGCCGAATAGTGTATCCGGCCGCGTGGTGAAGATCTCGATGCCATCCTCATACCCGGCTGGCACATCGCCCTCGAACGGGAAGCGCATTTGCAGGCCTTCGGACCGGCCGATCCAGTTGGCCTGCATGATGCGGACTTTTTCGGGCCAGTTCTCGAGCGTATCGATGCCGTCGAGCAGCTCGTCGGCATAATGGGTGATCTTGAGGAACCACTGTGTCAGTTCGCGCTGTTCGACTTCCGCGCCGCTGCGCCAGCCCTTGCCGTCGATGACCTGTTCATTGGCGAGGACTGTGTTGTCGACCGGGTCCCAGTTGACCTTGCTGGCCTTGCGGTAAGCGAGCCCGGCCTTCAGCAGCGTCAGGAAGATGCGCTGTTGTTCGCCATAATAGTCTTCGTCGCAGGTCGCGAATTCGCGGCTCCAGTCGAGCGTCAGGCCGAGCTTCTGGAGCTGGGCGCGCATCGAGTCGATGTTCTTGTAGGTCCACTCGCCGGGGTGCACGCCGCGTTCGATTGCGGCATTCTCCGCAGGCAGGCCAAAGGCGTCCCAGCCCATCGGGTGTAGGACATTGTGGCCATGCGCGCGCCGGTGGCGGGCGACGACATCGCCCATCGCATAATTGCGCACATGCCCCATATGGATGCGCCCGGATGGATAGGGAAACATCTCGAGGACGTAGGATTTTGGCTTGCCGGGGGCCTCGGCCGGGGATTTCGCCCGGAAGATGTCTGCCTTATCCCAGGCTTCACGCCACTTGGCTTCCGCGGCTTGCGGGTCATAGCGAGACGACACACGCCCCTCCCAGATTTGATTGACCAGTTCGGCTGGTTAGCTGATTTCGGCTGACTTCAGAACCCGGGCACGCGTCAGGATTGCATTTTCGAGCTGGATCCCGGTTTCCGGATCGATATCGGCATCCACCCAGTCACCATCCTGCTGCACCTGGCGGAAGACAGAAACTTTCACGCCATCGGCGCGCAGACGGGAATCAAGAATGTAGACCGTCGCCTTGATGCGCTCGCCGGCGGCATTCTCATAGGTCTTCCAGTCATAATTGATGATGCCCCCGACAGGATCGGCCGATTTCAGGGGAAGCGTCTGGAGCGTGTCGAGACTGGCGCGCCAGAGGTACGGGTTCACGCCCCCTTCGAAATCCTCGACGACGCTGATCTCGCGGTCCTTGCTGCCGCCGCCGAAAATACAACCGGTCAGAGCCAGTGCGGCAAAGATTGCGGCTGACCACTGGAGAGTACGCTTCATGACCATAATCCTGTCGAAAATCTCTTTATCATCGCGAGCCTGTATAGCATCTGCGACTTTGCGGACCAGTGCTGTTATGCGGTCGATATCAGATTACCGGGAGGTGAGGCTTTGAGGATTCAGGCAAGCAGACTGGCGGTTGCTGTGCTCGCTGGGGCGGGAATGCCCGCCATGGCCCAGTCTGCGCCCTTCGAATATGAATCCGATATCGAAGCCGTGACGGTGATTGCGCCGGACCACAATACTTCCGGCGACGTTGAGAGTGAGGGCATTCTTTACGAGGTTTCGCTCGATAATCGCTTCGAAAAGGTGCTTCAGAACGGCCTGCAGATCGGCGCGCGGCTGACGCTGCGCGGACAGCGCGATCACCCTGACAGGCCAGGTTTTGTCGGGATGTTTGACGGAACGCCGGGACCGACCGGCGCCTATTCCGGCCTGTCGGGCATGGCGCAAGACGACGAGATCGGCGCGCGCGGGTCTGTCGAGACGGCCTATCTGGAGCTTGATGGCGGCTATGGCGAGCTGCGCATGGGCCGCGATCGCGGTGTGGCCGCCCGTTTCCATGAGGGGGCGCCGTCTGCGTTGACCCATGCCGGTATCAACAACCCCTATCTCGACCCGGATGGCCTGAAGATCCTGCGCACCAATCACGATCTGACGGGCCCCTCGGCCAAGGTCAGCTATGCGACGCCGCGCATTCTGGGCCTGAGGGCCGGCCTCTCCTTTACGCCCGACAGTGAGGCAAAGGGGCTCGACCGGAATGTCGATGCTGGCCACGGCCAGCCCGGACTGAGCAATGCCGTCGAAGTCGCGGCGAATCTCTCCCGGCGCTTGCCGCAGTCGGGCATTCGCATAGAGGCGGCGCTGGGCTGGTCGACGGCTGAAGCCGACTCACCGTTCGCCGGGGTTCGCGACCGGGTCGAGACGCTGTCCGGCGGAGCGAATATCGAACTGACCTCCGGAGTGAGCTTTGGCGGGTCGTGGCTGAAGAGCGACAATGGCTTTCAGTCAGCCGACTATGAGGCTTGGGAGATCGGCGCGGGCTTTGAAGCTTTCGAGACGGATTTTTCGGTGAATTACGGAGAAGCCGAGGATTCACTGGCCGTCCTGGAGTCGGAGGCTTTTAGTATCGCTGCATCGCGGGAAGTCGTTGATGGCCTGCGTCTGGGGCTTGCCTATCAGGACGAAACCCTGACGGCGCTGACAAAAAAACGTGCAGGCAGCGGGTTTGTGGCTGAAATCACACTCAACGGTAATTTCTTCGACTTTGCAGGGAATTAATCTTCTCTTTAATCGATCGGGTGATTAGTTAGGCCTTGAAAGGACCCGAAATGCGTCTTCGTGTGACATCTCTTGCAGTTCTTGCGCTGTGTGCGGCCGCTCCGGCCTTCGCGCAATCGCAGCCTGCTGAGCTGGCACCGCCGACCGTCTCGGAGACCGACAAGGCAGAGCCGGACTGGTATCGCCAGTTCACACTAAGCTCGCCGAGCGACGAAGCCCCGATCTGGCAGACACGTCCGAGCAAGGAAGTGAAGCTGGCCTGGGTCAAGGGCGACCGCTGGCAGTTGAGCGTCGACCTGACGTCGCGCCCGGATGATTCGCCCCTGCCCCGCGAGGAAATGCGCGCCGGCGCCGAATTCCGTATCACGCCGCGCATCAGTGTCGGCGGTACGCTCAGCCTTGGGGCCAATCAGCTCGATGAGTCCCTGAAGTCCTTCCAGCAGGAAGAGATTGAAGCCGGCATTCGCCTGCGCTCGGCCTTCAAGTTCTAGACAACGCTTTCGGCCAGCCCGGACACGCTGGCAAAGCCGCCGAAGCTGGCAACCCTTTCGACATTGGTATGATCGATCCCGCCGAGCCCGTAGACAGGCACACGGCAGGCGCTTGCATAAGCCGAAAACCGCATGATCCCGAGGGGCTGCCCAGCGCTGGGGCTTTCCGACGGAAAGACCGGCGACAGGATAAGGCCGTCCATGCAGAGGCGCTCAGCCGCCCTGCACTCTTCCAGGCTGTGGGCGCTCATCGTGTTGATCGCAAAGTGATGACTAGCTTTCCGGGCGGTTCCGGCAAGGCGCGCGGGCCAGTGAACGCCATCGGCCCCGACGCGGTGCGCGGTTACCGGGTCGGCAGCTACGAGAAAACACCGGGCCTGTTCGCGGCAAAGCCCGGCCAGTGGGCCGGCAAGCGCGATTTGCTCCTGCTGTCCGAAGTGGCGCAGAATGACGCCGATACTCTCCGGCAAGCGTGGGACAGTCTGCAAGGGATCGGGCGTTCGCGTGGGGTCGGTCAGAAAAAAGCCCGACGGCAGACCATCAGGAAGGTGGCAGCGCGCGAGACGCACCGCATTGCGGAACTTGCGATTGGCCTCAGGTCCATGCTTCATCATGGCCATGACTAGCACCGCTTCCCCAGACTCGATAGCCGCCCGGCGCGACGACATTCTCAGTCGTCTCGATGCGGCGGCCTCTCACCCGGTCGAATTGATTGCAGTGTCGAAGCGCCAGCCGGACGCGCGGATCGAGGAGGCACTGGCGTGTGGCCACAGGGTTTTTGGGGAGAACCGTGTCCAGGAAGCCGAAGCCCACTGGGCGGACCGTCGCGATATCGAGGGTTTGAAGCTTCACCTGATCGGCCCGTTGCAAAGCAACAAGTCCGAAGAAGCCGTGGCCCTGTTTGACGTCATCCAAACAGTTGACCGCGCAAAAATTGTGAAAACACTGAGCGCGGCGGCTCAGAAGCTCGGCCGTTTTCCCGACCTGTTCATCCAGGTCAACACAGGCGAAGAGCCGCAGAAATCAGGTGTTGTGCCAGCAGAGCTAGCAGAGCTCGTTGCCTTTACGCGCGAGACTTATCCCGGCCGGCTCGTGGGGCTGATGTGCATTCCGCCGGTCGATGAGCCCGCCGGGCCGCACTTTGCCCTGCTGGCAAAGCTGGCTGAGGAAAACGGGCTTGAAAGCCTGTCCATGGGTATGAGTTCCGATTTTGAACTCGGTGCCCGGTTCGGCGCCACCCATGTCCGGGTCGGCAGCGCTTTCTTCGGCGAACGGGAAGACGGCTAGGGTTCGATCGTCAGTGTGGTTCCGGGTTCGGCCTTAGCCAGGATCTTCAGCATATCATCCTGAGCCACGGCAATGCAGCCCTGTGTGTCGCTATAGTCCGGCCGGGCCAGGTGAAAGAAGACCGCGCTTCCGAGGCCGGGCACGACTGGATCACTGTTATGGTCGAGCTCCACGATCACGTCATAGATATGATCGTCGCGCCAGAGCTCTTCGTGGCTCGCAGGATAAGGCAGCCGTACCGGGCGGTTATAGAGTGGGTCCGTTGGTGCATCACACCAGCCATCCTGCGGGCGTAACGGGACGGTGGGCAACGCCGTTTCGGGCCGTTCAAGACGATCCGGGCGGAAGAAGACCCGCTTCATTCGCCATGTGCCGATGGGTGAGGCGCCGTCGCCTTCCTGTTTCTTGTCGGCCGGCACCAGTCCGCTCTTGCCGACGGCACAGCGTACGGCAAGCCCCAATCCGGTAAATTCACCCCAGCCATTTGCGTGGAACGCTGCTGTCACACTGCTGCTCCCGAATATGTGATATGAGAGTTATACGAAGTTTATGTGAAGGACCAGACAGGTAAACCTATTGAAGAGATTTGAACCTGTGCGGAGGGATGAATGATAAGCAAGAAGACAATCCTGCTTGTCGATGATGATGAAGAATTGCGCAGCGTCCTCGCCGAGCAGTTCAGCCTTCATGACGGGTTTGAAACGGTCGAGGCGGCCAACGCCCATGAGGCGATGAAGATTGCCGAAAGCGACCGGCTGGACCTGATCCTGCTCGATGTCGAGATGCCGGACATGGATGGCCGCGAAGCCTGCAAACTGATGCGATCGCGCGGGGTACGCGCCCCGATTGTCATGCTGACGGGCCAGGACACCGATGCCGACACGATCCTCGGCCTTGAGTCGGGCGCGAACGACTATGTCACCAAGCCCTTCCGGTTCTCGGTCCTTCTGGCCCGCATTCGCGCACATCTCAGGAGCTTCGAGCAGAGCGAGGATGCGACCTTCACGCTGGGCCCGTATGAATTCCATCCGGCGATGAAGCTTCTGGTTCGGGAGGATGAGCGCAAGATCCGGCTGACCGAGAAGGAAACCAATATCCTGAAATACCTCTACCGGGCCGGCGGCAAATCGGTGCCGCGCGACGAGCTCCTGTCAGAGGTGTGGGGCTATAATGCCGCCGTCACTACGCACACGCTGGAAACGCATGTGTACCGCCTGCGCCAGAAGATCGAGCCCGATCCGGCCAATGCGCGCCTGCTGCTGACCGAGACCGGGGGATACCGGCTCCAGGCCGGTTAGGCCCGGTCGAAAACCGCGGTGACAGGCGCATGGTCGGAGGGTTTCCAGCCGCCGCGCCAGCCGAGATGGATCTTGTAGCGGGGCAGGTCGACCAGGCCCATGGCTGCATCATTGGCCCAGATATGATCGAGCCGCCGTCCACGATTGGAGGCTGCCCAGTCTTTCGCGCGGTATGACCACCAGGTGTAGAGCTTCTGGTCATCATCGTGCAGTTCGCGCGCGATATCGGTAAAGCCGCCCTCCTTGCGGGCCTTTTCCAGCGCTTCGGTCTCGGCCGGCGTGTGAGAGACGATCTTCAGGAGCTGTTTGTGCGACCAGACATCGTTCTCATGCGGGGCGACATTGAGATCGCCGACGAGGATGCGCGGCTTCGGGTCCCTGTCGGCGGCGGCATAGTCACGGGCCATGCAGGCGAGGAAATCCAGCTTGTGGGCGAACTTCTCATTCACCTCCGGATCGGGCACGTCCCCGCCAGCCGGCAGGTAGATGTTATGGATTTCGAAGCCCTCGATGCGTGACGCCTGAACCCGGGCATGGCCCTCGCGGCAGAGCGGCATGGCCTCCAGCGGTTCGATCGGATGGCGCGAGACAAGTGCGACCCCGTGATGACCGCCGGACTGGCCGAGCACCTGATGGTGTTCGTAGCCGGCCTCATTGAAGACCTTGGCCGGAAACTCCGCCGTCTGGCACTTGATCTCCTGCAGGCAGAGAACGTCGGGGCTCTCTTGGGCCAGGAAAGCTTCGATATTAGGCGCGCGCAGGCGGACGGAATTGATATTCCAGGTCGCGATCTTGAAGGGGGACTTTGACATCGCAAAGCCCATAGCCGCGCTGACCGGGAGGGTCAACGCGGGCTGTGTGGCGGGTGATCGGGAAGGCCTGCCTCAGTGCGAGCCGGGGCTGGTTTCTGCCGTCAGCGGTTCGAATTCAAGCTTCGAGACCTGCAGGGTCACCGTGCCGATATCATCGGTATCGGCCTGGATCTTCACCGGCATGATCGCGCCGTTCGGCAGCGGTGCCATCCACATGCGCAGCGGGCCTTCAATGCCGGTCAGATTGTCCTTGCTGATCTCGTCCTTTTCATAGCCGGCAATGCGGTCCATGCGGACATGGCATTCATAGGCCTCGCCTTTATAGCCGCCCGTCTTGATGTCTTTCAGGCCGTGATTTTCGAAATAGAGCCAGGTCAGCTGGCGCCCGTCGAAAATTTTCATCGGCCCGCCGCACGGATCCTCGCCGGCTGAGCGGGGCACGAAGCCGTGGCCAAGGAAGGCGGTCAGCGGGTCGTTGGCCTCCAGTTTCTGTGAGGGCGTGGCCGGGGGCTCGCCCAGGCTGCCGAATTCGGGCTTGGCCGTCATCGCGACGTCTTCGCGGCCATAGGTCATCTCAACCCGGCGGTTCTTCTTGCCGTCATGGTTTTGCGAGACATAGGCGTAGGTCCGCAGATGGTCGTCGCGGACATAGCCGCTGGCGGCGAGATCGAGGTCGTAATTGACCAGGATGTCGGCAAGCCCGGTCGTCTTGACCTTGCCCTTGATGGAATAGGTCTCCGGCTTCATGTCGACCCGGAAATTGGCCTTGCCCGTGATCGGAATGATGATGGCCCAAGCATTTGCCTTGACTTCATAGGTCATCCGCATCGGTTCGCCCGCCTTGATGCTGGAGAGCGGTGTGGCCGCCGGTGCCGTATCAGCAGATGAGACGCCGCCGGCAGCGAGCGCGAGAAGACTGGTCGCGGCAATCAACTTCTTCATGGTCGGCAAAGTCCTTTTTGGTGCTTCCATCGACGGGGATGTATATATTTGCCTGCCCGAACGCCAACTGAACAGCCCTGCCCTTGCATTGCCGCATTTAAATCACTGTTAGGTCACCTGCTGAAGGCTGTGGGCCACTGTTGACGTCGGCGCACTCTGCGCGTATGAGCGCCGCTTCGGTTTTACATGAACACTTAGATTGAGCGAGCGCCCCATGGCACGCGAATGCGAACTCTCTGGCGTCAAGCCCACCATCGGCAACATCGTCAGCCACTCCAACGTCAAGACCAAGCGCCGGTTTATGCCGAACCTTGTGAATGTCACGCTGCGGTCTGAAGCTCTCGACCGGGCCTTCCCGATGCGGATCGCTGCGAAAACGCTGCGCACCATCGACAAGCTTGGCGGCCTCGACGGCTATCTTGCCAAGGTCCGCGACGACAAGCTTTCCCCGAAAGCGCTGAAGATCAAGCGCGATATCGAGAAGAAGGCTGAAGCCGAAGGCGAAGCTGCCTGAAATCGGTGAATTTCTGATCAAAATGCGTCCTTCGGGGCGCATTTTTTTTGCCATGACGCGCGCTTGGCTCCTTCAGCTGGCATAGTGAGACGGATATTCAGACCGGAGGGGGTTCTCATGATCCGATCAAGATTCGCTTGCCTGCTTCTTGGCCTGGCCGCTTGCAGCGGCGGGTCTGGCGCACAGGACGAGGCAGAGGCATCTGCGCCTGACTCGGCGGTTGAGGGGGCGTCGGGCCAGCTCACCGTCTATACCGGCGGCACGATCTATACAGGCATGGACGATCCACGCACGGTGGAGGCCGTTATCGTCGATGCGGAGGGGCGCATTGTGGGAACAGCCCCGCCCATGTCGCAGGACTGGTCGGAAGACGAAGTTACCATGATCGATCTGGACGGGGCAGTCATGTATCCCGGCCTGACGGATGCACACATCCACCTGCTCGGCATTGGTCAGCGCGAACTGTCGCTCGATCTCGCCGGCACGGAGTCGATTGCCGCGCTGATCGATCGGATTGAAGCGGAAGCCGAAGGTCTGCCTGAAGACGCGATCCTTGTCGGGCGCGGCTGGATCGAGACCGGCTGGCCCGAAGGCCGCATGCCGACGGCCTCCGACCTCGATGCTGTGGTGGGCGACCGGGTCGTCATTCTTTCACGTGCCGACGGGCATGCGCTGGTCGCCAGCTCCGCCGCCCTTGAAGCCGCCGGCATCGGCCCGGACACGCCGGACCCGGATGGCGGCAAGATCGAGCGCGATGAAGACGGCAATGCCACGGGTATCCTGATCGACAATGCGATGGGCCCGGTCTGGGGGCTGGTCGCCAAGCCGAGCGAGGAGGATATCCGCCGGGCCTATGTCGAAGGTGCGAAAGTCTATGTTTCGCGCGGCTGGACGGGTGGTCACAACATGTCCGTACCGCCGGAACACGCCCCCATCCTGAAGGCGCTGGACGAGGAAGGCCTGATGCCGCTGCGCCTCTGGAATGCCTATGACGCAGCCGGAGAAGACATTGCGAGCGAGCACCTCTACGAGACCGACACGATCCGCAACCGCGCGGTGAAGGTCTACATGGATGGCGCGCTTGGCTCACGGGGCGCGCTCCTGATCGAGCCCTATTCCGACCGTCCGGACACAAGCGGCCTGGCGCTGATGTCGTCGGACGATGTGGACAAGCAGATGGCGGCGGCCGATGAAGGCGGCTATCAGCTGGCGGTCCATGCCATTGGCGATCTCGGCAACCGGCGCCTGATCGATGCCTATGAACGAGGCGGCTACGGCCCTGAAAAGCGCTGGCGGATCGAGCATGCCCAGATCATCAATCCGACAGACATTCCGCGTGTGGCCGATCTTGGCCTGATCGCCTCGATGCAGCCTTCGCATGCCATCGGGGACCTGCACTTTGCCGAGGATCGGCTTGGTCTTGCCCGCCTGAATGGCGCCTATGCCTGGCAGGACCTGCTGGATGCAGGCGCTGTGGTCGCTGGCGGGTCGGATGCCCCGGTAGAAGTCGGCTCGCCGCTGATCGAGTATTATGCCGCCGTCGCCCGCAAGGACCTGAAGGGCTATAGCGGCGAAGGCTGGCATCCGGAACAGGCGCTGGACCGGGACGTTGCCTTGGACCTGTTTACCTCGTCGGCAGCCTATGCGGCCTTCATGGAAGACGAGCTCGGCACGATCGAGGCCGGCAAGCTTGCGGATTTCTCCGTCTTTGACCGCGACCTGTTGACCGTGGCTGAAAAAGAGATACTCGAAGCAGAACCAGTGATGACTGTGGTTCAGGGCGAAATCGTCTGGCGTGCGGCAGAATGACTTTCCCTCGCGTCGCACTAGGCGCATTTCATTCGCGTGCTAGAACGCCCATCTGAGCCTTCAGACAAGTTTTCGGAGACGTATATTCATGAGCCTGACCAGCGATACCGATGCTCTGAGCGATATGGAGCCGACGGAAGAAATCAAGGTCCGCGACGTGTTCGGCATCGACACGGACATGGTTGTCCATGGCTTCAAGGATAAGACCGAATACGTGCCTGAAGTGGACGAGGCCTATCGCTTCGATCCGCAGACGACGATGGCGATCCTGGCCGGCTTCGAGCACAATCGCCGCGTGATGGTCCAAGGCTATCACGGCACCGGCAAGTCCACGCACATCGAGCAAGTGGCCGCGCGCCTGAACTGGCCGATGATCCGGATCAACCTCGACAGCCATGTCAGCCGGATCGACATGGTCGGCAAGGATGCAATCGTGCTTCGCGACGGCAAGCAGGTCACCGAATTCCGTGAAGGTATCCTGCCTTGGGCGCTGCAGCGCTCCGTCGCGATCACGTTCGATGAATACGATGCGGGTCGTCCGGATGTGATGTTCGTCATCCAGCGCGTTCTGGAGGCGTCGGGCCGACTGACGCTGCTGGACCAGAACCGCGTGATTTCGCCGAACCCCTATTTCCGCCTGTTCGCGACGACGAACACGGTCGGTCTCGGCGACACGACCGGGCTTTATCACGGTACCCAACAGCTCAACCAGGGCCAGATGGACCGCTGGAGCATCGTCACCACGCTCAACTATCTCGAGCACGATGCCGAGGTTGAGATTGTCGCAACCAAGGCGGCCGATCTCGACAAGGATCTTCTTTCCCGGATGGTGCGCCTGGCGGACCTGACCCGGAATGCCTTCATGAATGGCGACATTTCCACGGTGATGAGCCCGCGGACTGTCATCACTTGGGCGGAGAACTACAAGATCTTCGGCGATCTGGGCCACTCCTTCCGGATGACCTTCCTCAACAAGTGCGATGAGCTTGAGCGGCCCTTGGTCGCGGAGATGTATCAGCGCTGCTTCAACGAGGATCTGCCCGAAAGCGCGCTCATGGTGCGCGTTGCCTAGAAGGTGACGTCCGACCCGGGCGCCTAACCCTGCGATCCCACTTCGCATATGCGAAGAGAGTCGCTATGTGAGTCTCATGGCCAAGACCGACGATACGCCATTCGAACTGTTCAAGCAGGCGCTCGCTGCCACTGCGAAGGCGATGAGTCAGAAGCGCGATGTCGAGACCTCCTTCGGCGCCGAGGCTGGACGAGCCGAGGGCGAGAAACTGGTCCTGCAGACGCCGCCGCGCGAACTGAGCGAGCAACAGGCCGCGCGGGCACGCGGGGAAGCCGACGCCCTGTCGCTGCGTCTGGCTCACCATGACGCGGCCGCGCACAATGCCGAACGCCCGAGTGGTGAAGTGGCGCGTCAGGTCTATGAAGCCGCCGAGCGGGCGCGCATCGAGTCGATCGGCTCGCGCGCCATGGACGGGACTGCCGCCAATCTCGATGCCGCCCTTGCTGCGCGCTGCGAAAAGGCCGGCTACACCCGGATGCAGGATCGCACCGAGGCGCCGATTGCCCCGGCGCTGGAATTCCTGCTGCGCGAGAAACTCACCGGAAAACCCCTGCCGCCGGAGGCCGAGGGCATCGCGTCGATCTGGCGTGAAGAGATCACCGAGCGTGGCGGGGATTCGCTCGACCAGCTGATCGAGCAGTTGAACGACCAGCGCGCTTTCGCGAAGACGGTCCAGAAACTGATCAAGGACCTGACCGAGGGCGAAGAGTCCGACGACGAGACGCAGGACGACAACGAATCCGAGGAAGAAGGCGAGTCCGAACAGGAAGAGAGCGCCAGCGACGATCCCGAGTCCGGCGAAGATGCCGAAGGCAGCTCCATGGAAGAAATGGAGGCCGGCGACAGCGACGATGTCGAAGGTGAAGAGACCAATGTCCAGGTCGATGCCGAGGCTGAGAGCGAAGGCGACGACGAGGTCGATGAGAGCGATGATGGCTCCAAGCCGCTCCGCCCGAACTTCCAGGAAGGCGACGACAAGCCGGACTTTGTCTACCGGGTCTTCACGAAGGCGCATGACGAGATCGCCCATGCGCCTGACCTCTGCGACCCGGAAGAGCTGGCGCGGCTGCGCTCTTATCTCGACCATCAGCTGCAGTCGCTGCAGGGCGCGGTCTCGAAGCTGGCCAACAAGCTTCAGCGCCGCCTCATGGCGCAGCAGAATCGCTCCTGGTCGTTCGACCTTGAAGAGGGGGTGCTCGATACAGCGCGCCTGACCCGTGTCATTACCGACCCGACCGCGCCGCTTTCCTTCAAGCAGGAAGATGACAGCGAATTCCGCGACACCGTCGTGACGCTGCTGCTGGATAATTCCGGCTCGATGCGTGGGCGCCCCATCATGGTCGCCGCGCTCTGTGCCGACATCCTCGCCCGCACGCTCGAGCGGTGCGGTGTGAAGGTCGAGATCCTCGGCTTTACCACGAAAGCCTGGAAAGGCGGGCTCTCACGGGAAGACTGGGTCAAGGCGAACAAGCCGGCCGGGCCGGGCCGGCTGAATGACCTGCGCCATATCGTCTACAAGTCCGCCGATGCGCCATGGCGCCGGGCGCGCCGCAACCTTGGCCTGATGATGCGCGAAGGGCTCCTGAAGGAAAATATCGATGGTGAAGCCCTGCTCTGGGCGCATGAACGCCTGCTGGGCCGGGCCGAGCAGCGCAAGATCCTTATGGTGATCTCCGATGGTGCGCCGGTCGACGATTCCACGCTGAGCGTCAATGTCGGCAATTATCTCGAACGTCACCTGCGTCAGGTCATCGCCGAGATCGAGAACAAGAGCCCGGTGGAACTGATCGCGATCGGCATCGGCCACGATGTGACACGGTATTACCGCCGCGCCGTGACCATTGTGGACGCCGAGCAGTTGGGCGGGGCGATGACGGAACAGCTCGCCAGCCTGTTCGATGAGGATGGTGATCCGCCGAGCCCGGTTGCCATGGCTGTGCCGCCGCTGCGTGGCGAGAAGCGGAGCTATTCCTCCTCCAGCGGGGTGTCCGCAACCAGTTCGGGCGGCCCACGCTATGGGACCAAAACAACAGGCGGACGCGACGTCCGGACCACGAGTTTCCAGGATGTCGCCCGCAAGCGGTCGAAGTCCTGAGCCGATGACCCTGAGGATATAGCCGGAAAGGATGCGTCATGAGGAGCCTGGCTTTCGGCCTTCTTTCCGGTCTGGCCATCCTGGTGGCGGCCTGCAAGGGCGCTGCGCCTGAAACGGTTTCGCCGCTTCCCGGGGAAGAGGCCTGGGACCTTGCGGCGGTCCGCAGCGAGCTGGTCGATGCCTCCTGCCCGGATGAGGTGGGCGAAGGCTTCCAGCTCTCCTTTCTTGTCGCGGCGGATGCTGTCGCGCTTGGCGCTCCGGACAGGATCGAGAAGACCGTCACCGGTCTGTCCTATCTCGGCGGATGGGCGCTGTCGGCCACGCCGGCCTCCTTTGGAGGGCTCTCGGGGCTGAAAGTCATGCCGTCCGGCGATCTTCTGGCGGTATCGGATGCTGGCGCGCTGGTCGAGCTTGGTTTCGACCAGACAGCAGTCCAGCCGACCGGGGAGGCAACGCTCTCCTTCCTGCGGGGGGGCAATGGCGAGATGCTGACCGGCAAGGCGGAAGCCGATTCCGAGGGGCTCGACTATGCCGACGGCATCGCGCTTGTCAGCTTTGAGCGCGATCATCGCATCGCGGCTTTCGCCTATGGCGTTTGCGGCAGCAATGCCCGCGCGGTTCCGGTCAGCAGCTTTGCAGACCGGCCGGAGACGCCCGCCCTTTCCATTCCCGGCAATTCCGGACCAGAAGCGCTGATGTTGCGCGACGGGCAGCTTGTTGCCGGGCTGGAGACGGTGGTGGACGGGCGCAGCCCCGTCGCGGTGGTCGACGAGGCCGGCGTCCCGCAATTTGCGGCGCTCGACTGGTATCAGGGAGAGCGGCTGCCGCTGGTCGGCTTCGATGCGCTTGATGGTGTGGTCTATGCCCTTCATCGGGCCTGGAATCCGCTGACGGGCAACTCGCTCCTGGTCACGAAGCATGCGCCGGACGAGGAACCGGTCACCCTTGCCCGCCTCAGCCGCCCGCTGACGGTCGATAATTTCGAGGGGATTGCCGTGTCGCAGCGCCCGGATGGCTCCACCCGGCTCTTCCTCATCGCCGATGACAATTTCAGCGACGATCAGCAGACCTTGCTCTTTGCCTTCGAGGTGACGGGCTAGGACGCCCACATCCGGATCAGGTTCGAGATCGTCTTGTCGAGGACCAGGCGCTCCTCTGTCGAGGCTTTGGGCAGGCTGGCACGTACGCTTTCCAGATCGAACAGGACTTCCCGCTGATCGGCACGCTGGATGCGGCTTTCGATCCAGCCGACGCAAGCCAGCCGCGAGCCTGAGGTAACAGGCCTGACCTGGTGAATCGCGCCCGAGGGGTAGATGATCAGCGTCCCGGCGGCCGGCTTGGCATTGAACTCGCCGGCGGCCGTCGACAGACAAAGCTCCCCGCCTTCATAGGTGTCAGGCTCTGCGAGGAAGAGGGTGAAAGAGAGATCGGTGCGGATCTGCTTGCCCTGAGAGCCCATGATCGCATTATCGACATGGAAGCCGTAATGCCCGCTATCCTCGGTACGGCTGAGCAGGAGCCGCGAGAACTGCCGCGGACGGGCGAGCGCGCGCACCGTCTTGTGACCGGAAATCGCTTTCATCAAAAAGTCGTGCACGCCCTGGCCAAGCCCGCTCGTGAGGTCAGCCTGCAGATTGGCTTTGACGGTCCGGGCGCTCCGGCCCGCTGTGGCCTTGCCGTCGGCCCAGTCGAGCTTGCCGGCCTTGTCGCGGATCCGGGCGGCGTCCTCGGGTGTCAGAACATTGGAAATTGAAAAGAACATTCATTGGCCGTTGAGCATGAGAATGATTTGCACTACTGCGGTATGTAAAGCTTGTCATTATCGAATATGAGCGGAGCATACCATGCCCTTTACCCCTCGTGATCTCATGCGCCTTGGCCTGACGGCAGCCCTGCTTGGCTCCACCTCGGTGGCCGCGTGCGGCAATGAAAACAACACCGCCCCCGCAGACAGTGAAAGTAGTGCTGTCAGCGGCGACCAGTCGGAGGAAACAAGCCCGGCGTCCACATCGACCGAACCGGCCTTTGCCGGCGAAGGTGAAGGCGGTGAGGGCGAAGGCGGCGAAATGGGCGCGATGTCGACCGGTGAGCTTCCCATCGAGAAGCGTCTGGCCTTCATGCGCGGCCATGTCGAGGCCGGTCTGGCGCTCTACCGCGCCGGCGCGCCCGAACAGGCTGCCCCACACCTGCTGCACCCTGTGTCTGAAACCCACGCGGCTGAGCGTGAAGGCCTCGACGATATCGGGTTCAAGGGCGATCTCTTCGTCGGCATTTCCGACGCGCTCGAAGAGGGCACCGCTTCCTCCGAAATCGAGGGCCAGCTCAGCGAGGCTGAGGAAAACCTCGCCATGATGGCCGATACGGTCGGCGGCGATACGGCTGACATCCTCAATTATCTCCTCGACACGACTCTTGCCGAATACCGGATCGGCGTTGTCGACGGCGAGATCGTCAATGCCGGGGAATATCAGGATGCCTTCGGCTTCGTTGTCGTCGCCCAGGACTATGTCGGCGATCTCGAAGGCGATGCGGGTGAAGCTGTGCGCACCGAACTCGAGGCCCTGCAGGCGATGTGGCCGGAGGCGCCGCTTGCCGATTCCGAGCCGACCCCGGTCGATGAGATCGCCTCGCAGATTTCGCGGGTCCAGCTGGAGCTGTCGGCGGTTCGCTAGGTCGTCTCGCCAAAGACGCGCCTGTAGATAATTCAGCGCAAGAAGCATTTCGCTTCGATGGTTTTTCTGGCGGATCTAGACGCCTTTCGATAAGTGGCTTCTACGCTCACGAAACATCCACAGGTCTCATGAAGATAGAAAACCCCAAAGTTACGCTGGCCGATGAGGCGAGGGCCGGCGTCGAGGAAGATGTCCGCTCCGGGTTCCTGGACTGGCTGTTCCAGTTTTCAGTGACCGGCGATGACGGAGAACTCTACTCCGTCGGCGGGTCCATTCTGTCCCTCGCTCTCGAGAAACTGGACGTCGTGTCCATCAACTGCGCCAAGGGCACGGGCCATGTCGAGCAGCTTCCCGGTTCGGTCTACAAGATTGCTCGATATCCCGGGATGCAGTTCGAACGGTTGCTCAGGAAACCGCATGGTGCCCTCAAAATCGAGAAAGGCACCGAAAGCGTCGTCGTGACATGCGGGGATGAGTATCGCGTCGAATGTTTCGCGGACAATTCCTGGCATCTGACGATCGATTCCCTCGACGGGGAATACAGGGCCGATCTCTATCACCGGCCGCACGGCTTTCCGCTCTGGTACGGCCGGGACACGCCGTCCTATCTCACCCAGCACTCCATCACCTATGGCTACAACTGGGCAGGGGACGTGGAAGGCACGATTCATCTGAAAGGACAGCCCATCAAGGTGAAAGGGTTCGGCATTCGGGAGCGCTATGTCGCCGTGGATTCTTCCGCAGCCGAGCTTGGCGGCTGGGAGGACTGGGGCTTTGTCGCGTTCAACGAAATCCATTCATCCCTGTATGACATGCGCCTCGGCATGAAGGATTTCTCGATCTACGACCTTGAGACGCGCAAATACTATCCGGAAGGCGAGATGGCCATCACCCATGAAGACTGGGCCTTCATGCGTGAACTGGATGGCTTTATTCCGACCGTGTACAAGATCAGGATCGAGGTTGCCGACGGCGTCTATGACGTCAGGGCGCATGTCGGCAACGCGACGGTCTGGGGCGCGACGTTCAAGGTTCCCGACTATCCGGTTGCGACCCTGACTTTCGATACGGTGGAGGGGACATTCACCTTCAATGACGGGACAGTCAAAACCCTGACCGGCGGCCGGGGCGTCCTGTCAGTGCGGCAATGGCACGCTTATCCGAACATCTTGCCCCGAGAGCTCTATTCCGATGAGGCCAGGAGCGGTGAGAAGTTCGACACGCTTTAGGTGACTGGAAAAAGCGTAGGCGCTTTACCCAGACGGGCCTAGTCGGCCGTGATGGCGTCCACGAGGGCGGCGGCCTCATAACTGTCCCACTCGGCTTCTCCGGAGAGGCGCGCAATCTCCGCGCCTGTCTCGTCATAGATGACGCTCGTGGGGAAGCCCTTGGCGCCGGCGTCGTAGACGATGTCCCAGTTTTCCGGCGGGGCGAAATAGAAGTCGAGGACGCCGCCGCTAAGCTCGCCAAGACGCTCGCGGGCATAGTCCTTGTCCTCGCTGGCATCGACGCTGATGGCGATGACCTTGAAGTCGTCACTGCCCTTCTGGGCTTCAAGCGAGCCCAGGGAGGGCATCTCGCGCTCGCACGGGCTGCACCAGGTGGCCCAGAAGTTGACGAGGATTGTCTGTCCCTTGAAGTCGCCCAGCGTCATCTCCTGGCCGTCGGGGCCTTCGAAGGTCGCCTCGGTCACAGGTTCGCCGCGGTTTGAGACGTCGAGCTTTTCAAGCGAGCCTGTGGCAAGTTTTCCGATCGGGTCGGTATTTCCACCCTTGGAAGTCGCGCTCAGCAATGCATAAGACACAGCGAGCACCAGACCGGCGATGAGGGCCGGGATCGCAAATTTGAGCACACGGGACATAGCTGTCTCCAATTTTCAGGACTTGTGATATGGCGGACAAGAACGGCAAAGGCCAGCAGATGTGGGGGGGACGCTTTGCCGCGCAACCATCCGACATCATGCAATCGATCAATGCCTCCATCGATGTCGACCGGCGCATGGTTCTGCAGGATATCGCCGGCAGCCGCGCCCATGCGGACATGCTGGCCGACTGCGGCATCATCTCCGAAGAAGATAATGAAGCCATCCAGGGCGGCCTTGACCGCATTCTGGATGAGGTGAAGGCCGGCAATTTCCCGTACCGGGTTGAGCTGGAAGACATTCACATGAATGTCGAGGCGCGCCTGAAAGAGCTGATCGGCGAGCCGGCCGGTCGCCTGCACACCGCGCGCTCGCGCAATGACCAGGTGGTGACGGATTTCCGCCTCTGGGTGCGTGGCGCCCTGACAGAAGCGCAGTCGGCCCTTGCCGGCCTGCAGAAAGCCCTGCTGAAGCGGGCTGAAGAGCATGTCGAATCGATCATGCCGGGCTTCACCCACCTGCAAACCGCCCAGCCCGTGACGCTTGGTCATCACCTGCTCGCCTATGTCGAGATGGCGGAGCGGGACCGGGGCCGGATCTACGACGCCGCCCTGCGCCTGAACGAATCCCCGCTCGGTGCGGCCGCCCTGGCCGGGACCGGCTTTCCCATCGACCGGGACATCACCGCCGAATCCCTCGGCTTCGACCGGCCGATGGCGAACTCGCTGGATGCGGTTTCGGCGCGGGACTTTGCACTGGAAGCGCTCGCCGCCCTTTCCATTGCCGCTACGCACCTGTCGCGCCTGGCCGAGGAGATCGTGCTGTGGACCAGCGCGCAATTCGGTTTTGCGCAATTGTCGGATGAATGGTCGACCGGCTCGTCCATCATGCCGCAGAAGCGCAATCCGGATGCGGCCGAACTGATCCGGGCCAAGGCCGCGCTGATCACCGGTCACTTCACAAGCCTGCAGGGCGCGGTGAAGGCCCTGCCACTGGCCTATGCCAAGGATTTGCAGGACGACAAGCGTCTCACCTTCGAGGCGTTCGACACGTTCGGCCTGTGTGCGCGTGCCATGGCAGGCATGATCGACACGATCCACTTCGAGACGGTCGCCATGCGGGCTGCCGCTGCAAAAGGCTTCTCTACGGCAACCGACCTGGCCGATTATCTGGTCCGCGAACTGAAGATGCCGTTCCGCGACGCCCACCACGTCACCGGGCGGATCGTGGCGCTCGCCGAGGCTGACGGCGTCGACCTGGCTGCGTTGCCATTACAAAGCATGCAGACCGTTGAACCGCGCCTTACCGAGGACATCTTTTCCGTGCTAAGCGTGGAAGCGTCGGCAGCCAGCCGCCAGAGCTATGGCGGCACATCGCCGGTCAGGGTCGCCGAACAGGTGGACCTCTGGAAGAAACGACTGGGCCTGGAGGCCAAGAGCTGAATGAAACGTGTTTTGAAACTGAGTATTGGCGTGAGCGTGTGTGCCTTTCTCGCCGGGTGCGGCATCCGCGGAGACCTCGAACGCCCGCCGCCGATCTTTTCCGACCCGCCAAGCGAGGAAGCGCAAACGCCGGTCGATGTGCCGGTCGAATTTGCGCTGGCCCCGGAACGCTCCGAGGACGAGGCCTATTACAACGAGCTGGGTGGGGAGATCCCCAAGCCCGATCCGGAAGCCAATGTCGACGAAAGCGGCATGGGTGAAGTCGGACCATCGGACTGAGCCGGACACGTGCATCACTTTCATTACGTCAATGGACGCCTCCACTGCGAGGACGTCTCGCTTGATGCCATCGCGGATGCGGTCGGCACGCCCGTTTACGTCTATTCCTCGGCAACGCTGAGGCGCCATGCCCGCGTCATCGCGGCCGCCTTTGAGGGGATGGACTGCCTGATCGCCTATTCCGTGAAGGCAAATGGCAATCTCGGTGTGCTGAAGACCCTGGCGGCTGAAGGCTGTGGCGCCGATGTCGTCAGTGGCGGTGAGCTGAAGCGAGCCCGCGCGGCTGGCATTCCCGCCTCACAGATCGTGTTCTCCGGGGTCGGCAAGACGCGCGATGAAATGCGCCTCGCCCTCTCGGAAAGCATCCACCAGTTCAATGTCGAGAGCGAAGCCGAGCTTGAGGTTCTCGCCGAGGTGGCCTCCAAAATGGGCGCCACGGCCTCGGTCGCCGTGCGCGTCAATCCGGACGTCGCGGCCGGTGGCCACCCGAACATTTCGACCGGCAAGGCCGGCGACAAGTTCGGTGTGCCGTGGGAGGATGCCGACGCGCTTTACGACAAGATCGCCAGGCTGGAGGGGGTCGAGGCCGTCGGGGTCGATGTGCATATCGGCTCGCAGATTGACGAGATTGCCCCGATGCGCGCCGCCTTTGAGCGCGTGATGACGCTGGTCAGGGGCCTGCGCGAGAAAGGTCATGCCATCAGCCGGGTCGATCTCGGTGGGGGTCTGGGCATTCCCTATCGCGAGACCGACGATCCGCCACCGCCGGCCGACTATGCCAATATGATCCGCGAAGTGACCGAAGGCATGGGGCTGCAGGTCATCCTTGAGCCAGGCCGCGTGATCGCCGGGAATGCCGGCGTGCTGGTCACTGAGGCCCTTTACAGGAAACCCGCGCCGAAACGCGAATTCCTGATCGTGGATGCGGGGATGAATGACCTGATGCGCCCCGCGCTCTATCAGGCCCACCATGATTTCCTGCCCCTGAAGGAACGGGCTGCGGATGCGCCTAGAATGCGGTATGATGTTGTCGGACCGATCTGTGAATCGACCGACAAGTTTGCCGCCGAACGCGAGCTTCCCGTCATGGAACCGGGAGACCGGCTCGCGATGATGTCGGCCGGAGCCTATGGTGCCGCGCTTTCGTCGCAATACAATGCGAGACCATTGGCAGCAGAAGTCCTCGTCGATGGCGACCAGTTTGCTGTTGTCCGTCGGCGGCCCAGTTTTGAAGAGATGGTGGCATTGGAGACGTTCCCTGATTGGCTGACCTGAAGCGCATTCCGGGCATCGAGCCGAAAATTGCGCGCACACGTGGCGCTCTGTGGCGGCTTGCGGCTGCGCGTGCCTTCTGGCCCTCCTTTGTCCTGGTGGCGCTCTTTGCCCTGTTTGCCGTGACCGGCATGCTGGATGCGGCCAGCGAGAAGCTCGCATCGCTGTCGTTGATCATTTTTGTCGGCGGGCTTGCCATTGTAGGCGTCCTCGGCTGGGCCCGCTTCCGACCGCCGGACCGGACCAAAGCCGTAAAACGCCTCGACCGGCAGTCCGACCTGCGGCCGCTGGCGACGCTGGGCGACCGGCCCGCCCATCCGGAAGCCGACGGTGTCGCGCTATGGCGTGCGCATGAGACCCGGCTGACAGATGCTGCCCGCCGGCTGAACATTCCGAGCCTTTCAGCCGACTGGAAGAAGCTGGACCCGTTCTATCTGCGTTATGCGCTTCCGGCGCTTCTGATCGCCGCCTTCGTTGTGGCCTGGCCGGCTGGCGGAGACCGGCTGCAACGGGCCTTCGCTCCGGATATCGGCAGCCTTTTCGGTGCGGAATCGATCCGCATCGAAGCGTGGATCACCCCGCCGAGCCATACGGGCCGCCCGCCCATCTTCCTGCAGGACGCCCAGGACGGCGTGCGCGTGCCCGCCGGCTCCGAAGTGACCGTCCGTGCGCAGGCACCCTCCGCGCCGCATCTCGTGATCGACGGCACTGACAGCCGTTCGAAGGCCCGCTTCTCCGTCACCCCCGAAGGCGCTTATGAAGCGACCGGCACCATTACTGAGGACAGTGAGATCCGCGTGACCTGGTGGGGCAAGCGCGCAGCCTGGACGATCCTTGCTTCACCGGATGAGGCGCCTGCCGTTGAATGGGTGTCGGAGCCGGAATTGCTGCCCAATGACAAGACGGAGTTCGGCTGGAAAGTCTCCGACGATTACGGGGTCGATTCGCTGGAGATGGTTTTTACGCTGACGACGAAAGAGGGCGAGACCAAGGAAGACGCCGTCGCTGTCCAGCTGCCGGCCATTTCGCCGAAAGAGGCTGAAGAAACGACGGCGATAGACCTGACGCGGCACCGCTGGGCCGGGCTTGAGGTCGAGGCCCGCCTGCGCGCCACCGATGGCGCCGGACAGGCTGGGCTGAGCGAGCCCGTCACGTTCACCATTCCGGAAAAGCTGCTCCTCCAGCCGCTCGCCCGTGCGATTCAGGACATCCGTGTCACCATTCTGCGCGAGGATGGGGCCTATGAGGACCTTCCGGATAATGCCGAGGCGTTGCAGGATGGCGCCGTCTACACCGCCGCGACCCAGCGCATCGCGCATGCCCCGCCGGGCATTCAGCGCGCCGGCCGCATGATCGAGGGGGTCACCTTCGAGGCGCCCCGCTATTTCGAGGATATCAGCATCTATATGGGTCTGCGCCATGTTGCGGGCGTGCTGCAGGCGGCCTCTTCTACCGACGAGGCCGATACCACGGAGCCGCTTCTCTGGTCGCTCGCGCTGCGGGCGGAGTATGGTAGCGCGGCTGATGCGCTGAGAGCCCTGCAGGCGGCCCGCAAGGCGCTTGAGGAAGCGCTGCGCGACGGCGCCTCGGAAGCCGAGATCAAACGCCGCCTGGAAGCCTTCAAGGAAGCGGCCCAGAATTATCTCGCCGCCCGCATGGCCGAAGCTATGGCGAACGGCCTCGACGCGCCCCCGAACGACACTGACAGTGCCCAGAACGGCGGCGGCCAGAGCCTTGGCGGATCGGACTTCTCCGACATGCTCGACGCGCTTGGCGACCTGACGGAGACTGGGGCGACTGATCAGGCCCGCCAGCTGCTCTCCGACATCACCAACATGCTCGAGAACCTGCAATTCCAGCAGGGCAATAATAGCGGCGACGGTTTCCCCGGCATGCCCGGCCAGCAGCAGGGCGAGAATGACGAAGACGTCCCCCAGGAAGAGCGCGAGCTTTCCGAAACGCTTCAGAACCTTTCGGACCTTCTGCGCGAGCAACGTGAACTGAATGACGACACGATGGCCGAACAGCGCGGTGAGGGACAGCAACCCAACGGCCAGCAGTCCGGCGCTGAGGGCAATCGTGGCAACAATTCGCTGGCCGACCGGCAGGACGAGCTGGGTGATGGCCTGCGCAATCTCGGCGAGCGTGGGCGGGACGGTTCAGCCGGGTCGGAAGACGAAGATGGCGAAGAAGGCGCCGGCGGTGGCGGCGAGGAGATGGATGAAGAGACGCTTCAGGCCATCGAGCGCGCCCAGCGCCGCGCCGCGGAAGCCCTGCGGGACGGCAATGGCCTCCGTGCCCAGCGCAATCAGGAAGAAGCGACCGACCGGCTGCGCGATCTTGCGCAGGGGCTGGCCGGCCAGTTGGACGAATTACGCAAGGAGCGGCTTGGCGATGAATACGGCTCGGAGGATACCGACCCGTTCGGGCGTCCCATGGGCGGCGTTGCTGATGGGCGGGATGTGAACATTCCCGACGAGGCCGAGCGCCAGCGTGCCAAGGATATCCTGGACGAGTTGCGCCGCCGCTACGGCACGACGCCGGACGAGGAAGAGCGTGATTATCTGGAGCGGCTGCTCGACCGCTTCTAGGGTTTGGCCTCAGGCGGCGCCCGGTCCGGGATCGTCGCCATTCCCATCCTCGTCATCCGCGACATCGTCACCAGCATCACCGTCCTGGGCGAAGGTCCGCATCATGAAGATCGGTACCGATCCGCGCTCGGTCATCGCCCAGTCAAGCGGCTGGTCGTGAGGTTCGGCCGGCAGATCGTCCAGCATCTGGGCATAGAAGCCGAGTCCGCAGGCAAAGACGCGGCCCTCATTTCGCAGCGCACTGAGGGCGCGGTCATAATGGCCTTTCCCGTAGCCGATGCGATTGCCGACCTTGTCAAAGGCAAGCAGCGGCAACAGCACCAGGGTCGGGTCGACGTGCGGCGCGGTTTCCAGAGGCTCGCTGAGGCCGAAGGGGCGGCGCTCAAGCTCTTCCCCGTCGCTCCAGAGCCGGAAGGACATTGTCCCGTCCTCGTCAAGCCGCGGCAGGGCGAGTTGGGCGCCGGCTTCGGCCAGACGTGCCATGAGCGGGCGCGGGTCGACTTCGCTGCCAATCGGCCAGTAGCCGGCAACGACAGGGCCGTAGCGCTCCAGGAGTTTCAGCGGGAATTTCTCCGCGAGCGTAATGCCGGCATCGGGATCGCGGGCGTGCAGCTCGTCACGCAATTCCTTCAGCTCGGCGCGCAGGGTGGTCTTCGCGTCAGCGCTCACGCCGGCGCCTTTTCGTCCATGCCGACCAGCGCCTTGGCATAGGCCTCGGCACTGAACGGTTGCAAATCTTCGGCTTTCTCGCCGACGCCGATGAAGTGGATCGGCAGGTCATGGGCCTCGGCAATAGCGACAAGGACGCCCCCTTTGGCTGTGCCGTCGAGTTTGGTCATCACGATCCCCGAAACCTCGGCGGTGTGGCGGAAGGCCTCCACTTGGCTCAGCGCATTCTGGCCGACCGTCGCATCGAGAACCAGGATCACGTCATGCGGAGCCTCCGGGTCGAGCTTGCGCGTGACGCGGACGATCTTGGCGAGCTCCGACATCAGCTCGGCCTTGTTCTGAAGCCGGCCGGCCGTGTCGACCAGGACAAGGTCGAGATTTTCCGCCTTTGCCTTTTCGACCGCCTCATAGACCAGGCCGGCGGCGTCCGCGCCTGTAGGTTTCGACATGACCGGGATTCCGGCCCGCTCGCCCCAGACGGTGAGCTGTTCGATGGCCGCTGCGCGGAAGGTGTCGCCGGCCACGAGAAGCGCGCTGGCGCCCTGCTCTTTCAGCTTTGAGGCGATCTTGCCGATCGTGGTCGTCTTGCCGGAGCCGTTGACGCCGACGAAGAGCACGATGCGCGGGGTCGGCCCGTCGGAGAAATCGACGAGCCGTTCGCGCGGCTTCATGATGGCCTCGATTTCCTCGGCGAGCGCCGCCTTGATCTCGTCGTCGGTGACATCCTTGTCGAAGCGGTTCTTGGCGAGATTGGCCGTGACCTTGGCCGCCACCCGCGCACCCATATCCGACGCGATGAGCAGGTCTTCCAGCTCTTCCAGCGCCTCGTCGTCAAGCTTGCGCTTGGTGAAGGCGCCGGTCAGGCTCGCGCCAAGTTTGGAGGAGGACTTCGACAGGCCGCTGGTCAGCTTCTTGAAGAAACCCGGAGACTTCACCTCGGCATAAGGATCCGGTTCTGAGGGCTCCTCAGCCGTATCAGCTGTTTCCGCAGCCTTGGCGGCTTCTTCGGCTTTGCGTTGGGCCTCCTCGCGCTCAGCCTCTTCCCTTTCCTGGCGAAGACGTTCGGCCTCTTCTGCGGCACGGCGGGCTTCGGCGGCGTCTGCTTCGGCCTTTCGCGCGGCTTCCTCGGCGGCGGCCTTGCGCTCCGCGTCTTCAGCTGCATGGCGAGCGGCCTCTTGTGCTTCTTCGGCTTGCCGGGCTTCCTCTTCCTTGCGGCGAGTTTCTTCTGCTTCAGCGGCTTCGCGTTCGCGCTGCTGGCGCTCTTCCCAGGCGCGGTTGGCTTCAACGACCTTTCGGTCGATCTCGGCCTGCTCGGCCGCCTTGCGTTCGGCTTCTTCCTTCTCGGCGGCCTCTTTGGCGGCAACCTCTTCAGCCGACAGCTCCGGCGCCGTCATCGCGGCGCCGGCCTCTTCGAGTTCCTTCTTTTTCTTCTTTTTTCCGAACCAGAGGATCATGCAGGCTCACCGATCAGTTTACGTCCGTCATGCCGGACTATCCTTGCCGCAACTGGTCGCCCGGCTTCAAGCCCCTGAAAGTCTTCGAGCGACACTTGCGAGAAGTCGCCGAGCCGCCCGCTTGTCTCCTGTTCCACCAGAACCTCGCGGGTCTGACCGACATGGGTGTCGAGGTGACGGGACAAGGCGGCTGCGCCGGTCTCGCGCAGACGGGCGGCACGGGCTTTAATGACGGCCTTTTCCAGCTGTGGCATGCGCGCTGCCGGGGTGCCCGGGCGCGGGCTGTAGGGAAAGACGTGCAGGAAAGCCAGGCCGCAATCCTCGACCAGCTTTACCGAATTCTCGAAGGCGGCTTCGCTCTCTGTCGGGAAACCGGCAATGATGTCCGCGCCAAGGGCAATGTCAGGCCGGATCTGGCGCAGCTTGCCGGCCAGCTCGATGGCATCTTCCCGAGAGTGGCGGCGCTTCATCCGCTTCAGCATGAGATTGTCGCCGTGTTGTAGCGACAGGTGCATGAAGGGCGCCATGCGCGGATCGGCCATTGCCTCGAACAGGGCGTCGTCCATTTCTATGGCGTCGATCGAAGAGATGCGCAGCTGCTTCAGCGCCGGCACAAGCTTCAGGATACGCTGCACGAGATTGCCGAGCTGCGGCGCGCCCGGAAGGTCAGCGCCCCAGCTTGTCAGGTCGACACCCGTCAGCACGATTTCATAATGGCCCGTCTCGACCAGGCGGCGGATCATCTGGACGACTTCGCCAGCCGGAACCGAGCGGGAATTGCCGCGGCCATAGGGGATGATGCAGAAGGTGCAGCGGTGGTCGCAGCCGTTCTGGACCTGAACATAAGCCCGCGCTCGGCCTTCCATGCCGTCTATCAGGTGACCGGCGGTCTCCTTTACCGACATGATGTCGTTGACGAGCACCTTCTCTTCGCCATGGCGCAGTGCAGACGAGGCCCACGTGCCGGCCTCCATCTTTTCCTGATTGCCGATGACACGGGTGACTTCCGGCATCGCGGCAAAGGCGTCCGGATCAATCTGGGCGGCACAGCCGGTGACGACGATCTTCACGTCTGGATCGTCCTTCTTCGCGCGGCGGATGGTCTGGCGGGCCGAGCGCACGGCCTCTGCCGTGACCGCGCAGGTGTTGATGATGACCGTATTGTCCAGGCCTGCTTTTTCGGCATGCCCGCGCATCACCTCGGACTCGTAAGAGTTCAGGCGGCAGCCGAGCGTGATCACTTTCGGCGAGAGACGAGGCTTGGTGTCTGTGGACATGGTCAATCCGCCCAGATCGCGCGTCTGACCGATGGTTTCAAGCCTTATCAGCTGCAGGCGCCGAGACGCTTGCCGGAAAAGTCACCCTTCATGTCGATGCTGCCGCCGCCCGGCTGGCTGCCTGTTATCGTCATCGTGCCGGTGACAGACCGGCCATCATCGGAGGCCGTGGCCTCCATCGTGCCCTCCATGGAGGCGCCGCCCTGATCGCAGGTGAGGTCGAAGCTGACCGATTTGCCCGTGGACTGGATGTTCGAGGCCGTGCAGCCATCACCGCTCAATTCGTCGGGGTCGAAGGTGGCATCCTCTTCGCTGATGCACTGCGTCGTGGTGTTCGTTTTCCCTGGCAGCTCCATCGACATGCCCTGGGTCTTCACCGTGCCGGTAAAGGTGTGGCTTGTTTCCCAGTTGCCCGGCTCGACGCCCAGCGATTGAGCCGAGGCAGCCCCGGTGATGGCGAGTGACAGGGCCGCGGCGCCCAGGATATTCGACAGTTTCATGATTGTCCCTCCATTCGGAAATTGCGTCCTCCGAAGGGCAGCCTATCGCGTCTGCGGCCTTGGGGCCACTCTCAGACGTCAAAAGACATTTCGAGCTCGACCGGCCCGGTCATCAGGACATGATCGTCAGATTCGCGCCACTCGACGGTGAGTTCGCCGCCATCGAGGATCATTTTGGCCTTGCGCCCGGTCTTTCCGGCACGCGCCGCACACACCAGCGCGGCGCAGGCGCCCGTTCCACAGGCCTTGGTCAGCCCGGCGCCACGTTCCCAGACGCGCAGGCGGATGGTTTCCCGGTCGATGACCTGTGCGAAGCCGACATTGGTCCCTTCGGGAAACAGCGGATGCCACTCCACCAGCGGGCCGATCTGGGGGATGTCATAGGCGTCGACATCGTCGACGAAGAAGACCGCATGCGGATTGCCCATGGACACGACGGCGGGCCTGGAGAGGTATGGATTGTCCATCGGGCCGATGCGGACATCGACGCCGCGCACATCCATCTTCTCCGCCAGTGGGATGTCTTCCCAGGCCATGAGCGGCGAACCCATATCGATGGTGACGAGGTTGTCCCCGGCCTTCCGGCCCTTCAGCACATCGGCATTGGTGCGGATGCGCACCTGCTCCTTGCCGTCTTCCTCAAGCAGGAGATGGGCAACCGCCCGCGTCCCGTTCCCGCAGGCATTCACCTCTTCGCCGGACGCGTTCCAGATGCGCAGGAAGGCATCGGCGCTGCCATCGCGTTCGATCGACATCACCTGGTCGGCCTTCATCTGTTCGGCAATCGCACGGATGCGCGCTGCATCGGGCGCAAACTTCCGGTCCCTTGCGTCAAAGATCGCAAAGGCATTGCCGGCACCATTCATCTTCCAGACTTTCATGGAAACGTCATGTAGGCGAGGTGAGGCCTCAGCAAAAGCCCAAACTTATCGCGGCAGGCGCGTCGCCATAATCCAGCCGGCCAGCTGTGACGTGGCGGCCACGATCAGCAGGATATCGGCGACGGGATGGCGCCAGAAAAGGGCGACGACGGCCACGCCGATACAGATCCAGTCGACCCGGTCGTCGCTTATGAGATGCCCGGCAGGCCGGCGCTCGGCCTCGATTGTCGCGAGGTTTAGCCCGTGCCAGGCGCGGTCCATGGTGGGTGGGCCGAAAATATCCTGCAGCTCGCGTGGATTGGTGACTCCTGTCAGCCCGCAGAGCACGCGGGCATCGGCCATGCCGAGTTCGACGGCCTGTTTCATCGTCATCGTGCCCAGCAGACTCGCCAGCGCCATGAGGATGGTCGCGATCGAGACGCCGAACAGGGCAAGACCTTCGAGAATATTCACCATTATGGGGCTAGATGGGGATCGCTGCCCAATAGTCGAAGTCGAGCAGCACGTCAGGGTGATATTTTCCCTCCTCCGTACGCAGCGGGACGTCGGCGCAGTGGTGGTCCTTCGTGGCAACAAGGCGCAGGCGCAGCGCCCCTGTCGTCTCATTGATCTCTGCCTTGTCGAGGACTTCCGACCACGCATAGACGGTGTCGCCCGCAAAGAGCGGCCCGGCATGGGTGCCGGCATTGATGGCCAGAATCTGGGCCGCGCTCTCCAGGCCGTTGAAGGACAGGGCCCGGGCAATCGAGATCACGACCCCGCCATAGATCAGCCGCTTGCCGAACCGGCTGTCTTTCTGCGCATGGGCGTCGAAGTGAACCTTGGCGGTGTTCTGGTATGCGCGCGTGGCGATCTGGTGTTCGGCTTCCTCGACCGTCATCCCGTCGACATGGTCGATTGTTTCGCCGATAGCGTAGTCCCCGAAGCGCCATTTCGAGCCGGCGAGGCTGGCATCCCAGCTGCCATAGGCTGGGGCTGTGAGGTCAGAGGCGGGGACGGCGTCCTTCAGCTCGGGGATGACAGGGTCCGGGGCGGGGCTGCCGGGATCCTTCTTGTTGACCATCACCCAGCGGACATAGGACAGCACGGTCTCGCCGCTCTGGTTTTCGCCGCGCGTGCGCACCCAGACGACACCGGTCTTGCCGTTCGAGTTTTCCTTGGTACCGATAACTTCGGAGATCGCTGTCAGCGTGTCGCCGGGATAAACGGTCTTCGCGAACGTCCCCTCGGCATAACCGAGATTGGCCACGGCATTCAGTGAGATGTCGGGCACCGTCTTGCCGAACACGACATGGAAGGCGAGCAGCGGATCGACCGGCAGGCCGCGAAATCCGTTGGCCCGGGCAAAGGTTTCGGCGGAATAGAGCGCGTGGCGGCTGCCCGTCAGCGCCCGGTAAAGCGAAATATCCCCGGTGCTAAGCGTCAGGGGGGTGGCATGGACAAGCTCCATGCCCGGTTTGAAGTCTTCGAAATAGTGGCCCGGATTGGATTTCGTCATGCTGCCCTCTTGCCGTTCGGGGCAGCCGGTATCGCCCGTCTCAGGCGAGCCGCAGCCCCTGCATGCTGTCGCCTACCACCTGACCTGTCTGCCCCCCTGAAATCAAGGCAGAACCCGTCAGGGGTGCAAAAAGCAGCAGGGCAAGGATCGAAACCAGCGTACCGGCAATGAGCTGTGCTTCCGGGCGCTTGAGCGCGTCGCGCAGGCCATCCATGCCATAGACGGCCAGCTGCGGCCCGAAGAACAGGGCGGCAGACAGGACCAGGAGCAGGCCGGCGAGAACAAGCAGAAGCGTCATGCAAAGCCTTGTCGCACAGATGCTTTGCCGCCCCGCTTACGCGGTTTGTGAAATTTGATCGATCGGCCCGGAAAGTCTGACCTGTCACTTGATATCGAGCAGCTTCTCGATTGGCCGGCCAAGGACGGCCTTGTCACCCTTGATGCCGATGGGACGCTGGATCAGGCGCGGGTTTTCAACCATCGCCTTGTAAAGCGCCTCGTCATCCAGGTCTTCAGGCAGGTCGAACTTCTTGGCATCCTTCTCGCGGAGAAAGTCACGCGGTGAGGCATTGCCCATCTTTTTTGCGATATCCTTCAGCTCATCCACGCTGAGGGCTTCTCCGGCATTCATGTATTTGCGGATCTCGGGCTCGACGCCGTTTTCCTGCAGCAGGGCGAGGCCCTTGCGCGAGGTGCTGCAGCCGGTGTGGTGAAGCAGGGTATAGCTCATCAGGCAGTCTCCATGGCTTTGATGGCTTCGTCGACGGCAACAATCCGCCTGGCCTCTTCCAGGTGGAGCAGTTCCGTCATCTTGCCATTGACCTTCAGGACCCCCTTGCCGGCATTCTCCGGGGCGGCAAAGGCGGCAATGACATCATGGGCCTGCTGCACATCGCCTTCATCCGGGGCGAAGATGCGGTTGGTGGTTTCGATCTGCGAAGGGTGAATGAGGGTCTTGCCGTCAAAGCCGAGCATGCGGCCTTGGCGGACCTCGCTTTCGAGGCCTTCGGCATTGGAGATATCGTTGTAGACGCCATCAATGGCGACGATGTCATAGGCGCGGGCGGCCGCGAGAGTCAGGCCGAATGTCGTCTGGAAGGCCGTGCGGGCGGGATCGGTAAGCGCGCGAAGCTCCTTGGCGAGGTCATTGGTGCCCATGACGAAGGCTGACAGGCGGGTGCGGCCCGTGGCTTCGGCAATGTCCTTGATGTTGAGAAGCGCCTTCGGCATCTCGATCATCACCCAGAGGCCCATCTCTTTTGGCGCGCCGGCGCGCGACATGGCGTCGTCGAGGCGGTCGATGTCACCGCCGTCGATAACCTTCGGCGCCAGGATGGCGTCCGGCCCGGCGGCCACAGCGGCTTTCAGATCATCAAGGCCCCACTCGGTATCGAGCCCATTGATGCGGATGACGACCTCGCGCTTGCCATAGCCCCCGTCCTTGACCGCGTCGCACACTGTCTTGCGCGCCTCTTCCTTGGCATCCGGCGCGACAGCATCTTCCAGGTCGAGGATGAGTGTGTCGGCCGCGAGGGTCTTCGCCTTCTCGAGCGCGCGCGGATTGGCGCCCGGCATGTAGAGACAGGACCGGCGGGGGCGGTGGGTCGTCTGTGTCGTCATATGGTTTCCATCCCGAATAAATCGCGCTTCTCGATGCCTTTTCATCCCGGTCCTGTCCAGTGGTGTCATTGCCACGGTCTTTCATTCCGTGATGTGTCGTGTATCGCTGCACACCAGCCGAATTGGAGACGAGCACCATGAGCGATATCCGCGGGTTTGTGGCACCGGGCTTTGAGCCGGTGCGCGATGTATTCGAGGCGACATTCGAAGCCGGCGAAGAGCTTGGGGCCGGGTTTTCCGCGATCCTGGACGGCGAGGTGATCGTCGATCTGCAGGGCGGCTTTGCCGACCGCGGCAAGGAAACCGCCTGGGATGAGCGGACGCTGGTGCCGATCTATTCGACGACGAAGGGCATCGCCGCCCTCGTGATCGCGCGCATCATCGATACACTCGATGAAGGCTATGAGACGAAGGTCAGCGCCGTCTGGCCGGAATTTGCCAGCGCCGGAAAGGCAGATGTCACGATTGGCGAGATGCTCTCCCACCAGGCGGGGCTTGTGGGCTTCGCCGAGCCCATCGACCCGGCGCTCTGGCTCGATCCGCCGGCTTTGTCGGCGGCGCTGGCCGATCTCGAGCCGCTTTGGGAGCCGGGCACCGCGCATGGCTATCATCCACTGACCTGGGGGTATCTCGCCGGAGAGCTCGTCCAGAGGATTGCGGGCCGGAGCCTCGGCACGATCCTGCGGGAAGACATCTGCGAGCCACTCGACATAGACTTCCATATCGGGCTGCCGGAAGAGGAGCATGACCGTGTCGCGGGCCTCATGCGGCCACGCGAGATGCCGCAGCTTGGAGAACTCAATGAGTTCAAGAAAATCGCTTTCCTCACGAAATGGGCTGCGCCTGACAGGGGCGGGGCGCAGTGGCGGGAGATCGAGATTCCATCTGCCAATGGCCACGGCACGGCGCAATCGGTCGCGCGGCTCTACGGCGCTTATGCGAATGGTGGCCGTATCGACGGAAAGCAGCTGGTCCCCGAAGACTCTTTTGCCGCGCTCACACGCCGGCAGGTGATCGGTGAGGATCTCGTCCTGCCCTTCGTGACCGAGTTTGCCGCCGGAGTGATGCGCAACAATCTGGGCATTTACGGCCCGAACGAAGAGACGCTTGCTCATTCCGGCTGGGGTGGCTCGCTGGCGCTTGGAGATCCTGCGCGCCACTTGTCAGCAGCCTATGTCATGAACCGGCAGTCAAGCTTCCTGCAGGGGGACCCGAGGGCCCGGCGGCTTGTCGATGCACTCTATGGCTGCCTGTAGCCAGATGCCTTGAGGGCAGGACGCAGAGCGCGACGGACTCACGCAAAAATAGAATTTTCGCTTGCAAAGCGAGCTGGCGTGGGCTTTGCTGCTCCATAGACGAATTTGGAACTCCAATTTCACCAAATGCAGTCTCTGCCCCGGTTCCCGTCCTCCCCAGGACACCGGGGCTTATTTTTTTGGATAACTATTCCGCCGGCCGGGCCGCCCTGGCGAGACGGCGGGCTTTTCGGTCGCCAAGAATACTGTCGGTGGTGAACACGACCAGCGCTGTCCAGATCAGGCCGAAGGCAACCGCATCGACCGGTCCGAACGGTTCCCGGAAGAGAAGCACCGCAATCAGGAACTGAATGGTCGGCGTCATGTATTGCATCATGCCGATCGTCGCGAGCTTCAGCCGCTTGGCCGCCAGGGCAAACAGGATGAGTGGGACGGCTGTGATCGGCCCGGCCAGCGGCAGGACCAGCCAGTCCCAGCCATAATCGCCGACCCAGCCGCCCTGGCCGGTCGACTGGAACCAGGCAAGCCAGATGAAGGCGACCGGAAAGAGCAGGGCGGTTTCCACGGCGAATCCGATCCGGCTATCGACCTGGATCTGTTTGCGCACGGCCCCGTATGAGGCAAAGCTGAAGCAGAGCACCAGCGAGACCCACGGCAGCCGCCCGAGTTCCCAGGTCAGCACGCCGACCCCGATCGCGGCAATGGCAATGGCGACCCACTGGGCGCGGCGCAGCGTCTCGGAGAAGAAGATCATACCGATGAGCACGCTCACCAGTGGATTGATGTAGTAGCCGAGGCTCGCTTCGGTCACCCGTTCGGCCGAAACGGCCCAGATATAGACCAGCCAGTTCAGCGCGATCAGCGTTGCGGAAATCGCAAGATAGGAGATCCGCCGGCGGGTCAGCGCAGCCCGCATATCCTTCCACCGCTTCGCGGCGGTGACGAAGAGCAGGGCGGTCGGCAGGCCCCAGAGAATGCGGTGGGCCAGCATCTCCTGCGGTTCGATATGATTGAGCGCGCGGAAATAGAGCGGCAGTCCGCCCCAGAGCAGGTAGGCGCCGAAGGCGCTCAGGAATCCAAGGCGAAGCTCCGACGTCATTCGCGGCAAATAATGCGCCGCCTCGCCGATGACCACCCGTTTCCTGTGATCTCGGCAGTCTGTTGAGAAAAGCTGATATGCAAAAAGAGAACGCCGCCCGAAAAGGGCGGCGTCCGGATCGTGTTTCCTGCTGGGCGGCCGGTTAGGCGCTGACCGATTCCGGCTTCAGCACACCGCGCTTGATCAGTTCTTCGGCGATCTGGACCGTGTTGAGTGCGGCACCCTTGCGGAGATTGTCCGAGACAACCCAGAGGGCCAGGCCGTTTTCAACGGTCGGGTCCACACGGACGCGGGAGACATAGGTCGCCCATTCGCCGGCGGCCTCGACCGGGGTGATGTACTGGTCTTCATCCGGATTATCGACGACCTGAACGCCATCGAAGTTGCGCAGGGCTTCACGGGCCTGTTCCGGCGTGATCGGGTTATTGAACTCGATATTGACCGTTTCCGAGTGGCTGACAAAGACCGGTACACGCACGCAGGTGACCGTCAGCTTGATGTTCGGATCGATCATCTTGTGGGTCTCGTTCCACATCTTGGCTTCTTCGTCGGTGAAGCCGTCCTCGCGGAAAGAGCCGATCATCGGGATCGCATTGAAGGCGATCTGGCGCGGATACTCTTCCGGCTCCGGCTGATCGTTCACGAAGATGCCCTTGGTCTGGTTCCAGAGCTCGTCCATGCCGGCTTTGCCCGAGCCCGAGACGGACTGGTAGGTCGACACGACAACGCGCTTGATATTGGCCGCATCGTGCAGCGGCTTGAGCGCCATGACGAGCTGGGCGGTCGAGCAGTTCGGATTGGCGATGATATTCTTCTTGCCGTACTCAAGGACGTCTTCGCCATTCACTTCCGGAACGACCAGCGGGACATCCGGGTCCATGCGCCAGGCCGAGGAATTGTCGATGACGATTGCGCCCTGGGCGCCAATCTTGGGGGCCCATTCCTTCGACAGCGTGCCGCCAGCCGACATCAGAACGACGTCGACCTTGGAGAAGTCGAAATCGTCGAGTGCCTGACATTTGAGCGTCTTGTCGCCATAGCTGACTTCGCGGCCGACAGACCGGCGCGAGGCCACGGCAAAGACGTCGTCTGCCGGAAAATCGCGTTCATCCATGATATTGAGGAGTTCGCGGCCCACATTCCCTGTGGCGCCGACAACTGCAACTCTGAGTGCCATAATGTTTTCCTTTCGCGAGGCGCTCTCCATAGCGAAGAAAGCCGCGCTTCTCAATCAAATGCTAATCGCCCGCGTGACAAGGAAGCCGCCACAGCCGGAGACTTGATTTCAACAGCATGTAATGCACTTTCGCTGAATGTTGAGTGCACCTTCTGCAAACGCCTCACCGATGGAGACGATCCTGATCGAAGATATCATCTCGAAGTACATCAAGAGCTACAATTCCCGCGACATTGAAGGGATGCTCGACTGTGTCACAGAAGACGTCATTTTCGAGAACATTTCAAACTCCGGCCAGACCATGACCTTCGAAGGCCGTGAGAAGATGGGCGAAGTGGCCGAGCTTTCCGGCAACGCCTTTTCCTATCGCCGCCAGAAACTGGTCAGCCTGGTCATCGGCCAGGGCAAGGCGGCCGCCGAGATCGAGTTCGAGGGCAAGGCTGCCGTCGACCTGCCAAACGGCGTGAAGGCCGGCGAGACCATCAAGGTCCGCGGCGCAAGCTTCTTCGAATTCCGTGGCCAGCTGATGAGCCGGATCGCCGACTACAGCTAGCTTTAAAGCCCTGCGATAATCGCGTCAGCCATCTCCTGGGTCGACATCGAGCCGCCGAGATCGCTGGTGCGCGCGCCTTCCTTCAGGGCCTTGCTGACAGCGGCCATCACGCGGTCGGCCGCATCCGGGCGTCCGAGAGACCAGCGCAGCGCCATTTCCAGCGACAGGATGGCCGCGCACGGGTTGGCGAGGCCCTTCCCGGCAATATCCGGCGCCGAGCCATGCACCGGCTCAAAGAGGCCGGCCACGCCTTCTCCGCCAAGGCTGGCGGAGGGCAGCATGCCGATCGAGCCGGTCAGCATCGCGGCTTCATCGGAGAGAAGGTCGCCGAAGAGGTTGTCTGCCAGGATCACGTCGAACTGTTTCGGATTGCGGACCAGTTCCATCGCGCAGGCATCGGCCAGCATGTGTGTCAGCTCGACCCCGCTGCCGCCGGCTTCGTGCAGGGCGGTGACTTCGGTGCGCCAGAAATGGCCGCTTTCCATGACGTTCGACTTGTCGACCGAGCAGATCCGGCCGTCACGTCCACGCGCGATCTCGAAGGCGATGCGCGTGACGCGCTCGATTTCGGGTGCGGTGTAGATGGACGTGTCATAGCCGCGGCGGATGCCGTTCTCGTCGGTGTCCACGCCGCGCGGTTCGCCGAAATAGACCCCTGAGGTCAGTTCGCGCACGATCATAAGGTCGAGGCCCTCAACCCGGTCGCGTTTCAGGCTGGAGGCGTCAACAAGCGCTTCGAAGCAATAGGCCGGACGGAGATTGGCAAAGACATCCAGCTCCTTGCGGAGGTTCAGCAGGCCCATTTCCGGGCGATGGATGCGCTCTACATTGGCCCATTTCGGCCCGCCAACGGCACCCAGAAGGACGGCATCGCTGGTCCTGGCCTTTTCAAGGGTCTCGTTGCTGAGCGGGGTGCCGCCGGCGTCGATGGCGGCGCCGCCAACAAGGCCCTCTGTCAGGGTGATGTCGGGGGCGACCTGTTCGGCCACGCGGCGGGCCTGGGCAATGACTTCGGGACCGATGCCATCGCCGGGCAGAAGAAGGAGTGTCTGTGTCATGTCGCAGATGCTTTAGGCGGGGGAAGGCGCCGATGTCTATACGTCGGGCGGCTTAAATCTCTTCCGGTTCTGCTTCATAGAGCCGCAGAGACCGGTCACGCAGGCCGAGCCCGGCGATGACGCCGCGCCACTCGGTCATATGGACGCTTTCGAAGTGCGCTTTCAGGGCGTCCCGGTCCTGCCAGCGTTCCGAGACGCGGACCAGGCCAGGGTCGAGCATGTCGATGGCATAGGCATAGTCGATGCAGCCGGCTTCGGCGCGGCTGGCGCGGACCATGGTCTCCATGGCGGGCCGGGCATCGTCCAGACGGGCCGGATCGATGCGGACCGTGCCCTCAATGACGATCATTGTGCCGGCTCATCGGCCGTTCGGGATTTCTGCACCTTGTCGGGGTCGATATCGACCTCGGGCTCGGTGGAGAACGGGTCTGTTGCGCATCCGGCCAGGATCAGGCTGGCCATAAGCGTGAGCAGCAGGGGGGCAGCCTTCATCATGAACCTCCGTTTCAGCTGGTCGCCGGTTCGAGCCAGGGGGTCGTTGCTTTCCGGCCCTTCTCGAACGTCGCAATCGTTTCTTCCGCGGTCAGGGTCAGGCCGATGTCGTCCAGCCCCTCAAGCAGGCTTGCCTTGCGGCCTTCATCGACATCGAAATGGATCTCTTCACCGTCCGGCGAAGTGATGATCTGGCGCTCGAGGTCGACAGTGAATTTGTGATTGGCCCCGCCGGCCTGCTCGGCCAGCGCCGCACACACCTCATAGGGCAGGGCGATGGGCAGGATGCCGTTCTTGTAGCAGTTATTGTGGAAGATATCGGCGAAGGAGGGCGCGATCACGCAGGTGATGCCCTGGTCCAGCAAGGCCCATGGCGCATGCTCACGCGAGGAGCCGCAGCCGAAATTCTCGCCCGCGATCAGAATTCCGGCTGACTGAAAGGCCGGCTTGTTCAGCACGAAGTCTGGATCCGGGCTGCCATCGGCCCGGGTCTTGAGTTCGTAGAACAGACCCTGCGACAGCCCCTCGCGTTCCGTTGTTTTGAGGAACTGCTTCGGAATGATCATGTCTGTGTCGACATTGGCCATCAGCCGGTCGTGGTGGGTCAGGGCCGCAGCGGTCGAGGTGAGGGTCGTGAAGGCTTTCATGGAAGTGTTTCTATCGCGGTGTGTGGGAAATGAACAGGGTCGGCACGCCGAGCGTGCCATCCCGGACGGTAAAGACGTGCGAGCCGGGTTTCCGGCCGGGGCGGATCTCCGAAATCTGGAGACCAGCCTCGCTGAGCCGGGCATGCGCGCGCGGGAGATCTTCGACCGCCCAGGTCAGTCCCCAGATCGTGTCGGGTCCGGCCGGATCATGGGCCTCGTCCAACCGGTGGATGATTTCCACGGTCAGTCCACCCGTTTGGAAGAAGAGAAAGCGTGTCTTCCACTGCTCGGCGGTGCGGTCGAGCCTGAGATCGAGGCCGAGTTTCGCGCCATAAAGCGCAAGCGCCCGGTCGGGATTGGGCGTGTTGATGACAATATGGTCGAGCGACTGGGCAGCCGTCGGAGAGGCGGATGCAGACTCGAGGTCGGATTCCGGCTGCAGGACGAAGAGCTTCATCCCGGCAGCCTGGGCGTCGTTGCAGCGGAAGCGTTTCCACCGCCGAACGGCAGAATCGTCCAGATTCGTGCTTTCCCCATAGGTGATGTCACCCGGCATCAGCGCCCGGCGGGCGAAGGCATGATGCGTCTGGTCGATATTGCCGGTCCGGAAGGCGAGGCTGGTGAGGCCGGGGCCGCGCTCGGCGGTGATCTCGCGCAGGCGGTCGGAAACCGGGCCGTCGCCATCCGGGGCCATCAGCTCCAGCGCTGTGTTCTGCACGGCGAAAAGGGCTGTCGCCGCGCCATTTGCGCTCGCACGCCAATCGGGCGCGCGTCCAAGAAGGGCGCTGTAGGCGGTCATGCCGTCCTCGATGTCGGGGCAGACCAGAACGATATGGTCGAGGCCGGTGATCAAAGACATGGGGAGGCAGTGGGGTTCAAGGTCTAGCCAATGACGCCCGTAATCGCCGCGCGCGCGGCGAGCGTCGGGCTCATCAGGTGTGTGCGCCCGCCACGGCCTTGCCGGCCTTCAAAGTTCCGGTTCGAGGTCGAGGCACAGCGCTCGCCGGGTGCGAGTATGTCCGGGTTCATACCGAGACACATGGAACAGCCCGGCTCGCGCCATTCGAAACCGGCCTCGGTAAAGACCTTGTCGAGGCCTTCGGCTTCAGCCTGGGCGCGCACGAGGCCGGAGCCGGGCACGATCATGGCACGCACGCCATCGGCAACCTTTGAATTTTCAGCAACTTTCGCGGCTGCGCGCAGATCCTCGATGCGGGAGTTCGTGCAGGATCCAATAAACACACGCTGCACGGGCGTTCCGGCAATCGGGGCGCCGGCCTCCAGGCCCATATACTCGAGGGCCCGTTCGGCGGCGGCTTTCTTGACCGGATCACGCATCGTTTCCGGATTGGGGATCGTCGCCGAGACCGGGATAGCCTGCTCCGGGCTGGTGCCCCAGGTCACGGTCGGCTCGACATCTTCGCCGCGGATTTCGATGACGCTATCCCAATGGGCATCCGGGTCGGATTTGAGCGTGCGCCAGTATTGCGTCGCCATCTCCCAGGCGGCGCCTTTCGGCGCGGAGGGACGGCCCTTCATGTAATCAAAGGTCGTCTCGTCGGGCGCGATCAGCCCGGCGCGCGCGCCACCCTCGATGGAGAGATTGCAGAGCGTCATCCGCCCTTCCATGGAGAGCTTCTCGATCGCGGACCCGCGATATTCCATGACGTGGCCCGTGCCGCCGGCGGTGCCGATAATGGCGATAAGGTGCAGGGCGAGATCCTTGGCGGTGACGCCTTCGCGCAGCTCACCGCTGACCTCGATGGCCATATTCTTCGACTTGCGCGTGCGCAGCGTTTGCGTCGCCAGCACATGCTCGACTTCTGAGGTGCCGATGCCGTGGGCGAGCGCGCCGAACGCGCCATGCGTCGATGTGTGGCTGTCGCCGCAGACGATCGTCATGCCGGGTTGGGTCCGCCCCTGTTCGGGGCCGACGACATGGACGATCCCGTTGCGTGGGTCCCCCATCGGGAAGAATTCGATGCCATATTCGGCGACATTGCGGGTGAGCGCGGAAAGCTGGTTGCGCGCGGCTTCGTCCTTCACGCCTTCCAGACCAAGCGCCTGGTTTTCGGTCGGCGTATTGTGATCGGCCACAGCCAGGGTGAGTTCCGGGCGCCGGACAGCGCGCTTTTCCGTCTTCAGGCCGGCAAAGGCCTGCGGTGTCGTCACCTCATGGATGAGATGCAGGTCGATATAGAGAAGCGCATCGCCCGTCGCCTGATCGGTGTGGACGGTGTGCGAATCCCATATCTTGTCGTAAAGCGTCTTGCCTGCCATGGCCCTCATTTCCTTATTTGGGCGCGAAAACATCATGTCTTGGCGCAATAGGCAAGATATGCCTCGCTGTTGATGCAGCGACAGAAAAAAGGGGCCAGCGTCCCCCTGCTGGCCCCTTTCATAGGTGAACTCTTGTCGAGTCCGCCTAATCCCCTTTGGGTGCTTCGCACGGCATGTGTCCCTGATAGAACCGTACGCCCCCACCCAATCTGCTTTGACAGGGAGATCGCAAGTGGCGTGCCAATTGCGGGCGCGGTGTCTCGAGGCGGCTGCAAAAGAAAAGCCCCGCTGTTTCCAGCGGGGCTTTTGAAAGTGTGCCAGATGGCTGCAGCCTATTCTTCGGCGCCGCCTTCTTCAGCTTCGGCATTGGCTTCAGCCTCTGCGGCAGCCGCTTCAGCTTCCTTGCGCTTGGCTTCTTCACGCTCTGCACGGTCCTTGGCAGCCTGCTCCTTGCGGGCAACCTTCTGTTCGGCGCGCTGACGCTTGCGCTCGGTCTTGGAGATGGTGGTTTCCGTCGTCTCCATGCCGTGACCGGACACGCGCTCGGCGATCCGGGCCGACTTGCCGCGCAGATTGCGCAGATAGTAAAGCTTGGCGCGGCGGACATGGCCCTTGCGCTTGACTTCAATGCTCTCGATCATCGGCGAGACGACCGGGAAGACCCGTTCCACACCTTCGCCGAACGAGATCTTGCGAACGGTGAAGTTCTCGTTGAGGCCGGTGCCGGCGCGCGCGATGCAGACGCCTTCGAAGCGCTGGACGCGCTCACGGTCGCCTTCGCGGATGCGCACGTTCACGGAGACCGTGTCACCCGGGGAAAAATCCGGAATGGTCTTGCCGGAAGTGACGCGGGCCACTTCTTCAGCTTCGAGCTGCTCAATCATGTTCATCGTCCGTCTCCGACGCTCGTATCTCTTGCCCGTTGAGGTAAGCGGCCCATAAATCGGGACGACGGGCTTCTGTCAACAGTTTACTGCGGTTGAGCCGCCATTCGGCGATTTTCTTGTGATCGCCGGATAGCAGGACCTCCGGGGTCGGCTCATTTTCCCACATCCGCGGCAGTGTGTATTGCGGATATTCCAGCAGGCCGTCGGAAAAACTCTCTTCCTCGAGCGATGTTTCATTGCCGGCCACACCGGGCAGCAGGCGCACAGTGCTTTCGATGATGGCTTGGGCAGCCGCCTCGCCGCCGGCCAACACGAAATCGCCCAGCGAGACTTCGATCATGCCGCGCCGGTCGATGACACGCTGGTCGAGCCCTTCGAAGCGCCCGCAAAAGCAGATCAGGCCGGGCCCGGCGGCAAACTCCTGGGCCATGGCCTGGGTGAAGGGCTTGCCGCGCGGGCTGAGATAGATCAGCGGGCGTCCCCGGCGGTCGAGGCTGTCGAGGGCGGCCACGGCCACATCGGGCCGCATCACCAGACCGGCCCCGCCGCCGGCCGGCGGATCATCGACCTTGCGATGCTTGCCGATGCCGAACGCGCGCAGGTCAGTCACATCGAGCGACCAACGGCCCTCACCGCGGGCGCGCCCCAGGATCGAGACGTCCAGCAGTCCCGGAAACGCCTCCGGAAACAGGGTGATGATCGAGACGTCGAAAGCCATGTGTCCTGGCGTCCTGCTACGGTCTTCATGAAACGGCGGGTGAAAGGCTGCCTTAGCCTTTCATCATGCCCGCCGCCTTGAGCGTCTTGCCGGCCCGCAGCACCCGGGCGAGCATATGCTCGGTCGAGCGATCCCCGCCATTCGAGTCGGGGTGGAACTTGCGGATATATTCGCTGTAGCGCACGCGGATCTCGGTGGCCGATGCGCCTGGCTCCAGGTCGAGTTCCTGCAGGGCGCGATTGGTCACACCGGCCGACTGCTGTTCCTTGCGGCGGGTCTTGCGGGCCTCGGCATTCTCCTCGAAGAATTCCTTGCCCCGCCAGCGGCGCGGGTCGTGGGCGGCTGCCGCCTTGCCCTTGCCCATCGGGCCGGTGCCGAACTTCCAGGTCTTGTTGAAGCCATACTTCGCCATCTCGTTGAACTCGGCGAGCTCGGCTTCCGACATCCCGGCGAAATAGTCGTAATTGCGGTTGTATTCACCGGCATGCTTCTGACAGAACCAGTAGACGCCTTCGAGCCCACGTGGTTTCGGAGAGGGATGTTCGCCAGCCAGGTCGCAGCCATCGCGGTGACAGGCCCGCGTTTCACGGGCCTTCTTGCGCTCAGTCTCCGCCCTGGGCGGCTTCACCCTTATGTCGGTGAATTTCACGCGATATGAGAATGAATCAGCCATGAGGTCATGCAACATAGGGCACACCAGTTAATGAGGCCAGAATTGACAAACAGATCAGAGCGGATTCGCACCACATTGACGCAGGCCTTTGCGCCGGAAGACCTTGACGTTGTCGATGACAGCGCCCGTCATGCCGGCCATGCCGGCCATGCCGGGGCGTCCCCGGAGGGAGAAACGCATTTCAAGGTGCGCATCGTTTCGAAGAAATTCGATGGCATGAGCCGCGTCGCGATGCAGCGGGCCGTCAATGATGCCCTTAAAAGCGAATTTGAATCAGGCCTCCACGCCCTCAACATCCGGGCCAGCGCGCCGGCTGGTTAAGGAAAGGCTGCACACCTGTGCCAAATTGACAGGCCCAAAGCGGAATAAGCGTTAAGTGCTGAATTGTACGTTCAGGTTTCGTGAAGAGGGCCTGTGCGATGTTTCTGAGAACAGTACCAAATCCGCATGATGAGGGGCGGCAGGCGCGTGTCGTGCGTTTTCGCCAGGACGAAGACCGCACCTTTGCGATCGATGCGGACCAGCTGCACCGCAATCCCCGCCTGCTCAACATGTTCGGCAAGCTCAACGAGTTCCGGGTGCGGATGCTCGACTTTGTCGCCTATACCGTCCTGATTGCTTCAGTCATCGCCTCCTTCGTCGTGGCATGGTGGCTGTTCGTTCCGGGGCTTGCAGCCTGCGCCCTGATGATTGCCGCGAACCGGAAGTTTGCCGCCGAGGTTGCCATGCGGGCCGCCCGGCGCTCGACCGAGTCTTTCCTCTACCTTCATACGATCGGTGTGCTCTGGCTGGTCCAGAACTAGTCAGATCCGCGCAATCGCAAGTCCCGTCGCGATGACGGCCACCAGCGTGAAGATCAGCGTCAGGCTGACGGCAACGACGCGCTGGGTCTTCTTGCGCTGACGCATGCCCGGCGGTGTGGTGCCGCGCTTGCGCGGGGCGAGTGTCCAGCGATTGGTGAAAAAGCCGGCTGCCGCCAGCGCCCCGACAATCCCGGCACCCATGGCTCCGCCCAGAACGGCGAGGGCCGCCGCGGCGAGCAGGACAAAGGCGATATGACTGGAGGCATTGGTCAGCAGCAGCCGCACATGCCCGTCGGCCCGGCCATGGTCGAGGCGGTCATAGGAGGTATTGGGCGCGACGATGGCCGCGATCCAGGCACAGCCGCTGGAAAAGCCGAAGAAAGCAATGGACAGGGCCTGCGCCAGGTCTCTCAATCCGTCCAGCATGCTTGCCTCTCCTATTTTTCCGTGAACAGCCCCGGTTGGCTCTTTATATCCGGTGCGGCCAGGCCCATCCGCTCATAGGCGAGCGGCGCGGCGATGCGTCCGCGCGGCGTGCGTGCCACATAACCCTTCTGCATCAGGAAAGGCTCGATGACGTCCTCGACGGCGTCGCGCGCTTCGGACAGGGCCGCGGCGAGCGTGTCGGCGCCGACCGGACCGCCGGCATAGGTCTTCACCAAGGCCTCGAGGTAGCGCCGGTCCAGCGCATCGAGGCCGTCGGCGTCGATTTCAAGCCGGGACAGTGCGCGCCCGGCAGCGGCCTTGTCGATGGCGGAGCCTTCGGCTTCGGCGAAATCGCGCACACGGCGCAGGAGCCGGATTGCGATCCGTGGTGTGCCTCGCGCGCGGCCTGCAATTTCCAGCGCGCCCTCCTCTTCGATGGCTGCGCCCATCTTGCGGCCCGCCGCCATCAGGATGCGGGACAGTTCCTGCGGCTCATAGAAATTGAGCCGCATCGGAATGCCGAACCGGTCGCGCAGCGGATTGGCGAGCAGGCCGGCCCGCGTCGTCGCGCCGACCAGCGTAAAGGGGGCAAGATCGAGCCGGACAGACCGCGCCGAAGGCCCTTCGCCGATAACGATGTCGAGGGCATAATCCTCCATCGCCGGATAGAGGATCTCCTCGACGGCCGGGGGCAGGCGGTGAATCTCGTCAATGAAGAGAACGTCGTTCTCCTCGAGATTGGTGAGGATGGCGGCAAGGTCGCCCGCCTTGGCGATGACCGGCCCGGAGGTGGAGCGGAAACCGACCCCGAGTTCTTTCGAGACGATCTGGGCCAGTGTCGTCTTGCCGAGACCAGGCGGGCCGAAGAGCAGGATATGGTCCAGCGCTTCCGTGCGCGAGCGGGCGGCCTCGACATAGACTTTCAGGTTCGCCTTCAGCGCTTCCTGGCCGACATAGTCGTCAAAGCTCTGCGGCCGCAGCGCGCGGTCGAGCGCGTCGCCCGACTGGCGTTCCGGATCGTTGAGGCTGCCTTCGCGGCTCACGGTGCCAGCTCCTTCAGGCTCGCCTTGATCAGCGTGCCTGTGTCGGCGTCAGGAGCGTTTCGGATGGCCGTGGCGACCGCGCGGGCGGCGTCGGCCTGGGTATAGCCGAGGTTAACGAGCGCGGAGATCGTCTCGCTGCGCACACCGCCAGCCTGTGGCGGCTCGGCGGCGTCGCCATTCGTCGGTGTATGCGGGCGGAACGCGGCGAAGCGGCCCATGGGTGGCGGTTTTCCGGCCAGTTCGCCGATGATGCGCTCGGCGAATTTCTTGCCGACGCCCTTGGCGCGCGTGATCGTCGCCGCATCGCCAAGCGCCAGCGCATCCATGAGCTCGGCCGGCGACAGTGCGTCCATGATCGCCATGGCCGACTTGCCGGCAACACCCGGCACATCCTGCAGGCGGACGAACCAGGCGCGGGCTTCGTCGCTCTCGAAGGCGAACAGGGTGATGGAATTCTCGGTGACGCGGGTTTCGATATGCAGCGTGGCTTCCTTGCCGGGCTCGAGCTTGCCGAGCAGGCGCCCGCCAGCCAGCGCAACATAGCCGACGCCATTGACGTCGATCATCACACTGTCGGTCCCGACGGTCGCGACCTCGCCTCTCAGACGTCCGATGATCATGCTGCGCCTCGCGCGGATGTTGTCACGTGGTGGGCGGTGCAGATCGCGCAGGCCAGCGCGTCGGCGGCATCGGAGGCCATCTTGCCGGCCTGCGGGAGCAGCCGGGCGACCATGAAGGAGACCTGCGCCTTGTCGGCCCCGCCCGTGCCGACAATGGCAAGCTTGATCGTGCGCGGGGAGTATTCGTGCGCATCGAGGCCGGCGCCATGCAGGGCGGCCATCGCCGCACCGCGCGCCTGTCCGAGCTTCAGCGCCGAACGGGGATTGGCGTTCACCAGCGTCTCCTCGATGCCGGCGCAATCCGGAGTGAATTCACTAGCCAGCGCCATGACTTCCCTGTAGATGCCGCCCAGCCGGGCCGAGAGCGCCATTTGCGGATCGATGCGGATCACGCCATGCGCGATATGAGAGAGCCGGGAGCCGGATTGCTCGATCACGCCCCAGCCGGTGTGGCGGAGGCCCGGATCGATGCCGAGTATGCGAATCGCGTTGGTCATAGGCGCAGGCAATCGGGTTTCGGTTAATAGGCTCCCAATTTTCCTGATTTGTTCGCACTAGCAAGAGTGCAGGTCAAATGGAGATGAATTCGACCGGTTCGTCATGCGCGAAGATGGCCGCCGTCAGCTTGCCGCCATAGACCGCGCCGGTGTCGAGATTGAAGCGGCGCACGGGCGTGCCGGCGAGCTGTGGCTCGAAATCGTCGGTCGGGGTGTGGCCATGTACGACGCGCCAGCCTTCCAGTTCGCCAATGTCCCATTGGTTCGGATTGAAGAAGCGCGGTGAGCGGGTCCAGAGATGGATGCGCTCATCGCAGTTCGGGAAGGTGCGCGGGTCGACACCAGCGTGGACGAAGGCGGTTTTCTCCGCCTTGTCGAGATGCAGCGTCGGCAGGGCCTTCAGCCAGGCCAGATCGTCCTGGGGCGGGTCCTCATAGCCGTGCTTGGCATAGCTCGCGATGGTCGCATCGCCGCCATTCATCAGCCAGTGGAGCCGGCTGTCGGAGTCTTCCTCATAGGCGTCGATCATCATCTGCTCGTGATTGCCGCGCAGATTGATGACATCGAGATCGTCGCGGTCTTCCAGCGCCTGAAGGGTCTTGATTACCTCATAACTGTCCGGCCCGCGGTCGACATAATCGCCGAGGTGCACGAGACGGAGCGGCGCGCCCGCATGGCGCTTCTCATGCTGGGCGAAAATCGCCGCATGCAGCGCCTTCAGGCGGGCGGCCTCGCCGTGAACATCTCCAATCGCGTAGGTGACAGGTTCAGTCATGACAGCTCCTTGCGCCTCACAGATGTGCCGTTGCCCGTATAGGCGCAAGGCGCGCGCACGCCGGTCACTGCAGTGTGTGAAGAAAATTGGAGCGGGCGATGAGATTCGAACTCACGACCCCAACCTTGGCAAGGTTGTGCTCTACCCCTGAGCTACGCCCGCATCCGATAAGGGGTAACCGGTTGGAGAACCAACCAGCGAGACCGCGGCTTTAAGCGCAAAACGACGGGCCTTGCAAGGGGGATTCACAGACAGAATGTGTAATCGCCTGCAGACGGCCTCAAACATCGATTGGCGGCTTCAGCCGACGCTTGGTCTTGTGGGCGTCTGCCTTGTCGCCGGTGACCTTCTGGCCCTTCATGTAATGGCGCTGCCAGCCGGCCTTCACGGTCTCGGAATCCATCGCCTTCAGCTTTGCATTGAAGTCGCCGCGGCTTTCCTGCCAGGCCTTGTAATCATGGAAGAGATCCTCGTTCGAGGTGAGCATCTTGCGCTCGGGCTGGATCTGTTCGGTCTTGCCGTGCTCGAAGGGCATGATGAAGCAGAAGGGCTCGCCCTGCTTGAAGGTGACCTCGCCGGGCCGCGTCATCTGCCAGTTCATGGTGAAGGGGAAAGGCAGCCAGTCTGTCTCGACCAGGCCCGTCAGGGGCGCGATGCCGTCCTTCGGCTCGTTCGGCGGCCCTGATACCCAGAGCCCCCAGCCGGGCGGCGTGCGGAACAGGTGGCCGGTGTGCATGGTGACAATGCCGCGCCGGAAGTGGCTGTCGGCGAAGGAGGCGACATGGCGCTGTCCGGCGGAGCTGAACAGCTTGATATTGTGCTCCATCGGGCCGCCGTCCCAGACGATCTTGAGGTCAATCGGGCAGAGGATTTCCCAGCCGGTCGAGTTCGCCATGGTCAGCGGCAGACAGCGATAGGGGTGGCGGTCCGGGAAGGCATCCATCCAGTCGCGTTGCGAGCGGCCCGGCACGATTTCCGGTGCGATACTCCAGATCTTGTAGCATTCAAGCTGCATTTCTTGCGGTCCCTGCTTGACGGTCGGCTCCTGATTGCCTGAAAGAATGCCATGCCTGCAAGCCCTGACGACCTGTTCGCCTTTCTCGATGAGCATGGACTGGCCCACGAGACCCACTGGCACGATGCCACGTTCACGGTCGAGGAAGGCCGCGATCTGAAGGCAAAAATGCCGGGCGGGCACACCAAGAACCTGTTCATGAAGGACAAGGACGACACGATCGTCCTGATCTCCGCGCATGCCGACAGCCAGCTGAAGCTGAACCAGCTGCACAAGCTGATCGGCACCCGTCGGCTGTCCTTCGCCAGTGCGGAGCTGATGGAGGAGTGCCTGGGCGTCACGCCCGGATCCGTTACCGCCTTCGCGCTGATGAACGACACCGAGGGCCGGGTGCGCTTCATCGTGGATGCCGCCCTGATAGCGCACGATCCGCTCAATTTCCACCCGCTGGTAAACACCGCCACGACGGCGATTTCCCGGGATGATTTCCGCAAATTCGTGGGCCTGACCGGTCATGAGCTGACCGAGGTCAATTTTGAAAGCCTCGTCACGGGCTGACGTTATGGCGGCCTACGGATTGTAAGAAACGCCCTGACCGCCCAAATAGGCGCAGGACCAAAGAATACGAGGCGCGACCCATGTCAGATCTTTCGCTCGGCGCCGCAGGCGCAGCCGGTAACAATATCAAGGATGGCACCGACCAGACCTTCATGACCGATGTCGTGGAGGCCTCCAAGGAGACCCCGGTGCTGGTGGACTTCTGGGCCCCCTGGTGCGGGCCGTGCAAGTCTCTCGGCCCGGTGCTGGAAAAGGTCGTGAACGACCAGCAGGGCAAGGTGAAACTGGTCAAGGTCAATATCGACGAGAACCCCGGCATTGCCGGCCAGCTCGGCGTGCGCTCCATCCCGGCCGTCTTCGCCTTCGACAAGGGCCAGCCCGTCGATGCCTTCCAGGGCGCGCTGCCGGAAGGCCAGCTGCGCGAATTCGTCTCCAAGATCATGGGCGGCACCGATCAGGGCCAGCAGATCAAGCAGGCCGTCGAGCGCGCCGGCGAGCTTCTGAAGGCCGGCGATCACGCCCAGGCCGCGCAGATCTACGGTGCTGTCGTCGAGGCGGACCCGGAGAATATCGATGCGATTGCAGGGTTGGCGCGCTGCTATCTCGGCAATGGCGATGTCGAGCGCGCCTCGCAGATCCTCGATATGGCCGGGCCTGACAAGCAGTCCGATCCGGCGATCAAGGGTGTGCGCACCGCGATCGACCTGATGGCCGATGCGCCCAAGGATGATGAGCTGGATGCCCTGATCGACAAGGTGACGGCGGATCGTGGCAACCATGCGTTGCGCTTCGAGCTCGCCGAGGCGCTAATGGCGCGCGGCAAGAACAAGGAAGCCGCCGATCACCTGCTCAAGATCCTGGCTGACGACCTTGAGTGGGAAGAAGGCAAGGCGAAGGCGAAACTGCTCGAACTGTTCGAGGCGGCCGGGCCGAAAGACCCTGCAACGATTGAGGGCCGGAGGCGTTTGTCCTCGCTGATGTTTGCCTGACCCCTCGACATTACAGGCCAGCGGGCCATGTTGAGTATCAGGGGCGCCGAGAGGACCAATCCCAATGACCAGACATGGCTACAGGAAGGTGTCCGAATTACCGGACACGATCGCCGTTTTTCCACTGAGCGGCGCTCTCCTGTTTCCGCGCTGGTCGCTGCCGCTCAACATCTTCGAGCCGCGCTACCTGAACATGATCGATGACGCCATGTCGGGTAGCCGGATGATCGGCATGGTCCAGCCTGTCGGCGGCACCAAACAGACGCCCGGCCTCGCCGGGGTCGGCTGTGCAGGCCGGATCACGTCCTACTCGGAGACCGAGGACGGGCGCTATCTGATCAATCTGTCGGGCATCTGCCGGTTCAATATTTCGCAGGAGCTGGATGTCCAGACGCCTTACCGGCAGGTCAAGCCTGAGTGGGCCCCGTTCAGCCAGGACCTGGCGGCGCCGGATACGTCCTGCCTGCCGGACAGGACACATCTGGCCGATGCGTTGAAGAAATATGTCTCCATGAATGCCATGGAGGTCGACTGGGAGGCTGTGGAGTCTGCGCCGCTGGAGACGCTCGTGAATGCGCTATCTGCCGGCTGCCCCTTCTCGCCCATGGAAAAACAGGCCCTGCTCGAGGCGCCTGACATATGCGGGCGGTGCGACGCGCTTATCGCCCTGCTTGACATGGATATCTCCGGGGATGATTCATCGACCTTGCAATGACTGATACCGACACCTCGCCGACAGACCCGGACACCGGAGGCAAGACAGATCCACGCCTGCTGGAATTGCTGATCTGCCCGGTCACGCGCACACCGCTCAGCTATGACCGGGAACGACAGGAGCTTGTCTCGAAGAAGGCGAAGCTTGCCTATCCGATCCGCGACGGCCTGCCGATCATGCTGGAAAGCGAGGCCCGCTCGCTTGACGGAGCCTAGACCATGACCGTCATGCCCTGGCCCACCGAACTGAAGTTCCAGCGCTCGAACCGCGTCCTGCGGGTCAGCTTCGAGGATGATGCCCGGTTCGATATTCCCTTCCGTCGCCTGCGCGAGGAAAGCCCTTCGGCAGAAGTGCGCGGCCACGGGGCGGGGCCCCGCCCGCCGCAGCCGCCGGTCCCGGAGGATATCCAGGTCGTCAAGGCTGACCCGGTCGGGCGTTACGCGGTTCGCATCCATTTTTCCGATGGGCATTCAAGCGGGCTTTATACCTGGAAGCTGCTGCGCGAGCTGGGAGAGACCGCTGCCTGACAGCCGGGTTTAGACAGGGGGAGCCATGATCGGGGACGCTGCGGAGGTCGACTTCGGCAAGCTCCGGATCGTCATGGGGCTCTCTGTTCTCGCCGGTGGGCTCGTCTTACTGTTTGCCTTCTGGCAGCTCGGCCAGTTTCGGGGCGTCCAGATCGGCTGGGCCGTAATGGCCTTCGCGTTCGGTGCCATTGCCTGGAGCGCGGTCTTCTATTTCGGCTGCCTTGCCGTGGCGGGTTCGCTGACCGGGTATATCGTCAGTGACGATACCGAGATCAAAGGCGACAATGTCGAGATGGTCACGAAGACGCGGAGCAGCGGTAATGCCCGCCTGGATGCATGGATCGACAAGTTCGTCTTCGCCCGAAACACGTTCGGCCTGTCGGTCCTGCCGCTATTGCTCCTGCTGAGCGTCTATCTCTGGGGATAGGCGCTTTTAGCGCGGCTGCATCAGGCTGGGCAGGCCATGACCCGAAGCACTGGCCACGCCGGCAAGCGCACGCCGCACCGGTGGGATCCTGTCGGCGAGCATGAGGCCGAGCCCGCGTACGGGCTTGGTCAGGGCCGCATCATTCGAGAAGAGCCGGTCGATACCGTCCATGGCCAGGGCCGCACTGTTGGCGCCAAACCGCCGCGACACCTGATAGGCGCTCAGCGTCTGGGGCGAGCCGATGTCGAGCCCGGCGCGGTCGGCCTCGATGATGGCGTCGTAAAGCGCGCCCACATCACGGAAGCCCTGATTGAGCCCCTGACCGGCCAGCGGATTGATCCGGCGGACCGCGTCGCCAACCAGCGCGACCCGATCATCGATCAGCCGCTCGGCAATCTTGAGGATCAGGGGGTAGGAGCCCATAGGCCCGTCAATCTTCATCTCGCCGGCGAAGTGCGCGAAACGGTGGTTGAGTTCGGCTTCGACCTCTTCGGCCGGAAGCTTGGCCATCGCCTCGGGCGCGCCGCGTTTCATGTACCAGGCGAGATTGGCGCGATCGCCCTTGAGCGGCAGGGTCGCGAACGGCCCCTCCGGCGTAAACAGCTGCCGGGCAACCCCGCCATGCGGCTGCGACAGGGTGACATTGGCGGCAAAGACCGACTTGCCGTAATCGCGCCCCTCGGTCGGAATGCCGGCGGCGGTCCTGACGGGAGAGTTAACCCCGTCGGCGCCGATGAGCAGCCTGGCCGAGATGGTCTCGCCATCCTCGAGCCGGACGATGACTTTACCGGGCTGTGTCTCATACCCGGCAAACCGCACCGGGGAGAGATGGGTCAGCTTGCCGGTTGCCTTTATGGCGGAATCGAGGGCTGCCTGAAGTTTTGGCGCCTCCACCATGTGGCCGAGCGTCTCGCCTTCGCCGCGCTCCGGCACGTCTTCATCCCCGAAAAGCACGCGCGGAGCCCCGAACCAGTGGGTGCCGCCATCGACGGCTTCAAGCCCGTGCAGGGGTTGCGTCTCACCCTCGAGGGCAGGGGTGATGCCGACTGCGTCGAGCAAGCGCCAACTGCCTGTAACAATTGCGAAATTTCGTGTGTCCTGCGGGGGGGTTGCGGTCAGGTCACGGGCGTCCAGAAGCACGGTCTCAAAGCCTGCCTGCGCCAGCGCAAGGGCCAGCGAAGCTCCGGTCGGACCTGCCCCGACAATGACGATCTCGCTTTCCCGCTGGGCCATATGACTGCTTGTAAAAGGCCTGAACAATCCGGTCCAGTGCTGACGCCGAAACGGGCGATTGGGTCGCAGTCTGCTCGATTTTTGATCACTCAGCCGGACGCACCCTAACTCAAGCTTAATGTCTCTGGCCGTTTCCCGGGCGCCTCCTTTTAGCTGAGGCCGTCATACCAACCAATTGGGAGAAGGGCATGAGTAGTTTGGTTAAAGGCACCTTGCGGGGCGCGGCGTTGTTGCCGCTCGCAGCCTTGGGGGCATTGGGAGCCGCTGCGCAGGATGCACCGTCTGCATCCGAAGTGAGCGCCTATGTCGACAATAGTTATCTGTTCCTGATCGGCGGCCTGATCGTCATGTTCATGGCGGCCGGTTTCTGCATGCTCGAGGCGGGGCTCGTGCGCAAGAAGAATGCGGCCATGCAGTCCATGAAGAACGTGGCGCTGTTTTCGGTCGCCGGGATCATGTTCTGGCTGACCGGTTACAACCTCGCCTATCCGGGCGACGCGACGATTGCGGCCTGGTTCCCGATCAATTTCGGCATCTGGTCGCCGTCTGAAGACCTGGCCACCGGCTATGCGTCGGCGTCTGACTGGTTCTTCCAGATGGTGTTCGTGGCCACCGCGGCCTCTATCGTTTCCGGTACGGTTGCCGAGCGCATCAAGCTTTGGCCGTTCCTGATCTTTACTGCTGTCCTGACGGCGATCATCTATCCGGCGGTTGTTTCCTGGGAATGGGGCGGCGGTGCGCTCGACGCACAATTCGCATTCTCCGACTTTGCTGGTTCGACGCTGGTCCACTCCACCGGTGGCTGGGCGGCCCTCGTCGGTGCCATCATCATCGGTCCGCGTGCCGGCAAGTTCGTGAATGGTGAGGTTCACCCGATGCCGGGTTCGAACATTCCGCTGGCTGCACTGGGTACCTTCATCCTGTGGTTCGGCTGGTTCGGCTTCAACGGCGCCTCGCAGCTTGCTGCCGGCACCTTTGGCGACATCAATGCCGTGGCCCAAATCTTTGCGAACACGAACATGGCTGCCTGTGGTGGTGTGATCGCCGCGATGATCCTCACGGCCGTGCTCTACAAGGGCAAGGTGGACGCCACGATGGCCTTCAACGGCGCGATCGGCGGTCTCGTTTCCATCACGGCTGAGCCGCTGATGCCGTCCATGGGCCTGTCCATCCTGATCGGTGCGATCGGTGGTGTGCTCGTCGTGCTGACGGTTCCGCTGCTCGACAAGTTCAAGATCGACGACGTCGTCGGCGCCATCCCGGCCCACCTCGTCTGCGGTATCTGGGGCACAATGATCGTTCCGCTGTCGCATGGCGGTGGCTTCGGCATCGATCTCGAAGGTGGCACGCCTAGCTATCTCGGCCAGTTCATCGGTGTGCTCGCTTGCGGCATCTTTGTCAGCATTGCATCGGCGATCATCTGGTTCGCCCTGAAAGCAACACTCGGCATCCGCCCGAGCGAGGAAGAAGAACTCGCCGGCATGGACAAGTCCGAAGTTGGTCTCGAGGCCTATCCGGAATTCGGATAACGCCTCCACAGGTTCGCTTTCTCTCGGGAAGCGTTTCCTCCCAGACTTCCCCGGCCAGGCAACTGGCCGGGGATTTTTTTGTGACCATTACAGCCACATCCTCGCCGCGTTTGCGCGGTGTTAAGGCGATCCGGGCAATTTACCGGAAAATCCTATCCCGATGATGGTGAGTAGAATGGCCAATACGATTGCAGAAGCGCAGCATATGAGGGATGTCTCAGACCCGGTCTGGCGGATCCTGACAGGCACGGCGGCCTTCGCGCTCGGCGTCTTCGTCTGCGGCAGCGTCGGATCCTATGAAGCGACCGATCCAAGCTGGAATGCCGCCACCGGCATGGCCGTACAGAACCTCTTCGGCGGGGCAGGCGCGATCGTGGCGGACCTTGCCCTTCAGAGCTTCGGCTTTGCCGCCTGGATGGCGGGCCTCGCGCTTATGGTGGGCGGCGCCATGCGTGCCGTCCTGATCGGCGCCCCGCGCATCCGCCGCTGGGGCTATGGCATTTTCTTCATTCCTGTCCTGTCGGCTACCCTCGCCACCTTCCCGGTACCGGCCTCCTGGCCTTTCTGGGCCGGTCTTGGCGGCGTTGTCGGGGACTGGATCTTCGGCTTGGCGGTCGTGCCTTTCAAGGCGCTGCTCCTTCCGGTTCCGAATATCCTTGCGGGCCTCTGCCTGGGGGCGATCGCCCTGGTGCTGGCCTTCAGTGCGCTTGGCTTCCGGCGCGGCGATGCGCGCCTGCTCCAGACCGCCGCCGCCAGCTCCAGCCGCCGCATGGCTGCCGGGGCCGGTGGCCTTGGCACGCGCATGTTCGGCGGTCTTTTCCGCAAGCGTCACCAGGATCCGGAGACGCCCGGCCGTCAGGACGAGGAAGAACCCACGGCCGTCGCCCCGCGGCGCCAGCCCGAGCCTGAGCCTGAAGTGGTCGAGACCGACGATGACGCCGGCGACGAGGAAGAGGACCTGCCTGCGGCTGTCACGCGTCCGAAGCTGACGCCGGCAAAGACACCCGCGTCCGAGCCGAGCCGTCCCAATATCCGCAAGAAGGCCAAGCGCGGCCAGAAAATCCTGCCCTCGCTGGATCTCCTTCAGGTGCCGCCGGAACGCCGCGGCGCCATCGACGAGGACCGCCTGCTGGCACATGCGAACCGGCTTGCCGAAGTGCTGCGTGAATTTGGCGTGCGCGGACGGATCAAGGAAGTTCGTCCCGGCCCCGTCGTCACCCTGTTCGAGCTGGAACCCGCCGCCGGCGTGAAGTCGGCCCGCGTGATCTCGCTTGCCGATGACATTGCCCGTTCGATGAGCGCTGTTTCGGCCCGTGTGGCCGTGATCCCGGGCAAGAATGCGATCGGGATCGAGCTGCCCAACGATGAGCGTGAGACCGTCTATTTCCGTTCGCTACTGTCATCGACGGCCTATACTGGTGCGAAGGCCCCGCTGCCGATGGCGCTTGGTGAGGATATTGGGGGCACGCCCACCGTGGTTGACCTCTCCAAGATGCCTCACCTGCTGATTGCGGGGACAACGGGCTCGGGTAAGTCGGTCGGGGTGAACGCGATGATCCTGTCGCTGATCTACCGGCTCACCCCGGAACAGTGCCGCTTCATCATGATCGACCCGAAGATGCTGGAACTCTCCATTTATGAAGGCATCCCGCACCTGCTCGCGCCGGTCGTCACCGACCCAAAGAAGGCGGTGAACGCGCTGCAATGGGCGGTGCGCGAGATGGAAAGCCGCTACGAGCTGATGTCGAAAGCCGGCGTGCGTAATTTGGCAGGGTTCAACGAGAAGGCTGCGAAGTATCGTGCCAAGGGCGAACAGCTGACCCGCAAGGTGCAGACCGGCTATGACGAGCGTGGCAAGCCGATCCATGAGACGGAGATCCTGCCGCTTGATCATGTCCCGAACATTGTCGTCGTGATCGACGAGATGGCCGACCTGATGATGGTGGCGGGCAAAGAGATCGAAGGCTGCATCCAGCGCCTGGCACAGATGGCGCGGGCCGCCGGTATTCACCTGATCACAGCCACCCAGCGCCCGTCGGTGGACGTCATCACCGGCACGATCAAGGCGAACTTCCCGACCCGGATCTCCTATATGGTGACGACCAAGATCGACTCGCGCACCATTCTGGGCGAGCAGGGCGCCGAACAGCTGCTCGGCATGGGCGATTTGCTCTATCAGGCCGCCGGCGTGAAGACGAAGCGCCTGCATGGCCCCTTCGTTTCCGACGAGGAAGTCGAGACTGTCGTGAACTGGCTGAAGGAGCAGGGCGAGCCGGATTATAATGCCGAGATCCTCGAGGAGCCTGAAGAAGGCGGCACGGGCAGCGCGATCATGGATGCGATGCTCGGCGTCGATGGCGGCGGGGGCGATGACGATCTCTATTCCCAGGCCATGGCCATTGTGCTGCGCGACAAGCGGGCCTCGACCTCCTATCTGCAGCGCCGTCTGAAGGTCGGCTACAACAAGGCGGCGACGCTGATCGAGCGGCTTGAGGAAGAGGGCGTCATCTCCGCGCCCAACCATGCCGGCAAGCGTGAGATCCTGGCGCGCAACGAACCGTCTGAATGATGGGCGGGGCGGCGTCTTTAGCCTCTGTTCATAAAAGGCTTTTTTCTGCAGCCGGCTGAACGCGAAACAACGAAAATGGGCGGAAATACCTTTTTTCAGCCCTGTTTTCCCTGCGGTGCTTTGATTATCTCTTCGGGTCCATACAGGAGGTCATCATGACGTCACTGCTTCATCCCCTCTCCGCCCTCATCGTGATGGGCGGCGCCCCGCTTGCCTTCCAGGCCGAACCGGCCTGGGTAATGCCGGCGTCTGCGCCGATCATCCAGACGGCCCAGGCCGCTGGTACCGCTCAGGATGTGGAGGCCGAGCCCGAGATTCAGGCCCCGCCGGTCGAGACGGCCGCGCCCGCTGAAGAGGCGCCCGTCGATCAGGCCACGGCCGCGGAAACCGATGCGGTTTCGGCGACAGAGCGCCGCGCCATCCTGAAATCGGCAGCCGATGCGCTGGCCAGCGCGAAGACGGCAAAGGGCCGTTTCACGCAGGTCGCCCCCGATGGCAGCGTGACGAAGGGTGACTTTGCCCTGCGCCGCCCGGGCCGCATGCGGTTCGATTATGACGAGCCGACCCCGGTGCTGATCGTCTCCGATGGCACGACGGTGGCGATGGAAGACAGCGAGCTGGAAACGGTCGACCGCGTCCCGCTTGCCTCCACCCCGCTGGGGCTGATCCTGGACGATGAGCTCAGCTTCGAGACGGAGGCGCGGGTGACGGATGTGCGCAGGGGCAATGGCGAGGTGGCCATTACCCTGGAAGACCGCTCGGGCGAGGCCGAAGGTGAGCTGACGCTCTATTTCGACCGCTCGACCTATGACCTGCTCAGCTGGCGCGCGGTGGATGCCAATCGCCAGACGACACTGGTCGCGCTGAATGATGTGAAGACCAATGTGAAAGTCGACCCAAGGCTCTTCATCCTGGAAGATCCGGCCGACGATGAAGAGGACGAGCGCTAGGGCGCTTACCTTTCGCTGCCATCAAAAAACCCCCGCGAGCGATCTTGCGGGGGTTTTCTTGTGTGCTGTTCGGGCAAGGCTTCAATGGCCGGCGGACTGGTCGCCCCAGAGCTTCTCGAGCTTCTCGTCGCGCCCGCAGCCCCTGCGGTAGAAGCGGTATTTCACCGGGTTCGTGCGGTAATAGTTCTGGTGATAGTCCTCGGCCGGCCAGAACTGGGTTTCGTCCAGGACCTTGGTGACGACACGCCCCGGCAGCACGCCGGAGTCTTCGATGTCGCTGATTTCAGTCTCGACGATGTCGCGCTCTTCCGCGCTGTCGACGAAGACGGCTGTGCGATAGCTTGAGCCCTTGTCGCAGAACTGGCCCATCGGATCGGTCGGGTCGATGGTGCGGAAGAAGTGGTGGACCAGCTCTTCATAGGAGACCCTTGCCGGATCGTAGCTGATCTTCACCGCCTCATAATGGCCGGTCGAGCCGCCAGTGACCTGCTTGTAGGTCGGGTTATCGACATCGCCGCCGCTATAGCCGGAGATGGTCGAGACGACGCCTTCAACCTTGTCGAAATCGGCTTCGACACACCAGAAGCAGCCGCCTGCGAGAATAACGGTCTCCAGCCGGGCGGCTTCGGAGGGCGCGTCATCCCGGCTCTGGTCGGCCACGGCACTCCAGACGAATCCCGTGGCAGCCGCAATGACGCCGGCGATGATGGCGATATAGCTGGCTTGTGATTTTTTCATTTTTCGCCCGTGGTCCGGTCGTGATGTTGGCGCGGATATGGGGCGCAGCCCCTGAATTGGGAGGCCCCAAACGCATATCTCACGAAATGGTGTACCACTGGCATGGTCCATGCCAATAGACGGATCGTCGCGCTATTCGCCTAGCTGGAGAGGCGTTCAACCTCAGCATCCGACAATTCGGAATTGTCGTAGACGTTCTGAACATCATCCAGCTCGTCGAGCACATCGAGCAGCTTCATCAGCGTGTCCGCATGGTCGCCCTCGATCGGGACAGTGTTCTGCGGTTTCCAGATGAGCTTGGTCGATTTCGCCTCGACCTCGCCGAACTTGCCTTCCAGCGTGGAGGCGACGTCCATCAGGTCTTCCCGCTCGGTAAAGATCCAGTGGCCGGTCTCGTCGCTTTCGACATCGGTGGCGCCGGCCTCGATGGCGGCTTCCATGACGTCCATCTCGTCGCCGGCTTCCGGCGGATACTCGATCTCTCCGACCTGTTCGAAGCCGAAGGACACCGAGCCCGTCTCACCGAGATTGCCGCCATTCTTGGAGAAGGCGGAGCGGACTTCGCTGGCGGCCCGGTTCTTGTTGTCGGTCGAGGCCTCGACGATGATGCCGACGCCGCCGGGGCCGAAGCCTTCATAGCGCAGCTCGAAATATTCCTCGGCATTGCCGCCCTGGCCCTTGTCGACCGCACGCTTGATATTGTCCTTGGGCATGGACTGGCCGCGCGCATTGTTGATGGCGAGCCTGAGGCGCGGATTGGCGTCAGGATCGGGACCGCCGAGTTTGGACGCAATCGTGATTTCCTTGGACAGGCGCGCAAACAGGGCCGCGCGCTTCTTGTCCTGGGCGCCCTTGCGGTGCTGGATATTGGCCCATTTGGAATGCCCAGCCATGGTTATATCTCCCGGGAGCGTTACAGGTTTACAGGGCCGATCTAGCCGACCCTTGGAAGATTTAAAAGATATCGATGCAGACTTACAGATTCCGCAAGGAAGATGTTAACGCGAAGGGCCCATATCTTAACGCGAGGCTATGGAGGATGTGGGCCATGAATCTGAAACGCCTGACCGACCGGATCTTCGAGTTTGACGGCGGCCATCGCGCCTTCGATTTCGATCTCTTCGAGATCCACTCGGCCTTCCAGCCCATCTATGCCATCAATAACAATGCCGGCATGCTCTATGGCGTCGAGGCGCTGGCCCGGCCGCTCTACAAGGGCAAGTCGATCGAGCCGCTGGACTTCTTTTCCCGGCTCTCGGCGCGCGACCGGTTTGTGGCGGACTGGGCCTGTCTCTGTCTCCATATTGCCAACACCGCCGCCTGGCAGCTCGGCAATACGAATCTCTTCGTCAATCTCAATCCCGGCTCCTGCCGCTTTACCGATCAGATGATCCGCGGCCTCGATGCCTATGCCGAACAGGTTGAGGCCCAGGGCCTGTCTCTGTCGAAGGTCGTCTTCGAGATCACCGAACAGGAGGATGGCGACAAGGAAGCGCTTTCGGCTGTGGTCGAGAAGCTGCGCAGCCTGGGCTTCGGCATCGCCATTGACGATTTCGGCGTCGGCAGCTCCGACCTGATGCGCGTGAATGAGTTGAAGCCCGACATCATCAAGGTGGATGCGGGCTGGTTTCGCAAGATGATGGAAGGCGAGGACACCCGCCAGTTTGCCCACCAGATCATCCTGAAGCTGCACGAAACGGGCGCGCACCTCCTGTTCGAGGGCGTCGAGACCCCGCGTGAGCTGCACTGGGCACGCGAGTGCGCCGGCTCGCTCATCCAAGGCTGGCTGTTCGGCAAGGCCACGCATATGAACCAGGCCACACAGGCCCGGAAAGTCGCCATGCCGGCGACCCGTGTCCCTGTCAGGCAGAGCGCCTAGCCCGCTGCGGGAACGGATTCCGCGAGACGCCCGCCAATGCGGATCGGCTCGACGCGTTTCGCAAACCCCGTCGAGTCATCGGTTTCCACGAAGACCCCGCACAGCGTCCCCTCGCCGAGCGCCGGGCTGTAGCGTTCGCCGGGCAGCTGGGTGGAAAACCGGGCGATCGAGTTTTCCTTTTTCATGCCGATGACGCTGTCATAGTCTCCGCACATACCGGCATCGGTCTGATAGGCCGTGCCGTTTTCCAGGATCATCAGGTCAGCGGTGGGCACGTGGGTGTGGCTTCCGACGACGAGGCTGGCGCGGCCATCGCAATAATGGCCCATCGCCATTTTCTCGCTGGTGGCCTCGCAGTGCATGTCCACGATCAGCGCATCGACGGCCAGACCCAGCGGCATGGAATCAAGCGCGGCATCGGCATGATTGAAGGCGTTTTCCAGCTGCTGGCGCATGAAGACATTGCCCTGCAGCTGCATGACGCCGACCCGCCGGCCGTCCTGCAGCACGAAGACATGCGCGCCCTTGCCGGGCGCACCGGCGGCTTCGGGATAATTCAAGGGGCGCAGAAGGCGCGGTTCGCGTTCGATGAAGGTCAGGGCTTCGCGTTGGTCCCAGGCATGGTCGCCAAGCGTCAGGCAGTCGGCGCCGGCCTGGAAGAAATCGTTCGCGATCGCCTCGGTCAGGCCGAAGCCGCCCGCGGCGTTTTCCCCGTTCACGACAACGAAGTCGAGTTCAAGCTGCCGGCGAAGGCCGGGCAGGTGGTCGACAACGGCCGCTCGGCCGGGTTTGCCGACGACATCTCCGAAATAGGCAAGTTTCATAGCGCCTGCTGATATGCGCTTGAAGGCTTCAAAAGAAAAGGCGCGCCAGTCAGTCCGACCGGCGCGCCCCGATAAAAGGTGCGTGCAAGGGCTATTTCTTGTGGCTTGCCGAGAAGCCGAGATACTCCTTGGTGAGCATGCTCGGATCTTCCATGCTTTCCAGCGTGGCGACCGAGATCGGCTCTTCCGGAGCAAGCTTGATCGTCAGCGTGCCAGGATCGGTAATGAAGGCGGACACCGCCGACGACAGCTCGCTGACAAGCTCCATGTCGACGCCGGAGCCCTGGGCCATCATCGGGGCCATCTGGGCCATCTGGGCCATCTGGTTGCGCATCTGTTCGGGATCCTGCCCGGATTGCGCGGCGGCTGCACTGAAGATCCGGTTCATGAGGCTGTCATCCTCGATCGCCAGCTCGAAGTCATAGAGCGTGAGTTCGCCCAGAGCATTCTGAAACGCCATCGGGTCCGGCTCTTCGCCGGCTTCCATGGCTTCGATGTCGAAGGCCTCTGCCGCTTGCTTGCTGTAGGCCGAATAGCCTTTGAGCTTGGTGCCGAAGGAGAATTTCGCGCCGTCGACCAGCTCGAAATAATTGTCCTTGGCATCCATCGAGACGATGTCTTCTTCCGGATCGTACTCAGCCGACCCGGCGCCTTTCATCTCGACCTTCTCATAGTTGACCATGCTGAGGGCCTGGGCGAGGCCGGCGCCGGCTTCGCCGCCATCCGGATCGGCATCCAGCGTCATGGTGAACGGCTTGGTGACGTATTTCACCGGCTGGCCATCATCATTGCGTGTGATGGTCGCGTCGAAAGACGGCATCTTGAAGCTTGCGCCAGCGGCATCCACGGAGAACGTATCCATGGAAATGCTGTCATAGCCCGGGTCCATCGGCTCATCGTAGATCTTGTTGATGATCGCCTGACCCATGGCTTCCTCATCGTCCATATTCTGCTGGACGGCTTCGAGGATGGAGAGGTCCAGACCGGACACCGACAGGGAGTCGAGATTGACCTTCACCGGGATGTCGTCCTGCGCTTCGACAAAGTCGAATTTGAGCCCGCTCAGCATGGCGCGCTTGGCCTTCTGATCGGTCAGGTCGCGGACTTCGAAATTGGCGAGGCTGAACGTGCCGTCGCCATCGGAATCGGAGAAGTTCGCGGTCACATCATTGATCGACCAGGCGGCAAAGCCGATCTGCTCGGGTGACGGGAAGGGGGCCGGGTCGGCCTGACCAAGCGAGGAAGCGAGCCAGGCGGCGAGTTCAGGCGTGGGATTCAGCACCTCGATGCTGGCGACCTTGACGCTGCCGTCTTCCAGCTCTTCGTCTTCGATGGAAATGTCGTTAAGGCTCAGCTTGGAGAAGGAGGCCTTGTCCTCGACCATGTCGAGGCCTTCGAAGACCAGCGTGCCGGCCTTGACCGAACCACCGTCATCACTGGCAATGGTGACGTCCGAGAACGTGGCTTTCGCCCCGTCCATCGACTTTTCGCCGTATTCCACGAGGCCGTCGCCGGAATTGGTCAGCGACATGGCGGCGATGACGGCATCAGCCTCGGCCGGGTCCCCGTCGCGCAGTGTGATTTCGTCGAGCGGCTGGTCTGCCGGCTCCGTCGAGCTCTTGCCGCAGGCCGAAAGCATGGCAACGGCAGCGACGCCACAAAGTAGATATCTCATGAATTGGGTTCCCCTACACTGTCTCTAAAGGCTAGATTCGAACGCGCCGTGAGTCGAGCATTACCATGATGACCGATAAAAACCAGACACTCCTCATGACCTCAGCTTGTGGTCTGGAAATCCCGGTGCGGATCGAAGTCAACCCGCGCGCTAAACGTCTGATTTTAAGGCTTGATGAACAAAACCGTGAAGCTGTTGCTGTTTGTCCGTCAAAACGGTTCGTGCCGGCGGCGGCCCGCTTCGCCGAGGAGCGTCTGGACTGGGCGGCCTCGCGGCTGCGGAAACTGCCGCCGGTCGCGCGCCTGGCCCACAATAAACGCTTCCTGCTGAAGGGGAGTGACTGCCTCATCACGCTGGAGGGCGAGGGCCGCAAGGCGGTGCTGCATGAAGGTGAGCCGCATGTGCTGAGCCTGCCTGGCGATCCGGAGACGATTGGCCGGCGCGCCGAGCGCTTTCTTCGGACGCTCGCCAAGAGCGAGCTTACCCGCGCGGTCGACCAGTATTGCGCCACGCTGGAGGTCGATGCCCGCCGCGTTACCGTGAAGGACACCCGCTCGCGCTGGGGCTCGTGTACATCGGATGGCCGGCTCGCCTTTTCCTGGCGTCTTATCATGGCGCCGCCTGAGGTGCTCGACTATGTCGCTGCGCATGAATGCGCGCACCTGCTGGAGATGAACCACAGCCCGCGTTTCTGGGCGCATGTCGAGCGCTGCCGGCCGCACTGGAAGCAGGAGCGGGCCTGGCTGAGGCGGCATGGCTCAGGGCTTCACGCCGTCTCAGCCTAGGTTTTTGCCGACTCGTTCTTGGTGTCCTTGGCATCGGCCTTCTCGCCGTTCTGGGCCTGGTTCTGCTGGGTCGGCTGCTGATCCGGCGCAAAGCTGATGATCGTCGCGCCTTCTCCGCCGCGGGCCTCGCGGCTGGGCCCCAGTAGGACCAGCGAGCCGTCCGGGCGGATTTCGGCGACCAGGTCGCCCTTGGGCCGCTCGGCGAGGAACTGTTCCAGCGTGTACTTGTCCGTCAGCCGCGTGCGCGAGAAGGTCCAGCCGCGATACTGGTCGCGGATCAGGCCGTCATAGGTGCGTCCCCGCCGGATCAGCGTGCGCCCGCGGGCTGACGAGCCGACGGACTTGTCGTCCACATCATCGCCTTCCGACAGCGAAAGCTGATAGACGCGGTGGCGGCCGACTTCCGGGGCAAACTGGTTACACACCAGCGCATTGTGGGAGTCGTTGGTCGATAGGGCCACCACCGTCGCAAAGCGCGAGTGGTCGAGCTTGATCTCAGCATCTTCGGACAGGACTTCGCCAAGGAAGGTGTCGAGGCCTGCTTCGCGTGCGGGCCGCAGGCGGCGGTAATTGCTGTCGGCCATGATGACGTCGATCTTGCTGGCCTTCAGGGCCTTGGCGAATTCGACGCTCCAGGAGTTGGCCCCCACCAGAAGGACACCCGGCTTCTCGGAGCGTGCCAGGCCGAGCCGGCGGGCGAGCGGGCCGATGGTGAAGCCGTGAACCACGACGGTCACAAACACCATGGCGAAGGCCAGCGGCACGATCTGGTCTGCGCCCGAGAAATTGAATTTCCCGACCCGATCCAGGTCGACCAGCAGAGAGCCGAAAAGGCCGGAGACGGCGACCGCCACAATCCCGCGCGGCGCGATCCAGCCCAGAAGCAGGGCTTCCTTGCGGCTCAGCGTCCCGGCGGTGGCAATCCAGACCGAAAGCGGGCGCACCACGAACAGCATGCAGAGCAGGAAAAGCAGCGTGTTCATGTTCAGCGCCGAGGCGATGATGCTTGGCGTGAGGTCAGCGGTGAGGATGACGAACACGCCAGAGACCAGCAATACGGCGATGTCTTCCTTGAACTTTCTGAGTTCCGAGAGATCGGCCAGGCGTGAATTGGCGAGCGTCATGCCATAGGCGGTCACGGCCACGAGGCCGGTTTCGTGCTCGACTTCCTCGGCAATGGCATAACAGAGGATGATCGAGGCGAAGATCAGCGGGGCTTTCAGATACTCCGGCGTCCAGCCTTCCCGGAAGGCGCGCGACATGGCCAGCCCGAACCCGATGCCAAGCAGGACGCCCATGCCCGCGGCAGCGAGAATGCCCATGCCGGCCCAGAGCGTAGACTCGCCCTGGGAGGCCACGCGGACAATTTCATAGGCGGCGACGGCAAACAGCGCGCCGATCGGGTCGTTGACGATCCCTTCCCATTTCAGGAACTGGGCGGGCCGTCCGGAGAGCTTCGACTGGCGCATCAGCGGCATGATGACAGTCGGCCCGGTCACCACCATGATGCCGGCAAAGACGACGGCGCTGGCCCAGTCGAGGTTGGCGGCGTAGCGCGCGGCCAGGGAGCCGAGGATCCAGGCCAGCGGCCCACCGAAGAAGACCATGCGCCGCACCGAGGCCCCGGCGTCGCGCAAGTTCTCGAATTTCAGGATCAGACCGCCTTCGAACAGGATCACGGCCACCGACAGGGACACAATCGGACGCAACAGGTCTCTGAATGTGGCCGACGGGTCCAGAAGCGGTTCGCCGAAAAGGATCTGCCAGACCGGGCCTGCGGCAAGCCCCGCAAGCGCCATCAGCACGATGGCCGGGGCCTGGAGCCGCCAGGCCAGCCATTGCGCGCCGAGGCCCAGCGCGCCGATCAGGGCGCAGGCGAAGATCAGGCTATCGGAGCCTGCAGCAGCAAGGAGGATATTCATGTCGGGCATGGTTAGAAGATCGCTCGGCCGGATCAGGCCTTGGCGTTTTCGGTTTCGCGCGAGAAGTCAAAGCCAATCTCGCGTGTGCCGTATTCCCCTTGTTCGTATTGATCGATCTTGGACTGAAACCAGTTTAGTACGTGCTTATAGACATATTCGAACAATTTCGCGGAGTCATCCTCCGTCAGCGGGAGCGAGAGGCTGAAGGACTCTCCGCCCTGGATATCGAGAACAACCTTTTCGCCGATCTTCTGGCACTGCATCGTGACACGGATCCAGTCAGTGCCTTTTGTGACCCGGACAGCCAGCCCGAAAGCGATGGGGCCGAGCGGGCGAAACCCGTTCGGGGCCACGGAAAACGCCTGATCGCCATAATTCCGGGGTTCGAACTCACCGCCCGGCGGGACCAGCTGGACACAGATTCCACCTGACGAATCGAGATAATCGCACAGGCCGGCGCGCAATTCCTCGGCCAGCTGACGCACACGGGCATAATTCTCCGCGGCCAGGGCCTGGTATTTCTCGACCGTCGCTAACAGGTCGTCAAATCGCGTCATCCGGCGCTCCTATGGTCGCGATGGTTCGACAACACCTAGTGTACCGGCTGGCATAAAACCAGATGGTGCGGTGCGAAACTGTAGGGGAATCAGGCGGTCCGCTGCTTCAGGCTGGCAGGCAGGCTTTCGACCGTCTGAAGCGAGGCGTCAATTTCCGACAGGCTGGGCCGCAAATGCATGGGCAGGCTGGAACGGGCAACCTCGACAGCGGTGGCCGGAGCGATCCCGGCATCATGCGCGCACAGCATCGCGCGGATCGTTTCCAGATACTGCATTTCCTCGTCGACCACCTGGGCGAAGCGCGCGGCAATCGGTCCGATCAGGCCATAGGCGAGGAAGACGCCGAGAAAGGTGCCGAGCAGGGCTGCGGCGATCATCGGCCCCAGCACATCCGGAGACTGGTCGATCATGCTCATCGTCTTGATGATGCCGAGGACGGCGGCGACGATCCCAAGCGCGGGCAGGGCGTCGGCCAGCGTGTTCAGCGCGTTGACGGCCTTGTGGCGGCCTGCGGCAATCGTGGCGAGGGCATCATGCATGTGCGCCTCGACCGGCGACTTGCCACCCGGGTTGAGCGCCATGATGCGAAAGCTGTCGGTGATCAGCGAACAGGCTGCCGGGTCGGCCAGAAGACGCGGGCGATTGCGGAAGACGGCGGATGTTTCCGGTGATTCGATATCGGCTTCGATGGCGATCACACCGCCCCGGCGCGCCCGGCGCATCAAATCATGCAGGCCGGTCAGGAGGTCGGCATAGTCGGCTTTCGTCCATTTCGGCCCGCGCAGCGCCTTCACGAATCCGCCGGCTGCGTCGCGCGCGATCTGGGGCGAGTTTCCGATCAGCAGCGTGCCGATAGCCGCCCCGCCGATCAGTGCCAGTTCGAAAGGCAGGGCTTCGACAACGGCCGGGCTGCCGCTGAAGATGAGCGCGCCGATGATCAGGATGAAGACCGTCAGAATGCCGAATAGCTGTGTCATCGAGGCTCCGCGAAACTAGGACCAGCCGGCAGTCTCGCATGGGGAGCTTTCAATAAGGTTTCCGCGATAACCATCGCCCCGGCGCGGACGGGACGTCATGCTTGATCTTTTCCCGGCAGCAGCCGAAGAGGGGCCATGGTGGCAACGACGTCTCCCCCCGATCAAGGACAGGACAGGCCGGACCGGCGCGGGGCCTTCCGGCTACTTTTCTTCGCGCTCCTGGCCGTCGGGGCGGGCAATACGATGCTGGTCTCGGCCATCCTGCCGCCCCTGTCGCGCGATCTGGGTCTGCCGGACTGGATGGCCGGGGCCATTTTCTCGCTTTCGGCAACGATGTGGGCGATCACCTCATCCTTCTGGGGCCGTAAGAGCAATGACTGGGGCCGGCGCCGGGTCGCCGCGCTCGGCATGCTGGGTTTTTCCGTTTCCATGCTGCTCTTCGGCACCTTTGCGGCGCTGGCCATCTCCGGGCACATCAAGAGCGCAATCGTCATCTTTGTCTGCCTGCTCTGCTCGCGCACCCTGTTCGGCCTGTTCGGCTCGGGCACGAATCCCGCCGCCCAGGCTTATGTCGCCGACCGGACAAGCCGGGACAAACGCACGGAAGAGATCGCCTCGCTGACATCGGGCTTCAGCTTCGGGGCCGTTGCGGGACCGGCCTTTGCCGCCGCCGCCGGGGCTGTGTTCGGCTTGCTGACCTCGGTCTTCATGATCAGCGCGATCGCCGCGGTTCTCTCCCTGCTGATCTTTACCCGCCTGCCAGAGCAAACCCCGCCAAAGCGTGAGGTCGGCTTCAAACGCAGCGGCAAGCGTGAGGGCGACGGCCTGTGGCGCGATCCGCGCGTCCTGCCCTATCTCGTCTTCGCTGTGTCGCTGTCGATCGTCACCGGTGTGCTGACCCAGACCTTCGCCTTCGCCATCATGGACAAGATCGATGTCGACGGCGCCGATGCGATGCAGTTTACCGGCCCGGCCTACACCGTCGGGGCGGCCGGTACGCTGATCTCCCAGCTCGTCATCATTCCGCGCCTAAAAATGACCAACCGTGAACTCATGGTCTCCGGCGCGCTGATCCTGTCGCTCGGCGCCTTCCTGATCGTGCCGACGCGGGAGTTTGCGGTGCTTGTCCTCGCGCAGTTCTTTGTCGGCATCGGCCAGGGGCTCGCCCGGCCCGGCTTCTCGAGCGGGGCCTCGCTCTCGGTCGGCTCAAGCCTGCAGGGCAATGTCGCCGGCCTGGTTATATCTGCCAATGGCATGGGCTTTATCGTCAGCCCGCTCTTCGGGCCGTGGACGTATCAGAACGTCCACCCCTTCGCCCCTTTTATCGGTGCCGGTGTCATGCTGCTCGTCATGGCGGTGTTCGCCCGCAAGGTCTTCCCGGCCAGCCAGGTCGTGGCCGATGACCCGGATGAGCCGCCCGAGATGTACGACTGACCGCTAGCTGCCTGCCGCCGCAAGCACCGCATCGAGCGCCGGTCCGGAGGGGTAGCCGTCCGCCGGCATGCCCTGCGCCTTCTGGAAGCGCTGGAGTGCGGCCTTGGTGCCGCGCCCGGGAATGCCGTCGACCGGTCCGGCCTCGAAGCCGAGATCGTTCAGCGTCTCCTGAAGCGTCATGACCTCCTGCGTGCTCAGCCGCTCGATATGTTTCGGCCAGGCCGCGACCGGGCCGTACTTGCCCTCCATGCCGTCTGCCAGCAGGCCAACGGCTAGAGCATAGCTGTCGGCATTGTTATAGGTCTTGAAGACGTTGAAATTCTTGAACAGCAGGTATTTCGGCCCTTCCGCCCCGGCGGGCAGCCAGAGCTCGGCATAGGTGTTGTCATCGACGTCGAAGCCGCCGCCGCGAATGGGTGAGAGGCCGAGCGATTTCCAGGTCGCCATGCGGCGCTCATTGCCATCGGCATAGGACCAGTCGAAATTCGCTGGCGCGAGGATCTCGATGCCCCAAGGCTCGTCGAAGACATAGCCCGAGGAAGAGAGGTAATTGGCCGCCGAGGCGAGGGCATCCGGGGCATTCGCCCAGATATCGGCATGGCCGTCGCGGTCATAATCCTGCGCATAGGCGAGATAGGTCGTCGGCATGAACTGCGTTTGCCCCATCGCCCCGGCCCAGCCGGAGCCCAGCTGCTCGCGGTCGGCAAAGCCCTTTTCGAGGATTTCCATCAGGGCATAGAGCTGGTTTTCGGCAAAGCTGCGACGCCGCCCCTCGACGGCCATGTTGGAGAGCGTGTTGGCGGCATCGTAATTGCCGATATAGGAGCCGAAATTGGTCTCCATCGCCCAAATGGCGGCAATGGCTTCGCGGTTGACGCCATAGGTCTGCTCAAGGGTGTCGAAGGTGGGGGACAGCTCGCGCAGCTTCTGCTGGCCGGTCTCGAAGCGGCTGTTGGTAACGGCGGTGCGCAGATACTCCCAGATCGCCTTGGCGAACTCGGCCTGGTCGGCAATCCCGGTGCTGGCCACGCCGACATCTTCGCTGAGGTAAAGCTCCAGCGGGCTGATGCCTTCGAGGATGGCGTAAACGACCGCCGGGTTTTCCCCTTTCGAGCGGGCGCGGTTGGCGAAATCCTCGCGCCAGCGGTCCATGGAGAGGTTGCCGGACGGGGTGAACGGGCCGGTCGGGCCGGCATAGGGAGTGCCGTCACTCGTCCCGGTCGGGTCACCCGGGCCCTGGGGCTGAGGCGCTTCGGCGCCCGGTGCACCGGGAGCCGGGCTGGCGCCGGGCTCGCTTGTCTGCGGGGTCGCGGCACAGGCCCCGATCAGTGCGCTGAGGGCTGCGGCATAGACCCAGCGTTGCGATTTCAGTTTCAGATCATTCATGACTGCGAATCCCTATTACCGTTCTGGTGTGTCTGCGGCGTTGACTCTCAATGGGCCTTTGGCTATCTCCGCGCCCTTACAAGTTTCCAGTAAACGCAGGGCCAGCCTCATGAAAGTCAAATCATCTCTCAAAGCCCTGAAGACGCGCCACCGCGATTGCAAGGTCGTGCGCCGCCGGGGCCGTGTGTACGTCATCAACAAGACCGATCCTCGCTTTAAAGCAAAACAGGGTTAAGCAGAAGATGAATGCGCTGAGCGCCGGGAGGTTCGTCTCCCGTGGCTGAGCGCATCGTCCTGTTTGATTTGGGCAATGTTGTGGTGGACTGGAAACCGGTCCGTCTGTACCGCCAAATTTTCCCGACAGAGGAAGAGGCTCGCCGCTTCTGCGACGAAGTCTGTACGCTTGCCTGGCATGTCGAGCATGACCGCGGCGTGCCGATGGCGGAGAATGCCGCGCGCCTGAAGGCCGAATACCCGCACCATGCCGCCGAGATCGATGCCTGGCGCACGCGCTGGTTCGACATGTTCGACGGCTATGTCACAGGCACCGACGCGCTGATCGAAGCGCTCGATGCCGCCGGTCATCCGCTCTACGGCCTGTCCAATATGCCTGCCGAAGTCTGGCCCGAGACGCTGGAGCGTTTCCCGGTTCTTGGCCGCCTGCGCGACGTTGTCGTGTCCGGCGAGGAGGGCGTGGTGAAGCCCGACCCGGCCATCTACGAGATCGCGCTCAAGCGGATGGGACATCCCGATCCCGGCGATGTCTTCTTCATTGATGACAGCTTGAAAAATGTCGAGGCCGCCCGCGCGCTGGGGCTCGATACGCACCATTTCCAGGGAGCTGACGATCTCGAAAAGGCGCTGGCAGCCAGGGGATTCCTGTAAGCCGCCCGCACATTGCCGCATTGGGGCCTTGCCGGAGCCCCTGATCGCCTCATACTTGGTGTCATGTTCAAAGCCTTCGCCTTCGCCTCGATCCTCATGCTCTCCGGGCAGGGCTATGGGCCGTCGGACGAGATGTTCGAAGAGCTGAAGCAGGCCCCGAGCGAGGAAGAGGCCGCCAGCGTCGCGCTCGATATCTGGGCGGCCTGGATGGAAAGCGGTTCGGCTGCGGCCGATCTCATCATGGAACGCGCGGTCACCGCGCAATCGAATGGCGAGCTGGAACTGGCGCGCGAACTTTATGACCGCGTCATCGCCATCCAGCCGGAATATGCCGAAGCCTATAACCGGCGCGCGTCGGTCTTCCTGCGCGAAGACAAGTATGACGAGGCGCTGCGTGACGTGAACAAGGCGCTGGAGCTCGAGCCCCGCCATTTTGCCGCCTGGACAGGGCTCGGCCGTGTGCTCGAGGAGCTTGGCGCCAGGGATGAGGCGCTCGAAGCCTATCGTGAAGCGCTGAAGATCCATCCGACGCTCGGTCCCGCAAAGTCCGCTGAAGCCCGTCTCGTGAAAGAGATGAACGGGCAGGGGCTTTGAAACTGGTCAGTCTCGTCGTCTTTGTCCTTCTGGCAGGCGGGCTGGTCAGCGGCTGCTTTCATAGCGCCATCTATACCAGCCGTGCGGAGACGCGCTGGCCGCCCGTCGGCGAGACGGTGGAGGTCAATGGCGCGCCGGTCCAGGTGATCGAGGCCGGAGAAAGCGGCCCGGTCGTCCTGATGATCCATGGCGCGTCTGCGAATGCGCGCGAGTTCACCTTTACCCTCGCCCCGCGGCTTGAGGAGACCCACCGCATCCTGATGCCGAGCCGGCCGGGCCATGGCTATTCCGGGCGCCCGAATGCGGCTGACCGGCTCGCAGTGCAGGCCGCCCAGATGGCCGGGGCGCTGAGAAAGCTTGCGCCGGGCGAAAAGGCGGTTGTGGTTGGTCATTCCTATGGCGGGTCTGTCGCGCTTCGGGTCGCGCTCGACCATCCCGAGCTGGTAAAGGGACTCGTCCTGCTGGCGCCGACGACCCATGACTGGGGCGGCGGCGGTGTGGCCTGGTACAACCAGTTTGCCGCCCCGCCCGTGGTCGGGCCACTGTTCTCACAACTGGCGCCGATTGCCGGGCCATCGCAGGTCAAAAGCGGCATAGACGGCGTTTTCGATCCGAATGACGCGCCGGAGAACTATTACGAGAAGGCTGGCCTCGGCCTGCTCTTCCGTCCGCCCGCCTTCCGGGCCAATGCCGAAGACGTCAATGCGCTGCGCGACGAACTGGCCGCCCAGCAAGAGCGTTATCCCGAGATCGAGGTGCCCGTCATCCTGTTCTCAGGCGCCCAGGACACGGTGATCAATCCAACGCTCCATGCTGGAAAGATCAAACACCAGATCGCGGACTTCACCCTCGTCCCGCTGGCCGATAGCGGCCACATGCCCCATCACGATCATGGGGCAGAAGTGGCCGACGCCATTCGCAAGCTGGCGGGCGAGGGGCCGGATCAGTCCTCGGCGTCGTAGCTGACCAGGCCGCTCGCTCGGCCCATGACGTGGAAGATCTCGTTCTGCTCGATCACCCCGCGCACAAGCTCTGAGCCGGGCCCGCTCGCGAAGACCGGCACATCCTCACCGGCATGGGTCTCCGAGCCCTGAAAGATCAGCGCCTGCTGGTGGTAGTCCTTGTCGGTCGTGTCGACATCGGTGATGTCCTCGCGCACGCATGTCTCAGCGCCGGGCTTGCAGCCTGTATTGCCATTGGCATAGCCGAGCGTCGTGTAGGGCTTGCCATCGTCGGCGCGCACCAGACCACCCGGCCCGTAGGCTGCCTTGCCGAGGATGTCGTTATTGCGCGACGAATAGCCGGCAATCGTCATGGTGTGAGAGTGGTCGGCCGTTACAATGACCAGTGTCTCGTCGGCATCGGTCATATCGAGGGCGGCAGCGACGGCTTCGTCCAGCGCGGCGGTATCGCCCAGCGCACGGGCGGCATTGGTCGCATGGTGGCCATGATCGACCCGCCCGCCTTCGACGAGCAGGACATAACCCTCATCACTGCGCGACAGGCGGGTGATGGCGGCTTTCGTCATCTCCGCCAGTGAGGGCTCTCCGGCAATATCTTCTCCCCGGTCCAGAGAGTACTGCATATGAGAGGGCTGGAAGAGGCCCATGATCTTCTGGTCGCTCGCAAAGTCTGTCGCGTCGAAGCCGGCCTGGTCGTAGATATAGGTCCGCTCCCCGGGCTCTGCGAGCCAGGCGTCGATCAGGTTCTCGCCGTCAGCGCGGCGGCCGGCCGGTTCACCGGTTTCCGGGTCGGCAACGCTGGCTGGCAGGAAGGATTCGCGGCCCCCGCCTAGGATGACTTCGAAGCCGTCACCATTGCCCCAGTCGACCAGCTGGCGGGCGATATCCGTGCAGCCGGAATCCTGGACTTCCGTATCGTCCTCCCAGTCGCGGTTGGCCGCTTCGGAATAGGTCGCCGCCGGGGTGGCGTGGGTGATGCGGGCGGTCGAAACGATGCCAGTCGACAGGCCGGCAGCCTCAGCAAGCTCGAAGATCGAGTCCGTGCCCTGGCCCTCTGCAGACGCGCAATTGCTGTAGGCCACGCCCTGCCTCAGGCCCAGCGTGCGCGAGCGTGTCTTCACGCCCGACATCATCGCCGTCGCCGTCGAGGCGCTGTCGGCAACCTGGGCATCATGGCTATAGGTCTTGGAAAAGGCCGAATAGGGCAGGGTCTCCATGGTGAGCCGGTAGCTCTCCCCGTCGAGGCCTTTCTGCTGGCCGGCATAGATGCGTCCTGCCGTGACCGTCGAGACGCCCATGCCGTCTCCCACGAACAGAATCACATTCTTCGCCTTGGGCGCATAATCCGCCCCTGCGCGTTTCGCCACGCTGGCGGCAGCGGACGTGTAATAGGAATCGCCGGCCTGCTGCGGCTGGACGCTGCTGCGTTCAAGCGTCGGCTCGGTGCTCTGGCCTTCCCTCGCCTGAGCTGTCGTGGCTGTGCAGGCTGCAAGGGTCAAAGCGCTGGCCATTGTGAAGAAAACGATACGCATGGGGACCTCCCGGACCTTCTGAATTGGACATGTCATGACGGGCTCTTAACCGCCTCCTGTAACGGTTTCGCTTCAGTTTTCGGCCTTTTGCGTCTGATGCCGCCTTGCGACAGCCAGATGCCGAACAGGATGAGCGCGGCCCCGCTGCCCTGGATGGCCGTGAGCGGTTCGTCGAACAGCTGCCAGGAAATCGCGGCGGCGACGACGGGCTGGATCAGCACGACAATGCCGGCCACGGCAGCAGGCGTGCGGCCAAGCCCGGCGATGATCAGCCCTTGTCCGCCGACCTGCGCGGCCAGCGCCAGAAAGGCCGGCGCGGCAAAGCCCGAGAGCGTCGCGGGCAGGAAGGCCTCGCCGGAAACCAGCACCAGCAGGGCGGCCACCCCGGCTTCCACCACGGTCAGCCAGAAGATGACATCCATCGCGCCGAGCCGGTTACGCGCCAGCTTCGAGCAGAGCATGTAGGCGGCCACGAGACAGGCCGCGCCGAGCGCCATGAGGTCGCCGCGAATGTCGGTCTTGCCTCCGGCCTCTCCGCCCAGCGACAGGGCCGCTGCGCCGGCGACCGCGACAAGGACCGCGATGAACCAGATGGGCTTCGGCTTTTCCTTCAGGAACAGCCAGGCGACAAAGCCGACGCAGATATTGCCGAGGTTCACGATGAAGGTGGCGTTCGCGACGGTCGTCAGCGTCAGTCCCCAGTGCCACAGGCCGATATCGAGGGCGAAGAAGGTCCCGGCCATGACGACATAGCGGTTGATCTGTCTCGGCAGGCGCTGCTCGATCCCGACCAGCAGGATGAAGAGCAGCGGAATGGCGAAGAGATAGCGCCAGAAGGCAATCGCCTGGGGGCCAAGGGCGTCGAGGCCGTAACGCAGCCCGATCGGGGCCAGCCCGATCATCACACCGCCTGCCAGCAGCAGGAGCGGGCCGACCCATGCGCGGGCCGGGGGCAGATGAAGCTCGGTCTCGGTCATTCATACTCCGGCCAGGCGGCGAACCTGATCGGGCGATAGCCCGTCGGCCCTGAGACTCGCAAGGCTTTTTGACTGGAAGCGCTTGGCGAGCCGTTTGCCATCCGGGCCCATGACGAGCGGGTGATGGGTGTAGACCGGTTGTGGCCAGTCCATAAGCGCCTGCAGCAGGACGTGTATATGGGCCGCCTCGGCAAGGTCCTCGCCGCGAATGACATGAGTGATACCCTGCAGCGCGTCGTCATGCGTCGCCGCGACATGATAAGCGGTTGGGGAATCCTTGCGGGTGAGATTGATGTCGCCGTGGAGGTCCGGACGCGCCTTGACGGTCTCCGTGTGTCCGCCGGGGCTCAGCAGCTCGAAGGCGAGCTGGTCATATCGGGGTCCGAGCCAGGCCCGGCATTTCTCCAGCGAAAGCCGCCAGGTGAAAGGTGCCTCCGCGCCAAGGCGCTCGGCTTCCTCTTCCGGGGGCAGGGGCTGGCCAGTGAAGGGCATGCCCGGCGCGAGGCCCGCCTGAGCCTGTTCCTCGGCGATCTCGCTGCGCGTGCGGAAGCAGCGATAGGTCAGGCCCATCGCCGTCAGCGTCTCGACGACCTTTTCATACTCGCCGAAATGCTCCGACTGAATCCGGACGAGCTCTTCCCATTCGAAGCCGAGCCAGGCGAGATCCTCGAAAATCGCGTCGGTATATTCCGGCTTGCAGCGGCCGAGGTCGATATCCTCGATCCTCAGCAGCATTCGGCCACCGGCCTGGCGGGCAGCCTCCCACACATGGAAGGCCGAGGCCGCATGGCCAAGATGCAGAAGGCCCGTGGGCGAGGGGGCGAAGCGGGTGACGAAGTCAGGCACGCCGACCCGCTTAGCAAATCGCTCAGGCGCTGACACCTGTCGGCATCGGGCAGGACACGCCGGTGCCGCCAATGCCGCAATAACCGCCGGGATTCTTGGCGAGATATTGCTGGTGATAGTCCTCGGCCGGGTAGAAGGCGTCGAGCTTGCCGATCTCTGTCGTGATCTTGTCCCGCCCGGCCTGTTTCAGGGCCTTCTCATAGGTCTTGCGGGTGGCTTTCGCCGCTTCCAGCTGTTCGTCGGTCGTGACGAAGATGGCGGAGCGGTACTGGGTGCCGACATCATTGCCCTGGCGCATGCCCTGCGTCGGGTCATGGCCTTCCCAGAACGCCTTGAGAATCTCGCCCGTGGAGACCTTGGACGGGTCATAGACGACGCGCACGACCTCGGTATGGCCGGTCAGGCCCGTGCAGGTTTCTTCATAGGTCGGGTTCGGCGTCTCGCCACCGGCATAGCCGGCCTGCGTCAGCCACACGCCGTCCATCTGCCAGAAAATGCGTTCGACGCCCCAGAAACAGCCCATGCCGAGCACGATTTCCTCATAGCCGTCCGGCGCTTCGGCATCGAGCGGGCGGCCATTGACGAAGTGGATGTCGGCCGTCGGGATCGGGGTGTCGCGGCCGGGCAGGGCCTTGCCTTTCTGGGGCATGGCGGCGGGCTTTCGGGAGAAGAACATGGGGCCTCGTCCTTTCATCGCTTGGGACCGGAATATGGGGCGTATGCAGCTGATTAACAATCACGGGCTTGCTTAAGCCTACACCCTTCCGATATAGACGCGCACTTCTGCGGAGAGGTGGCCGAGTGGTCGAAGGCGCACGCCTGGAACGCGTGTAGGCGGTATCCCCGTCTCCAGGGTTCGAATCCCTGTCTCTCCGCCAGCTTTCCTTCGACCAGTCCCGCTCCCGCTCCCGGGCCAGTTACGTTCCCTTCGCGAAAAACGCCATGAGGGCGCCCAGCAGCTCGTCTGGCTTTTCCTCACACGGGAAGTGGCCGCAGTCCGGGATGACGAGCGCTTCGACATTGTCGGCGAGCGTGCGGAATTCGGCCTCTACCATGTCGCCGCAGGCCAGTGCGCCCGCAAAGGTCGGGACCGGCACCGGGATCTTGTTCGCGATGTAGGCGCGCAGCTGCGGGATCGTCTCGTCCAGGGCGCGGTAATGATCGAAGCTGGCTTTCAGTGTGCCGGGCACACGCCGCATCACCTCGATATAGAACTCACGTGCATGTTTTGGCACGGCGTCCTGGGACGCGGCCTTGGTCGCGAACTGATAATTGAAGAACAGGTCTTCGCGCCCTTCAACCAGACGCTCATTGATATCCAGCGCGCGGTTGAAGCCCATATGCCAGAGGAAGTCATTCGTGCGCCGGTCCTCGGGGATAAGCGGCGGGGAGGGCGAGGCGCCCAGGATCATGCCTTCGCCGAGCGCGATACGCCGGATCCGATCGGGCTGTCTGGCCGCCATGACATAGCCGACCATGAGGCCGATATCATGGCCAGCCATGATAAAGCGGTCATGACCGAGCACATCCATCAGGCCGAACATGTCATCAGCGAGCGTGTCGACGTCGAAGCCGCCCGCTGGCCGGTCGGAAAGACCGAAGCCCCGCGGGTCCACGGCGATAACGGTATAATGCTCGCTTAGCGGCAGCATCAGATCGCGCCAGGCATACCAGTTCTGGGGCCAGCCAATATGCAGCAGAAGAGGCTCGCCGGTGCCGCCGATGACGGCGTGCAGCCCAATCTTGCCGGTATCGATACGATAGCTTTTGAAGGTGTTGGTGAACCCCTCAGGGAGTTGGGGGACATTCGTGACCGAGCCGAAGCCGGAAAGCGGCGAGACGCGGTCAGACGGTGCGAGAGTCATGAGGGGCCCTTCCATATTCAATTTTGTGCCAAGCGGCACATAAATACGCAGAAGGGCGCACACAATGATTTATGTGTCGATGATTACATAATTTTATGCGTCGCCGAACATGCGTGCGCAAAAGAGGCCGGCGGCTTCATGAAGCGTGTCTTTCCTGGTGCCGTCCACCGCTTCGATGGTCAGGCCGCCGAAGAAGGCCAGGACGCACTCGGCCAGCGTGCCCGGGTCGACGTCGGAGGGGATATGGCCATCCTCGATGCCGCGGCTCAGGCGGGCCGCGAGGCGGTCATGGTACCGGCGCCGCTGATCGCGAAGAAATCTGCGGACGGAATCGTCACCACTGCCGAGATGGTTCGCGCCCAACATGACGAGACACCCGCGCTGGGGCCCGTTCGCCACATAGGTGTCGATCGAGCTCAGGAGCATTGTCCGCACAGCCAGACGAGCATCCAGGATCTCGTCCAGTGCCTGCCAGGCGGGTTCGACCTCCGAAGCCGCGTAAAGCTCGACGGCCTCCCGGAACAGCGCCTCCTTGGAGCCAAAGGCGGCATAGATACTGGGTGAGCCGATACCCATCGCCTCGACCAGTTGCATCATGGAGGTGCCTTCATAGCCGTTGGCCTGGAAAACCCGCATCGCTTTCCGCAACGCTATCTCACGATCGAAACTGCGGGGGCGGCCCCGGCGGACCGACATTGTGTCTGTCATGATGTCTTTCCTGGCCCGCGGGCTCTATCCCCAAGGATTCTAGCGTCTGGCGGCAGCCTGCTCAATGCCGGGAGTCCGAGACGCAGAGCCTGACAGTTCAATCTGAAACAGACCGAAGCCACATGCGTTGCGATCCCAAGCTGTACACAGGCCGACAAGTCGATCTGACAAAAACGGGGTCACATTGGATTTTATAAGCCAAAACGCGTCGGCCATCAGTGCCGTGGCCAATGTCATCATGGTGATGGTGTGGATCACCTATCTGCAATTGCTGTTGAACGGAATCCTGCGCCAGAGGCGGTCCAGCCTGATCATTTCTTGCTCGGTCAGTACCGACAATACGCCGACCTGTTTCGTCTCGAACATGAGCGAAGGCCGCTTTCACATTCAGAATGTCGCTGGCGACATCGAGATCGATGGCGAACGGTTTGGCGGCGACATTACCGAGCCTGTCGCCAACAATCATGAGCAGTCCTTCCAGAGACCGCTGGCCGACGGGGAAAGCCTTGAGCTCGGCACGTTCAAGGACCTTCTGGACCGGGTCGTCGCGGCTCAGCATGGCGATATGACGTCGGATCCGCTGCAGAAGTACGGCAAGATCGATTTCTACATCACCATCGTCGGCATCCATGGCGCGAGCCGCAAGGCCGTCGCGGCCCGCCGCGGGTTCCGCCTGCATCTCGAGGATGGCAGCCTCAAGGCCTCCGGCCTGCTGCGCCATACCCAGCAATATCGCTGGGGGCCGAAGCGCCGCCGGATCGTCGAGCAGAACCAGGTTATCAACTAGGCGGAGGGTCTGAAAAGCCGGCTCCCGGCCTGCCTGCCCATCGACGGGACTGGCGCAACCCGGCCGACTTTGCCAGAGTGAGGCCTTCCTTCAGAGGCTTGGCGTCATGGCGCAGCATGGGACGATCAGGATCGGCATTGGCGGGTGGACCTATGCGCCCTGGCGCGGGGCTTTCTACCCGGACGATCTCACCCAGAAGCGCGAGCTGGAATATGCCAGCACAAAGCTCTCCTCCATTGAGGTCAACGGCACTTATTACGGCTCGCAGAAGCCGGCGAGTTTCCGCAAGTGGCATGACGAAACGCCTGACGATTTCGTTTTCGCGCTGAAGGGCCCGCGTTATGCCACCAACCGGCGCGTGCTGGCGGAAGCGGGCGAGTCGATTGACCGGTTCATCGACAGCGGGATCGGCCTGCTCGGCAAGAAGCTTGGGCCCATCAACTGGCAGTTCATGGCCACGAAAAAGTTCGACGCCGAAGATTTCGAGGCTTTCCTGTCGCTGCTACCCGGTGAGGCCGATGGCCAGACGCTGCGCCATGCCGTCGAGGTGCGTCATGAAAGCTTCTGCACGCCGGAGTTCATCGATCTGGCGCGGAAATACGGTGCCGCCATCATCACGGCCGGCGATTCAGATTATCCGTCGATCGGCGATCAGACGGGCGATTTTGCCTATCTGCGCCTGATGGGCACCGAAGAGCGCTACAAGGCCGGCTATGGCCCGAAGGCGCTTGATGCGTGGGCCGGCACGGCAAAGTCACTTTCTGAAGGGCATATGCCGGACAGCCTGAAAACGGTCTCCGGCCAGCAGGCCCCGGGCGCGCGCGATGTCTTCGTTTATGTGATCGGTGGCCACAAGGTCGCCAATCCGCTGGCCGCGATGGAGTTGATCAAGCGGGTGGGGTAACGGCTCTCTGCTTTGTCTGCCGGGCATGGCCTGCCAAGCGTGACACCACGGAGATGAAACGCGCCTCGCCGAACGGTTTGGCGAGCAGCTCCCGGTCCTGGAATCCTTCCGGCAGGGCCTCGCGGCCATAGCCGGTGGAGAAGGCGAAGGGGATGTCCCGGCTGTGAAGCGCCTCGGCAAGGCGGTCGACGCGCTGGCCCTGAAGATTCGCATCGAGCAGGGCGATATCCGGATGGGTCCGCTGCAGGATCTCGTCTGCCTCCTCCAGGCTCGAAGCCAGGCCGGCAATCTCGCAGCCAAGCTGTTCCAGCTTCATCTCCAGGTCCATGGCGACAATGGCCTCGTCCTCGACAATGAGAACCTTCAACCCTTCCAGATCGGCCGACGGCGCTGGCTCCTCGCGCGGTTGCCGAGCGGGTTCGGCCGAAGGCGTCTCGCTGATGTCGGTCCCGGTTTCGAGAACGATGTCCAGACGCGCCTGCAGGCCATCCTTGCCAAATTCCATGCGGGCCGAGCCACCATTGGCCTTCAGCGTCTTTTCGATAAGCTGCGTACCGAAGCCGCTGGACCCGGGGGCTTCAAGGCCGGCCACGCCGTTTTCCTGCCAGTCGAGTGTCAGTCGGTCTGCCGAGGCCTCGGTGCGCGCCCAGCGAATGCGAAGCCGCCCATCCGGTCTGGAGAGGGCGCCATATTTCCGCGCATTTGTCGCCAGTTCGTGCAGGATGAGGGAGAGATGGGTCACCAGCGTACCGCGAAGCGTGACATCGGGGCCGGAGATGACAATCCGCTCAGGGGTCTTCGGATCCGGGGTGAGATGGGCCTCGACCAGTTCCCGCAGGCTTATGCCCCGCATGCGCTCGCGGATCAGCAGGTCGTGCGCCAGCGACAGGGCCTGAAGGCGGCCCGTGAAGGTGGCCATGAAGTCCGACGGGCTATTTGAATGGGCCATCGACTGGCTGGCGACCGACTGAACGATGGCCAGCGTGTTCTTGACCCTGTGATTGAGCTCGTCGACGAGCAGTTTCTGCAGGTCTTCGGCGCGCTTGCGCTCGGTCACGTCGCGGGCAACCTTGGAGGCCCCGACAATCTCGCCGTGCCGGTTCCGCAAAGGCGAGACGGTGAGCGAGATATCGATCCGGCGCCCGTCCTTCGCAAGGCGCACCGTGTCGAAGTGGTCGATCCGTTCGCCCCGCCTCAGCTTGGCAAGTATTTCGGTTTCTTCGCCGTGCAGCTCCGGCGGGATGAGCATGGTGATCGGCTGACCGATAATCTCGTCAGGCCGGTAGCCGAAAATCTTCGTCGCGCCGGCATTCCATGTGCGCACAATGCCATCCAGCGACTTGCTGATGATGGCATCATCGGAGGAGGCCACAATGGAAGCGAGCCGCTCCAGTTCGATATCATGTTCAGATGTGCTGCTGACCACCCCGTCTCCCTCATCCGCAGTGCTAAACGCTCACAACAGGCTCAAACGCTGCTTGGTCGCAACGGTTCCGCGCGAAAGTATTCCGTAGTTTTAACCTGAGAGGAGAGTATAAAACTTGCGCCTTCTTTGACTGAAATTTGGGCATTTCATAAAAACTTGCCGGAACACTTTCCAGTAATGAGTGGTTTGTTCTCTCGCAGTGTGGTAAAAACACTTAACATTGAGATCATAGGGACAAGACTCGATGTCTACAAACACGGAGCGGGCCCGGTCACAGGGCCGATTGGCGGCCTTTCGCAGCCTGGCCGCAGACACCCGCTTCAAAGCTCTGTCAGTAGACGTGTTTGATACACTTCTGCTGCGAAAACCTATCAGTCAGCGGCGCCGGCGTTGGGATCTGGCGCGGCATCTGGCTGAGCGGGTGCGTGAAAGCCATCCGCAGCTGGGGCTCAGGCCGCAGCACTTTGCCTATGCGCGCCAGCAATGTGAGACGCTCTGGTTCAAGTCTGCCGAGGCTTACGGGGCTGAGGACGAAGTGCGTCTTGTCGATGTGCTTCGCCAGCAGGCCGCCATGCTTGGCCTTCCGGCCGCCTTTGCCGAGGAGATGCGGCAAGTCGAGCTCGCTCTGGAGCTTCGCTATCTGAGGCCCAACCGCGCGCTGGCCGCCTTGCTGGAGCAGCAAGCCGCCGCCGGCCGGCGGACGGTCGCGATCAGCGATACAATCCTGAGCGGTGCCGATGTCGAATGGCTGCTGGAGCAGATGTTCGGGCGTCTTCCGGTACACACCGTTTATTCCAGCGCGGACCATGCCAAGTCCAAGCGCGCCGGGGGGCTGTTTGCCCTGGTGGCCGAAAAGGAAGGACTGCGCCCGGACGAATTCCTGCACACCGGCGATGACGGGCTTGCCGATCGCGAGCGCGCCGAAGACGCCGGCTATGCCGCGAGGGAATTGCCGCGCCCCTGGCACTTTACCGCGCGCCGCCGGGCAAACGGGCTCGGGCAGGCCATGAGGGATACGGTTCGCACATCGGGTCCGATGAGCAAGGCGGCTCGCCAGCGTCTGGAGTCGGCCTGCCGGTCGAAATGGGACTTCGGCCATGCGGTGCTCGGCCCGCTCTTCTGGGAGTATTCCAGTCTGGCCTCCCTTTATCTCACCAATAGCAGCAAGCGGAAGAAAAGTGTCGCCTTGTTCTGCGCCCGCGGCGGCCTGCTGATGAAGGCGGTGCTGGAGCGCCAGCTGCAGAACCGTGGTGAAACCCTGCCATTGTCGCTGGAATCCTTCATGATCTCGCGTCTCACGGCGACGCGCCTGGCTATTGGGAAGCGGCCGGAGGCCGTCATCAACGAACTGTCGAGAGAGTTCGAGGACACGACGGTCCGCGAAGCGGTGATCGCGATTGCCGGGCGGCCCATCGAGCTGTCGGAGAGCTGGGACGAGCCGGTCACCCGCAGCAGCATGACAGCCTTCCTCTCCGGCCCTGATGGCCAGCGGCTTCAGGCGGCCATCGCGCCGCAGAACGCGCTCTGCAACCGTCACATCGACGAATGCATCGGCGACGCCGAGCGCGTCGTGCTCGTCGATACCGGGCTCTTCGGAACGGTGCTGTACATGTTGCAGATCGGCCGGCCCGATGTGTCTTGGGAGCTGCTTCATCTGGCGAAGGCCAATTACAAGAATTTGCCGGCGCCGCATTTCGGCAAGGTGACGGGGCTCTGGGTCCAGGGCTCGGAATACTCTCCGGTCAACCATCGCTCCAGCATCCTGCGATACTGGCAGCTGATCGAGTCGATCTTCGAACCCGACCTTCAGACCGTGCGCGCTTATGAGCGCGGGGGCGACAGGGTCACCAGCAATCTTCAGGAAGAAGGCTGGGAAGAAAAGGCCTCGAGCTTCGCCGATCCGTTCCTGGCGGGCGCCATTGCCTATCTCGATGAGGCGAAAGACGCTCAGCCGGGTGAGATAATGGATGCGATGGACGAGGCGTGGTCGGCCTATTCAAAGGCGGTGCGTTTCCCTGATGCGAGAATGCGCCAGCTGCTCGCGCTTGAGCCGAGATCACGCGATTTCGGGCGTCAGTCCCTGGTCGAGGAAGAAACGATCACATTGAGCCGGACCGGACGGCTGAAACAGATCCGCGAGTCGCTCTGGCACTCGGGGTCAGCAGTGAGTTATTTCCCGCGCACCTACGCGGTCCTGCAGGCGGGCATGGAATTCTATCATGTCGTGAGATGGGCAAGGGGCCAGCTGGTCAAATAGCCAGCCGGCCCGCTTGTCATTAGGCCCCTCAGGGCTTGTCGTAGGTCAGGATACCCCAGGAAAGCCATCCCGAATTGCCGCCATCGACCCAGGCGCCGAGGCCTGCGATCATGCGGTCGGCATACTCGTCGGAGACAATTCCCTTGAGTTCCTCGCGCCGGGCCATGAGTTCCTCGCGCACGCGGCCATAGTGGCGCGGCAGCATTTCGGCGAGTTCCTTTTTCGGTCCCGGCACAAGACCGGCCTTCTCGGCGGCCTGGTCGTAGAAATCGATCGAGCCGAGGCTGGACAGGTGAATGCGGTCATAGACCGGCTGCAGCTTGTCGGCCGGGGCATCCGGGGTCTGCAGGATGTCGGTGAAGATCACGCGGCCACCCGGCTTCAGGACGCGTTCGCATTCCTTGATGATCTGCTCACGGTCGGCGCCGTGCAGGAAGCTGTCCTGGCTCCAGACCACATCGAAGCTCTCATCCTTGGCCGGCACATCGTCGAACGAGCCGTGCAGGACCTCGATCTTGTCATCGAGACCAGCGGCCTTGTTCTTCTCGCGATTGATGCGGTTCTGGGTCTCGGAAATGTTGACGCAGACCACTTTCTTCGCGCCGCCTTCGGTCACGAGGTAACGTGCCGAACCGCCATAGCCGGCGCCAAGGTCGATGATGCTGCCGCCTTTGCCGGCGGGGCCCATCATCTCTGCCATGGTCTCGACCGTGCGGCGGCTGGCCGGCGGAATGGGCTCGTCGGGCGTCTTGTAGAGCCCGACATGGATGTCTTCACCGCCCCAGATATTGAAATAGAAACGGTCAGCATCGTCGCTGTCATAATAGTCTTCAGCGACGGCGACGTCTTCAGCTCTCGATTCAGCTTTCATCACGCTTCTCCGCAACATGGATGAAGAAGTCCGGCTCGTTTTCGTCGAACTCCGACTGGAAGTCCCCATAGGTGTGGATCTTCTCGAAGCCGGCTTCCTTGAGGAGCTTCTGCACATAGCGCATGCGCAGGGGGAACATGTTCAGGTGATATTCCGAGCCGTCCGGGAAGCTGTAGCGGAAGCGGGCGAGGCCTTCATCGATATATTCCGGCTCGGCCACGATGTCCTTGCCGCAGTAATAATACTTGTGCTTCGGCTTGGTCGTGTTGTCCTCACCGAGGAGCAGGTCGTAATTGCGCTGGTCCAGGATGAGGATGCCGTCATGCTTCAGCGCGGCATAGAACTCTGCCAGCGCCTTGCGGCGGTCCATCTCGTCATGAATGTGGGTGAAGGAATTGCCGAGGCAGATGATCGCGTCGAACTTGCCCTTGATATCCTTGTTGAGCCAGCGCCAGTCAGCCTGACACGTCTTCAGGATCTGGCCGCGCTTCTGGGCGTTGTCGAACGCCTTCGCCAGCATTTCCGCGCTGCCATCGACGCTGGTCACGTCAAAGCCTTCTTCCATCAGGCGGCAGGAGTGGAAGCCCGTGCCCGTCGCGACGTCGAGGACGGTGTGCTTGCCACGCCCGCGAAGGAGATCGACGAAGAACTGGCCTTCGCCATCCGCGCGGGAATCCCAGTCGATCAGGGCGTCCCACTTGTCGACAAAGCCTTCAATATACTCTTCGACGTAATGATCGGTCTCGCGAACCGCGAGCGGATCCTCGCCGTAATCCTGTTCGGTATCCATAGCAGTTTGGGGGCTGGATGCAGATCCCATGGTCTCTCCTCCTGCGCATTCAAGTTGTCGGGGTGAGGCGGACAGCTACACAAACAAACAAACCGCCCTGGCAACCGGAGTGTCCGGCCGCATGCCTCACAAGATGTGTCAAAGGCCCGCTTTCTTCGCGGGCAGGCAGCTTCAGCCGCGCAACTGACGTCTCAGATATAGGTACAAAGGTCAAAGTATTTAGCCGCTGTATCCGGCATCTTTTTGCGCTGCCGCACACGCAAGGGTTGTGAATTGTTGAATTTTCGCTCGGAAGATATAAAAATAGAGCTGTTATTACAGCGTGTTACGAGAATGCTACCGGAACGGGCCTTGTGTCTCGCTAGTATGCAGTGCGTCTATAAAAATTTTTCGTGTCAAAGCACTTTTGCCCAGACTTTGAGCAAATGTTGCCTCTGCAATCGAATCCGGGCGCCTGGCGTCAGCGGTCGGCCTGGGTCTTTTCCGGGCTCAATCCCAGCTCGGCGAGGACGGCCTCTGTATGCTCGCCCGGACGTGGGGCCGGCTGGATGTCCCGTTCCGGCTGGCCGACAAAACGCACTGGCGGCTGGACTTCCCAATAGCCGCCTTCGCTCGGATGGTCGCGGCGCTGGAAGAAATTGATCGCCTTCAGGTGCGGGTCGTCCTGCAGGTCGGAAATGTCATTGACCACCGCTGCCGGGATATCGCCGTCCCCGAGCAGTTTGAGAAGCTCGCGGGTGGTGAAGTTCACGAAGTGCGCCTGCACGCGCGACATCATGTAGGCGTGATTGAAGAAGCGGCCCTTATAGTCAGAGATCCGCTCATCCTCGAGCTCTTCCGGCGCCCCGATGAGATTGAACAGCGTCACCCAGCGATGGTCGACATAGGGCGCGATGGTGATCCAGCCATCCTTGGTGCGGACCGGCTGGCGCGAGGGGTCGATCTGGCGCTGATAGTAATACGGGCCGACGGGCGGATCGAAGGTGGCCTCGTAGAAGTGCTCTTCAAGCAGGAAGCTCGCAATGCACTCGAACATCGGCACCTCGACATGAACGGCCTCGCCCGTGCGGTCACGATGATGCAGGGCGGCGAGTGTCGCATACATGGCATGCAGGCCGGAGACCTTGTCGGCAAAGGCGGTCGGCACGAATCGCGGCGCTTCGTTTCCGTCGACCTGCGGCAGCAGGTTGGTCGCCCCGGAGAGCGACTGGATCAGGTCATCATAGGCTGGCCGCCCGGCATAAGGCCCCTGCGTGCCGAAGCCGAGGCAGTGGACATAGACGATATCGGGTTTGATCGCCTTCACCTCCTCGAAGGTGAGGCCCAGCCGGGCGACGGCGTCCGGGCGGATATTGTGGATGAAGACGTCGCTGGCTTCGATGAGCTTCCGGATGGCGGTCTTGCCTTCGTCGGATTTCATGTCCCACACGACCGAGCGCTTACCGCGATTAATCGTCAGGTGACACGGGCCCATGCGCTTGTTGTTCGCCGGCTTTCCGACATTGCGGAAGTCATCGCCCCTTGGCGGCTCCAGCTTCACGACGTCGGCGCCCATGTCCGCCAGTGCCTGCGTGCAATAGGGTCCGAAGATCACCGTCGTCATGTCGGCAATTCGGATGTCTGAAAGCAGGCTGGTCGCGGGCATTATACGTCTCCTGAAATCTTGCCGGCCCATTCTGCAGCGTCTGGCGGCTTCGTAAATGCCCGGCCGGTGGCTATCGTCGGGGCAGGGCGATCAGTGGTGCCGGCCGGCCTTTCGTGTTTCAGGCCGCTCCCTCGTCATTTCCACGGCACTGGACCTGTCATTTAAACGTCATATTCCACGCTCGCTACCACGATGGGCGGCTATCTCTCTCCGCATCAGGGCCAGCGCACCCGTCCATGGTGGGCGGGTGTTCCAACCAGTCAAACGAGAGAAAAAGACATGAAACTCCCAGCACAACCGGCCCGGCATGCCATGCACCTGTCGGCCCCGGCCTTTTTTGCCCACGCTTTGAACCTGACGGTTCCGCTGCTTTACGCGGTGATCTTCACAACGCCCGTACTGGGCATGATCGCTGCCATCGAGCCGGCCCTTTAGGCGCCTGCTGTCCGGAGCGGCGTGCGGAGCCTCTGCACGCCGCTTCCCCCTTGCTCCTGGATGTAGATTCGCGATGCCCCGACCCATTGATTGCCTGCCCCATCATACGAGCCGCATCTTCCTGACCGATGGCGGTCTGGAGGGCGACATGATGCTCGCCCAGCGCTTCGAGGTCTCTGAACCTGGTTTCCATACGCTGCTGTCGACTGGCGAAGGGGAGCGCGTGCTCAGGGCGCATTTCACGGCCCAGCTCGAACACGCCGCGGGCCTGGGCGCTGGCTTCATCATCGACACGCCAACCTGGCGGGCCCAGAGAGCCCTTGCGGGCGTGCAGGCCATATCGCCGAGCGTGTTGCGGGAAGCCAATGAGCGCGCGGCCGCGTTCGCGAGCCGACTGCGGGACGATCATGATTGTGCGTGGATGCCCGTTTTCGTGAATGGTGTTGTCGGGCCTTGTGACACCGGGTGCGCAACGGAGTACTGGCCGTCGGTCTTCGAGGCGGAGGCCTATCACACCGAGCAGATCCACTGGCTGGCCTATGCCGGTGTGGACCTGGTCACGGCCATGGCCTTTACCAATGTGCCGGAAGCGGTCGGCTTCGTACGGGCCTCGCAGCGCATTCGCATTCCCGCCGTCGTTTCATTCGCCATCGGGGAAGATGGCCGTCTGCCAAGCGGTCAGACCCTCGAAGGGGCCATCGATCAGGTCGATGCCCATACCGGTGCGGCGCCGATCTATTTCATGGTGAATTGCCTTCACCCCTCGCACGTCGCGGATGTCCTCAAGACGGGGGCCTGGTCGCTCCGTCTGGGTGGCGTTTGCTGCGGGGGTCTGCGGCGGCGAAAAGGTCACGGTGAGACCTGCTGCGAGGCACAGGGGCTGGGTGCATTCGCGGAAGACTACAAGACCCTTATGGCGCGGCTGCCACTGGCCAATGTGTTCGGCGGCTGGCGTGGGGCGGGCGGCCTGCCTCTCCATGCTTTTGACTTCGGCGTCTCGGGGAGGTGCTGAAGCACCGCGTACGCCTGCCGATCGATTGCCGGGCCGTGCGCTTGACTTGACCGCGCCGGCGCGCCAACGAGCGCAGTATGGCGAAGGTAAAGATCTGCGGATTGCGGGACGAGACAATGCTGCGTGTGGCAAGCGACGCCGGCGCGGATTGGGTCGGCTTTGTCTTCTTCCAGAAATCGGTTCGCGCCGTGACGGCCGAGATGGTCTGCGACCTTCCGCTGAAGGACTGCTGTCCGGCGGTCGCGCTTCTGGTGAATGCCGATGACCGGCTGGTCGACGCGGTGCTCGAAACCGGCATCTCCATCCTCCAGCTACATGGGCAGGAAAGCCCGGCCCGGGTGGCCGAGCTGAAGACACGCACCGGCGCCGAAATCTGGAAAGCGCACGGTATTCGCCATTTCGACGATCTCCGCGCCCTCAACGAATACGAGGCGGCCGACAAATTCCTGCTCGATGCCAAACCGCCCAAGGGCAGCCGCGTGCCGGGTGGCCATGGCAATGTCTTCGACTGGTCGGTGCTGAGCGGCTGGAAGCCGGCCAAGCCCTGGATCCTCTCCGGCGGGCTGACCCCGGAAAATGTCGGCGACGCCATTTCTGCAACAGGCGCAGCGGCTGTCGATGTCTCCTCTGGAGTCGAGCGCGAGAGAGGCGTAAAGGATGAAACCTTGATCCGCAGCTTCATTGCTGCTGCAAAAGCCGCCTGACGGGAATGCGCTATGAATAAGCTCAACACATGGGACCAATGGCCCGACGAGAAGGGCCGCTTCGGCGAGTTTGGCGGACGTTATGTCGCCGAAACGCTGATGCCGCTCATCCTTGAGCTGGAGGAAGAGTATCGCGCCGCGAAGAAGGATCCGGCCTTCGCCGCCCAGATGGACGATTTCTGGGAGCATTATGTCGGTCGGCCCTCGCCGCTCTACTATGCAGAGCGGATGACCGAGCATTTCGGCGGGCCGAAGATCTACTTCAAGCGCGACGAGCTCAATCATACCGGGTCGCACAAGATCAATAACTGCCTCGGCCAGGTCCTGCTGGCCCGGCGCATGGGCAAGACGCGGATCATCGCCGAGACCGGCGCCGGCCAGCACGGTGTCGCCACGGCCACCGCCTGCGCGCGCTTCGGCCTGCCCTGCACGGTCTTCATGGGCGAGACGGATGTGAAGCGTCAGAAGCCGAATGTCTTCCGGATGCGCCTGCTCGGCGCCGAGATCGTGCCGGTCTCTTCGGGGACAGGCACGCTGAAAGACGCGATGAACGAGGCGCTGCGTGACTGGGTCACCAATGTCCACGACACTTTCTATGTCATCGGCACTGTGGCCGGCCCGCATCCCTATCCGGAGATGGTGCGTGACTTCCAGTCGGTGATCGGCAAGGAAGCCCGCCGCCAGATCCTGGAGCGCGAAGGCCGTCTGCCGGACGCGGTCATGGCCTGTATTGGTGGCGGATCGAATGCAATCGGCCTGTTCCACCCCTTCATCGAGGATGAGGGCGTGCGCCTGATCGGTGTCGAAGCTGCCGGCCACGGCATCGAGACCGGCGAGCACGCGGCTGCCCTGAATGGCGGCCAGCCGGGCATCCTGCATGGCAACAAGACCTATCTTCTGCAGACCGATGACGGCCAGATCATCGACGCCCACTCCATCTCGGCCGGGCTCGACTATCCCGGCATCGGCCCGGAGCACGCCTTCCTGCGTGACACCGGCCGGGCGGAATACCTCACCAGCACAGACAAGGAAGCCCTCGACGGTTTCCAGCTCTGCACGCGGCTTGAGGGCATCATTCCGGCGTTGGAACCGGCACATGCCATCGCGCGGCTCGGCGATGTCTGCGACTCCATCGGCAAGGACGGGATGCTGATCATGAATCTCTGCGGGCGAGGCGACAAGGACGTCTTCTCGGTGGCCGAGCATCTCGGCATGGAGATCTAGGCGGTGTATTCCCACGTCACGATCGGCACGAAAGACAAGGTCCGGGCCAAGGCTTTCTATACGCCCATCATGGAGATCCTCGGCAATCCGCTGCGCGATCCGGCGAAGGCTGCCCCCTTCGTCATGTGGACGGCGCCGGATGGCGGGCGGCCATTCTTCGTCCTGGCGACCCCGTTCGACGGTCAGGCTCCGACCTTCGGAAATGGCCAGATGACGGCGCTGCTGGCCCCGAGCCGGGAGATTGTCGACCAAGTCTACGCCGCCGCCATGAAGGGCGGGGCGGCCGATGAAGGAGCGCCCGGCCTGCGTCCGCAATATCATGAGAATTTTTACGGCGCCTATTTCCGGGACCTCGACGACAACAAGATCTGCATCGTCTGCCATGACGCGGTCTCGGACTGAGGCCGGTCAGGCCGACCGGCTGACCGTGTCGGCGTTCGCCTGAGTCTCGGCGCCAGGTGTGTTCTCGTCATAAAGATAATCCCGCGTCAGCGGCACGGCCTGCTGGTTGTGCGCGAGCTGGATCTGGAAGACGACATGCTCGCCATAGCGGAAGGAGACCTCGCTGCAGGCGAGATAAAACTCCCACATGCGCACGAAATTCCGGTCATACATGACCTCCGCGCGCTTCGCATTCTCCATAAAACGCTCGCGCCAGGCCTTCAGCGTCTCGGCATAGTGCAGGCGCAGGATTTCGATATCGGTGACGGTCAGCCCGGCACGCTCGATCTCCGGCATCAGCTCCGACAGGGCCGGGATATAGCCGCCCGGGAAGATGCGTTTGGCAATCCAGGGGTTGGTATCGCCTGGCCCGTGCGGGCGCCCGATCGTATGGATCAGCGCCACGCCAGCCTTCTTCATCAGCCGGGCAACCTGTTCGAAATAGGTGCGGAATTGCGGGGAGCCGACATGTTCCAGCATGCCGACCGAAACCACGCGGTCATAAGGCTCGTTCAGGTGGCGGTAATCCTCCAGCCGGAAGTCGACCTGCTTCTGCAGGCCGGCGCTGGCGGCGCGCTCCCTTGCGAGCTGGAGCTGCTCTTCGGCCAGCGTGACGCCCTCGACCCGGGCGCCGGTCTCGCTCGCGATGTGCAGGGCCAATCCGCCCCAACCACAGCCGATGTCGAGCACGCTCTGATCTTCCTCAAGGCAGAGCTTGCGGGTGATATGCTCGCGCTTCAGCTGTTGGGCAGCATCGAGGCTGATGGCCGGATCGGGGAAATAGGCGCAGGAATACTGCATGTCCTCATCGAGGAAGAGCCGGTAAAGCGCGTTGCCGATGTCATAGTGATGGTGGATGTTGCTGCGCGCCTTGCGGTCGTCATTCCACTGCTTCATCCGGCGCAGCATGTGGCGACCGGCAATCATCACCCGCTCGCCAAAGCTCCAGCGGGCGGCGGAATAGTCGTCGAGATTCTTCCAGATGAGGTCGAGAAAGTCATACATATCGCCTTCTTCAACGGTCAGTCCGCCGAACATGTAGGCCTCGCCCAGCTGCAAGGCCGGATCGACGAGGACGCGGCGCAGCCAGGCCTGGCTGTGCAGGCGCACGGTCACGCGCGAGACCGCGTCCGGCCCGGCCTCTATGGACCGGCCATCGGGCAGGATGACGCGCAAGCGCCCTTTCCGGATGAGTTGCGGCAGTTTGGCTTCGAGGCTTTTCGACCAGATACTCATGATCCTGCGACCTTCGATCAGACGGTGCGCCGGTCGGATGTATTGTCGGCGCTCTAAGGCCTATCTGTGGGTAAAATGCAGAACTGAACTTTGGTTTCCATCAAATCCGGGTTTCGATAAATCCGGCCCTGTGCAATATCGGGGTCTGACGCCTGCAATTGCCAGCAACACACAAGCGGTTCGATGACTGACGCCCTTCTCATTCGCATTACCTGCCCCTCCAAGGATATCGCCCAGAAGATTGCCGACGCCTCTGTTGAGCAGCGCCTGGCCGCCTGCGCGAACATTGAGGGGCCGGTCTCCTCGACCTATCTCTGGAAAGGCGTGGTCGAGCAGGCTTTCGAGCATGTGCTGTGGCTGAAGTCGGTGACCGCCTGCTGGGACGCGCTCGAAGGGCTCGTCACGGAAGTCCATCCCTATGATGTCCCGGCCATGGTCGCCATGCCATGCAGCCATGTCCTTGCCCCTTATGCCAGCTGGCTGGACGAGAATACGAAAGCGCCTGCCCAGTAATGCCCACACAAAGAATTACCGACCGGTTCGACAGGGTTCGCGCCGAGAACCGCGCTGCGCTTGTGACCTATATCATGGCCGGCGATCCGGACCTTGAGACGAGCTATGAGGCGCTGTGTGCGCTGCGCGACAATGGCGCCGACATCATCGAGCTCGGGGCGCCGTTCACCGATCCGATGGCGGACGGCCCGGCGATCCAGCGCGCCGGCCAGCGCAGCCTCAAGGCGGGCACGACGCTGAAAGACGTTCTCGCGCTCGCAAAACGCTTCCGTGAAGACGATCACGAGACCCCCCTGATCCTGATGGGCTATGCCAATCCGGTCTTCCATATGGGCTATGAGGCGTTTGCCGATGCGGCCTCGGATGCCGGGATTGACGGGACGATCCTGGTCGACCTGCCGCCGGAAGAAGACCATGAGCTGCGCGATGCCTATCAGAAATACGGCATTTCCGTCATTCGCCTTGCCACGCCGACGACGACCGACAAGCGGATCGCAAAGGTCGCTGAAGGGGCCTCCGGCTTCCTCTATTACGTCGCTGTTGCCGGTGTGACCGGGGCAGGATCGGCTGATCCCGAGGACATCCGAGAAGGGGTCGAACGCGCCCGCAAGGTCTCCGGCCTGCCCGTTTGCGTCGGATTCGGCGTGCGCACAGGGGAACAGGCGGCCGCCATGGCGCGTATATCAGACGGGGTTGTCGTCGGGTCCGCTTTCGTGGATCATGTGCGCTTGGCTCTTGAGTCGGGCGAGACCGGCAGTATAGCCGGGCGAATGGGGGCGTTGGCCAGGGAGTTGTCGGGTGCGCTGAAAGGCGTAGCTTAATGAACAGGATGGACCAATCAGGGAGTCCAGCTGAATGAATTGGCTTACAAATTTCCGCACGCCGGGTCTCAAGACCTTTCTGTCTTCCAAGAAAGAGACGCCGGATAATCTCTGGGTCAAATGCCCGAAGAGCGGCGAACTCGTCTATCGCTCCGACCTTGAGGAAAGCTGGTATGTCACGCCGGCGGGCGCGCACCTCCGGATTTCGCCGCGCCGCCGCTTCCGGCTCTTCTTCGATGAGGAGCGCTGGGAGCCGATCCCGCTGCCGCCGGTCACCCAGGATCCGCTGAAGTTCAAGGACGACAAGCCTTATCCGTCCCGCCTCAAGGGGGCGAAGCACAAGATTGCTGCGCGCGAGAAGGAAGAAAGCCCGGAAGGTTCTCCGCCGATTGCGCAGGATGACTGCATGGCGGCCGCCTTTGGCCGGATCAATGGCAAGCCGACGGTCATCCTCGTCCAGGATTTCGCCTTCATGGGCGGCTCGCTCGGCATGGCCGCCGGCGAAGCCTTTATCGCCGCTGCCCAGATGGCCGTAGCGCGGAAAGCCGCTTTCGTCGTCTGCACCGCTTCGGGCGGGGCGCGGATGCAGGAAGGCACTTTGTCTCTCATGCAGATGCCGCGCACGACGCTGGCGATTGACGAGGTCCGCGAGGCCGGCCTGCCTTATGTCGTCGTCCTGACCGACCCGACCTCGGGCGGCGTGTCTGCCTCCTATGCCATGCTCGGCGACGTTCATATTGCCGAGCCCGGCGCGATGATCGCCTTTTCCGGCCCGCGCGTGATCGAGCAGACCATCCGCGAGAAACTGCCGGAAGGCTTCCAGCGCTCGGAATTCCTGCGCGAGAAGGGCCAGGTCGACATTGTCTGCGACCGGCGTGAGCTGAAAGAGACGCTCGGCCGCGTGCTGAAGCACCTTCTGCCGAAACGCGCCTCCGACAGCACCAATCTCGGCCCGGTCAAGGCGCCGTCCGCCGATGTGCCCGCGCCGGACAAGAAGAAGGCCCGGAAGGCTTGATCGACACCCAGCTCGCCGTCGATGCGGCGCTGAAGCGGTTCGAGAAGTATAACCCGACAGACCGGGCTCTCGAACTCGGACGCCTGCTTGTCGTGCTCGAGACGCTGGGCAATCCGCACCTCAAACTGCCTCCGGTGATCCATGTCGCCGGGACGAATGGCAAGGGCTCGACGGTGGCCTTCATCCGGGCGATGGCCGAGGCCGCCGGGCTGAAAGTCCATGCCTCGACATCGCCGCATCTCGTCCGCTTCAATGAGCGTATCCGGCTGGCCGGGGAGCTCATCTCCGACGCCTATCTCGTCGACTGCCTGGAGCGGGTCGAAACCGCCCTTCAGGGCCATCGCGAGATCACCCATTTCGAGGCCGCCCAGGCCGCGGCCTTCCTTGCCTTCAGCGAGACCCCGGCGGATCTGCTGATCCTCGAGGTCGGTCTCGGCGGGCGCTATGATGCCTCCAATGTCATTACGGAAGCCGCCTGTTCGGTCTTCTGCCCGATCGACCTCGACCACCAGGCCTTCCTTGGCGATACGATCACCGAGATCGCGACCGACAAGGCCGGCATATTGAAGCCCGGCTGCCCGGCGGTTTCCGCGCCGCAGGGGGCGGAAGCGAAAGCCGCGCTGGAGGCCGAAGCTGCCCGCGTGGGCGCGCGCATCGATTTCGTGACCGAGGCCGAGATTGCCCAAGTCTTCCCGCCGCTCGGCCTCTCCGGGCGCCACCAGTTCGCCAATGCCGCGCTTGCCGCGAAAGCCCTGAAAACCGCCAGTCTTCAAGGTGTTACCGACAAGGCGATCCTCTCAGGGTCGGCCACCGCCGCCTGGCCGGCGCGGATGCAGCGGCTTTCCGAGGGCCCCGTCACGGCGATGGCGAACCATATGCCCGTCTGGCTCGATGGCGGGCACAATCCGCATGCCGCCCGGGCCCTCGGCGAGGTGCTGAACGAGCTCGACCGCGAAGAGCCGCCCAAGACCACCATGCTCGTCTCGGCCATGCTCTCCAACAAGGATGCCGCCGGCTTCTTCGCCGCGCTGAAGCGGCCGGGCCTGAAAGTCTTCACCTGCCCGATTGCGGGCAATGACAACAGTTTCACGCCCGACGCCCTGGCCGAGGCCGCGCGAAAGAGCGGGGCGGGGACAGAGGCCCATCAGAGCTTCGAGGCCGCCATGGCGGCGGCCGTTGCCGCGGGCGCCGAGCGCATCCTCATCTGCGGCTCGCTCTATCTCGCCGGCAAGGTGCTGGCGCTGAACGAAGAGCTGCCGCGTTAGGGCGGCTTTGGCGGTGCCTTCCCGCGGGCCTGAGCGAAGCCGAAGGATCCGTGGGATCCATCTCCGGACGCCGGATCCCGTTGCCCCCTCTGGAGCTGGGCACCACGGACACGCCGTGGTGAGGCGCTCTGTTAAAACCCTCATGCCTTTATCCGCAGATGCGTCTCGCATCTCCGGCATCCTTCGACGTCGCTCAGGATGAGCCCTCACCCGCTATCATACCAGCCTGCCAGAGCGGCCGAGACCTTCTCCGGCAGGAGGGCGGCGACGAGGCCGGCGCGCCAGGAAAGGCGGTGCAGCCCGTCCATTGGCAGGAGGATGGGTTTGAGCGCCCCGGACCGCCGCAATCGCGAGAGATGACGGGCCATCCGGGCCGCCAGCGGGGCCGGGTCGTCGAGGTGCTTCAGGAGTACACCCAGACGGTGCAGTAAATCGGCGGTGCGCACCGGGCCGGGTGCGGCCTTGCGCGGACGGTCGCCGAGCGCGTCGAGCGCATCGGTATCGGTCCGCAGTG
>NZ_NCST01000028.1 GCF_002088975.1 Henriciella aquimarina
ATGGCACGGAGCTGACCAGTCATGCGATCCTGAAATGGGTGCGCGAGGCCGGCATTGAGTGGCACTACATCGCGCCGGGAAAGCCGACACAGAACGCCTTCGTCGAGAGCTTCAACGGCCGGCTGCGCGACGAGTGCCTGAACGAGCATCTCTTCGACAGTCTCGGTGACGCCCGGCGCATCATCGAAGCCTGGCGGATAGACTACAACACGGTCCGGCCACACACATCACTCGGCGGCCTCAGCCCCGTAACCTACGAACGGCGGCTGCGCCGCCGAAGGCCCGGCTCGCTTGAGCCGCGGGGAAGCTCCACTCCCCGGGCCTTGACCACGCCATCAACAACAGAAAGAAAGGCGAACAGACTCTCCGAATGAACGGCCCGGATCACGGGGCTGGGTCACCAGCTGCAAAATCGCAATCCGCATAGCTTCAAATTTGCTTTCATCCATTCCAATCCTCCATTCCTGGCAAAGATAACCAAAAACGGAAAAGTGTCAGTCAAAGAGTTGGTGCGGTTGCTACATAAGTCCGAAGAATCCTTATGTCCCCTTTTGCGCCCCAAGCGGGCGTCCGCATCATACTGATAGTGGACAGTCCCTTCCGCCTGAGGGCTGTTTCAATCTCGTTTCTTGCGACTGACGATTGATTGAAACCGGTTCAGTGCGATGCTTATGCCACCCAGAACGGAGTTGCACCTTCTGGCCAATAGAGTGGGGGGCTTTTTGCGCGAGCGGCAACGGTTTAGCTATCGAGCCGCTCGTATCGCCCTGGCCGCCCGCCGATTCATCATGGCAGAGCGGCAGCTCCGAATTCGTTGCTAACGCGCTCACACCGCTCGACGACCACTTTTCGGGTCAGCGCGGGGCCGATTTGGAAACATGTCGCGCACGAACAGCTCGAACTCTGTCCGGCTCAATTTCGGCATCAGCAGCTTGTGCATCAGGATGGCAGAGCAACTTGTTTCTGTATTATATTGAAAATAAAGAAATTATCCTGCGTATATAAGAATATTGAGGATGTGGGATAATATGCCTTGAATCCTCTTCGACCCTTCAGTGATGAGCAGCTTCGAACGCTGATCAATCTGCGCCAGCGATACGAGGTCTGGATCGAGGCGGAGCGCAAGCTTTTTGCCATGCCCTACGATCTCAGGCGCAAGACGGTGTCAGGCAAGGATTATCTCTACGAGATTTTTGACCGGCGGGGAAATGGCAAAAGCCTCGGACGCTGGAATGACGAGCTTGAAGCGCGGTTTGATTCCTATCATGAGCAGAAATCCGGGGCGAAAACCCAGCGGGACGGGTCACGGGCTGTGCGTGAAGAGAGTTCGCGGCTGTATCGGGCGCTCCGATTGCCTCTGTTGTCGAGTGATGCCGGGCCGATCCTGAGAGAGGCAGATAGGCGCAAACTTCTCGGAAGCCATTTGCTCGTGGTCGGCACGAATGCGATGGTCGCCTATTCGATCGAGGCCGCTGGCCAGATCATTGGCGCTCCCGATGAAACCGAGGACTTTGATCTCGCATGGTCAGCCAGAGATGCAGACGACGCTTCGGAGACGGTTTGGCAGATCCTGAAAGCCGTCGATCCAACCTTTACAGTGAACACAGAGCGGACATTCCAGGCTCGCAATGCCACGGCCTATGAGGTCGAGCTTCTTGTTGCGCCGTCCCTAGAGTAGACAATGAGCAAGACTGACAAACTCCATCCGGTCCCACTCCCCCAGCAGGAATGGTTGCTGCTCGGCAGACCTGTCGATCAGGTCGTGGGCTGCCGGAACGGAACGCCAGCTCGTATCGTCGCGCCGGATCCGCGCTGGTTCGCCTTGCACAAGCTATGGATGTCCGAAAAGGACAAGCGCGATCCGTTGAAACGGCCCAAGGATCGCAAGCAGGGCATTGCCCTGTTGAACGTTGTGCGGGAAGCGATGCCGCAATATCCAATTGACGAGGCCTTCGAAGCCTCCTTGCCGGAGGCTCTTGCTGGCTACTGCGAAGGATGGAAAACGAGCACGCTTTAAAGGAGGCGAACCGCGAGCCTGAACAGGCTCGGTGTTCGCCTCCCTGTCGTGAAGCTTGCCGACGCTTGTTCCTGAGGCGGGAGGTTTCTTCCGGACTTTGCTTGACCGGCGCGTACTGGCTTGCCTAGACTGGGTTTTCCCGACGTTTTCTGATCTTATAGCCGGTCCGGTACACGCCCCTTCATGCACAGTCTGACGAAATATCCAGTCCTTCGCCATATGGCGTTTGAGGGGGATCGGGACGAGTTGCGGCGCAAGAGGCAAGCCTGTTGGGCCGCATTCGGAAAGCGGGGGCGATGCCAGATCTGAAATTGCCGGAGACCGTGCCTGAGGATGGTTTTCTCGTCGGCTACAGTCTCGAACATGAACGTCACAGGCCGGTCGTCGGATTTGCCTTCGGAAACGAAAGCGAGAACGCGGCGACGGGCTTCCTGGAACCGATCGTCTACAAGGGCGGGGGGCACCTTCTGACCATTGCGCCAACCGGGGCCGGCAAGGGTGTGAGCGCCATTATTCCGACCCTGCTGCGCCATCCCGGATCGGTGATCGTCATCGATCCGAAGGGCGAGAACTATGCCGTGACCGCGCGGCGGCGACGCGAAATGGGCCAGCGTGTCGTCCTGCTCGATCCCTTCCGGATCACCGACACGGAGACGCCCGACACCTTCAACCCCCTCGACCTGATCGATCCGGCCTCGCCAGGCGCTGTCGACGAGGCGGCCATCCTGGCCGAAATGATCGCTCCTCCGGCAAATCGTCAGGACCCTTTCTGGGAGAACCGGGCACGCCAGCTGATCACGGGCCTGCTCCTGCATGTGTCGAGTGCGCGTCCTCCCGTTCTGAAAACCCTCTCGGAGGTTCGCTATCTGGTCAATCAGAAGACCGAGGACATCGATTTCACGGCAAAGGAGATGCGAAAATCCAGGCTCGACGAGGTCAGGATGATGGCGAGCATTCTCGACACGGCCGAGAGCCGGGTTCGAGCCTCCATCCTGTCGACCGCCCAGCAGCAGATGGAATTCATGCGCGGCCCGCTGGTCGGACAGGCCATGGCGCAAAGCAGCTTTCCGGTCGAGGATGTCACGCGCGGGGAAAGCCTGTCCATCTATCTCGTGATCCCGCCCGACAAGCTCGACAGCCATCGGCAGGTCCTGAGGCTCTGGGTCGGGGCCCTGATGGTCCTGCTTTTGCGCCGGCGCCACCCGCCGCCCCTCAATACGCTGTTCATGCTCGATGAGGCCGCCCAGCTCGGCCCGCTCCGGCAATTGCGCCAGGCGATCACGCTCCTTCGCGGGTATGGCCTGCAGACCTGGAGTTTCTGGCAGGACCTCAGCCAGTTGAGCCAGCTTTATCCGGACGCATGGGAGACCATGCTCAACAATTGCCGTGTCATCCAGGCCTTCGGTTTTACCAATCTTCACATGACCCGGATATTGGCGGACCGGATCGGCTATCCCGATACGAATGAGCTTCTGGGGCTCGATGCGGACGAATTGCTGCTCATGATTGCTGGCGACGAACCGGCCATCGCGCAGCGGCCCAACTACCTCACCGACCCCTGCCTGGCAGGCCGCGCCGAGCCCAATCCGTTCCATACGCGTGATGTCGATACCGAAATCACCGCCGTGCGCCCCCGCCGGCGCTTTCAGAGAACACTGTCCGGCGCGGGACAGAAGGACGTGCCCGCCGCCGGCCCATCGGGGCGCGGAGCGGGCGTGGACAAGCCGACAGGGGAGTAACCGGAATGGGGCAGGGGCCGTGGACCGCCGCAAGATTTTCAGACTGGCTGGACCGGCATGTCCGCGTCGACAGAAAATCGTATCGTGAGCGGCTTTTTGATTTCCTCGACCGGGGCAGACCGGACGAGCCCAATGTCCTTCTCCTGTTTGGCCATGGCGGCTCGGGCAAGTCGGTGCTCACCGAGACGCTGGCGTCCCCGTGTGACCAGCCGCCCGGAAAACAGGCCGGGCGCTGGCTGAAACTTCAGCTCGAATTCGATTCCTCTGGAGAGGAGACCGCGGAGGGCGGCGCGCCGGAGACGCTGATCGGGCGAGCGGAGCAGGACCCGTTCCGATGGGCGACCTGTCTGCATAAGCTGCGCCTCCAGATCAACCGGGTCGACCGGCCGGACAATCCGGAGCGGAGCCGAGCGATGCCGGCCTTCGCGGACTTTCACGATCATTGTATCAGCACCGACGATACAGGCGAGCGCCGGGCCCGCAGGCCAGGCATACCCGGCATGATCGTGATCCTGGCAGCCCTCCTGCTCGGAACCCTTTCGGTTCTGCCGGACCTGCTTGAGGATGTGGTGGGGCTCAGCCTTTCACTGCCCCTGCGCATCGGCTTCCTCGCCGCGACAGTGCTTTTGCCCCTCTTCGCCCTTCCGCAGATCAAGACCTGGCTCTGGCGGATCCTTGTTGCCGGTCCGCGTTACCGCAAGCTCGGCATGAAGCCGACGGACTTCCACGATGCCAGCAAGGAGCAGGGCCCGGCCGGCCGGCCGCGTCTTCCCGATGCGAAACTGACCGAGGTTTTCCTGTCCGACCTCGATCGCTGGTTGTCTAGACAGCGGCGCTGGAGAGGCGCCATCTTCCTCTTCGATGTGCACAGCTTTACAGAAAATCCGCGGGCGCGCCGGGCCTTCTGGCAGGGGGTGGAACGGCTCGGCAATCCGGCTGGACGCTCTGGCGCAACGACACCCCTGAAGGACAGGGTCCGGGTTGTCGTCGCCTCGAAATTCCGGCCCCGGCGCGGCGAAACGCGTCTGTTGGATTCCGGAGAAGATCAGACCTTTCAGAGCCTGAGCGTCACGAATCTCGAGCCCGGTGAAGCCATCCAGCTGGTCTCCGCAGCCATGACCGGCCTGAACGGCAAGGATATCGATCTGAAGGTTTCGGAGGGGACCCTCCTCGACGGCGTCGCCCGCCTTGTCTCCCCTCCGAAGGAGGAGGCCGGACGGGATGGAAGCCCTTCAGCCCATCCATCCGGCTATGGTCTGAACAGGCCGGCTGGCTCCGGCGACGAGGCGGATACGGCGCGCCTGGCGCGGGACGTGCTGTCACTCCTCGCTTTCGGCACCGCTGCGGATGCCGAGGTCAATCCGCAGTCGGAGGCTATCGAGGTGCGTGACAGGCTTGCCGTGTTTCTGGCCAGTCCGCTCGCCGGTGCAACGCCTCGCCAGGACATCCTGCCGAATGTGCGAAGCACGCTGGAGACCCGTCGCCGGCAATTTCTCGAGGACGCCTTTGATAGCCGGCAAGCCTATCACACAGCCTGCTTTCTGGCTGTCTTCGAGCATGGCCTGTCGCGAGCCGATTGGCCGTTCGACGAAGAGGGGCTTCTTCCTTTCGATGCGCTCATCGGGCGGACGAGCCTGTTTTACACGGTGATAGGCTCTCATGATGGCGTGGCGCGCATGCGTGTCAGGCCCGGGATAGCGGCGCTGATCACTGTCGGCGGCGCCAATTGCCGGGCCGGCCATACATGGACCATGCTCGCCGGGAAATTTGCCGCTTGCTGCAATGAACTCGGTCTCGACCAAGGCGGAATTCCGGCAAACGCCGGCCCGGAAACCCTGGCCGTTGCTGGAATGGCCCTGTCCTGTCTTGCCGCGGCAGCCGACCAGGAGGCCTATCATCAGCAGAAGACCTTTCCCGGCATCGAGCAGAGAGCGCCGGCCCTCCTCGACTGGGTCCGGCAATCCTGCGCGGGCGGCGAGCCGGCAGGCGAAAGCCTGGAAAGGCAGATCCTCGAACAGGCCGCCGGTGTCTGCCTGCTCCTGGCCGCGCCGAGCCATCCGGCGCGGGGATATGGTTTGCTGGGCCAGAGAGACATACGCGCGGCCGTCTTCGAATTGCTGGAGAGTTATCTCGGCCAGCTCATCGAGAAAGACGGGGCTGGCGCGACCGGTTTCCCGGGCGTGCCGGTGCGCCTCCGGCACAGGGCAAGGGCAGCCATCAGCCGGCTGGAAGGGTTTGCCGATCTTGCACAGCTGGATGAGACGCAGAAAACCCGGCTGGACACGATCCTTTCGCATCTGCGGACCCTCAATGAGGCCGGGTCCCAAGAGGAGCAGCTTCTCGACGCCATGCGTGCGGTCTATGCGCAGCGCAAGCTGCGCTCGCACACGCAGACGGTCGAGGCCTTCGAGCGGTTCAGGGCAATCGCGCTTGGCGCGCTGAGCGAGGACGGAAAGACCGCCTATGCTGAAATCCTGCGCAAGATGGCGAGCTCTCTTGCCTCGCGTGAAGCCAATGGCAACGATCCGCATGACGAGACGGCATGGCTTGCCACCTTCAACCGATTCATCGGGAGTACGATCAACCGGATCGAGGAGATCAAGGCGGGCACGCAGGCGCCAGACACGCTCTGGCGGCTGACCTGGTTTCAGCTTCGCGCCTGCCTGTACTGGACACGGGACCTGCTCCGGTGCCGGCAGGACGGGTTTACGCCGGTTCCGAGCACGCTGCCAGACGATCTGCTCGCTCTCGCCGGGACCCTGGCCGATATTGGCGGCATGCCCGACCGCGCCGAGCTCGACGAATGGCGCGCCTCGGTGGCGGGCATTGGCCGGGAAGAGGCGCTTGAGCCCCTGTCGCGGATGCTGCTTGCCCATGAAGGCGAGGCCTACCGCAAGGGGCTTGAAACGCGGCTCGGCCTTGTCCGGACGTGCCTGGATGAGAGGCTCGAGACAGGGGGAGACTGGCGGCCTGCCTTCCGGGCGCTCGCCTCCCTGCTGGCCCAGACCTTTGTGGATGCCGAACAGGACCCATACGGCACCATCCCGGACATTGCCCGGCTGCGCTCGCAAGCCAGGCGTCTCTATGCCGAGGCGGTCGTGGCCCATTGGCAGGATCATCCGGCCTGTTCCGGTGTGGCCCCCGGTGACGCGCTGGCGGAAGCGCTCGAGCGTTTTACGGGCCGCGATTATGCCGTTTCCGGTGGCGCGTCCGACGGGGCGGGAAACCGATATACCGATCCCGACTTCGCCCAGACTCTTCTCGCCCTCCTGTCGACGCTCAACCCGACGCCAGAGGACGCGCGGGCGGGCAGGCTTGCCATTGCGCGTATCGATGCGATCGAGCCCCCTGACGGTTCAGGCACGGCGCAGACCTCCCGCGTCAGGCTGTCATTGCCCAATTCCAGCCTCCAGATCGGGATAGGCGATCCGCTGCTTCCACCCGACCTCTTTCTCGAAGTCCGGCTGCGCCATGGAGAAGCCGACCCGGACAGGCGCCGGACCCGGCTCTATGAGAGTTGGGTTGGCAAATACCTGCCGGTAATCCTGCTCGCAGAGACCGGGGACGCAAGCTGGCCCGTGACGGCAAGAGGCGTGCAATATGCGAGTGCGCTCCTGCATCTCTTCTGCCCCATCGCGGCAAGCTGGGACGATCTTCAGGACCATCAGAGGACCGGCTCGAACCGGCGGCCCGTGGCCTGGAGCGGGGCTTCGAATGCCTGGCTCACCGTGCGCACCGATCAGGCCTGGATCAATGCGGTCCTGGCGGCCGGTGGCGCCTTCTCACGGCAGCTGCCGCTGCTGACCTCGGTGACGCGGCATACCTATTTCCATGCAACAGACGAAGATGTCTTGCCCGACGGCGAGGCGCGCGAAGAGGAAATCCGCCGCTTCCTGCGGGCCGCCTATCGCGATCTCAGCTATGATCGCGATGACACAGGGAAACTGGTCTTCCATCACCGCAATTTCGGAACCGACCCCTCCAGGTGGGACGGACCGGAGCCCTTCAGTCACCAGAAGAACCGGACCTTCCTGTCGATGTTCCGAAAGGTCTTCAATGAGGAGGCGTCGATCTATGGCTGGTCGGATCCCCTGCAATCCGACCCTGCCGAAACGGCTTTTTCGGGGGCCGATCCGGCGATGACGCCGCGCGGCGCGGTAGAAGACGAGCGCGTTGGCCTTGGTGATGATGTTCCGGACTGATCGCTGGCAAAGCCTTCACGCATCGATGCCGGACCCGAAAGGCCGGGGGAAGGGAGCGGAGGGGGCGGCGGACTCCCGGAAATTCAATATATTTCCGTCAGGTTGAATTTATGAGTCCCGGGTAGAGTTTCGCGATGGTCAGGACACAGGGTCTCAAACGGTTGCGCCGGACAAGTCAGGTCCTCCTGGGGGCACTTGCCTGCCTCCTGCTGAGCCCGCTTGCCATGGCCGAACCTCATGACTGTTCGAGCGATCAGCCGAGAGCGAACAAGCGTTTTGTGGTCACCGACCTCAATCTTCGTGCCTTTCCCGGCCGCTATGGCGACATCCTGGCCACCTTGCCGGAAGGCGAGATTGTCTATGCCTATGGCCAGTCCGGGGCCTGGTCGCGTGTGAATGTCGCTTCGCTCAACATCACCGGCTATGTCGCCACGCGCTATCTGAGCGACGCCTGTGTGGCCGGGGGCGGGCTGACACGCCAGGCCCTGAGCAGAAGCAGTGTCGTCGGTATCCTCATCGCCACGAGCAAGAGCTCATATAGCGGCTCCTGTCCCTGTCCCTACAATGTCGACCGGGCCGGGCGCCGGTGTGGCGGCCGTTCGGCCTATTCCAGGCCAGGGGGCGCGTCGCCGCTCTGCTATCCCAACGATGTTTCACCGGCCATGATCGAGCGGTTCAAGGCCGCTCGTTGAAAGCCGGGAGTGTAGGCGGCAAAGTGCCGGGACAGCCCTCGAAAGGTCCCTTACTCATCCTCAAGCGGGCCGAACCCGAAGTCTTCGAAGGACACATCCGGGAAGACTCGGCGCGCGATAAAGAGCCCGAAAATGGGGATGTCCGGAAACCGCTGAGACAGCGTGTCCGACATGGCACGGAAATGTGTGCCGGCTGTCAGGACATCATCGACGATGCCAATGGTTTGCGGGGCAGGAGTGGCAAGGCTTTCATCGATCCGGTAGACCTCCAGCAATTCCTCGACCGTCACACGTTCCCCCTCATCGCTTTCATGCGATGCCCGGGTCGATTGGGTCTGGATCACCAGGTCTCGCACACCGCCGCCAGGCGCGACGTGCTCGCAGATCTTGTGGACCCGGTCATCATGGAGCGGATTATCCTTTGATTTGGACGGAGGAATTGGCACGAGCACAGCCCGCGCCAGCCAGTCGGGATGGATCGCGCCCTTCAGCTCGGCCGCAGCCTGCCGGATGGCCCGTTCCTTGTGGCGCCATTCCGGGCGCCCCTTGCGGTCCATCGGCTTTTTGAGGTTGCTGATCAGGCTGTTGGTGGCGCTGAACTCGAACCCCCTGCCACGTGTATACTCCCTCAGAAATGCGCAATTGTCCTCCGGACGAATATAAAAGTGGTCGCCCGCATGGGATTCATCGAGGACGGTAAGGCGCATCTCAGTCCAGGGCCTGCCAGATGTCTTCAGGCTCCCTGATCCGGACGGCGCCCTGCGCCAGGAACCGCTCCGGCCATTTGAGACCGGCCTCAAAGCAGGAGTTCAGGATCAGCAATTTGCGGCCCTGATGGAGGGCGGCGCGCGCTTGCGTCAGTGTCCCGGATGTCTCGCCGGCCTCGACGATGATGGTCGCCTCGGTCAGCGCGCTCATCGTGACATTGCGCTCGGGAAAGAACAGGCGGTTGCGCCTGTAATCCTGCTCGTCATAGCGCAAGGCCGGCACCTGGCTGATCAGCAGGAAATCGCGCGCAATCCGCTCCTGCAGCAGATGGTTCTGCTTCGGATAGACATGGTGGAGGGGCGTTCCCGTGACTGCGATGGTCGGTCCGCCTGCTTCAAGGGTCGCTTCATGCGCGGCTGTATCAATCCCCTCTGCGAGGCCTGAGACGACCACCATGCTTTTCTCTGCCATCATTCGAGCGATGCGGGCCGCTCTCATCTTGCCTGCGTCGCTCGCCGCGCGGCTGCCGACAATGGCCACCGAACGCTTTTCGGAAAGCTCCCAGGCGCCGCGATAATAGAGCAGTTCGACCGGATGGCGGGCTTCGCGCAGGCGAGGGGGGTATTCCCCGGCATGGTTTATTCTGACGCCGAATTTCCGGATGCCAGCCGCATGATAGCGCTCCATGACGCGCTTGGCGCAGTCGCGAGCCTTTTCCGGCGGAACGAAGTCGGAAGGCAGGGCTTCCGGATCGTTCCTGAACCGGTCGGCGATAGACTTGAAGCTTGCTCCCTTTTCAAGCCAGAGCGCTTCGTAGGCGCCCATCTCAAGATAAGGGGAAACGGGTTCAATGGCCGGTTTGGATGCACCTGACTGCAATGCAAGCATGAAGCAGAAATCTCCTGACTGGCGAAACCCTTGTGCCAACGACCCTCCTCGCTTCGCTGATTCCTTTCAAGAGGGATTGATAAGGTGGGCACGGGTCGGCCACAGCATGTCGCGCCGGGGATGGTTATAATGTTCTGGTTTTGTTCTTTTTGTCAATGGCGGCTTTACTCCCGATGCAAAACGGCAAAGGCAACTCGTAGGCTGAGTTCTTTGACGACGAATTCTCCGCGCATCATGTCTTTCCTTCACTCCAAGAACAGTGAAAGTGGCGTTCAAGAGAAATTGTTTGCGAATTGATCGGCGCGGAGAAGGTGTCCCTTCACTCCGCGCCATTCGATTCGAATGGCCAACCTCGTAGACAGTTGAAGATAAACAAGAATTCCGCAAGGCCTTGCACGGCTTTGCAGGAAATGGCCGAAATCTGGGGACCACACAGGGACCAGATTGTGGACCAATGGACGGCGCTATGAAACGCGTCGAAGACAATTCATACCTCGAAAGAAGAGGCCGGGTCTGGTGGTATAATCGCCGCGTTCCAAACCGGTTCAAACACCTCGATACGCGCAAGCGCATCAAGCAATCCCTCTCCACCACATCGATCGAACAGGCCCGCTACAAGCGCGACCTGCTCCGCCGCCGCCGACGACAGTTATTGGGCCTCGCTCGTGCTCGCCGCCCATGAAGGCGACCAGGCCGGACGCGCCGCCCAGCAGGCGGTGCAGCAACGCTACAAGGCGGCGACCGCGAAGGCGCTCGCCGCAGGCTTCGTCTACAAGCCGATCGACCAGCTCGCCAGCGAAACGCCAATCGAGGAAGCGCTCGCCCGCCTGCTTGCCGTGTTCAAAAAGGCCGGCCCCGCATAAATCCCGAAAGAGAGCGACGCAGAAGCCCTGCTCGGAGGCGCGTCGAAGCCGTCCGTCACCCTCAGTGAAGCCTTCGAGGTCTATCGCGACGACATCGCCTACAACGCCCAGCTCTACAAATCCCCGAACCAGCGGGCCTCCTGGGAGAAGCACAAACAGACCTCGCTCAACTATTTCATCGAGTTTGCCGGCGACATCGCCCTCGACGATATTACCCGGGAGATTGCCCTGAAATACCAGGCCCACTGGGCCGCCCAGATCAAGCCCAAGGATCACAAGGTGAAGCCGGTCTCGCCCAATACCGCCAACCGCCATATCAGCAATATGCGCTCGCTCTATGGCGACTATTTCAAACATATGGGCGAGGAAGAGCGGCCAAACCCCTTCCGCAACATGCACTTCAAGGCGAAGACGCTGACCGAGGTGCCGCCCTTTTCCGCCGACTGGGTGCGCACCCGCACTCTCGCCCCCGGAGCCACGCGCAAATGGCGTCCGGAATTGCAGCTCATCACGCTGATGCTGATCGAAACCGGCTGCCGGCCGAGCGAGATCATCAATCTGCGGATCGAAGACTTCCACATCGACGCAGCGGTTCCCTATATCTCGATCCGCGCCCGCACTGACAGGGAGGTCAAGACCGACACCTCCGAACGCGATATCCCGCTGGTCGGGATCGCGCTTGAGGCGGCCAGGCGCGCAGCGCCCCGCGCCTTCCCCCACTATTACGACAAGGGCGAACTTTTCTCCGCCAACATGATGAAGAACTTTCGCAACCGGAAACTTCTCGAGACTCCGGAGCACAAGATCTATTCCTTCCGGCACGCCTTCGAGAAGCGCATGCAGGAGGCCAATATCGATTACGGCCTGCGCTGCCTCCTCATGGGCCACAAGACGACCCGGCCGGTCTATGGAGACGGCGGCTCGCTCGAATACCGCCGCGACGAACTGCTGAAGATCGCCCACCCCTTCAGCCCGAAGGTCATGGAGCTGTTCGACAGAGAGCATCCCGACTGGGCCGGCGATGAAGGCGCTTTCATTGCGGATGCAGGCCGGCAGGGGGCGCGGGCAGCCGGCTGAGGGCGGCTTCAAGTCGGGCAGCGGCCGTCAGCCGCTGCTCGACCTCGCGGTCGAACCGGTCGAAAAGGGGGAAGTATTTGTCGCCGCAATGGTGCACGACCAAGGCCGCGATGCGCCTTCCTTCCTCAAACTGTTTCAATGTCAGGCTCATTGTCATTCCGTGGCGAAGGCCGTTGCCGGGCGTGCCGGCCGGCCGAGCAGGGAGGCTATCGTCTCACATAACGCCCCTTACCGGAAAGTTGCACCGGCGGCGAAATCGTGCAGCCCAGTGCAAAAGGCTGCAACCACAGTCCCTGGCAGGTGACGGGCCTTCGCGAGAGAGACAAAGCGCGCGCGCCTTGTTCCGGTATCTCATCGACCTCGCCACCGGCGAGACCGTGGACTGGACCTGCAGCGACACCTGGCTTTCGGTGCGGCTCGCAATCGTACAGGTGGGTCATGCCTGAGATCATCGAAACCACCGTCTACCAGCTCAGCGAACTCTCTCCCTCTGTAAGGGAAAAGGCGCGGGACTGGTATCGCGAAGGCGGCTTCGACTATGACGGGTACAGCGCGACCTTCGATGACTTCGAACGCATCTGCGACATGCTCGATATCCGGTTGAAGACGCATGCGGTCCGCCTCTATTCCGGCAGGACGCGCGATGTGTCCAGCATCTGGTTCACCGGCTTCTGGTGTCAGGGTGACGGGGCCTGTTTCGAGGGCAGTTATGCCTATGCAGCAGGGGCGGCCAGGGCGATCCGCACCTACGCCCCCAAGGCGGAGAAACTGCATGCCATCGCCGACATGCTCCAGGCGGTCCAGAGGCGCAATTTCTACCAGCTTTGCGCCGATATCCGCCATTCTGGCCGCTACTATCACGAATACACCATGTTGGTGACGGTCGAACGCGACAGCCCGTCAGGGCAGGCGATGACGTCAAACGCCGAGACGACCATCGTCGAGGCGCTCCGCGATCTCGCCCGCTGGCTCTACCGCCAGCTCGAGACCGAGCATGAGTATCTGAATTCCGACGAAGTCGTCGACGAGACGATCGCCGCAAACGGCTACACGTTCACAGAAGCCGGCCGCCGCTTCGGATAAGGCTCAGGCGCGTAAGAGCCCAATAAAATCCGCCATTTGGCAACATTTAAATGATTCGTTGCCATTTGGCGCTCAATGGGTTATGTTGGGCCCGATAACAATGGAGCTACACATGACGCTTCACCTTGTAGACAAGCAGCCCGGGGCCGAGGCCGACCCCATGATCTCCGATGAGGAGGGGGCCGCCCTGGCGCGCGCCGCGATCAACCTGTTTCGCCACTGGGGCATAACCGACCGTGAAGCCTGCACCCTGCTCGGCGGGCTTTCAACGCGGACCTATGCGCGCTGGAAGGACGGCGAGATCGGGCGGCTGACCGTCGACCAGAAAACCCGTCTGTCGGTCCTGATGGGGATTCACAAGGCGTTGCGCATGCTGTTCACCGATCAGGAGCGGGTGCATCGCTGGATCAAGAAACCTAACGCCGCCTTCAACGGCAGAAGCGCGCTGGACTTGATGCTGCGTGGATATCTGACCGACATGTTCCGTGTGCGTCATTATCTCGACGCGGCGCGCGGATGACGGACGAACCGCCGCTCTCGAATGTCGCATGGCCAGACGCACGGCGCATCATCTCGTCACGCTATCCGCCGGTCGACCTGTTCGAGGATATCGCCGATCCGCGAGACTGGGACCTCCTGACCTCTGCCGAGACCAAGACAAACCCTCGCATTGCCGAAAGTGTGGGCCGGCTTGATCTCGTGCCTGCGGAGCGGCGCGTAGGCGGGCCAGGCGCCAGCTATCTCATGGCGCCATTTGTCCATGTCAGCCCCGATTGGTCCGGACGCTTTCACGATGGCACGTTTGGAGCGTATTACGCCGCCAGGCGGTTCGACACCGCGGTCGCCGAGACCGCCTATCACAAGGGCGTCTTCTACAGCGCGACGGCGGAGGCCGCGGGCTGGTTTTCGCAGATGCGCGAACTCGTCTGCGCGATCGATAGAGCGTTTTCCGATCTTCGCGGAGCCGATGCGTTCGACGATTGCCTCGATCCCAACACCTATAGCGCTTCTCAGCGCCTGGCTCGACGCCTGCGCGACGCAGGCAGCGACGGCATTGTCTATCCGAGCGTTCGCGATCCGGACGGAGAATGCGTCGCGGCCTTCTGGCCCGATGTGGTCGGTCTGCCGGTGCAGGGCCGCCATCTCGCGTATCATTTCGATGGCGACCGCGTGGACATGATCCGCGACGAAGCCAGCGGCAATGTGTGGCGTCTCACCTGATGCGTCATCACCTGCGGCCGACAACCAAGAGGGCAGGACACAGCGTTGCTACGCATCCCGACTGGATGACGACAGACGCTTCGCAAGCGTATCCATCTACGCCATGAAACGAGGTGACGCACATGTCTTCAGGAGACGTAAAAGGAAAGACGACGGCGACCGCTCAGCTCTCTCTTGAGGATCTCGTCCGCGGTGCGGAAAAGACATTCGACAATGCAGAGCGCCTCTTTTACGAGGCCGAGCTTCTCACGAATGCCGGCGCAGTGGCGCGCGCACTCTGCCTGCACCAGATCTCGCTCGAGGAGTGTTCGAAAGTCGACAATCTCGGCGCATGGGCGGTGAGCCTCATTCTCGGCTTCGATGTCGATCAGGAAAAGGTGCTCGCGGCCTTCCGGCGTCACGCGGCGAAGAACAGGACGAATGCCTATATGCTGGAAGGGTCCCAGGAGGAAAAAGACGCCAAGGCGCGCGGCGATTTCGATGCCGCGAGGGCGGCCTTCCGGCAAACCCAGGAGGCGTTCCACGAGACGTCCAACACCGCCAAGAACGCGGCGCTCTATGTCGACTGGGCCGATGGCGCCTTCGCTGCGCCGGACGAGCGCATCACGACAGAGATGCTGGCCGAGATCACGAAGCGCAATGCGGCGTTTCTCGGCTACGCCCATAACAGCCTCAAAATGCTGCGGCGTCTTCAAGCCTCGGGGGACATGTTGCGACCGCGGCTCGCCCGTTTGCTCGAAGACATGGAAAAGCTCCGCGATGCGACGCCGGAGGACGTCCTTCGCACAATGAACGACCTGCTGGCGCGCTTTATCGAAGAGGGCAAGCAGGCCCTGAAGAAGTAAAGCCTCCGCTCAACCGCTGTCGCCCGCAGTCTTCGTCCGCCACCCGAAGCCCTTTCGCGTCTTCACCACGCTCCCGGATGACGCCTCGGATCCGGTGGCGCCGTCCCGTCTGGCGACCACAACGGATCGGAGGCAGGCATCATGGCAAGCGTATTGTACAAGCTGATCACCGGCATACCGGCGGGCGCGGTCTATATCGGCCGCGGCAGCAAATGGGGCAATCCGTTCGGCATCGGACCGGATGGCGACCGGGCCACCGTCATCGCGAAATACGAGACCTGGCTTGCCGGCCAGCACGGCCTCTTGCGCGCGCTCGACGATTTGCGCGGCCGCGACCTCGTCTGCTTCTGCGCGCCCGCACCGTGCCATGGCGATCTCTTGCTGCGCCTCGCCAATGCGACGCGCGAGGCGCGCATCGTCTGGTGGCGGGTCGTGACGGCGGCCGCGGCGAGAGAGTGAGAGGAGGGTCCGGGAAGGGCTGAGCCGGGACGGTCGAAGAGAGAGCGCCGGCCGGCTCGCTTCCTTCCCTCGCTCTCCTGAAAGTCCACGACATGACCTCTATCTCTGCCGCCGCCGCGCGCCCGCTTGCCGCCGGACGCGACGTCCCGGCCGCGCTCTTCGCCGCCGCAAACGAGCTTCTGCCCCATCTAGAGAGCGGCCGCAGGATCTACGCCCCGATGCTGCGGGCGGCCATGGAGGCCGCCTTCGGCGCCTCCGATGCCGCCGGCGCCTGGGACTGGAAGGCCGCCTAAGCCCGCGCGCATGCGGCCGAACGCGTCGTCGGCCATGCAATGACGGAGAACTTGAGGACTGCGATCGACCGGGCTTCATGCGACGCCGCGTATGACGGCATGGGTCACCGGTATTGAGCGCAGCGGTTGCCTGCATTGAGCGCTCGCTGACCGAAGGAGATTCCGGCCCCTCGCACCAGCCGGAGTTGAGGAATGCAACATCGGTTCTCTCGCCTGGATAGTCGCTGGCGGCACGAAGCCTTGCGGCAAGCCCCAATGCATCCGCCGGCTCATCCAAAAGTCTCAAACACGCTTGATGCCCAAGAGGGCTGTCGGCTCGATCTTAGGGGGAAGGAGTTTCAAATTCTGTGATATGCGCCCGCTCCAGTGATGATCGCTCGTCTGCGTCGCACGGCCATCGGTCGACCGGACAGTGTTCCGGAGCGGCACCGTCAAACAGGAATTCCCTTCCTTGTGCCACCCTGCTTTCCGGCGTCTGCATATTGGCGTCCGTTATCCAAGCGAAACTCCGGCCCGAATCCAGTTTCAGAATGAACTGCTCGCGAGATGCCGCTGCCAAAAATCCTCCCATCACCGAGAGTTCTCTCTCGACGTCCAGCCAGACTGTGACGGCCGCTGACGTGCAGCGATAAGCATGCATGTCAGCCCGCTGAACATTCTTGAAGAAATCGGCAAGAGCGTATGTCTCTTCCGCCTTCGTAAGCAGTCCATCCTCATCCGGAACGGCGCGCGTCGCATAGACGGCGATCTCTTCCCCGTCTAGGAAGAGAGAGAGCGATTTGGATGCAGAAAGATAATCGTCAAGCGACATCCTTGGCACAGGCTCTTTCATGAATGAGATACGAAGGTCACGTCTCGCGCCATCATCACATTCAAGCGTGTACCGCTTATTGATCGGGAAGTGCCACTGCCCACCGCAACAGCCATCCATCAGATGGCCAAACGGCTCGCCATTATAGAACATTCGCTGATCATGAAACCTGACTTCAGGGGAAAGAAAGAGAGCTTTCTCCTTGCCAACCGCCGGATTGTCCGGCGCCGCCGCTTCGTCCAATTCGAGCTTCGCCAGGCTGGGCGCAGTCTGGCTTTCCCGAGACTGTGGGATCTCTGTGCGACCAGGCGCGGCTGGCTCTGTGCAGGCGCCGAATGCCAAGAGGAGGCCGATACACAGATGTGAATAGCGCAAGACCATACCGGCCTCCCATGACTGAGCTTATGCGCTACACGCGCTCGTTCCGTCTTCGTTTATTTCCGAAGAACTGCCATCCGCCGTATTGGCTGTCAGGTGCGGCGTTGTCGTGGGGCCGTCTGGCGTCCCCGTCGCGACATTCGCGCCAACGAAAAGCACCAGATTGTTGTCTATACCCTGAAAATAGATCGATTCTGCTGCGGCGAACCACGAAGCATCGCCAGTGCTTGGCAGCGGTACGCCGCTAGGATGGTTGTGGACGAGGCCAACCAGTTCACCTGGCGCTCCAATCGTCAGCATGCCGGGTGTCACCGGAACCGATGGAATTTCACCCGCTGGCGCGACCTGCCCCATGATCATATCCCCCGCTACCAGTTCCCCACTCGGGCTCTGGTAGAGGGGAACAAGACCTTCCTGATTATTGTTGCCAACGGCATCAGCGATATCGCTGTAGGCTTCCCAGGCGAGCTGATTGAGCTCGGTCGCGTCGACTCCCGCGGGATATTCCGACGCATCGATCCCGCACATATCGTCGTCATCGTCTGCACCATCGTCAGGCGACTCACCGCCGCCTCCACCGCCTGTCAGAACTGGAAACGTCGGGCCGCCAATCCCTCCATAGTCCGGCACGCCCCAAGCCCACGGGTCATAGTCGGGACTGCTAGCCGGAGGCTGTGCATATACTGTCGGCAAAGTCATGGTAGGGTCATCAAAGCCGCCGCTAACCGTTTTGATTTCAGGAAGCTCGAGCACTCTCATTTGATTCTCCATTTTATTGTTGAGACAACCTTACCAAGAGATACCAAAGCAGAACTCAACCGCTAAGAAAAGCCAAGCGTTCTATTTATCGAGTATTTTCGGCGGATTGCACACAAACTCGGACCTATCTCGCAGGTTTCCATTGCCGAGGTCGAACCGGCCGGTGACCTTTGCGAGAAAAGCCGACCGCTCCTGCTGCTCTTTGTTCTGCGCAACCGTCCGTATGCGTCCATTGACAATGGTGCAAACCCTGTCGGCCGCGGCAATGGTTTCTGTCCTGTGCGCCGCGACCACCCGCGTGATATCTAGCCTCTGGAGTTCCGAATTGATTTTGCGTTCGGTTTCAACGTCGATCTGACTCGTCGCCTCATCCATGACAAGTATGCGCGGCTGGCGATAAAGCGCGCGTGCGAGGACAATCCGTTGTTGTTGACCGCCAGAGAGCGAGCTGCCCATGTCTCCGACGAGTGAGCGATAGCCCATTGGCATGGCCTCGATTTCGTCGTGAATACATGCGATGCGCCCCGCAGTCACAGCACGTTCAATATCGGGCTTTTCGTCAAAGAGAGAGATATTCTCGAGAATCGTACCGGCAAGAAGCACATCATCCTGAAGCACGACGCCCATCATCTGACGGAGATTGGTAAGGCCCCATCGCCCCGCTTCGACGCCATCGTACAGCACTGCGCCATTAGAAGGTTCATAAAGACCCGTGATCAGGCGGAGCAGGGTTGATTTCCCGGTGCCCGATGGTGCTGCGAGGGCGACAAACTCTCCGGGCTCGACGGTTAGATTTGCGCCGGCCAGTATGGTGGGCTCATGGGGAGCATAGCGAAAGTACACATTCCTGAGCTGCAGATGGCCGGACAAGTTACCGGCCATTGGCTGGGTATCCGAACTCCGTTCCGGCCGGGCAAGAGCGATATCGGAGACCCTCTGGAGATGAACATCGAGGAGCTTGAACTGGACGTAAAATTCCAGCAGGGCCAAGAGCTTCTGCTCGAACTGGCTCTTATAGGCGACAAAGGCGGTGATCATGCCGATCGTCATGGTCCCGCCAATCGTATTTGAAGCTGCCAGGAAAACCACCAGGATGTTCGACAACGACATGAGTGTCTGGCTTATCGCCTTGTATCCGATGTTGACATTCCCCATCCTGATTTGTGCGTTGACCGTGTCGATCGCCAGGTTTCGCCAAAGCGTCTCTCGTGCGTCTTCAATCCCGGCGACCTTCAAGGTCTGCATGGCTCTCAGGGATTCCAGGAATTTGGTGTTCTCGTTCGCGTCCGCGACGAGGAAATCCCCGGAGAGGCGTTTCGAAATTTCCAGGAATGCGAAACGGAGAACTCCGTAAAAGAGAACGAACCCGACAACGATGAAGCCCAGCGTTTGATCGTAGAGAAAGATGATGATGCCAAGAAAGATGGACAAGGCACCATCGACGAGTGCCGCAATGGCCCCATTCACAATGAGGTCCCGGATTGGTGCGAGCGAGCCGAATCTCTGCTGAATGTCGCCTATATGCCGGCGATGGAAGAATGAAAGAGGAAGCCGAAGCATGTGGCGAAACAGGCTTGCTTCCATGTCGAACGCGACCACGTTGGCGAGAAACTGGAAAACGAGGCCACGGATAACAGTTGTCAACGCTTCAAAGACCTTCAGAAGCGCAAAGCCGCAAGCGATTGCCGTGAGCAGGGAAAGGTCCCCCTTGAGGATCGCCTCGTCGATCACGAGTTGCATGTAATAGGGGCCAAGAAGGACGAAAACCTGCAGGAAGATCGAAAGAGCGAGGCCCTGCGAAATAGCCTTCCAGCCCTGACCGTCGATCTTGATCAGGCTCGCCAGTTTTACCGGATTTTTCTCCGTCTTTCGCTGGAAACTCGGCCCCGGGGACAATTCAAGCGCAACACCGGTAAAGTGACGAGCGGCATCGGCCATCGAACAGGTGATCTTGCCCCGCGCCGGATCATATATGACCAGCCGTTTCTTGCTTGCGGATTTCAGAACCACGAAGTGATTCATGTTCCAATGCAGGATTGCGGGCGTGCGTAGCTTGATCAGCTCCTCGAGCTCGCAGCGTACCGGCCGGCCGGCAAGATTCATTTGCGAGGCTACGGCGATGATGTCTTTGAGTGTTGCCCCGCGCATAGAGACCGGAAACCGGCTTCGCAAGCTTGTTAGGTCGATCTTGTATCCGTGCGCGTTCGAAATCATCGCAAGGCAGGCAATGCCGCATTCGGCTGCTTCTGCCTGCCTTATGATTGGCATACGACGGAATCCGGACAGGTTTAGGATTTTCCAGCCCTCCCAACAGTTCAGCCCTCGCGGATCGTTGCTCGACAATCCTGGATTTAGTAGGAAGCTTTCACTCCAATCGGTCAACCTTTCCGCTCGAATTTCAACAAGAGATCAAACCTGCGGTTTCTCCCGCATTTCGCTGTGCGGGCCGGAAGTGGACCGTACGGCCGGGGTCACCCCTTGAGACAATGGAACAAAGGAAGGATAGTGAGCCTGGGAACATGCGGGGAGCCAGCAAGTGACTGACACATTGTTCAGGCCGGAAGCGCTCGACTATCAGGCAGCGTCCTCGTCGCAGTTCGGTCGTCCAACAGGCGTCCTCCCGTCGACTTGGTCCGTCATTACGATGCTCATGGCGCTATTTATGATTGCGCTTGGCGTGTTCGTAGTAAACGTCGATTTTGCCCGTAAGGAAACTGTTCGCGGTGCACTTCGTGTCGATGGTGCCGAGGCTAAAATCTATCCGCAAAAGCCGGGTGTCATTCAAGAGGTTTACGTAACCGACGGACAGATCGTCGCGTTTGGCGATCCGCTGTTCAAGATCACGCATGAACATTTTCTCGGCTCAGGTGGGAGCCTGAGCGGAGAAACACTAGCGGCCTTGCGCCGCGAAAGGGAAAGCCTCCTGCATCGCGAAACGTCGATTCAGGCATCATCGCAGCTGTCGATCCAGTCCGCGACAACCGCCGAACAGGATGCCCGACGCCGGCAGGATGAAATCCTTCAAGAAATAAATCTTGTTCAGGAACGTCTCACCATTGCAGAGGACCGGGTCCTGGATATTGAGGAACTGCGTGGGCGCGGAATCGTCAGCGAGCCTGTCTATAATGAGCGTGTTGAAGCGGTGTCGGCCCTCAGGCAAACGCTTCTGCAACGCAGGTCAGCTCTCGCCGATGCGGCGTCCGATCAACGCAATGCGGAAACCGAGATCCGCCAGATCAGGACGCGGCTTGCGACAGATCTCAGCGACATTGCTCAAAGGCTTTCGCAGATAGACAATGAGGAGATCCTGGCAATGTCGGAGTCCGGGTATACACTCCTGTCATACAGTTCCGGGAAGGTGACGGCGCTCGCGGCGAATGTTGGCGAGCAGGCCCAGTCAGGGCTTCCACTTGCTATCATTTTGCCGCTAAAATCCAGTCTGGTGGCCGAAGCTTATCTTCCATCCCGGGCAATTGGTTTCATGGAATCAGGTCAATCGGTAAGGCTGCGGTACGATGCATTTCCCTATCAAAAATTTGGCACCGCGACCGGCACAGTCAAGCAAATCGCCGACACCGCACAGCTTCCTCAGGAAATCGGTATTAACAGCAAAACAGGAGAAGCCGTTTACCGGGTAGAGATTCAGCTGGACAAGCAATCGATAAATGCATTCTCCAAAGAGTTCCAACTTCAACCCGGCATGGAATTTTCCGCTGACATTGTTCTCGAAAACCGGAGCCTGCTTGACTGGCTTCTCAATCCGCTCCTGTCAGGCAGCTGATGCCCGTTCGCCATCTCTCATGCAATCGAAGGTAAATGCGCGACACCGTGGAACTCGACCGTGACAGATTTGCAGCGTAAGCCCAAACAGATCTCCCTGGACGAATTGGAAGCCAGCACTCGACTGCGCGAGCAAGACGCTGAAATTTGCCAGATACTCAGCCAGTGCGGTGACGCGCCCTTTGGCTTCGAAAAAGCATGGGCAAGACAAATCCTGTCTGGCCGGGATGTGGGCAGCAACTGGACCGAACGTTCCGGCTCCGGCTCCAGCAAGCGCATGCTGCACGAACTCACGCAACGGCCTTGCGCGGTAAGGGCTGTTCAGCGTGTCTGGGAAAGGCCCTTTGATCAGGAAACCTTCTTGGAGGACACCTTGCAACTCGCTTCGGCGCTGTCAGGGGAACCTGTTCAACTAAGAGAGCGGGATGCCGGATCAGTAAATCCTGCTACGGGACGGCTCACCGCACGCTACCCCTCACCCGACGAAGTGCGACGACAGGTTCCCCTCTTGGCGTCTCTTTGTGCGAGACCATGCTGCGCCCGGCCCGTCGTTTCGGCGCTACTACTTTGGGTGTTCTTTTTCAGGTTGCATCCCCTGCCGGATGGAAACGGAAGAACAGCGAGGGCTCTGATCAACCTCGCACTCCGTAACTTCGGCATTATTGAAAAGCCGGCTCTGTTCTTGTCGCCCGGACTTTTTCTCAACATGCAGGAGATTGGAGCGTTTGTCCGTAGCGGGAATCATATTGGCGATGTCGCAGGTCTCGCCGCCATGCTCGAACTATGCAGGTCGACAGCACTTAGGTGCGCCCGCTAGAAGTTTGTCGCGAACGGGCAGATGCGATCCTTGCCGGGCGTATCCGCTGGTCGCCGACATGCGATGAACGTCAGCGTCGCTTCCGGTCGCGCCGACGCTATCCACAGCATATCCAAGTCCTTCGTTCCATCTTTGGGCGAAATATGCCTTGTTACCGGTGGTAGATTTCGATTGTTAAATTCAAACCGAAGATCGGAGCAAGAGATGCGAATGTTGGACCTACCCGAAATAGAAGCGGTCAGTGGCGGGAATGGTGATCCTACGATGACGCTGCCTACGGTAACTGTGACGCCGCCCAGCGGAGGAGGATCCAGTTATGATCCTTATATGTGGGGTTCTACGTCCAATTATGGAATGGATTATCCGCAGAACGATCACCTTATCCTCGCCCAGGGCGATAGCATGACATCCGGCACGCCAAATCACATGACCGAAAACGGGGCCATGTATGTGACCGAGTTCGAGAATGGCCAGGCCTTGAATGGCTGGACGCAGGAAGATGGTTGGTTCGATACGGATGGTGATGGCGTTCACGATCCAGGGGAGCTCGCCATGGAAGAGTATAAGAATGCCAATTACGGTGAAGGCGCTGTGCTTGATGCATACCAAGCCTGGGCCGACCACAATGGGGTTCCTGCGGACGGGAGCACTGCGAATGACTTCTACGAATCCTATACGCCATTCCCTGACAACCCGGGCATGGTGTAACCTTTCACTGATGGACATCGCATAGAGGAGAACCCGTGTCTGACCGCGGAGCAGCTGCAAGCGTCGCCGGCAAGGGCGCCATAGTCGGCGCACTCTCGTGGCTTGCATGCTGCTCCTGCGGATTCGCAGGTAGCGGATATGCCCAAACAACATTTTCCGGACAGTGCAGCCAAATGGGGTTTGGCATCTCTGCAGAGGGACGTTCAGTTTTCGCTTACAGCCTGCTGGACGATTCAAATGCGTTTGGGACACTTCAGTTCGCTGGCGTAGAGCCATCGGGGCTTACGGAGACCCGATCGATCGTCATCACCGACGTCTTTACCCAAAATCCGCTATCTCGAAGCATCATCCGTCCCGTCGCGTTCGATAATAAAATCTATTTGAGAGCGGCATCGGGCGGCATGCGTCCCTTCCGGGCAGGGCACCTTGAAGGCAACACTGACGCGGACCCGGATCGTCCCTCGGAAGAGCGTGCTCAGGCACGATTGCCCGTGATCGATTATTTTTGCGAGACGAAGTCAAACTGCAGGCACCAACCGGACCGCGCCAGTTATGTCGAGCCTGAATCTGGGAAGCTTGTCGCGATCAAGGGCGATGCATTCAACACGAAGTCGTGGGTGCCGGCCGAGTCAGAGCCATTTGTCTCCGCTCGATTGGAAAAGCGGTTTGTGAACGGGTCACTTCTCAATATCCTCGAAGTTGCAACGGATCCGATCTCCGAGACGTCGGAGTTTCACGATCTCAAGGCCTATCCATCCGGGTCTGAACTGTTGCTCGTCACCATGCCGCTTACGACACAGCCGGAATTGAAAGGAAGGCTGGTCGTCGGTGAGCCGCTTGATGAGAACAGATTCCTGATCATCGATGAATTCGCGCGCACGGAACAATCGAATGATCCGCTCTACTGGCGGCGGGTTCCAGCCGGGCGCTTTGCGGAAATTGCGTTTGACAAGAATGTCGGCGTCCTGGCCTGGTGGATCGATGTGAAAGGTGAAATCCACACCGCCAACTGGCTTCTCGAACCTTTGCGGGTGCTTGTGGACGCTTCCTCGGATGTATCTCTGGAATCCGCTTCCGCCAATGGCCAGAGAATGATTGTCCGACAGACAGCAGCCTCTTACCAGAATGTGTTCCTGATCGATTCCGACACTGGTATAACCCCCCTTTGTCGTGAGCGAGACGACCGAGAATAAGTCCGGGCGACCGGCGCGTCGCAGCCGGCAAATCCGGCCCCCTGCACTGAGGCGGCGACGAGTTGCAAAATCACAAGTTAGAATTTTGTCGCTTCTCATCCGTGCAATTTTATCCAGACTTGATCCGGGTCTCTCAGACACTGGAAAGCCGATACTTCGTGCGATGCGGCTTGCCGCGGATAATGCCCTGCAGGCCCATGGCCTTCATCAGGCGCCTGACAGTGCAACGCGCCACGTCAAAGCCTTCCCGCCGCATCTGGTGCCAGACCTTGTTGGCGCCATAGACAGCGAAGTTCTCGTTGAAGACACGAAGGATCTCCGGCTTCAGCGCCTCATCCCGGCGGACGCGCGGCGGCCTGCGTTCGGGGCGACGCCGCCGCGCATCCGCCTCATGATATGTCGATGGGGCAATAGGCAGGACCCTGCAGATCGGCTCGACCCCATAAACATTACGATGATCGTCAATGAATGCGATCATGTCTTCGGTCGGCGGTCGAGCTCCGCCTGTGCGAAATATGCCGACGCCTTCCGGAGAATCTCGTTCGCCTGGCGAAGCTCCTTCACTTCGCGCTCAAGCATCTTGATCCGCTCGCGCT
>NZ_NCST01000029.1 GCF_002088975.1 Henriciella aquimarina
ATGGCACGGAGCTGACCAGTCATGCGATCCTGAAATGGGTGCGCGAGGCCGGCATTGAGTGGCACTACATCGCGCCGGGAAAGCCGACACAGAACGCCTTCGTCGAGAGCTTCAACGGCCGGCTGCGCGACGAGTGCCTGAACGAGCATCTCTTCGACAGTCTCGGTGACGCCCGGCGCATCATCGAAGCCTGGCGGATAGACTACAACACGGTCCGGCCACACACATCACTCGGCGGCCTCAGCCCCGTAACCTACGAACGGCGGCTGCGCCGCCGAAGGCCCGGCTCGCTTGAGCCGCGGGGAAGCTCCACTCCCCGGGCCTTGACCACGCCATCAACAACAGAAAGAAAGGCGAACAGACTCTCCGAATGAACGGCCCGGATCACGGGGCTGGGTCACCAAGAACCTCGATATTTACAGATACCCTGGCGAATACGTTATTAGAGAGCTGTCGCCGGATCGCGATGCGGAATACATCGAGTGGCTAAATTCCCCTCCAGTAAGTCAGGAGAGGGAGGCGAAACACGATGTCATTCACGCCACGATCGAATTTTTTGACGCGATGATTCATGCATCAGCGGTGCAAGAAATCAATTGGCATATGTGGTTGTATTACTTCAGTAATTTCAATGAAGGCATGCTCGGTGTTTACGACCTCTCTAATCCTGAATTGGATCTTACGGCCGAGTATGCAACGCGTCTGGAATACCTCTTTTATCAATTATACAGGACGATGCTATCTTGGATCGAACTGGGCACCCACCTGCCTGAAAAATCTATCCACGCACAGCCCGAAACGCCCGACTGCCGACGCGAAAACGGAAATATCCCGAAATCTGCAGCGATTTGCTTAGTACAGTGTTTCAAACCATTTATGACATCGAGGAAGCTACGTCCGCAGTTTAAGAAATACATTGCAGAGATAGTATTCAGACATCTTAGGGGCTTGAGAGGTCATCAGGCGTATTATCACGTGCTTTCGAGCTGCTTATTGGGGAGAGGTGATTTTCGACCGAACAAAGAATACGGCGATGAAATGGTCGTAGCATTTGCGGAAATAGACCATGTAATTCGATTTGATCTCGAAGAATTTGAAGCCGAACTTCATGCTGCTTTCCCATAGTCGAATTCGTTTGATCGTCCTCGCGCCTACCGCCCCTCGCGCCGCCAGGCCAGCAGCAGGAAGACGATGAGGGCGATCGCTGCGAGCAGCCCCGGCAGGAGCGGCAGGCTGGTCGAGCTTCTCACCGCATAGGCGCCGCGCTCACGCAGGCCGAGCCAGTTGCCGCCGGTGGCGTTCGCGCCCTGGGCGACGCGGCGGACATCGGGGATCGCATCGCCCGGACTGTCGATGGTGTAGATGCCCCCGCCGGTCATGGCCGCGACGGGCTGGAGCACCTCGGGGGTCGCTTCCAGCGCGGCATATTCTTTCGGATTGGCCGGCCCGTTCAGCGTGACGGCCTCGAGCCCGCCGGCCCGCGCGCGGAAGAGGCCCAGCCGGTCGATCGGCGCTTCGGCGGCGAATTCGCCCGGCCCGGTGGCCTGCCATTGCGGCTGCATGGTCTGGCCATCCGGCGTCTCGATGGAGAGCGGCGGGGCATTGTCCGACAGGGTCCGCAGCGTCGCGCGCACCGTATCGCCCTGGGCTTCGAGGCGCAGCTGGCGCTCCTCCAGCTCCGGCTCCTTCATCAGCCAGTGCACCATGCGCCGGATCAGCTCGGCAAACGGGCCGCCGCCATCATGCCCGCGCGCCCAGAGCCAGATCTGGCCCGACAGCAGCTGCGCCACCCGGCCTTCGCCCACCCGGTCGACGACCAGCAGTGGGTCGCCATCCCTGGCTGTCATCAGCACATCGCCGGCCTCGGGCGTCGCCTGGACATAGCGCACCCATTCGCCCCAGTCCTGGCCGTCGAGGGCCTGGGTGACGGTGTGGCGCTTGCCGGTATCCGACAGGGTGGGAAGGAAAGGGCCGACCTTGATCGTGCCCGTCGGCAGCGCCGGCAGCACGCCCGCCAGCGGCGTATTGGCGAGGCTCGCCGGGCCGGCAAAATCCTCGCCGGCAGCAATCAGCAGCGCCCCGCCATCGGCGACATAGCGCGCCATATTGGCGAGATAGGACATGGTGATCACGGTGCGCCGCTCATACTGGTCGAAGATGACGAGGTCGAATTCGTCGAGCTTGCCCTCGAACAGCTCCTCGGTCGGAAAGGCGATCAATGCCATTTCCTCAAGCGGGGTGACATCCTGCTTGAAGGGTGGGCGCAGGATGGTGAAGTGGACGAGATCGACCGACGGGTCGGACTTTAGCAGATCGCGCCAGACGCGGCCCGCCGCATTCGGCTTGCCGGTGATCAGCAGCACACGCAGCCGGTCGCGCACGCCCGACAGCGTCGCGGCGGTGCGGTTGTTCGCCATGGTCAGTTCCTGCTCGCCCGCCGGGGTCTCGACGACGACGATATTGTCGCCGCGCCGCTCGATCTCGATGGGCAGCGGCGTGTCCACGCCGGTCTCGACGGTGATGCGTTCGGGCAGGCCGCCATTGACCGAGACAGAGACGGTGGCCTGGTCGGCGACCGGGTCGTCGACGCGCACGACAAAGCGGGCCTGCTCGCCGACAATGCCGAAATCCGGCGACTGGACGAGCGAGATGCGCCGGTCGCCGCTGTCGGGATCGCCCGTGATAAGGGCATGGATCGGCCCGAGCCCGGTCAGCTGGGCGAGGTCTTCGGGCACGTCATGGACCTGGCCATCGGTGACGATGACCGCGCCGGCAATCCGGTCGCGGGGCACATCGGCCATCAGGCCTTCCAGTGCGCCGATCAAATTGGTGCCGTCGGACCGGCTGTCGCTCTCGACCAGACGCACTTCGAGCGACTCGTCGGCCTCCAGCTCGCCCTGCAGCGTCTCGCGCACGGCATTGGCGATCTCGGTACGCTCGCCGAAGGTCATGCTTTCGGAACGGTCGACCACGACGGCGGCGACAGAGGGCAGGGGCTCTCTTTCCTCGCGCACATAGGAGGGGTTGGAGAGGGCCGCCGCCAGCGCCGTCAGGGCGAGCGCGCGGGTCAACCAGGCCTGGCCGCGCCATCTCAGATAGGCGAGATAGCTCACCGCGCAGACCGCCAGCAGCGCCCAGAGAAGCGGCCAGCCCAGAAGCGGGTCGAAACTTATGCGGGCAGCTTCGGTCAGCGCGGGCCTCCATCCGGGCGCTCCGGAATATCGTTGAAATCGAAGCGGTCGCGTTCGCGGCGGCCACCGCCATTGTCGTGTTCGCCGAGGCGTTCCAGCAGGGCGGGCAGGTGGACCTGGTCTTCCTTGTAGTTGCCGGTCAGCACATACATGATCAGATTGACCCCGAAGCGGCGCGCCATTTCGCGTTGCTCGTCGCCGCCATCCACGGAATAGATCGGCCGGCCGCGATTATCGACCGCCCAGGCGGCGAGATAGTCGGCATCCCCGATGACGAGGCTCGAGACCCCGTCGCCCCGGCGGTTGCCTTCCTCGCCCGCGCCAGAGGATTCGATCCAGAGGCGGCGGTCCTGATAGCGCCCTGGAAAGCCGTCGAGCAGGTAGAAGCTGCGGGTCAGCACATGGTCCTGCGGAACAGGCTGCAGGGGCGGGGTGTCGAGGCCCGGCAGGACGCGATCGAGATCGTCGAAACTGTTGCCGGCCGCGAGGCGTCCGCCCTCGCGCGTGTCGATGAAGAGCGTGCCGCCATTGCGCAGATAGGTGTTCAGCCGCTCCACGGCGAGCGAGCTCAGCGGTTCGGCATTCTCCGGCAGGGCGAGGAAGATGACGGGATAGACGTCGAGGGCATCGGTTTCCGGATCGACGGCGTGCGGCTCGGCCGGTTCGACCGAGGTGCGCCGGTAGAGGGTCAGCGAGACGCCGTTCAGCCCGGCCAGCGTCGCCTCGTCGACCGAGGTATTGCCGGTCTTGATATAGGCCAGCCGCATGTCCAGCGCGGCTTCGGTTGCCTTGTCGATGTCGCCGGAGACCTGCACATCGACGCCATAGCCGGGGCTGACGCCATAGCTGTACGGATCGGGCTGGGGATAGCCCTGCGCCTGGGCGGCGGGCGAGAGATCGGCGAAGAGCGGCGCGGCGAGGCCGATGATGAGCACTGCGGCGGTCTTCTGCCCGAGCCGGGGCAGGCGTCCGGCAATGGCGAGCGCGATGATGAGGTCGATGGCGAGCAATAGCCCGGCCAAGCCCAGCAGCGGGCCGGCCAGTCGCATGGATTGCGCTTCCGCGTCGCCGAGCAGGCGGGTGCCCGCTGGCCAGTCCGTCATGATGGCGGGGCTGGCATCGCGGGCGGCATTGATCGCGCGGGTGCCTGCCGGGCCGCGGTAAAGGCCGGGCGGGTGGCTCTCCGACGGTGTGAGGCCGCGAAAGTCGGTCGCCGCGACCGGGATGGCATTTGCGGCCGGGCTGACGAGGCGGCCATAGCCGTTGAGCACGATGTCGGGGGTGTAGGTGCCCTCATCGTCGGCCACCGCTTCGCCGCGCCCGGCAGCAATCGCGCGGCGCAGCATCTCCACGAAGGTGCCGGAATAGGCAAGGTCGGACCAGTCCGGCCCGGCGGTGACATGGAAGAGGATCAGCGTGCCCTGGCCGCGCTGGCTGGCGGTGACGAGCGGCGAGCCGTCCGTGAGCCGCGCCCAGGTCTTGCTGACAAGCGCCGGGTCCGGGCGGGCGAGCACCTGCTGGCGGATCTTCACGTCTTCCGGGGCGGGCAGCCCGGCAAAAGGCGAATTTTCCGGGAAGCTGCCGATGGATTGCGGGTCTTCCCAGGTCAGTGCCCCGCCAATCGCGCGCGAGGCGCGGCGCAGCGGGGTGGGCACGAGGCTGTCGGTCTGGGTCGCCATGCGCGGGCCGGCAAAGCGGATCAGCGCGCCGCCACCCTCGACCCATTCGCCGAGATCGCGTTCGAGATCGGGGGCGAGCTGGCCGATATCGGTCATGATGATGGCGTCCGGATCGGCGGCGATCAGGTCCGGCAGGTCGCCGGCGGTAATCGTCGCAAACGGCTCCAGCGCCTTGCGGACATAGTGCATGTCCGACAGCAGCGGCTGGGCCGTCGAATCGCCGGACACCAGCCCGACGCGGCGCGACCGCGCTGCCGAATCCCAGAGCCAGACACTGCCGGCGCCTTCCGAGCCGGTGATCGTGAAGCGCGAGATCTGGGCCAGCGCGGCGGCGGGAATGTCGAAGACGGCGGTGGTGGTCTTCTCGCCGGCGGCAAAGCTTGCTTCCGCCGTGCCGAGTGCCGCCCCGTCCAGCGTCAGCGCCGAGACATAGGCGTTGGCCTCGCCATCACCGGACGGGCGGGCGAGCCTCAGATTGGCGCCTTCGGCATCCGAGCTCAGCCCGGTGATCGCCATCGGTCCGCGCGGCGTGGCGGCATAGACGCTGAGCGGCGCGCGCTCTGCCAGCGCGCGGGCAAAGGGCGTGGCGGTCTCCGGATCGAGGCCGTCGGTCACCCAGAAGATGCGCCCCGGTTCCAGCCCGGAGGCATCGAGCCGCTCCAGCGCGTCGGCGCGGTCGACACCCCAGGAGACCGGATCGAGCGAGTTCACCCGCTGCGGCAGCTCGGTCTTGCTGAGCGGGTCGGACGGGTCGGTGTTCAGTGTCTTCGGCGCCGTCAGTAGCAGGTGCGCCGGCGTGTTGCGCGCCTCGCCAT
>NZ_NCST01000030.1 GCF_002088975.1 Henriciella aquimarina
GGTCACGTCCCGGGTCGTGGTGTAGCTGGTTAGCGCTGCGGGTCTCGTCCGCGCCTTTCCACATGGCGCTGTAGGACGAGGCCCGCAGCGCGGTTGGCCATTGCCGGTTCCTTGGTAGGATTGGGTTGCGACACACAACCTGACCGAAGGAAAACCGACAATGACCAAGGCTATGATGGACCTGCGCGAGCTTGTTGAGAAGAGTGGGGACGCCGACCTGCTCAAGGAGATGATTGGATTTGCCGCTGAGCGGCTGATGGAGCTCGAGGTTGGCGTGCGCGCCGGCGCGGCCTACGGCGAAAAGGATCCGGAGCGCAAAGCCCAGCGCAATGGCTACCGGGAACGTGACTGGCAGACCCGGGCCGGCAATGTCGAACTGCGGATCCCGAAGCTGCGCACAGGCAGCTACTTCCCGTCCTTCCTGGAGCCTCACCGCGCCGTCGAGAAAGCCCTGACAGCGGTGATCCAGGAGGCCTATGTGCACGGCGTCTCGACCCGGGCGATGGATGATCTCGTCCAGGCGATGGGCGGCACAGGCATCTCAAAGAGCCAGGTGTCGCGTCTCTGCGAAGAAATCGATGAGCGGGTCGAGGCCTTCCTGACCCGGCCGATCGAAGGCGAGTGGGTCTATCTCTGGATCGATGCCACCTATCTCAAGGTCCGCCAGGGCGGGCGTATTGTATCGGTCGCGGTGACAATCGCCGTCGGCGTCAATACGGACGGGCGCCGGGAAGTCCTGGGCATGGCCATTGGCCCCTCGGAAGCGGAGACGTTCTGGACGGGCTTCCTGCGCGATCTGGTACGCCGGGGGCTGAGTGGGGTGAAACTCGTCATCAGCGATGCCCACGAGGGTATCAAGGCGTCCGTCGCCCGCGTCCTCAATACCAGCTGGCAACGCTGCCGCGTACACTTCCAGAGGAATGTCCTGGCCCATGCCGGCAAGAGCAGCCGGCGTGTGGTCTCGGCCTTCATCGCCACCGCCTTCGCCCAGAACGACTATGCCTCTGCAAAGACCCAGTGGCGCCATGTCGCCGATCAGATGCGGCCGAAACTGCCGAAGCTCGCCGCGCTGATGGACGAGGGAGAAGAAGACGTCCTTGCCTACATGACGTTCCCGCAGCAGCATCGCACGAAACTGCACAGCACGAATCCCATCGAACGGCTCAACGGCGAGATCAAACGGCGCACAGATGTCGTCGGTATCTTCCCCAATGAAAACGCCATCCGCAGACTGGTGGGAGCGATCCTCATGGAACAGACCGAGGAATGGGCCGTGCAGAGAGCACGCTACATGACGCTGGAAACCCTCGCGCCAGTCTGCGATAACCCCCTGGTCAGCCTGCCTGTAGCTCAGGTCGGCTGATCAGCTCAGCCTGACCAAAACCGTCAGGCCAATGACGAGCTACACCACTTGGTGGGACACGATCGTCAGGGCAAGCAGGCAAAGTACAAGAAAGACGATCAGGTGTGAGTTTTCCAATTGGCGTTTCATTGTCTGTCGCTCTTGGTGCCAAGCGCTCCAACTCGGTTTCTCAAATCGAGATCGTCACTAAATCATCAGTCAGATAGACATAGTCTGGGACAGGCAGATTCAGCGGTGCCGGTCCCTTTCTGATCCGCCCGGAAATGTCATAGTGCGATCCATGGCAGGGGCAGTACCACCCGCCATAATCTCCGACCGCGCCCTGATTTGGGCCTACAGGCACACAGCCAAGATGCGTACAGACGCCCGATGTAATCAATATAGCGGGGTTGAGCGTGCCATCACGGCGGGGCCTAAGACGGGCATCATCTGTTTCCGGGTCTGGCAATCGGTCGAAATTAACGGCGTTGGCAGCGGCGATCTCCGCTTCAGTGCGTCGGCGAATAAAAAACGGCTTACCGCCGATCAAAACCCGGATTTCGCCACCGACCGGAATCTTCGAAACGTCGACATCCAAGGAACTCGACGCGCGTGTGTCGCTCGCCGGATTCATTTGATCGACAAGCGGCCAGGCCGCCAGTCCCGTTCCAATAGCTGCGGCGGCAGTCGTCGCAATAAAGATAAAATCACGTCGTTCAACTTCTGTGGGAACGGAGTCTGACATAAAAATACTCCCTGAAATTCTCATCATTGGAACAGACGCCGGGCACGCTGTGTCCATTACAGGTGCAGCTGCGGCGTCCCATGCAGCGATGAATATATTGCCGCGCCCCATATTGGCTTTGGGGGGAGCATGGGACGCGGCAAGTTCAGAGCGAGATCGAGCGAGAGGGGAGGGCTAATCTCATTCTGCTTCATTGTTCGTCGAAGCGAACAATTTTTGGTCCGGGCTTTCACAGTTGGGGGGGACGTAGTGCGAAGGCCCGGGACCAAGGCGGCGGCGCCGAAGAACGACACCCGAACACGCCTTATTCTGTGGCAACCTCCTCCTCGCCCGTCATCAATGGGCAGTGCTCAGCTGGATCATGGCCCATAGCTTCATGTTTGGCCTCGCAGTCTTCCGCAGACATTGGATGATCACCAGATGCGGCATGCATTTGGTGGCCATCTGCGCCATGCTCCATCATTTTATCCATGTCCATCGCCATGCCGCCCTCGCCCATCATGGGTTTGTCGCGACCCATCATGTGATCGCCGCCATGATCCATCATATGACCTTCAGCCATCTTACCTTCCATATTGGCCATGCAGCCCTCCATACCTTCCATGCCTTCATGACCAGCCATGCAGGTTTTGGCACTGGCGGGGTCCGTCTCCGCCTCAACGGCAGGTGTTTCGCTTTGATCATGTGTCTTGTGGCCGTCTTGAGCCAAGGCCATAGGCGACAAAGCAAAAACAGCGGCGGCGGTGATCCAGATCGGTTTCATGAGGGGTATCCTTTTTACAACTGTTCGAACCCAAGGGTATTGGGCACTTGCAACGTATTACGCAGCACACAGGCGGCGCCCTCATAATTGGCTCCACTCTTTCAAGTGTTTCACCGGAGCCCTGGTTTGATTGTCAGCCCCCGCATTCTCGCAGCCATCGTCATGGTCTTATGGGCCTCCTGCTATCCGCTCATCACGCTGGGGCTCGCTTATGCACCTCACCTGACCTTTGCAGCCCTGCGCGCTGTTCTGGCTGGTAGTGTTTTAATAGGTGTCGCCGCTCTGCGCCGAGCCGCGTTGCCTCGCGGGTGGACCGTTTGGGGCTGGATCACGCTTGCTGGTCTTGGAATGACCGGCATTGGCTACTTCGGGATGTTTCACGCCGCGGAGTTTGTATCACCTGGTCTTGCGACCGTGATAGAAAGTCTCCAGCCGTTGATCGCCGCCGTGCTCGCTGTCGTGTTTCTGCGCGAACGTCTTGGACCGATTGGCTGGTTTGGGCTTTGCCTCGGCGTCGGCGGCGTGGCGCTCATCGCCATACCGCGCGTACTGGCCTCGGGCGGGGGGTCAACAGCCTTCGGTCTGGTCCTGGTAATTATGGCGACGAGCGGCGTCGCTGTAGGTAACATCGCCATTAAGTCATTAGCGATGCGCGTCGATGCGGCGATGGCGATGGGGTTACAGCTTTTGGTTGGAGCGATCCCGATCTCAATTTTGGCGTTCGCGACCGAATCCCCAACGGCCATCGACTGGTCGGCGCAATTCATAATTTCACTTCTTGGACTCGCCCTGCCCGGGACGGCGCTGGCCTATTGGTTATGGCAGGTGACTTTGCAGTCGCTGGATGTATCCAAGGCGGCCGCATTTAGTTTTCTCGTTCCGATCATTGGCGTTTCGATTGGCGCGCTATTCTTCTCAGAGCCACTGACGATAAATGTCATTGGCGGCGGCGCGCTCGCTGCCATCGGGATCTATCTCGCATCGCGCCCGAGGTCCGAAACGTCGCCGCTAATGTCTGCTAAAAAAGAAGCCTAATCGAGCTTTTCGACCTGTTCCTGCAAGATTTTCCGGGCGCGGTAGACCCGTGTTTCCACCGCCTTGATGGAGACACTAAGTATTTCGGCCACTTCACTTTGGGGCATGTCTTGAAGGACCTGCAGCGTAAAGGCCTGCCTCAACTTATCTGGCAGCGCGTCCACCATTTTCGAGACACGGTTGAGCTCATCGCGGTGCTCATAATCGTCTTGAACATTTTGCGAGTGGTCCGCGATATCGGGCCGATCCGGGCTCTCCAGAGGTGCTGCTTGAAAGAAAAAGCTTCGCACGGCGCGTTTACGGCCATGATCACGAACTTTGTTGAGCGCAATGTGGTAGATCCAGGTCGAGAACTTCCGCGACGGGTCATAACGGTCAATCGAACGCCAGGCTGCGGTAAAGGCTTCCTGCAGCACATCATAGGCGTCTTCATTGCCACGCATCGAGCGTTGAACGTAGCGGTAGAGCGGTTCCTTGTAACGGCGCATAAGCTCGGTGAAAGCGCGTTCCTCGCCCCCCGCTGCGGCTACAGCAAGCTCTGCATCTGTTCGCTCTGTGTTGTGCACGTGTATATGTCTAAAGCTCCGTCAGTGCTCGAACGACTTCTGCGTCAAAGACGATCGCTTGTTCCTCGGTAAGGATCTCGCGCATCTCAAACACATGCTCGATAGTGACTTTTTGCAGCTCCCCCATGGCTGTGTGGAAATCATCGATCGCCGCCTGAACAGCGGGCGAATAGGATTTGTCGGCCTCCATAGCGCCAGCAAGTGCCAAGTTGGCCGCGCGAAGCTTTTGTTCCAGCTCAGCCTTTCTGGCCGCGAAACGGTGTTCGATTAGCTCGAGTTCTGCTTCCTGATCCGCTGAGAGATCCAAGTCGTGATGGACCAGCTCATGCAAACCAGAAGCTGTTTCGACCGGATGCGTTACAGACCAGTTTCCAGCGACAAACACGCCGGTCATGCCCGCGCACAGGGCTAGGAAAACGACAATGATCCAGTGTTCTAGTTTCATTACTCCTCTTACCTCAGAAGCCCGGAAGGGGCATATGGGGCGTCAACAGAGAAGACCGAAAAATCGCTCGGCGATGACTGGCTGGGCGCCCCGAACAATCCGACCAAAAGGCCGATTGCAACGGCAAGCGCAACCGCCGCGGTTCGACTTACTGCCGGTGTCGCAAAAAGGCGTCTGTCTGTGGCAATCGCTGCGGGCGAAGCTGGGTGTCCGGCTGGGTTGCGCGCGTCAATCCGCTCCCAAACCTCGGCTTCGAGATTGTGAAGGTCGCGATCAAGGGGCGCCACCTTCAGATCTTTGATGAGCGCGTCTAGGTCATTTTTCATGGCACTCTCCTTTCGAGAAGCAAATTTAGGGAGGACTACGTATTGTCATATACGCAGCGGCTATCGCGCTCCCTTAAAAACATTGATTAAAGTCAATATGCACCGATCGCGCGCCTGACAATGCCGATCTGCATGTGAGGGATGATACCTGTCGACACGTAGAAATTGGCAATCTGATCGCATTTTCGCAAGAGACGCCAATGACGCAAGAACTGGACATCCCGAAACCAACCACAGCTCCAAACTGGCGGTTGTTACAGTTCTTTTTCGCCTACATTCTGATTATCGCGGTCGCAAACTTGATCTGGGAAATCGCCCACGCGCCGCTTTACACGATCTGGATTGATGGGACACGCGCCGAGATCGCATTCGCGATTGCTCACTGCACATTTGGCGATGTCCTAATCGCCGGGTCTTCGCTATCGCTCGCCTGGCTCATCGCGGGGCGCCGTGGATGGCCAGACAAAAACTATTGGCGAGTCGCAGGTTTAAGCCTCCTGATCGGACTGACCTATACAGTGTTCAGCGAATGGCTGAATATTTCGATCCGCGAAAGCTGGGCCTACCGCGAAGCAATGCCGACGATCGGACCGCTCAACACCGGGCTGTCGCCGCTCTTGCAGTGGCTGATCATCCCCAGTCTGATCTTTGCCTGGCTGAAAAGCGCGATGCGTCGGTGACGGTTCGCTAAAGTGTCGCACCTCATACCCCAAGGGGGCATAAGGGGTGCCCGGTCTGGCCGCGTAACCATCCGACAACGACGCCTATTCCTCCCCCAATATTCCAGCGGCGTCCAACGCAATAAGGAGAACATCATGCGTTCCAAACTCGCCGGACTGCTCATCGCGACAAGCAGCTTGATCGCGCCCGCCGCACTCGCAGACGTTTATAATCTGGAGATCGACCAGTTTGAACGGACGGTCGATGGCAAGACGCTGACCGGCGTCAGCATCAACGGGACGAGCCCTGGCCCTCTACTGCGACTGCGTGAAGGCGAAGACGTCACCATCAATGTCACCAATACACTCGATGTAGATACCTCGCTTCACTGGCATGGGATTATCCTGGACGCTGGTATGGATGGCGTTCCGGGGATCAGTTTTGACGGCATCGCGCCGGGCGAGACCTACACTTACAACTTCACCGCCAACCAGTCAGGCACCTACTGGTACCATGGACACTCTGCGCTGCAGGAACAGGAGGGCGTCTTCGCGCCCATCATAATCGAACCGGCACAGCCGGACCCCTTCGAGTATGATCGCGAGCATGTGATCATTCTCGCCGACTGGCTGAACGACAGTCCCTACAAAGCGCTCGCCAATCTCAAGAAGCGCTCGAACTATTACAATTACAATCGCCGAACCGTTTTCGACCTCTGGCGTGATTGGACAAATGCTGATGGCGGCGAAAAGACCGACGTCATCCAGGAGCGACTGGCGTGGGGCCGGATGCGCATGGATCCAACCGACATTGTCGACATTACCGGCTACTCGTTTCTGGTGAACGGTGAAACGCCTGAAGACAATTGGAGCGGTCTTTTCGAACCGGGCGAGAAAGTCCGTCTCCGGTTCATCAATGCTGCCGCCATGACCTATTTCGACGTCAAGATTCCGGGACTCAAAATGACAGTGGTCCAGGCCGATGGTCAGAACATCGAGCCAGTCTCGGTTGATGAGTTCCCGATCGCTATCGCTGAAACCTTCGACGTTATCGTCGAGCCTGAGGCGGGACAATCATATACGATCTTCGCCGCTGCAAAGGACCGATCAGGATATGCCCGCGGCACACTCAGCGAGACACCCGGCGCCGAAGCGGCGATCCCGGAACTTGGGCCCCGGCCAGAGCTGACAATGGCAGCGATGGGCGAAGGCCATGCCAGCCACGGCGCGATGGCTGATGGTGAAGCTACCGGCATGGATGAGATGACCATGGACATGAGTGGAGACGCCCATAGCGGACATGGCGAAATGCCTGCGATGGAGCAAGGACAGAAAGTCCTCACCTATGACGATCTCCGCGCGCTCACGCCATATACGGACCGGCGAGCTCCAGATCGCGAGGTCGAGCTTCGTCTCACAGGGAACATGGAACGGTATTTCTGGTCGATTAACGACGTGAAGTTCGGTGACGCCGGCCCGCTGGAGTTTAATTACGGCGAACGCGTTCGTATCACATTCAAGAATGAAACCATGATGGAGCACCCGATGCACCTGCATGGATTGTGGATGGATCTGGTGAATGGCGAGGGCGACATGGCGCCCCGCAAGCACACGATCACGATCCGGCCAGGTGAAACTATCTCCGCCGATGTAACCGTCGATGCCACCGGATCCTGGGCCTTCCACTGCCACATTCTCCAGCACGCCGCGACCGGCATGTTCCGGCAAGTCGACGTCATTGGCGGCGCTCAATAACAAACACCCATAAGGATAAAACAGATGAAACCCAATTTCCTGATCGTGGGTGCGCTCGCCATGGCGACCGCCCTGCCGGCCCTCGCAACCGAAGGTGACCCGGTCTACAATTACACGTTGATCGAAGCCGATATTGCCGAGATTGATGATGAAACCGTCGGTGCCTTTGATGCCCAAGGCTGGGTCGGCGGTGATTATAATCGCTTTTGGTGGAAGACTGAAGGTGAGTTTGCCGATGGCGACTTCGAGGACGCCGAGGTCCAAGCGCTGTATTCACGCTACATTTCAAAATTCTGGGATGCGCAGATTGGTGTGCGCTACGACCTTGAGCCTAAAGGCGAGACCTATGGCGTTATAGGGCTGCAAGGTCTTGCGCCCTACTTCTTCGAAGTTGATGCCGCCGCCTTTGTCTCTTCGAGTGGCGATGTCAGCGCCCGATTTGAAGCCACGGGCGAACTTTTGTTCACGCAACGCCTGATCCTCGAACCCGGCATTGCGCTAGATTTCTATGCCGAAGACGATCCGTCCCGGCAGATTGGTTCGGGATTAGCGACGGCGGAATATAGCGCTCAATTGCGCTATGAATTCACCCGTGAATTCGCACCTTATGTCGAGCTTGCCTATGAAGAAGCCTATGGCGACACCGCTGACTTTCAACGATTGGAAACCGGCAGCGCGGATGACACCGTTTTTAAAGTCGGCTTGCGAACCATGTTCTAGCGATTCTTAGGAGGCAGCGTTTCTATTGGCGACTCCGGACCGGCAATCAATCAGCAGACGGAAGCTAAGGCCCGCATCGAAGGATGCGGGCCTTGACCTGAGCCCTTCGGCTCCCTCGTTTATTTCGAGAGTCTGACCCTTTCATAGTCCAAGGTTTGATGTCTGGCGAGCGCGCCGGGAGTGGAGCCCCCGACAAGCTCGAGCGACCGGCGCGCTGCGGGCGTCAGCCCGCCCAGCGATGAGTGAGGCCGGTGATGATTGTAATCGTGCCGCCAGCGCCCCAGTACCTTTCTGGCGTGGGAGAGACTGTCGAAGACTTCCTCGTTGAGGCATTCGTCACGGAGCTTGCCATTGAAGCTCTCGACGAAGCCGTTCTGCTGCGGCTTGCCCGGCGCGATGTAGTGCCAGGCGATGCCGGTCTCGTTCTGCCATTCCAGGATGGCGCGCGAGGTCAGCTCGGTCCCATTGTCCGAGACGATGGTCTCCGGCCGGCCATAGAGGCGGATGCAGCGATCAAGCTCCCGCGCCACACGCGCGCCTGACAGGGAGGTGTCGGCCACCAGTGCCAGGCATTGCCGGGTATAGTCGTCGATCACGTTCAGCATCCGGAACCGCCGCGCCGGACCGAAGACATCAGACACAAAGTCAAGGCTCCAGCGTTTCGATGGACCGTCCGGGACAGGCATCGGCTCGCGCGTCCCGGTGGCGCGCTTGCGTCCCCGTCGTCGCTTCACCGCCAGGCCTTCCTCCCTGTAGAGGCGCCTCAGCTTCTTGTGGTTCATAACGATGCCTTCGCGTTCGAGCATCAAGCCGATGCGGCGATAGCCGAACCGGCGGCGCGTTGCCGCGATCTCGCGCATACATTTGCGGATCTCCGGATTATCCGGCTCCGCTTCTCGCCTGACAGTCTTCGGATCGACGCTGACCAGTCGGCAGGCGCGACGCTGGGAGATGTCATGATCCGACATCGCTCCGAGCGCCGCCACCCGCTTCAACTGGGGCGTCGTCAGTACTTTCCCAGCAGATCCTTCAGAACGACATTATCAAGCATCGCATCCGCCAGAAGGCGCTTCAATTTCGCGTTCTCACCCTCCAGCGTCTTCAGCCGGCGGGCATCGGACACGTCCATCCCGCCGAACTTTGCCTTCCATTTGTAGAAGGTGGCCGAGCTGACGCCATGACGCCGGCAGACATCCGCCGTCGACATGCCGCGCTCCTGTTCCGCCAGGATCGCGATGATCTGTTCTTCCGTGAATTTGCTCTTGCGCATTGTCTGTCTCCATAACGACAGACTCTCAATTCAAATGCGGGACCAATCGGGGCTCAGGTCAATACCCGCGTTGAAGCAACGCCTTAGCGACACGCTTTTCAGGCGCGGCCAATGAGCCTTGTTTTGATCGCTTAGCCATTTCAAAAAACTAGCACAGATCTCTTAAGAGTTGATTTTTTGATTTTCTTCAACTCGTCCGAGTTGCGGACGATTTGGCTAATTGAACTCAGATTGGCGCTAAATCGAGAGGCAGCGATGAGCGCCCTAGTTAGAGCGTTTGGTGTGACTTCGCACCATTATCCGAAAACGAAGCATGCCAGATCATCAGAACTGATACACCGGCGCAAACCCGCCGCCGCTGGTGCGGAAGTTGGTCGTCTGTCCCTGATAAACGCGGGCAGCCAACAGCAGTGTTTTCCCGGCATAAGTGTAAAGCCGAACGTCATACTTCAGTGTTACCGGCTCTTGGTCGACAGTTACAGCGCGCACCGTCGGCGGGACCAGGGCTTGAGCAATATAATCCCCTTCCAGGATTGCCGACCAGACGCGTTTCGTCAGCTTGTCACCACGATAAGCAGCACGGCTGCCAAAACCCGCGGCGGGTTTAAAGAAGTATCCTCGCCGCGTCGCCCAAAGCTCATCAGCGACGTCTTCGGTAACGCGCCGCGTATCGGGGATCGCCGCAAGCACCTGTCGGTCTGCGTCATCCGCGCCAAACGATTTAAGCGAATCTGGATCGCTAAGCCAAATCAGGTTTCGTTTGTTGGCATAGAGCGCGTGGTGGCGCGGCGCCGGACTGATAACCACCGCCTCGTCGAGGAGCGCGGCGCGCAGATGTGCATGACCTGGCTCGGACAGATCAAAATCCGTTAGCCGATTATAGACCATGTCGATAGCTCTTCCACCGTGCGCAAGATCGCCGTTCTCATAGGTGAGCGCCTCGGGGTCAAGGATGAGGGTTTCGATGCCGTTGCGGGCCAACAAGTCTCTCGCGAGCACCATGTCCGGATAGAGATACTGCCCAGATGCGTCCTGATCGAGAATAGCCAACCTGCCCGGACGGCCCTCCCGTCCCGTCGCCTGCCACTCAGAGATGAAGCTTTCAACAAGGACTGCATCGATTGCGTCCGAATCCGCGAGACGCGCATCTCCGCAAGCCTCAGCATGTTTCGCCGCAGCGCGCTGGAGCTCGCTGACCAGGAAGGCTCCGCCGGCATTTGTATTTATCTCAATGAGTTTGGGTCCGTCTTCAGAGATGTGAAAATCGTATCCCATGAACAGACCGCGTGCGCCGGTCTGAGCGCTGAAAATATTATCATTTGAGCGTGCCAGGGCGACCTCTTGATAAGACGTCAGGGATGCCACCGCTTCAATTGCAGACACTTGCGCCTGCATCGCCCGCAGGTCCGATGGTGAGACAAAAACGGCCGTGGCCGCAAATAGATTGGGCCGCGCCGCCAGAAGCGCCGAGAGCTCATCATTGCCGGCATGATCCAAAATGGCTTCATCAAGATCGGCCCTGCCGAGCGTCATGCAAAAGCAGGACTTGTTGAGGGAAATCAAATCACTTGCGCCAGGCAGTTCGCAGGTTTTATCGCACCGCATCAAAACCCCTTTCTGGGCGAGACTGAACCATCACACTCATCGCCTTTCTCCTGCTTATAGGCTGCGTTTCTGGACCGCGAAAGCCAGCCTGAATCCACGCAAATCTGATCGTGAGGGTTTGCCCGCCACGCGCCGTATCAAGACTGCTCACCTGATTTTTGATGCGCGAACTGGCAGGGGGATATCGACGATCATGACAGAACAATGGACCAGCGGATATGGCGTGATCGTCCATGATACCGAGACGCAGCAGCGACTTCAGAGTATCTTGCAGAACGCCGACCGCGGGCTTTTGGCGCTCACACAAACCGAGGCCGCAGACGTGTTCTCGGCGACGGACAGACTCGCGAATGCGGCAATGTGGCTCATCGCGCACATGTCATATGCACGTCGCGTCGACCTGTCTGGCGCACCCCTGAAGGCGGGGGATTTCAAACCCTCGCCAGAAGGCCATATGGGCGGATCGTTTAACATGGCGATCGCATTTGCAGGCTATCTCGCCGCCAATGCGTTGAGTGGCCATACCCGTGCTTGGACCCTTGGGCAGGGTCATTGCGTCGCTGCAATTGAAGCCATCAACGCACTCACAGGCGATGTCTCAGCCGCGCAGCAAGGGCGCTATGATCGCAGTGAAGCAGGCCTTTCCCGGCTCGTCAGTGACTTTTACGGCTATGCGATCACCCCCGATGGCCGCCCCGGCGTGCCGCTCGGCAGCCACGTCAACCCGAATACAGCTGGCGGGTTGTCGGAAGGCGGGTATCTTGGATTCACCAGCCTGCAATATATCCACATGCCATTGCTGGGCGAGCGCCTTGTCGCCTTTCTGAGCGACGGCGCTTTCGAAGAGCAGCGCGGATCCGACTGGGCGCCGCGCTGGTGGCGCGCCAGCGATAGTGGTTTCGCCGTGCCTGCGATGGTGCTGAATGGCCGGCGGATCGAACAGCGTACCGAAATCAGTCAGGAAGGCGGACTTGATTGGTTAGTCAAGCATTTGACCTTAAGCGGGTTCGACCCAATCATTGTCGATGGCCATGATCCCCTCTCTTATGCATGGGGCATATTGGAAGCGGAGGCCCGGCTTTCAAAACTGAGCGATACGGACGGCCCCTACCCCGCGCGGCTGCCTTATCTGATTGCGCCCTGCATCAAGGGTTTTGGGTTTCCAGGGGCTGGGGGAAATAGCGCGCACAATCTCCCACTGGAAGGAAATCCGCGCACCAATAAGGGCGCACGCGTGCTCTTCAATGAAGGCGTACAAGCGCTCTACACACCGCCTGACATGCTTGATGATGCGGTCCGGACCCTAAGCGTCCACAAAATACAAAACCGCATGTTGGAAAGTCAGAACGCCCTCGCCGTTCGCAAGGTTTCTGATCCCGTATTGCCTAGGTCAGACGCGCGTTCGCTCGGCACCCCCCGCCCAAATTGCGCAATGGACGCGATCGATCAGTGTTTCACCGAAATTGTGCGCGCCAATCCGCATTTGCGGGTCCGCGTTGCAAACCCTGACGAGCTTCGCAGCAACCACATGCCGCTGACGCTCGAGATGCTCAAGCATCGGGTCAATGCGCCTGAGCCCGGCACGCCTGAATCCAAAAATGGTCGCCTCATCACGGCGCTGAATGAAGAGGCTGTGATAGCTGCAGCCCTTGGCAATAAGGGCGGGCTGAATCTCGCAGTGAGCTACGAGGCCTTCGCCATGAAGATGCTCGGCGCGCTGCGCCAGGAGATTATCTTCGCGCGTCGACAGAAAGAACTCGGTCAAATTCCGGGCTGGATCAGCGTCCCGCTTATTGCAACTTCGCATACTTGGGAAAATGCCAAGAATGAACAATCCCACCAGGACCCGACACTGCCCGAAGCGCTGCTCGGAGAAATGTCGGAGACCGCTCGGGTGATCTTCCCGGTCGACGCGCCAAGCGCTGCTGAAGCGCTGCGCAACATCTATCGTGGGCGCGGCGAAATCGCCTGCCTCGTGACACCGAAACGAGATGTCCCAAACCTTCTATCCGAAGAGGAAGCCGAACACGCGCTGGAAAATGGAGCGCTCCACATCGCCGGTGATATCATGGCAGCCGACATTCAATTGGTCGCGATCGGCGCTTATCAGGCTCACGAAGCCCTCGCCGCATTCCAGCGACTCACTGAACGCGGCGTGCCATGCTGTGTCACCTTGATCCTTGAACCGGGCAGGTTCCGCATGGGACGCGACGCAATGGAGCAGGCATTCACAGCGAGCGAAGACAGGCTTGAAGCCCTTTTCCCGCGCGGGCTGGCAAGAGTGCTGCTGACGCATACGCGGCCCGAACCGATGACGGGTGTGCTGAGACGACTGGATGGCGGGCCGGAACAATTGCGCGCGCTCGGCTACATTTCTCGCGGCGGAACATTTGATGTCGCAGGCATGCTGTTCGCCAATCGCTGCACCTGGGCTCATACTGTCGATGCCGCCATGGCGTTGCTGCCGAAAAAAACTCTCGATCTCCTTTCGGAGGATGAACGGCGCGCCATTGATGGGCAAGGCGATCCATCCGCTCTCGAGCGCTCAAAACCTGTCCTGCGCCGGGAGCACGCATCATGACCCTCACCCTGACCAGTCTTGGCGGGGCTGGAACCGTGACCGGCTCACGCCATCTTCTTGAATATGAAGGTCAGCGTATACTGATCGATTGTGGTCTGTTCCAGGGCTATAAGGCGTTGCGCCAGCGCAACTGGGCGCCCTTCCCGATTGATCCAAAATCCATCGACGCCATTGTCCTCACGCACGCCCACATTGATCATAGTGGTTATCTGCCAAAACTGGTCAGAGAAGGTTATCGCGGTCCCGTTTATTGCTCGAGCGCGACCAAGGATCTTTGCGGAATCCTGCTGCGCGACAGCGCGTATATTTCAGAACGAGACGCCGAGCGGGCCAACCGCCTTCGCTACACCCGCCACAAACCGGCTCAGCCACTTTATACGATCGCCGACGCCGAAGCGGCGATTGAAAAGCTCACCCCAATCGACTTTCACCAGGACGTTCATCTCGCGATTGGGGCCGATATCTATTTACGCCGCGCCGGGCATATTCTTGGGGCATCGACCGTTGAAGTCCGTTGGGGCGGCAAAACCATTATCTTTTCTGGTGACCTTGGCCGCTATGACGACCCTTTCATGTTTGACCCTGAGCCGGTGCAAAATGCCGATTACGTCGTCATAGAGTCCACCTATGGAGATCGCACTCATCCGAAGCTCGATCCCATGGAACAGCTGGGTGACGTGATTGCACGCACCGCCAGGCGCGGCGGGACAGTGGTTATTCCAGCCTTTGCGGTCGGGCGCGCTCAACTCATTCTCTACCATATCTGGATGCTCAAAAAAGCGGGACGGCTCGAGAATGTCGCGATCTATCTCGACAGCCCAATGGCGATAAACGCAACTGAACTTCTCTGCACACACCTCGATGATCACAGATTTGCGCGGCAGGTTTGTGAAGAGACTTGCGCGATTGCGACTTATGCGCGTGACGTCGACGCTTCAAAAGCCATTACCAATGATCTGATGCCAAAGGTTGTGATCGCAGCGAGCGGTATGATCACAGGCGGCCGCGTTCTGCACCATATTCAGGCATTTGGTGGAGACCGGAAAAATACGATCCTGTTTGCTGGATATCAGGCCGGTGGCACGCGTGGAGACAAGATTCTCAAGGGCGCAAGCAAGGTCAAAATGTTCGGCCACGACGTTCATATCGGCGCCGAGATCGCCAGCCTGCCCGCTTTGTCAGCCCATGCGGATGCCGACGAGCTGATCTCCTGGCTTGGCGGCTTTGAAAAGCGTCCGGCAAAAGCATTTATTGTTCACGGCGAACCCGATGCATCAGAGGCGCTAAGCACGCGTATGCAGGATGAGCTCGGCTGGCGCACTGATGTTGTTGCCATCGAGAAGGCCTATGAGCTTGGAAGCGGCGACGAATGACGCAGGATAATCAACCCCACGCCGCCACGACCCTGTCCGCGCGACGCCTGAAATGGCATGCTCAGGACGAAGCGATCGTTCTAATGCGGACCGACTGCCCGGTCTGCCGTTCAGAAGGACTGACGTCGCGCGCCCGTGTGCTGATCAGTTGCGACGGGCGGGACGTGGTCGCGACCCTGCACCAGATCGACGATGATTGGCTGGCCCTTAGCGAGGCTGGTCTTTCTGAAGCGGCTTGGAGCCGGCTTGGTGCCGAGCCCGGCGCAGATCTTAAAGTCAGCCACGCTCCAACGCTTCGGTCTCTCTCTGATGTGCGTCAACGGATGACCGGCAAACGGCTGCCAAGCGATGGATTTGACCGGATCGTGACTGATATCGCCGCCGGACTGTATTCTGATATTCATCTGGCCGCCTTTATCTCAGCCTGTTCCACGCTGAGCCTCGACATAGACGAAATCACCTCGCTGACCGGCGCCATGGTGAACGTCGGAGAGCAACTCGACTGGAATACCGACATGGTCATCGACAAACACTGCGTGGGCGGCCTACCCGGAAATCGCACGACGCCGATTGTTGTTGCGATCTTGGCCAGCCTGGGTTTGACGGTCCCAAAGACCTCCTCGCGCGCCATCACATCGCCCGCCGGAACTGCAGATACGATGGAGACGCTCACCCAAGTCGATCTGTCACTGCCAGACATCAGGCGGGTTGTTGAAACGGAAGGTGGATGCCTTGCCTGGGGCGGCGCGGTCCAGCTCAGCCCGGCCGATGATATTCTCATCCGCATTGAACGGGCCCTCGACATCGACGCCGAAGGTCAGCTGATCGCGTCTGTTTTGTCAAAGAAGATCGCCGCCGGCGCGAGCCATGTGGTGCTCGACTTGCCCGTCGGACCAACCGCTAAACTGCGTAGTGCTGCCGGTGCCCGCGCCCTTGCCCAGCACATGACGATCGTTGCACGTGGGTTTGGCCTCAAGACCCATTGCGTGTTCAGCGACGGGCTCCAACCCGTCGGGCGCGGCATCGGACCGGCGCTCGAAGCCTGGGACGTGCTCAGGGTCTTGCAAAGAAGCAAAAGCGCGCCGCCAGATCTTCGCGAACGGGCGCTGACGCTGGCTGGCGCCGCCCTTGAACTTGCGGGCCGTGCCAAACCGGATACCGGAGCGGCCATGGCTCAGGACGCGCTCGACAATGGATCTGCCTGGTCGAAGTTTCAGGCCATATGCGCCGCTCAAGGCGGTTTGCGCGAACCACCACGCGCAGCGCAAACTGCGCCCGTCGCGGCAATTCGGTCAGGGGTCTTGAAAGCAATCGATAATAGAAAGCTCTCCAGGCTCGCAAAACTTGCTGGTGCTCCCGAACGCCCGGCCGCTGGTCTGACCGTTCACAAACGCCTAGGCGAACAAATCACGATTGGTGAGCCGCTTCTCACCATCCACGCAGAGGCGTCGGGCGAGATCGACTATGCCATGAGCTACGCTCACGCCAATGCCGGCCTCTTCACCATTGAGGGTTAACCCATGACGATTTACATTCCGCTTCCCGGTAATGAAGCTATGGCTTCTGAGCTTGCCAAAATCACAAGTTCTGAACTTGGCACCCTTGAACACCGCAGATTCCCGGACGAAGAGACCTATGTGCGCCTCACCTCAGATGTCTCTGGAAAAGCAGTCGAACTGGTTTGCACGCTCGCCCGGCCTGACCCGCAATTGCCAGGACTTCTTTTTGCCGCTTATACAGCGCGCGAGCTTGGCGCCACATCGGTTGGGCTGATTGCCCCCTACCTTGCCTATATGCGTCAGGATAAGAGATTTTCAGACGGCGAGTCTGTGTCATCAGGACACTTTGCCAGATTGCTCTCAGGTGCGTTTGAAAGGGTGGTCACCGTCGATCCGCATTTGCACCGCATCCACGATCTCAATGACGTTTTTTCAATCAATACAAAGGTTGTGCACGCCGCCCCGGCACTGTCCGATTGGATCAAGGCCCATGTCGACAAGCCGCTCATCATTGGCCCGGACGCTGAGAGCGAGCAATGGGTGTCCGACGTGGCCGACCGAGCGAGCGCCCCGCATCTTGTGCTCTCCAAAGTCCGCCATGGCGACCGCAATGTAGAAGTGACAGCGCCTGGCCTTAAAAACTGGACCGGCCATCAACCCGTTCTTGTCGACGACATTGCCTCTTCCGGGCGAACCATGATGGAAGCGGCCCGCCACTTTGAGACCGCTGGCTTTGCAAAACCGGTCTGCGTGATCGTCCATCCGCTCTTTGCCGGCAATGCCTATGAGGACCTTAAGTCTGTCTCGACACGTGTCGTATCGACCAATGCGGTCCAACATGCCTCAAATGAGATTTCGATCACGCCCTTACTGATTGGCTAGCCGCTGCAAAGAGGGCGCGCAGTTTGACCGGTCCCAACGGTCTTTTTGATAGAAATCAAACCGGCAGGGTCGCCATGCTTTATCAAACAAACCGGCTTTGGAAAAAAACGCCTGACCGTGTCACGGTCAGGCCTTCATGGAGTGTGTCATGAAACACAAAGCTACACGTCTTATCTCAACCTTGCTCACCACTTCGTTACTCCTGACGAGCATTGCCGCAGCTGAAACCCCAAACCCTCAGCTGGAAAAAGAACCAGCGGCACACATGACAGAGCGCGACGGCGTTCGACTGCACCTTGGCCTACGCAGCAGGATGCAAGAACACGATCTTGACGGTGACAGTCTACTCAGCCGCGCAGAGTTTGATGCCTGGCACAGCGCGAATTTCGCGCTGATGGATGCCAATGGCGACGGTCTGACGCTTGAGGATTTTCAAGGCGCGCAGCTCGGACCAGGCCCCTATGGCGCCGGCCATCATGCGCGCCGGGCGAAAATGCGTGAGCAGGCCGACCTGCGCAAGAAAGCACGTTTCCGACTCATGGACAGCGACGGCGACGGTGTTGTGACCCTCAGCGAGCATGACGCATTCACCGAGCACGTCTTTCTGGAAGCAGACGCCGATGATGATGGGTATCTCACTTTTCAGGAGCTCCAGCAGCACAATCGCGGCATGTAAGGCATACCAATCGGTTAAGTCCTACTGACCTCGGCGACAGTATTGCCGAGGTCAGCAACCCGTTTTCAGAGCAACGCCGCTATTGAGCCCGTTTTAGCTACTCGCCTTAACACCGAATGAAGCAAGCTTAACATCGCACTAAAATCCGCAATACGCATACGCGGCCGCCAGTTCGTCCCCCTAGTGCATGATCTACATCCCGATGTTTCTTTGCATGAGTCGCATCCATTTTGCAAAAAGTCTGACAAATCAATCCACGACCCACGCGCGAACGGATGAGCGGTTAGGTTGTGCTTTTATCTTCACGCCGCCCTTCAAAACCTGTCAGTATCGTCAATTTACTTGCCACGTGTATTTCTGAGCTTAAAAGCGAGCGCTGATGAAAACGCTGGCCAGACGCTCAGTTCGGCTTGAGGAAGATAAACGGCGCTGGCTCATCCAACGCCCAAGGATATTCGTCATCACCGGCGATATCGTCCCAATATAATTCGCCGGTTTCGCAGCCTTGATGAACTGGGAAATCCCTCGTCAACTACGCATCGCTTGGGCTGGGCGATATCTATCCAACCGGACATTCACGGTTCCTGGCCGGACTGGAAACACTCAATGGTTTCCTGCTGATTTCGTGCTCGGCATCATTCATTTTCCTCCTGATGCGAAACCAAATGGATGGTCCAATTACAGGCGGAATTCAAAAATCGGATTAACTCGGAACCTGTTCACACACTTCTCCGTTAGTCGTGGAAATACCCCACCACTGTATAAGGAGGATGTTGAAAGTGGATATGAAGAACAGTTATTGGCGGTTTGGCGCAATGATCATCACATCGATGATCGTGATGTTTGGACTGATGTACCTCAACACCTATGCGTGGGAGCATGTTCGCTGGAGCGAGACACGCTTCTACATGGCTTTCATCATGGGCGCCGCGATGGCCGTCGTGATGCTGAGCTTCATGCTCAACATGTACAAGGACAGCCGGATCAACTTTGGCATTTTCATTGGCGCTGCGGTCGTGTTCGTCCTGGCCCTCTGGCTGGTGCGCAGCCAGAGCACCGTCGACGACCGGTCCTACATGAAAGCGATGATCCCTCACCACTCCATTGCCATCATGACAAGTGAACGCGCCGGCATCGAGGATGTCCGTGTGCGCGAGCTTGCCGACGAGATCATCACGGCGCAGCGCCGCGAGATCAAGGAAATGGAATGGCTGATTTCCGACATCGCGGAGAATGGCCCGGCATCGACGGAAAGCGAGGCGGCCAGCCGCCCGGTTCCCCCCTTTGAAGGCACGCTCAATCCAGACGACGCTGCCGGGGCAGCCATCGCGGAGGACTAACGCGCCTTCCACGTCCAGTCAGACCCATTCGATCCCGAAAAGGAGCGAAACAGAATGAGACTCGAAAAGATCAAGACACAGGGCCTTGCCCACCTTTCCTACTTCCTGAGCGCCGATGGCGAAGCTGCGGTCATCGATCCGCGGCGTGATATCGGCATCTATCTGGACCTCGCCCGTGAGGAAGGCGCGGTCATCAAGCACGTCTTCGAAACCCACCGGAACGAGGACCTGCTCTCAGGCGCCCCTGTCCTGAAGGAAGAGACCGGCGCAAAGGTCTGGCACGGGCCGAACCCTGAAAAGCCGATCCAGTATGCAGCCGAGACGCGGGAAGGCGACACGTTCGAGATTGGCGGCGCGCTCCTGAAGGTGCTCGAAACGCCCGGGCACACCGACGACAGCCTGTCCTACGTGCTTTATGACAAGAGCTTCGAGGAAGGCCCGGTTGGCGTGTTCACGGGCGATGCCCTGTTCATTGGCGATGTAGGGCGCACGGACTTCTATCCCGACCGCAAACGCGAAGTCGCCGGCCTGCTCTATGACAGCCTGGAGAAATTGATGGGGCTCGGCGACCAGTGCCTCGTCTATCCCGCGCATGGCGCCGGTTCGGTCTGCGGCTCCGGCATGGCCGACCGGGAGTTCTCCTCCCTCGGTCACGAGAAGCTCAACAATCCACGCCTGCAGATCGGCGACCGGGAAGCTTTCATCGACGCCAAGGTGTCCGAGAACCACTACATACCGCCCTATTTCCGGCGCATGGAAGAGGGCAATATGGAAGGCACCGAAGCCGCGCCGCCGGCGCCGCGGCCCGCCTCCCCGGCCAGGTTGCTCGATCCGGGTGATGCGGTCTGCCTCGATGTTCGCGGCATTTTCGACTTTGCCGGCGGACACCGCACGGGCTCGCTCTGCATCCCGGATGACATGCTTGCCGCCTTCGCGGGCTGGTTGCTGCCAGGCGACAAACCGGTGCTGCTGGTAGCGCGCGATGACGACCAGGCGGTCGATGCGGCCACGACGCTTCAGCGGATCGGCTTCGACAATGTGAGCGGATTTGTCAGCGGGGCCATGCCCGTGGCGGTCCAGAACGGCCCGCTCGACACACTCGACTTCGTCGATACCGAAACCGTCGCCGCGCGCGTGGACAATCCGCCCGCTGGCTGGACCCTGCTCGATGTCCGGGCCATCGACGAATATGAGAGCGGCCATATCAAGGACAGCAAGCACGCTTATGTCGGCAAGCTGCCTGACGCGGCCAGTGACCTCGACCCGGACAAGCCCGTCACCGTCATGTGCGGAAGCGGCGCCCGGGCCACCATTGCCGCCTCGCAGCTCATGCGGAAGGGCTTCTCGAACGTCGATGTCTATATCGGCTCGATGAAGGCGTGGAGCGCAGCGGGAAATGCCATTGAGTGATGACTGTCAGTCCATCTTGGGCTGAACCTTTCGTTCCTGACGCATAAAGAGACTGGAAATTGCTTCACGAGGTCCCCATATAGATACCCTGTATGGGGTATTTGCCATGAAGACTGAAACCAAAGAGGCCGCGACCCGGAGGCTTGCCCGCATCGAGGGACAAGTGCGCGGCATCACGAAGATGGTGTCCGACGATCGGTATTGTATTGATGTCATTCGTCAGGTGCAGGCTGTGAAGGCCGCGCTTGTCGGCCTCGAGGCCGTTATCCTGGATGACCATATCGCAACGTGTGTGGATCATGCCCTGACCGGAAGCAATGTCGATGACCGGCGTGAAAAGGTCGAGGAACTTGTTGCTGTGCTTGGTGGCCGCAAGAAGTAGCGGCCTCACAGTTTGTTGAAATGAAAGTTTTAATCTTTTCACGTATTTGAACAATGATGCAGTTTGTGACCCGCCTCCTGACACTGTTTGCCGCTGCCTTCATGGCGGCTCATCCGGTCATGGCGTGTCCATTGATGGTCGGGACCTCCGAAACCGCGCCGACTGAAATGAGCAGCAATCACCCCTGTCATGACATGGCGATGGAAGCCATGGCCGACACCGGGCATACAGATCAGGCATCATCGTCTGATTGCCCCGCGGGATACGACTGTGCACCCATGCTTATCCAGGCGCACAGTGACGCCAATCCAGTTGCACCTGTTGCGAATGTGGACCCAGAATTTGCTGCGGTTCTCGCTAACCCACCAAAGGCATTCCTGCCAGAGCGCGAAACACTAAAGACCGGGCCTCCACCTCGGCTGGATATCGTCCAGCACACGCCAATATCGCTAAAGCAGCGCTTCCTGAATTGAGAGCGATGACCTGCGGCCGCCACAGCAGCCCGTCGTCATCGCTTCTCACAATTCAGAAGAGCCCGTTTTATCATGCCCCACATTTCAAGAATGCTGCTGGTCGCAGCGTTTGCCGCTGTGCCCCTGGCGGCGGTTGCCAACGCTCAGAGCTTTGCCGAGCTTGAAGCCCGTCTCGAGGCCCATCCAAGCCTCTCCGCTCTCGGTTACGATGCCGAGGCCGACCGGGAGCGTGCTGTCGCCTCAACCGCACTCCCGGACCCCGTCGTATCCCTCGGGATCAACAACTTTCCGATTTTCGATCCCTCGTTCGACAGTTACTTGCCGACCAATAAAGCCGTTGGTATCCGGCAACAATTTCCGAGCTTCGCGGGCCGTGAAGCCCGCGCCGGTGAAGCCCGGGCGATGTCAGCACAGACCGAGGCGGTTCGCGATGCCCGTTATGCGGCCTTGCGCGCCGAACTCATCGCTCTTCTCGCTGACAAGACTAGACTGACCAGGCAGAGATCCCTCGCCGAAGCGCGAAACGCCAAATATGACGAGCTTGTCGACATTGTCGAGGCCGAGATCGATGCGGGCCGCCCGGCCGTTTACCGCCTTGCCGAAATTGAAAGCGAACGGGCAGAAGTTTCCCGGACGCTTGTTGATCTCGATCGGCAGGAAGCCGAGACCGATGCGCGCCTGATCGAACTCGTCGGACTGGTCCCTTCAACCGGCCTCCCTCCCCTGACTGAAAGAGACTGGTCCGGCGCAGCGCTTGAGTTCCACACCGTACGCATTGCCGACGCGGCCGTCCGCGTTACCGATTACGGTATCGACGTGGCCCGCGCGGCCTGGAAGCCAGAATGGGGCGCCCAGCTCACTTATCAACAGCGCGATGAAGGCGCGATGTTCGCGGGGGATGACTGGGTCTCCGGTATGGTGACTTTTACGGTTCCGCTCTGGGCCGAAAGGAAGCAGGCGCCGAACTTGCGCGCCGCAAAGGCTGAGCGGGCCGGCGCCGAGCAACGCTACCAGGCTGCCGCACGGAATGCGGCGGCCCAGTATGCGTCCCGGGACGCCATTATACGCGCGGCCGATGCCAGTATCGACGTGCTGCAGGTCAAGATTGCTGCCGTCGAAGACGAAGTCGAGGCCCAGCTGATTGCTTATGAATCCGGTGTTGGCGGTTATGCGCCGATCATCGACGGCGAGATCGCCATTCTCAAACTCCGGGCGGAAATCGAAGCTGAAACGGCCCGCAAGGCCGCTGCGATCGCACGCCTGAATGCCCTCCTGGTGACACAATGAAAAAGACATTCCTGATAATGGGCACCGCATCTGCCGCCCTCTTGCTCGCCGCATGCGGCGCACCGGGCGGATCACCGGGCGGCCAGGGTGAAAAACCGAACGCCTCGAGCGAGACGCAACGATACACCTGCCCCATGCACCCGCACTATATTTCGACCGATCCGGACGGCACCTGCCCGATCTGTGGCATGGACCTGGTGCCTGCCGACAAGACCCAGGAACCGACGAGCTCAACAGGGGAAATCCTGTACTACAAGCATCCCATGGGTAAGCCGGACACCTCGCCTGTTCCGAAAAAGGATTCCATGGGCATGGATTACATCCCGGTTTATGCCGATGACACCGGATCGGGCGTGGCCGTCTCGCCGGAAATGATCCAGACCATGGGGATCCGGACATCACCTGCCGAGACCAGGGATTTCAGCCGTGTACTGAGAGCCTTCGGCACGGTCGAGACCAATGAACGGCTCGAAAATGTTACCGTCTCGCGGCTAGAAGGCTGGATTGAGAATCTGGCGGTCAATGCCGAGGGCGACACCGTCCGCCCCGGCAGTCTCCTCTACCGGATCTACAGTCCGGACCTGATCGCCGCGCAGAAGGATTATCTGAACTCGTTCAGGATCGGCAACGAAGCGCGCATCGCGTCGGTTCGCCAGCGCCTGCGCTCCCTTGGCATGCAGAATGCGGCCATCGACCGGCTGACCGAAACCCGCCAGGTCATTGAACGTGTTCCGGTTTACGCAGAAGCCGGCGGCACGGTTGCCGAGCTCCAGGTCCGCAATGGCGACTATGTCAAACCCGGCACGCCCATATTACGCCTGCAATCCTATGCCGATGTCTGGGTCATTGCCTCGGTGCCGGAGAGCGATTTGCCTCTGGTGGAGACAGGCATGCCGGCCGAACTCGATTTTCCGAGCGCGCCCGATGCCCCCGGCAAAGGCCAGGTCGACTATATCTATCCGACAATCGACCCGAAAACCCGTACAGCCGACGTCCGGATCGAAGTGGACAATGCATCGGGATATCTTCGCCCGGGCGCCTATGCGGACATACGGGTGAATATCGGCGGCCGACCGCGTCTTTCGGTTCCAAGTGAAGCCATTCTGCTTGGTAGCGAGGGCGCCCGTGTCGTCATTGCCGAAGGCAATGGCCGCTTCTCCGGACGCGCCGTGCAAACCGGGATTTCGGCCAATGGCCGGACCGAAATCCTGTCGGGTCTGGAAAGTGGCGACATGGTCGTCGCCAGCGGGCAGTTCCTGCTCGATAGCGAAGCCAACCTGAAAGAAGGTCTTGCCAAGCTGGAAGCTCCAGATGCGAGTGCGGCCAGTCCGGAAACACCGCTCTCCGATATACCGGTGGACAGTAAAACCCTCGCCGAAATCGATCATTTCACTGACATGGCGCTCTATTTCCACGAGGCCCTGACAGACGGGTATGACATCGATCCCCTATTCGTGGACCCGGCCCTCGCCCTGGCGCCTGTGCTGCGGGACCGTTACGCGAACACGAAGCTGGCACCGGTCATGGAGGCTGCTCAAACCGCTCTCGCCGTCGCGCAGGACGCCACGGACCGCGAAGACCTTGCCACACAACTCTCAGACCTGGTCGAGGCCTTGAAACCCTGGCTGCTGGAAGGCGCACCTCAGCATTACAGCGAGGCTGGTCTGGTGCTCTACCGGGACACCGCAACGGGCCGGTACTGGCTGCAGGAAGAAGCGAAACCAGCCAATCCGTACAGCGCAGATGGAGCCGAACGGATTGACTGGCCCAACCCGATGGCCGGCATGTCGATGACGACCAATGACAGCGAGACTGGCGCTGACCAGGCCCCTGGGCATTCGGGGGACAGTCATGACTAAACGAAACGACAGAGACCTCGCGGGGCAAGACCCCTCCAAATCATGGGTGGCAATGCTGATCTCCTGGTCGGTTTCCAACCAGCTCATCGTCCTCATGCTCGCCGCTGCACTGGCTGTGACCGGGTGGATGGCGATCCAGCGCACGCCGCTCGATGCAGTGCCGGACCTGACAGATACCCAGGTCATCATTCGCACCGATTTTCCTGGCCAGAGCCCGCAGATTGTCGAGGACCTCGTCACCTATCCACTATCGACGAACCTTCTCGGTCTGCCGAAGACCAAGGACGTGCGCGGCTCCTCAATGTTCGGCACCAGTTTTGTGTATGTCATATTTGACGATGATGTTGACCTCTACTGGGCCCGCTCGCGCGTGCTCGAAGCCTTGTCCCGGCTGGGGTCCGAACTCCCGGAAGGCGCCGTACCGCAGATAGGACCGGATGCGACTGGCGTTGGGTGGGTCTATCAGTATGCCTTGGTCGACAAGACCGGCAAGACCGATCTCGCCGAGTTGCGTTCACTCCAGGACTGGTTCCTGAAACTTGAACTCGCCGGAGTGGAAGGGGTCTCTGAAGTCGCTTCGGTCGGCGGTTTTGTCCGGGAATACCAGGTGCTAATCGATCCCAATCGCCTGCGAAGTTACGACCTGTCGATCACCCGTATCCGTGACGCGGTCCGCGCAGCCTCAAGCGAGGTCGGTGGCCGTGTGCTTGAACAGGGCGAAACGGAATATGTCATCCGCTCATCAGGCTATGTCGATGAGAAGCTTGATCTCGAACAGGTCGTGGTCAAGGCAGAGGATGGCACCCCCGTCCAGCTGAGCCATGTCGCCCGGATTGTCGAAGGCCCGGCCCTCCGGCGCGGCATTGTCGAACTCAATGGCGAAGGCGAAACTGTGTCCGGCATCGTGGTGATGCGCGATGGCGAGAATGCGCTGTCGGTGATCGAACGTGTGAAGGAGAAACTTCATAGTCTCCAGCGCGGCCTGCCGGAAGGCGTCGAGATTGTCACTGTGTATGACCGCGCGCCTCTCATCGAGGGTTCGGTCGATTATCTGAAAGACAAGCTGATCGAGGAAGGCATCGCGGTCGCGCTCGTCATCCTGATCTTCCTCCTCCATGTACGGTCGTCTCTGGTTGCCATCATCACCTTACCTCTCGGTGTGCTCGGCGCGTTCCTGATCATGTCCTGGCAAGGTGTCACAGCGAACATCATGTCACTTGGCGGGATCGCCATCGCGATCGGTGCCATGGTCGACGCCTCGATTGTGCTTGTTGAGAATGCCAGCCGGAAACTGGCGGATCTGGGACCGAAACCCGATCCGAGCGTGCGCCGCCAGGCGCTGGTCGAGTCGGCTCAGGAAGTCGGCCCCGGCATATTCTTTTCACTCCTGATCATCACCGTCTCCTTCCTGCCGGTCTTTGCCCTGACCGGTCAGAGCTTCAGGCTCTTCAGCCCGCTCGCCTACACCAAGACCTATGCGATGGCCTTCGCGGCCATCCTGTCGGTGACACTTGTCCCGGTCCTGATGCTGCACTTGATGCGGGGGCGCTTTCGCCGCGAGGAAGCCAATCCCCTTAACGCCTTCTTCGTCTGGGCCTACAAACCGCTGCTCCATCTAGCCCTGAGGTTCAAATGGATCACGGTCGCCCTTGCGCTCGCGCTGACGGCCAGCGTCATCGTGCCGGTCCAGAGGATCGGCTCGGAATTCATGCCGGCCCTTTATGAAGGCGAGCTCCTCTACATGCCCACCACCCTGCCCGGCGTGTCATCCACCAAGATGCGGGAGATTCTTGGCCAGACAAACCGCGTCATCAAGACCGTGCCAGAAGTCGATCGTGTCTTCGGCAAGGCCGGGCGCGCCGATACTGCAACCGATCCAGCGCCACTCACCATGATCGAAACATGGATCAAGCTGAAACCGAAGGAGGATTGGCGGCCAGGTGTGACGGTCGAGGACATCACCGATGAGCTCGATGCCAAGCTGCAAATGCCCGGCCTCGTGAATTCATGGGGCTATCCGATCAAGATTCGCATGGACATGGTTTCAACAGGTGTGCGCACGCCCATTGGCATCAAGGTTACGGGCGATGATCTGACAGAGATTGAGACCATTGCCCGGGACATAGAAGCGGCCATTTCGGACGTACCCGGAACGCGCTCGGCCTTCGCCGACAGGGTCATGGGCGGCAAATATCTCGAGATCACGCCGGACAGGGGCGAACTCGCCCGGCGGAATATCGACATGGCAGCCTTCCAGTCCGTGATCCAAACCGCCTTGGGCGGCATGACGCTCTCCCAGTCTGTCGAGGGCCGGGAACGCTATGACATCATCCTGCGCTATGATCGGCCATTTCGTGAGAGCGCCACAGACCTGGAAGAGATACTCGTGCCCGCCCCGTCCGGCGCCCATATCCCTCTCAGCGAACTGGCGGACATTTCCTATACGGAAGGCCCGCCAATGATCCGATCAGAAAATGCCAGACTGACTGGCTGGGTTTTCGTCGACATCGCGGACCGGGATATGGGCAGCTATGTTGCAGACGCCAGACAGGTCATTGGCGACGCCGTCGACCTGCCTGCGGGTTATGCGGTGGAGTTCTCCGGCCAGTATGAACAGATGCAGGAAGCGAATGCGCGGCTTAGAATCGCCATTCCAGCTGCAATTGCACTGATCTTCCTGCTGCTGATGCTACATTTCGGCCGGCTCGACCGGACCCTGATCATCATGGCCAGCCTGCCTTTCGGTCTGGTCGGCGGAATGTGGGCCGTCTGGTTGGCAGGCTACAATCTGTCAGTAGCCGTCGCGGTCGGTTTCATCGCCCTGGGCGGCATCGCGGTCGAGACGGCCGTCGTGATGCTGCTCTATATCGACGCGGAAGTCCGCAAGGCGAACCCGTCTGACAGGAGCCAGCTTTTCGCAGCTGTCAGCAAGGGCGCGGCCATGCGCGTCAGGCCGAAGTTGATGACGGTCACGACCATTTTTGCAGGTCTTGCCCCGATCTTCCTGACCGACGGCCTCGGATCGGACGTCATGCGCCGGATTGCCCTGCCCATGCTTGGCGGCATGGCCTCAACCCTCATGCTCTCCCTGATCGTGATCCCGGCCATCTACCACATCCGGCTCGGGCTGCAGATTCCATCAGATTTACCCCGGGCCGAACCGGATAACCGGGCCGGCTCATTCACCCCCGAAGGAGAAAAACCATGACGAGACACCCGTTGAAAATTCCGCTTTTGATTCCACTGCTTCTGAGTGGCGCCATGCTGCCGGCGGCCGCGCAGGATCGCTCATCAGGCAGAATGATGATCGACGGCGGCATGATGGGTGGCGGCCTGTTCGGCACGGTGTTTATGCTGCTTGCTGTGCTCCTCCTCATCCTCGGGATCGCTGCCCTCATCAAATATCTGAGGTCGAAATAATAGTCCCGTATCCATCCACCCTATTCCCCCGTCCCGGCGCGCATCGGGGGCCTCTGTTGAAAGCCGCGCCAGACAATCAAAAAGGAAGAAAACGATGAAAACCCTCGTCAGAAAGACAGCAGTCACAGGCGCAATCCTCGGACTGGCCCTGATCGGTCCGGCGCTCGCCCAGGACGCCGGCATGAAAATGGACAGCATGAAAGACATGGACATGTCCGGCATGAGCTGCTGCGGCGACATGGCGCCCGGCTTTGGCGTCATTAACGGCGTCGATCTGGATGCCCGAACCGTCAATATTTCACACGATCCGATCAAGAAGATCGGCTGGGGTGAAATGACAATGGACTTCGAGGTCGGCGGAATGGTTGCGCTCGACAAATTCGAGAATGGCGACAACGTCCATTTCATGCTCAAGCAGGACGACAGCGACAATTATGATATCGCCATGATGATGCCGATCGGCGGCGATCCGGATGCTTTCAAGCAATCCATGATGTCGATGATGAAAGGCAAAGGCATGATGGACTGCAACATGGGCGGACAGGGATCCATGTCCGGCATGTCAGGCAAGGATCATGACGACACCGATCACTAGCCGGTCCTCTGTTTAAAGCAAAAAATTCGTAAATCAGGTTCCGGCCGCGTTCCGCGGCCGGAATGCCTGCGTCTCCCGATTAGTTCACCAGGAAATCCCAATGACTCAAAGAATTCTGATTACCGCCTTCTTGTTAGGTTCCGTTACCCTGACAGCCTGCAGTGACCCCGAAAGCCGAACGCCGCCAGCATCCGGCCCTGCGGAGCAGACCAGGCCTGAACCGTTCGAACAGGCAGATGAAGCTATGCCCGGCGATACTGGACGGGCCACGGGCAGGATCTCATCCCTTGATCGCGACGACGGCCGGGTCACCATCGACCATGGCCCTTTCGAAGGCATCGCCATGGGCGCGATGACCATGAGTTTCGCTTTAATGGGCGATGTTGAGCTGACTGACCTCTCTGAAGGCGATGACGTGATCTTCCAGGTCAAACGGGGCCGGGACGGTTCTCATCGCATCATGGAAATTTGTAGCATTCCCGCGAATGGCCCCGGCTGCCCGGATCTTGAAACGCTTCATCGGGACATCCCTCCAGGTCCGTAAGGCGGCATGCTCCGACACCGTTCTCTAACGCGTAACAGGAATGACGACAATGACAAGAACAAAAATAGCACAGACCCTGAAAGAGGATGGTTTGTCCGGCGTGGTCCGCCGCGTCCATGCCGGCCTGATTTTCAGATATCATGAGACATTCAACTCAAGGTTCGACACGATACATGCGATCGACACAAGAACCTCCGTCGCGCTCGAAACGCTTGATTTCGAGCATCAACACAAAGCGCACGCAATCGACTATGAACCGACCCCTATAAAGCTTGTCGAAGCCCTGCTTAAACCCAGTCGTGCGCGTGCCAGCTCGACGACGTTTCTGGATCTGGGCTGTGGCAAGGGACGCGTTCTGATCAAGGCGGCGGAGCTTGGATTCGATCGCCTGATCGGCGTGGAATTTGCTGGCGAAATCGCTGAAGCTGCCCGGTATAACCTCGGACAGGTTTTCAGATCATCTCCCGGGATTTCATGGACGATCATCAGTCAGGATGCGGCCACCTACAGTCCGCCCGAAAGTGACCTGATCGTTTTTCTGTATAATCCTTTCACCCAGCCCGTCATGGAAGGGGTCGTAAACTGGATAGAAGCCCATATTGATCGCGGCTATCGCGTCGAAATCATCTACTACAATTCACAGTGCCGATCCTTGTTTGATGACTGCAACCGGTTGAAAGTGACACCGTTTCCATGGCTCGTGAAACTCCAGCTGCGCTTCCTGAGCTGGCACGCCGCCGTGAAATATCTTTCCGTAGCAGGCGACAGGAATGAATCATATCGAGGAACGGAGCGACAAGTCTGATTGATCCGCCTCCCCGGAAACCCCAGGGCTGGCGAGGCCTTGTTGCGTTCAATGTCGATCTTAGCCTGCGCAGCACGAAAGTTTCGCCACGTCCTTGTCGAAGGTTTGCGCCGCCAGCTTTAGCCCTTCAACAGTTGTCAGGTATGGGAAGATCGTCTCGCCAAGCGCCTTGCTCGTCATGCCGAACTTCAACGCCATAGCCAGCGTCTGAATCGCATCAGACCCTTCGGGCGCCGCGATCTGTCCGCCCAGGAGGCGGTCGGTCTTCGCATCCGCGACCAGCTTGATGACGCCGCGGGTATCGCGGGCGGCGGCGGCGCGTGCCACGTGGTCCAGCGTCAGCACGCTGGTCTTGACGTCATGACCGGCTGCCTTCGCCTGCACCTCGGAAAGGCCGACGCCAGCGACCTGCGGATCGGTGAACACGACCCAGGGCATGGCAACATTGTCATAGCGCACAGCCTCAAGACCAAGCGCATTATTGACCGCCACCTTGGCCCCATAAGCGGCCATGTAGACGAACTGATCGCGATCGGTGACATCGCCCGCCGCCCAGACGCCCGGCCGTGTCGTGGCCATGTCGGCGCCGACCTTGATCGATCCGCGCGCATCGGTCTCAATGCCGAACTCGCGCAAGCCGAGGTCTTCGGAATTGGCCACCCGGCCTGTGGTCGCCACCAGCCGCTCTGCGGTTAGAGTTTCGGGCGTTCCACTCCGTTCGATTGTCAGCGTGACGCCGCCGTCACTCCGTCTCACCGATCGGTAGGACAGGCCGGTCTCGACCGCGACACCCTCAGCCTTCAACGCGTCGGTCAACGCCTTGGCCACTTCCGGTTCCACGCCGGGCAGAAGGCGCGAACGCGTGACCAGTGTAACCTTGACGCCCAGCCGCGACGCCATCTGCGCCAGTTCACAGCCAATATAGCCGCCGCCCAGGACCAGGATGCTTTCGGGCTGATCGGGCAGGCTGAGAAGGTCCCAGGAATCCAGCGCCTCCACGGTCTCGATCCCGTCAATTTCCGGCAAGAAAGGGCGCGAGCCGGTGGCGATCAGAACCTTCGGTGCAGCGATGATCCGCCCGCCGACCTCAATCCCACCTTCGATCAGGCGTGCGGCACCTTCCTCGATATAGGTGACATTCTCATAGGAAGGCAGCAGGTCGATGTATTTTTTCTGGCGCATCTCGTCGACCAGATCGGCCGTGCCCTTGACGACCGCCGACCAGTCCACGCTCTGCGCACAGGGTTCAATGCCCGGAAACCGTGCCGCCGCTGTACCAGCATGCACCGCTTCACCGGCCCGTATCATCGCCTTGGACGGCACGCAGCCGACATTGACGCAGGTGCCGCCGATGGTGCCATGCCCAACCATGGCCACGCGCCTGCCGGCCTCGGCCGCGCTAATCGAAGCCGAAAACCCGGCCGAGCCAGCACCTATGACGATGAGGTCATAGCTGTCGTCGCCGTTTTTATTGACGGAGCAGCAATCGCCTGTCTTTACGGTTTGATTCATTATTTCTTCCTTGGCTTGTGACCAGGCATGGCGACGCGGCCTCGATCAAGTATTCAAAATCACACCATCGACCCGATGTCGGAGGCGTGGCCGGGATCAGGTTGAGGCCGCTGTCGCCGCATTCGCCTGCGGCGAAGACCGCGGGATCGCTCGTACGCATCGATGTGTTCACCTGGATGCCCCGCCGAGTGCACTCGGCGCAGGCAGCTTCAAGGTTCAGCCTGTCCATTTTTGGTACCCGGCCGGGGCTGAGGCACATGCTCATTGATGCAAAACAAGAAGGTGTCGCAATGACGGTACCGGCCAGACCCGTTATCAGCAGTTTTCGGTCAGTCCATTTTGACATCAAAGTGAAAGCCTTGTGTGAAAATCTGACGATGTATGCGAACATCGACTGGCAGGTGCCTCATCAGGATATTCCAGATGCTGCGTGTTCAACCGTCCGTAACGCTTGCCGGGTATCCTACATCGGTTGAAGCCGCAGCGATCAGCTCAGGCGTTGTCGCCGCCGTATCGTAAACCACTTCTGCGGTCCTGGCCGCATAATCGATATCGACAGATTTAACGCCCTCGACACGCATCATCGCTTTCCTGACAGCAATCGGACATGTCGCGCAGGTCATGTTTTCGATGGTCAAACGGGCTGTCGCCTGTTCGACCTCCACCGAGGCATCCGGAGCATTCTGCGCGCTGGCGACTGCGAGCCCCCCCGCGAGTGCCAGACCTGCCAGTCCGGCGATCATCCATGTTCGTTTCATACTTGTCTCCCTGGCTAGTAAAATAACGGTGCCCATACATCGATGGTCAGGGCCGCCAGCACGACAAGCGCGCCGCTCCACAGGGCGACCTGCTTGATGACTGACGACTGCGGACGGGCGCAATAGCTACCATCCTCGCAGACACTGGTTTTTCGAAAATAGACATCCCGGAATCCAGCCGCGAGAAGTCCGATTGCGACCAGGAGAAAAAGGGGCTTGTAGGGTTCCAGTACCGTCAACTGGCCAATCCACGCTCCGGAAACACCAAGACTGATCAGCACAAGCGGCACGATGCAGCAGGATGATGCAAGGAATGCCCCCAGCATGCCACCGGCAACAAGCCACCTTGAGCGACGCTCATTTGCTGGGCTGTTTTCCGTATCTGCCATGACCAGCTGTTCCCATTGCTTTATTGATCATGATCACGTTACGCTCTGTAGTTGGCACAGACACAAGCGGGTAATTCATCATGGCCATCACATCGCCGCGAGCAGCACTCAAACGGGCTGAACTGGCCGGGCGGCTCGGCTGCAATCTTGAAACCATCCGTTATTATGAAAAGATCGGCCTTCTGCCCGAACCGGCCCGCACGGCCAGTGGCCACCGGCTGTATTCGAATGGGGACCAGGTACGGCTGCGTTTCATATTGCGGGCCCGCAGTCTCGGCTTCTCGGTGGAAGATGTACGCTCACTGCTTGGCATCAATGATGGCAGGCCGAGTTGCGCGGACGTCAAGGCGCTGGCAGAAGCACATCGCGGCGATATCCGCAAACGCATCGCCGATCTGAGACAAATGGATCGACGGCTCGGCGAGATCATGGCTGGTTGCACCGGCGCTGAAACACCTGATTGCGCACTCACCGACAACCTGTTCGAAGACCGCTGATAAAAAGGGTCGGTACCAAGAGCGTTGTCTTACCGGCGTCAGAAGCGGCTTGCCTCTTTATAGTCGTGTTCATGGCTCACGCCCGTGCCGGGTTCAGTTGATCCCACGCTCACGACACTCGATAAGCCAGAAGCAGGCCGTCACAATGAGCTTTCGCCTTCACCACCATTTGAGAAGCTGCCATTTTCGTAGGGTTGAGCTCGCGGAACCATGAGCCGGAGACAAAATTGTTCCACCTATTTATCAAGGCTGTAATTTCAGCCATCCTCATCGTCGCCATTTCCGAAATCGGCAAGCGCAGCCCAGGCTTTGCGGCACTTGTGGCTTCACTTCCTCTCGTCTCGGTCCTGGGCATGATCTGGCTGTGGCGCGACACTGAAGACACATCCCGGCTGGCGGCCATTCAGCTGCCACATTCTGGTATGTTCTTCCAAGCCTGCCGATGTTCCTTCTGATCCCATGGCTGCTCGGCCGCGGCATTCCCTTTTATGGCGCCTTGATCCTGGGAGCAGCTATAACAATTGTGCTCTACTTCACGATGATCCTGATACTGCCCAGGCTAGGAGTAGAGCTCGGCAACTAGTACATTCAGTCGCTCCCCTTAAGGTCCAAACCCGTCTGTCAGGCCTTGTATCAAGCCTCATAAATGGGACGAGCGCACAAATTCCACTGCTCCCTGACACGTCAGCGAGTCGTGAACCCGCTGGATTTCGTGTTTGGAAGGTTCGCCTTCCCACGCAACCCCGGCGAGACCCATCATATTCTGTCAGTGTCCCGGCAGATACAGGATTACGCCTTCCACTGAGAATTCGAATGCCCGTAAACACCGGCGTTTTCGTGGGCATGATCTTCGTGCTCGAACTCAAGACTCGAATGAGCAATTCCGAAGCGCTCATGCAGACGCTCCTTGATCGCGGCCTTGACGGTCTCGATTCGAGACCAGTTTTCGCCGGACAAAACCACATGACAGTCAAGCGCTGTCTCATGCTCCTGCATCTGCCAGAGATGCACATGATGGACATCCACGACATCATCAACACTTCGCATCGCCTCAATGACGGCACCGTTGTCAATGTCCGGCGGACTGCCCAGCATTAACATATGGATCGGTCCGCCGATTTCGCGGAACGACAGATAGAGAATGTATACCGCGATACCGATCGTCACGAGCGGATCGACCAGTCTCCAGTCATAGAGGAGGATCAGCGTGCCGCCCGCGACAACGGCAATCGATGCAAGTGCATCCGACAGATTGTGAAGAAAGAGTGCCCGGATATTCACACTCCCTTTCTGCATCGAATAGGTCAGGAGCGCTGTCAGCGTATCGATAACTAGCGCAACACCCCCGAGAATGATCACTGTCCATCCGCCGACGGCCGGCGGATCGATGATTCGCATGACACCCTCATAGACCAGATAGAGGCCGATAATGATCAAGGAGGTGTAGTTGATCAGGGCTGCAACGATCTCGATGCGGCCATACCCAAAGGTCATCCGTTCATCAGCCGGTCGCCGCGCAATCTTGCGCGCAGCGAACGCGATGACGAGCGACGCCATGTCAGAGAAGTTGTGCAGGGCATCGGCGATGAGCGCGAGGCTGCCGGAGAAAACCCCTCCGACAACCTGCCCAATAGTGAGTAGTGCGTTTGCCCAGATAGCAATGGACACCCGACGATCACCGCTCTCGGGATCAAGACCGTCATGATCATGTGCGTGGCTCATGATCGGCCTCCTCTTCCAGCACATTGCGCTTGCACTCGAGATAAGCCCGTCGCCGCGCGTCTAGCGCGTTTTTGACACGGCTCCTTGACGGTATCAGGCCGCATTCTTCCCGCACCTTGGCCGCCTGCTCACTTGAAAGGGACGCCATTGCGTTGCCGAGACTCCCACAGCCCGCCAGGGCTGCGAGAGAAACGGACATGACCGCGACGCGAAGTTCACGATGGATGAACATGTTCGGCCTCCAGCAAGGAATGGTGGGCTTCTGGTTTCGGGGCGAACCAGCGATGAAGGGCTGGCAGGACCAGAAGCGTCAACACGGTCGACGAGACGAGCCCGCCCATGACCACGGTCGCCAGCGGGCGCTGGACTTCTGCCCCGACGCCAGCCGCAAAGAGCAATGGCGCCAGCCCGAGTGCTGTCGTCAGCGCAGTCATCAGCACCGGACGCGCCCGTAAGCCTGCGGCCTCGACCGCGAGCGCATCGCGGTCCCGGCCTTCCCGGGCAAAATCGTCCATGAAACTGACAAGCACCATCCCATTGCCAAGCGCGATGCCGAACAGGGCAATGAAGCCGACCGTCGCGGGCACGGAGATGGGCAGACCGGCAATCCAGAGCGCCATCGCCCCGCCGGTCAATGCCAGCGGAATGTTGAGCAGGATCAGTATGGCCGACTTCATGCGCCCGAAGGTCAGAAGCAGGATCAGGAACACGATGCCGAGCGTGATCGGGATCACGACCGCAAAGCGCTCATTGGCCTCCTGCTGCAGCTCGAACTGCCCGCCCCATTCGACCCGGTAGCCGGCTGGAAGGTCGAGCTGGTCGGCGACGACCTCCTGCGCATCGGCGACATAACTGCCAATATCGCGCCCCCGCACATTGAGCTGCACGGTGATGAAACGCTCACCATTTTCGCGGGTGATCTGCCGGGGGCCAACGATTTCCCGGATATCGGCCACGCTTTCGAGCGGAATCCGCGCGCCGCTGGCCGATTCCAGAATGATCCGTCCAATGGCGTCCGGCGTATCCCGGTCCGCCTCGGCATAGCGGACGATGACGGGGAACTGGCGAACGCCTTCAAACACCGCCCCGGCCTCGGCCCCGCCGACACCGGAACGCAATGCATCCAGGGCGTCCTCGACACTCAGGCCGTAACGGCCGAGTGCCGGACGATCGAGCGAGACCACGAGCTGCGGTGCGCCGGTGATCTGGTCGGCCTGGACGTCGGTTGCCCCCGGCACGTCCTGGAGGATCGACTGCAGCGCCTGTGACCCCTCAAGCAGAACCTCCGTATCAGGCCCGAAAATCTTGACCGCCAGTTGCGCCTTCGTGCCGGTGAGAAGTTCATCGACCGACATCGCGATCGGCTGACCGACATTGACCCGGACACCGGGGAAGCTGCCGAGATTGTCGGATATGGAGGCGCGAAGGTCATCCGGAGTCATCCCCTCTCGCCAGTCACTTCGCGGTTTAAGTGCCACGAAGGCTTCGATGCTGTTGACGGGGTCGGCATGCGCACCAACTTCCCCGCGTCCGATACGGCTGACGATCGAGCTGATTTCCGGGAATGTCTCAAGCAGACGGTTCTCGATCCGGGTCGAGGTCTCCTTCGCTTCGGTGAGCGATATGGAAGGCGCCATGGTCACCCTTAGGAGGACGTCACCTTCTTCCAGCGCCGGTGTAAACTCCGAGCCGAGCCGGGTCGCTGACAGGCCCCCAACAAGAAGCAGGACGCCCGCGAGCCCGATGGCCGCAAGGCGTCGCCTGACAAAGAAGGCCGCCACCGGCTTGATGGTGCGGGTCAGGCGGCTGTCGCCCTGTTTTACATCACGCCTGGGCGGACGCATCAGACCGAGCGCCATGGCTGGCGCAATGAGCGCCGCATAGATCAGTGAGCCTGTCATTGCGAGCGCTGCCGATGCGGCCAGCGGCCGGAACGTCTTGCCCTCAGTGCCCTGCAGAGAAAACAGCGGCAGGAAGACGATAATAACCACCGCAACAGCGGCAATCAGCGGTGCGATCACTTCAGCGCTCGCACGCGCGACAGTGGTACGATTATCTTCGCCGCTACGCCGTTCACGAAAACCGCGATCGACGTTTTCAGCGATCACGATGGCCCCGTCCACCATCATGCCGATCGCGATCGCGACCCCGCCGAGCGTCATCAGATTGGCACCGATACCAAGGGCATTCATCGCGACGAAGGCAAAGCCGACAGAAAACGGAATGGACATCACCACGACCAGGCTCGGCCGCCAGCCCCCGAGGAACAGGAAGACGATGACGGCGACCAGGAGCGCGCCCTGCCAGAGCGCGGTCGTCACGGTCGCAGCCGCCTTTTTCACCAGCGTGCCCTGATCATAATACGGAACGGCTTTGACGCCATCCGGAAGCGACTGGTTGATCTCGTCGAAGCGCGCTTGCGCGTTCTCGATCACCTCAGACGTGTTTGTGCCATAAAGTTTCAGGACGAGACCGGCGACGGTCTCCCCTTCGCCATTGGCAGTTGCGAGCCCCTGCCGGACGCCGCCGCCGATGGCGACTTCACCGAGGTCGTTGACGCGGACGGTTCGTCCATCCACGGTCTTGACCGGCGTTTCACGCAGATCATCGAGGGAGCGAGCGAGCCCGACCCCGCGCACCGTGTACTGTTCGGCGCCAATTTCGATGAATTGCGCGCCGGCCGTCCGATTGGCGCTCTCCAGGGCGGCAATCACCTCGCCGACGCTGAGGTCATAGGACGTCAGTTGGTCTGGATCGAGCCGGACCTGATATTGCTTTTCAAAGCCGCCGAGCGACAGGACTTCGGTCACGCCTTCAACGGACTGGAGCGGATACTTGATCATCCAGTCAGCGATCTCGCGCAACTCGACAAGCGACCGCTCGCCGGTTTCATCGACGAGACGGTAGTACATGATAATGCCAAGGCCGGTCGAAATCGGTCCCATCTTCGGCGTGCCGAAGCCTTCGGGGATGGCCTCGCCCGCCTCGCCAAGACGTTCGCCGACAACCTGGCGCGCGAAATAGACGTCCGTGCCGTCCTCGAAATAGATATTGATGACGGACAGGCCGAAATTGGACGTCGAGCGGATCTCCTCAACCTTGGGCAGGCCGGACATGGCCGTTTCGATCGGATAGGTGACATAGCGCTCGACCTCTTCGGGTGACAGGCCTTCAGTCTCCGTGAAGACCTGGACCAGCGAGGGCGAGGGATCGGGAAAGGCATCGACGGGAAGGCTGCGAAAGGCAAACAGGCCGCCGATGGACAGGGCGAGTGCGGCAATGGCGGCAAGCAGCCGGCCACCCGCAAGGCGGTGCATCAAATTGATCATTTTGCGGGTCTCCTAGTGTGCGTGGCCGTCGCCGAAAGCGTCTTTTTCAAGCTGCGCTTTCAGGGTGAAGGCGCCCTCGGCAACGAATGCTTCGTCGGCCTCGAGCCCGGAAATGATCTCGGTATAGCTGCCTGCACTCTCTCCTGTCCGGACCTCGCGCGGTTCGAACCCGTCATCCGTCGGGACGAAGACCGACATCCTGTCTTCAACACTGACAATCGCATCGGAGGGAACGCGCACGACGGGGCGCCCCTCTCCCGTGTCGATCCGCGCCGTTACGAACTGACCGGGCTTCAGCCTGTGTTCGGCATTGTCGACAATGACCCGCGCGGTCGCGGTGCGGGATGCCTCATTGATGACAGGCAGGACATTTGAAATTGTCCCTTCGGCCAGGACGCGGCCATCTTCCTGCTGGAAGGTCACGGTCTGGCCTTCGCTGACCTTGCCGAGATCTTCCTTGTAGACGGCGATGTCGGCCCAGACGACGCTATCATCGATGATGACAAAGATGGGCGCGCCGCCAGCCGATACGGTTTCTCCAAGAGAAACGCTCCGCTGAATCACCTCTCCGGCAAGGGGAGCCGTCACATAGGCTTG
>NZ_NCST01000031.1 GCF_002088975.1 Henriciella aquimarina
GGTCACGTCCCGGGTCGTGGTGTAGCTGGTTAGCGCTGCGGGTCTCGTCCGCGCCTTTCCACATGGCGCTGTAGGACGAGGCCCGCAGCGCGGTTGGCCATTGCCGGTTCCTTGGTAGGATTGGGTTGCGACACACAACCTGACCGAAGGAAAACCGACAATGACCAAGGCTATGATGGACCTGCGCGAGCTTGTTGAGAAGAGTGGGGACGCCGACCTGCTCAAGGAGATGATTGGATTTGCCGCTGAGCGGCTGATGGAGCTCGAGGTTGGCGTGCGCGCCGGCGCGGCCTACGGCGAAAAGGATCCGGAGCGCAAAGCCCAGCGCAATGGCTACCGGGAACGTGACTGGCAGACCCGGGCCGGCAATGTCGAACTGCGGATCCCGAAGCTGCGCACAGGCAGCTACTTCCCGTCCTTCCTGGAGCCTCACCGCGCCGTCGAGAAAGCCCTGACAGCGGTGATCCAGGAGGCCTATGTGCACGGCGTCTCGACCCGGGCGATGGATGATCTCGTCCAGGCGATGGGCGGCACAGGCATCTCAAAGAGCCAGGTGTCGCGTCTCTGCGAAGAAATCGATGAGCGGGTCGAGGCCTTCCTGACCCGGCCGATCGAAGGCGAGTGGGTCTATCTCTGGATCGATGCCACCTATCTCAAGGTCCGCCAGGGCGGGCGTATTGTATCGGTCGCGGTGACAATCGCCGTCGGCGTCAATACGGACGGGCGCCGGGAAGTCCTGGGCATGGCCATTGGCCCCTCGGAAGCGGAGACGTTCTGGACGGGCTTCCTGCGCGATCTGGTACGCCGGGGGCTGAGTGGGGTGAAACTCGTCATCAGCGATGCCCACGAGGGTATCAAGGCGTCCGTCGCCCGCGTCCTCAATACCAGCTGGCAACGCTGCCGCGTACACTTCCAGAGGAATGTCCTGGCCCATGCCGGCAAGAGCAGCCGGCGTGTGGTCTCGGCCTTCATCGCCACCGCCTTCGCCCAGAACGACTATGCCTCTGCAAAGACCCAGTGGCGCCATGTCGCCGATCAGATGCGGCCGAAACTGCCGAAGCTCGCCGCGCTGATGGACGAGGGAGAAGAAGACGTCCTTGCCTACATGACGTTCCCGCAGCAGCATCGCACGAAACTGCACAGCACGAATCCCATCGAACGGCTCAACGGCGAGATCAAACGGCGCACAGATGTCGTCGGTATCTTCCCCAATGAAAACGCCATCCGCAGACTGGTGGGAGCGATCCTCATGGAACAGACCGAGGAATGGGCCGTGCAGAGAGCACGCTACATGACGCTGGAAACCCTCGCGCCAGTCTGCGATAACCCCCTGGTCAGCCTGCCTGTAGCTCAGGTCGGCTGATCAGCTCAGCCTGACCAAAACCGTCAGGCCAATGACGAGCTACACCACTTGGTGGGACACGATCAGCGTTCGATCATGAAATGGAAGCCATTGGTCTGACACGATCGCAATGGCATGTACTTGTTTATGTTCTGAAAATGGATGCTCCGTCGCAGACTGCACTTGCAGAAGCGCTCGATATTGCGCGCCCATCAGTTGGAGCACTCATAGACCAGCTCGAGAACTCGGGCTATGTCTCGCGTGAACGTGATGCCCATGACCGGCGCGTCTGGCGGATCATGCCAACCCAGTTGGCCAGCCAGCGCGCGGAAGCCTTTGCGCAGTCTGCCGAACGCGTTGCGACGCAAGTCTTTGCTTCCATAGAAGACCGAGATCTATCGGCGGCCATGGCTTTGCTCTCAACCCTCCGCGAGAACCTGATCTCTCCAACTCCCGACCGACTGGAAAAAGACGGGAATTGCTAGCGCGGATCGTGAGCCAAGTATCAAGTCTGGGTATCCGCGCTTTTCAAGTAACCCCAAAACGGGCTGCGAAAACTTCTTTTTCCACTCAGATTGTGCTGAAAAGTCAAAAAACCCCGCAGTTCACACCGTATACGGATAGCTATAAGTCACTGTATCGGCTCAACAAAATTCTTCGAGAAATGTTCAAAATTAGTGATTTTCGATTTTGGGGACTTTTTCAACACAATCACTCACAAAGAGAATGTTGGTTCGCCTTTAGACGCCATCCAACAAGTTGACCTGGCGCATTGTCTCAATCTGCGATTACGGATATTATTCACAGAATTATCCCAGCACCAATAAGCCCGGAACTGTCTGCATTCATAGTGGTATTCACCATGAATGCAGACAAGGCCCTGAACACCAGCGAACAACTCCGGCATTCGGCGGCAGAACGACGACCTGAATCGTCTTAATCAAAGTCAGCGAAGCACCTAACGGTATTTCGCTGACTTTCAAATGTTAAACGAATCTACCTAGCCGCCTCAAGGTCAGTTACGCATACATCAACGTCAGAAACGAAGACGGGCGGTTGCTCCGAAGGTCAGAGGTGGCGACAGGAACGCTCCAACAGCGGTTCCAGGCGCTGTTTGCGTGGCAGCATTGCCCTGGAGGGGCGTATCGAAAGCCAGCTCGTAATAGTCCTCGTCAAACAGGTTCTGCGCCCAAACCTCCAGCTCAAACGGTGAATTGTCGCTATAGAATGCCATCCTCGCATTGACCACGACCAAATCGTCAACTTCCTTGAGCGGATCGAGGTTCGACCCTGTATTATACCGTGAAGTGAATCGGCTCGACACATTGAATCTCGCATTCCAGTCGCTGATAAACGGGGTCTCATAAGTTGCAGCCAACGTTCCCGACCAGCGGGGCGCGAACGAAATCGTGCTTCCCGGCAGACGCGGGGGGGCAAAAAAGTCTACCGCTTCGAAATCGTCATACTGGGTTTCCGCATAGACGAGGCCGCCCTGAAGCGTCAGTCCTTCAAGCTGTTCAGGCAGGTATCGGATATCGAACTCAGCGCCCTTGGAAATCACACCGGGAACGGATGTCACGATGAAACTCGTACCGGTGAACGTGTTGAGCTGAAAGTCGCTATATTCCTGATAGAATATCGCACCATTGAAGAACAAGCTATTTGCCGCATTGTTGGTCTTGAAGCCGACCTCATACGCATCCACAGTTTCGGGATCGAAACCGGTGTCCAGATTCGGTTGAAACGGCGTGGGATCTGAGGGACCAAACTGGCTGCGGTCAAGGTTGAAACCACCGGCCTTGTAACCGCGCGAATAGGACGCGTAGGACATCAGATTTTCATTGACCCGATATGCCCCCTTCACTGTACCTGACAAATCGTCGTCAGAGCGATCCTGCGTGGATCTCACACCGACGAAGTTGTCGTTCGTCCAAGGCAAGCAAAGCGTCGGGGTCAACCCACCTGCAGCCCCAAATACAGTCAAGGCTGTGGCACAGCTACCTGCATTTCCATCAAAATTGGATTCCAGCGTCTTCTCATCGATCGTATAACGAAGGCCGACGGTCAGGTCGAACTGATCGGTCAAGCTGAACGTATTGTTCGTAAAGATCGCGTATGTGTCCGAAGATTGTTCATAAACGTCCGCAGTTGCATTGGCCTCACCCGTGTAAATGTTACCGGGCAGCGCAGCGAGATTGAACGCACCACCGCTCGCACCGAGCAGCAATTGCTGAAAGTAGAAAAAGTAATCATTGCCGTAACGGATGAAATCTGAACGGTCGAGAGTCTCATTTGCGTAGAAGGCACCCACCTGCCAGTCAATGTTGTCGGTGGCACCTGCGAACCGCAACTCCTGGCTGAAAGTCGCAAAAGCATCCACGGAAGTTTCATCATCACGATACCAAAGATCAGCCGCGCTGAAATCGGTATCTTGACCCGAGCCATTTTCCCAGTCGCGATACGATGTGATGGATGTCAGTTCACCGAATCCGGTCTGCCACTTGATATTGGCTGACACGCCCCAGTCTTCGGTCGTCTGCGTGGCGTCGCGGTTCGCAAAGGCGACGCGATCGAACGGATCGATCGGGAAAGCAGAGGCACCATCGCCGCCGGCCAACAGCGTAACCAGCGGGCCTCTGGCCGGGTCCACCGAGACATAGTCACCCATGCAACAATCTTCTTCCCGGTCAGTATAGTCAGCCGAGAGAAGGATTTCGAGGTCGCCCGAAGGCTCAAAAAGAAGCTGGCCCCGGAAGGAGTAGAAGTCATACTGACTCGTTTCGTCTTCGGTACGCGGACCATTGCCCGTCTTTACGTCGAGAAGACCGCCGCGCTCCTCATAGACCCCAAAAAGGCGACCGCTCACTGTTTCAGAAAGCGGTCCGGTAACTTCTGCAGAGGTGCGAAGGAAGCCTTCGTTGCCGATCCCGACCTCGAAGATAGACTCAAGCTCGTCAGACGGTTTCTTGGTAATGATATTTATAACGCCCGCAGAAGTCGACTTGCCAAACAAGGTGCCTTGCGGTCCTTTTAGCACTTCGATTCGCTCGATTTCGCCGAGATCTCCAAAGGAAACGCCATTCCTGGCGCGCGGAACCCCATCGATAACGACGCCGACGGAACTTTCGAGGCCAGGATTGTCTCCTACCGTGCCAATGCCGCGAATACGCGCCGTCGTATTTGCTTGCTTTGACGACGAAGTCACAAGCAGGCCGGGCGTAACGACCGTCAGATCTTTAATATCCTTAACGCCCGCATCACTGAGAAGTTCACCGGACAAAGCCGTCACAACGATCGGCACATCTTGCAGACTTTGCTCGCGCTTTTGCGCCGTAACTGTAATTGCGCCCAGACGACGTGTGGTCTCTGCGTTTTCGGTTGTCGATGTAGTACCCTGCTCGTCCACTTCAACTTGTGCATGAGCACCTGCGGCGAGCAGCAATGCCGCCAAAGATACCGAAGCAGTTGTCTTAGACAGCGTGTTAAAATAATGCACCTGGTTTCCTCCTTATGTTTATAGCGTACTGTATGCTATATTACTTTTCTGCGATGTGAATATTCATTTTGCCCACTGCCAGAAATCGTCGCAATGTGATGCAAATTTGCAATAGATGTAAGCGCTAGACCGAACGCGCGACAGTCGGCTCAATTCAAGGCAATCTCATTGACCCATGTTTGTGAAGGCTCGGACGTCGGCAAGCATCTTGTCTTTTTGCATTGTCGCGGGAAGGGTGCGTGTTTACCAGCGAAACGGCCAAGGCGCGACGATTTGACGTCTCATCAGGAAGCGCGTTGCCAGCTGTCGCGACCGAACGAGGCATGGAGCACAGGTTTCGTCCACGTCCCACTCTACGACGGTTGCAAGATCAGAACCCTGAACATCATCGATGCCTTCACCAGACTTGTTCCAGCCATTGACTTTCGAGGGACGTACGCCGGTGCCGATATCGCTGAAACACTCGAACGGGTCTGCTCAAAGCTTGAGCTATCCGGGTCGATCAGGGGCCGGACTTCACCTGGAAAGGTAGTCATCCCTGAAAATAAGCGACTTGAAAACTGGACTTCTCCGGCGTTGATTATCGACGGAGTCGAGAATGAAGAAATCGCGATTCACAGACGCGCATATCCTTGCGAACTGGAGCTGAATTTGTAGATCAAGCCGAGGAAACGCCTGGTTCGGGAAGTTCCGGGCCCCTGGCGGTTCTGGAGCGGCCGAACGAAATGTGGTCGATGGACTTCATGGCCGACCAACTCGGCGATGGCTGGTCCTTCCGGACGCTAAATGTCCTCGAGGACTTTTACCGCGAAGGCCTTGGTATCGAAGTAGACTTCTCCCTGCCTGCAGCCCGTGTCGTTCACATGCTTGAGCAAATCATTGAAGGGCTCGGAAAGCCGATGGGCATGCGCGTGGACAACGGGGCCGAAAAATATCAGTGGCAAGCTGCAGACCTGGGCAGCAAAGCGCGGCATTGGCATCTTCTGCATCCAGCCTGGCAAGCCGCAGCAGTATGCCTATGTCGAGCGCTACAATCGGACCGTTCGGCAGGAATGGCCAGGACGGTTCATCTTCAATACGATCGAGAACGTCAAGGAACACGCTACGCGGTGGCTCTGGATTTACAACAATCAGCGCCCGGACATGGGCATCGGCGGGATTACCCCGCCATGGAACTGAAACTTTCTGCGTAAAGTTCAGGAACCTGGCAGCTTAAAAATAGGATGATTACCGTTCACCACGCTCATTCCGCGCTTGGGATTAGCTTTTCTAGACATCGACGGAAATCTCTAAGATCTTTCTCGTCGAAATCTGCAAATAACTCAGCGGCCGCACGTCTTCCGGCCCGATCAATTTTGGACTGCCGGGAGACTGCCAATCTAGAAGGCACAATCCTCCACACACGACGATCATCGCTGTCCGCGACCCGGGATACATATCCACTTCGCTCCAACTGGTCTATCAGAGACCCGACAGAAGCTCGCCCCAGCTCCAATATCTCGGCTAACTCGGTTTGCGTAGGGTTAGAAAGCCGAAAAACATACAGCATCGCTCTCCATTGAGCCCGCGTGAGTTCCAAGGATGCCATATCCATATCAAATCGACGCCGAAGCACGCGCGTAACACGGCTTATCAGAAAAGCCAGCTCAACTCGCTCATCGCTCCAGAAATCATTGTCAGCGAATCTCAGAATTTTCTCTTGGGGCATTCTGAACCGCGCCGGTAACCCCGGAGGCTGTTTGGTTGGGGTCAAGCAGCGATAGCGTTTTCCTTCAGCGCTGCAAAGTAGTTGGCCTCGGCTTCTGCCGGTGGGATGTTTCCGATTGGCTCGAGCAGGCGGCGGTGATTGAACCAGTCGACCCATTCGAGGGTGGCGTATTCAACGGCATCGATGGATTTCCACGGGCCTTTCCGCCAGATGACTTCGGCCTTGTAGAGTCCATTGATGGTTTCCGCCAAAGCGTTGTCATAGCTGTCACCAACACTGCCCACCGACGGCTCAAGACCTGCCTCGGCCAGACGCTCCGTATACCGTATACTGACATACTGGCTGCCACGATCTGAATGATGGACAAGACCACTTCCAGAGCAGGGCCGCCGGTCATGCAAGGCCTGTTCAAGGGCATCAAGCACGAAGTCCGCATGCGCTGTCCGGCTGACCCGCCAGCCGACAATGCGGCGGGCGAACACATCGATGACGAAGGCGACATAGACAAACCCTGCCCAGGTCGAGACATAGGTGAAATCGCTGACCCAGAGCCGGTTCGGCGCCGGGGCCTTGAAGTTGCGGTTCACATGGTCGAGCGGGCACGGCGCCGCCTTGTCGCTGTAGGTCGTGCGATGCGGCTTGCCGCGGATAATGCCCTGCAGGCCCATGGCCTTCATCAGGCGCCTG
>NZ_NCST01000032.1 GCF_002088975.1 Henriciella aquimarina
GATCGTGTCCCACCAAGTGGTGTAGCTCGTCATTGGCCTGACGGTTTTGGTCAGGCTGAGCTGATCAGCCGACCTGAGCTACAGGCAGGCTGACCAGGGGGTTATCGCAGACTGGCGCGAGGGTTTCCAGCGTCATGTAGCGTGCTCTCTGCACGGCCCATTCCTCGGTCTGTTCCATGAGGATCGCTCCCACCAGTCTGCGGATGGCGTTTTCATTGGGGAAGATACCGACGACATCTGTGCGCCGTTTGATCTCGCCGTTGAGCCGTTCGATGGGATTCGTGCTGTGCAGTTTCGTGCGATGCTGCTGCGGGAACGTCATGTAGGCAAGGACGTCTTCTTCTCCCTCGTCCATCAGCGCGGCGAGCTTCGGCAGTTTCGGCCGCATCTGATCGGCGACATGGCGCCACTGGGTCTTTGCAGAGGCATAGTCGTTCTGGGCGAAGGCGGTGGCGATGAAGGCCGAGACCACACGCCGGCTGCTCTTGCCGGCATGGGCCAGGACATTCCTCTGGAAGTGTACGCGGCAGCGTTGCCAGCTGGTATTGAGGACGCGGGCGACGGACGCCTTGATACCCTCGTGGGCATCGCTGATGACGAGTTTCACCCCACTCAGCCCCCGGCGTACCAGATCGCGCAGGAAGCCCGTCCAGAACGTCTCCGCTTCCGAGGGGCCAATGGCCATGCCCAGGACTTCCCGGCGCCCGTCCGTATTGACGCCGACGGCGATTGTCACCGCGACCGATACAATACGCCCGCCCTGGCGGACCTTGAGATAGGTGGCATCGATCCAGAGATAGACCCACTCGCCTTCGATCGGCCGGGTCAGGAAGGCCTCGACCCGCTCATCGATTTCTTCGCAGAGACGCGACACCTGGCTCTTTGAGATGCCTGTGCCGCCCATCGCCTGGACGAGATCATCCATCGCCCGGGTCGAGACGCCGTGCACATAGGCCTCCTGGATCACCGCTGTCAGGGCTTTCTCGACGGCGCGGTGAGGCTCCAGGAAGGACGGGAAGTAGCTGCCTGTGCGCAGCTTCGGGATCCGCAGTTCGACATTGCCGGCCCGGGTCTGCCAGTCACGTTCCCGGTAGCCATTGCGCTGGGCTTTGCGCTCCGGATCCTTTTCGCCGTAGGCCGCGCCGGCGCGCACGCCAACCTCGAGCTCCATCAGCCGCTCAGCGGCAAATCCAATCATCTCCTTGAGCAGGTCGGCGTCCCCACTCTTCTCAACAAGCTCGCGCAGGTCCATCATAGCCTTGGTCATTGTCGGTTTTCCTTCGGTCAGGTTGTGTGTCGCAACCCAATCCTACCAAGGAACCGGCAATGGCCAACCGCGCTGCGGGCCTCGTCCTACAGCGCCATGTGGAAAGGCGCGGACGAGACCCGCAGCGCTAACCAGCTACACCACGACCCGGGACGTGACCCTTTTCCGGCCGCAAGCTGCAGCGGAAGATTCAAACTGAGACACCACCTAAACACAGAACTGGTTGATCTGAGACTATGAAATAGGCAAGGCTTTTGGTTTGGGCTCCTAATCTTGGAATTCTATGCTATCAGCTAGTTCGACGCCTAACCGCGCGTCGAACTAGTGAGGTCCGCAAAACTGTGGACCAAAATCCGACCGAACTGAGGACCAAAAATTGACTTTCATGCACGTATGTGTTTGAATATATTGGATAAATAATATGGATCGTGGCACGTCACTCGCGCCATTCATTTTGAATGGTAAACTGTGCAGATAACGAGACGTGGTGGACGTCATTTGTCGCCACGCAGTTTCTACAAAAGCACTGATTTCCAAGGCGGCTGATCGCCTCTGAGGCCCTTTGACAGGAGCTCTTGGATCCTGCTTGAGCGAAAGCTCGATAGATATTTCGACGCGCAGGGGCGTTCGCTGGCGCTGGTCCTTGATCGCTATGGATCCGGCAGCGAGGCGCTGCGGCGCTACTATGATCTGATCAACGGCCTCATGCACGACGCCGCCAACGGCCAGGTCGGATCAGCTGTCTTCGAAATTGGCCGGGCGCTTCTGCAGCTCAGCCATGACGGCTTCGATCTGATTCTTCGACCCGATGATCTTGTCCTGCAGGACTGATTCCTGAACCAGCGCGTCCTCATCGCTCATCTGGGCGACCGAGTTGAAAATCTGCTTGTTCGCCCGGATGGCATCTGGGTTCTTGGAGGCGATAAACGTCGCAAGCTCCATCGCTCGCTCGTGCGGGGCATCACTGAGCTCAGTGGCGAACCCGTATGCATGTGCATCGGCACCGCTGAAAATACGCCCCGTATACGTCAGCTCCCGGAGGATGTCGTCACGGCAAAGATGCCTCATGATAGCGGTGCCCGCCATATCCGGCACCAGCCCCCATTTTATCTCCATGATCGAGAGTTTCGTATCCGGATGCGTGATGCGGATGTCCGAGCCGAGCATGACCTGGAAGCCACCACCGAAGGCCACGCCGTGCACAGCTGCGATCACCGGCACGGGCAGCTCACGCCATCCCCAGACGGCCTGCTGGGCTCTGTTGGCGATCCCGTAGGTGCGCTCCGCCAGAGGCTGGCGGCCACTCGGGGAGCCCTCACTGCCACCTTCGGCCATCTTGCCGAAATTGCCCATATCGAGCCCGGCGCAGAAAGCACGCCCCTCACCGGAAAGCACCACACAGCGGACCGACTTGTCCTCTGCGAGGTCGGCGGTAGTCTCGATCAGTGCCGAGAACATGGCGTCATCAAGGGCGTTCATCTTGTCCGAACGAACCAGTTTGACGTCCGCGACGCCATTGGATTTCTCAACCGTGATGCGCTCCGACATGCCTGTCTCCTGAGGAATAATTTCGATGTGAGGGTAATGTGCAAAATGAAAAACGCCGGGACAATAGATGTCCCGGCGTCATTCAGAAGCGGCGATATCGCGCCTAGAGGAAGAGCTTCGCGAATTCGCGCGGCTTGCGCTTCTTCCATTCGCCCTTGTGCCAGGAGGCGGACGCCAGCAACGGAATGACCGTGCTGGCTTCGGCAAATACCATCTGCTCATAGACAGTCTGCACCTTGCCCCAGCTGGCGGCCTCCTTGAGCGTGGAGGAGGAGCAGGCCCCATCACGCGTGTCGGCGACCGTGACCTGCACGGCATATTTGTGCATCTCGACCTCCTTGCCGAGGATCTCCGCGCAGACCACCGTGTCCTGCACGAAGTTCTTCGGCACGCCGCCACCGACCATCAGAAGCCCGGTCGATCCGGCGGCGATCTTCACATCCGTCAGTTCGCGGAAGTCAGCTACACTGTCGATGGAGAGATAGTTGCCCGGATTTTCGACCTGGTGCTTCACGAGGCCAAAGCCTGCCGAACAGTCCGAGAATGCCGGCACGAAGATCGGGACGTGATGATCGTAGCAGGTCTCGATCAGGGAACCCTTCTTCTTGGCGTTCTCCTTGAGCCACTTGCCGATCTCCCAGATGAACTCGCGGGAAGAGTAGGGACGCCGCTCAAGATTGTCGGCAATATCCTTGATCGTGTGGTCGCAGGCCTGCAGCTCTTCTTCGTCGATGAAGGTGTCGTAGATGCGGTCGATATAGAGATCGCGCAGCGTATTGTCGTCGACCTGTTCGGGCGCCTGATAGTGGCTGTATCCAAGCGCTTCGAAGAAATCCATGTCGATGATGGAGGCGCCGGTGGCCACGATCGCATCGACGAGGCCGTACTTAACGAGATCACGATAGACGTGCATGCAGCCGCCGGCGGAGGTCGAGCCGGCCAGGGTCAGGATAATGGAGCAGTCCTGGTCCTCGACAGCCATGTTGAAGATGTCGGTCGCGCGGGCAAGATCCCGCGATGAAAACGACATCTTTCCCATCGCATCGACAATCGGACGCGCGTCGAACGAAGTGATATCGACATGCTCGACGGGGTTGCTCAGCAGTTCTGCCTTGCGGTTGGTTCCTTCAGCCATGAGGGCACTCCAATTGCTTTGCCCGCGGTTCTAACGAGCGGGCTTGAGGGGGTCCAGACAGGACGTCCCGGCCGGTCCAGCCGAGATGTCCTGCCCATGTTTTCGAGATTTGGCTTATGCCATTACGGCGACAGTGATTTCGGTGTGGAAGCCATTGAATTTCGAGGCGAGCGCCTGACCGTAGGCGCCCAGATGGCAGACTTCGACCCAGTCGCCTTCACAGACGTCGTCCGGAAGTTCGAACGGGCCTTCCATGACATCAAGGCTGTCGCACGTCGGACCGAAGAAGCGGAAGGGCTCTGCCGTACCGGCTTCGCGCGGCGCGGCGCGGTGAAGTTTCACCGGGTACTTCCAGGCGCACTGGGCGGCATCAAACAGCGAGCCATAGCTGCCATCGTTGAGATACAGGTCGCCACCCTTGCGCAGCTCGACGCGGGCTAAGGTCGATCCGCCCTCCGCACAGAGCGCGCGCCCCGGCTCTCCGAGCACCTGCACGCCATCGAAACCATGTTCGCCAAGTCCCTTGCGGATCGCGGCAAAATAGTCGCTTATCGGCTTGTGCGGCATACCCGGATAGGCCACCGGGAAGCCCCCACCGCAATCGATTGAGTCGATCGCAATGCCCGCCTCGTCCACAATCGCACGGGCCCAGGCCAGTGCCTTGCCATAATCGTCCATGTTCATGCACTGCGAGCCGACATGGAAGGTCAGGCCCAGCATGGCGACATGCGGACGGGCCGCCTGCAGCAGGTCTACGGCTTCTTCCCGCGAGGCGCCGAACTTGCCCGACAGCGGCATGGCGGCTTCACCCTTCGGCAGCGCAAGACGCACATGCAGGTTGAGGTCGTCGGCATAGCCGGTTTCCTCAAGCAGCTTGTACAACTCATCAGCGCAATCAAAGGAGAAGTCACGAACACCATTGGCATAGGCATGACGGATGGCCGCGCGCGACTTTACCGGGTGCATGAAATAGAGGGTCGCGGACGGGGCGATCGTCTTGACTAGTTCAACCTCGCGGGTGGACGCCACGTCGAAGCAGCGTACGCCCGCCGTCCACAGCGTCTTCAGGACTGCCGGGTGCGGATTCGCCTTCACGGCATAGAGAACCTTGCCGGGAAAGCCGTTGAGGAAGGTCCGGGCCGCAGCAGCGATCTTCTTGGGATAGAGGACGAAGATTGCGTCGTCGCCCTCATAGGAGCGCAGCATGTCTCCAACGCTCGCAAAAGCGGGAAGGCCCTGGCGGTTGGAGGAATCCGGAAGAATGGCGGGACGCGCAAGTTGCGCGTAGTCTGACTTGAACATGGCGGGGATTCGATTGTCTGTACTGGCGTTTCGCCAGTGAACTCATTGACTGCTCAGTTCTACAACGAACTAAGCGCGGCACGGTTCGGCGGGCAAGGGCCCGCTACGGCCTTATGAGTTCCGCAATAGCGGCCCGGTAGTCCCCGAATTTGCGGTCATAATAATTGTAAAGGCCGGTATCGTTTGCAACATTCTTACGGTTCCGCGGCCTCGCGGTGGCGAACTCTTTCGGTGTCATCCAAGTATCCTCGGCATGCATGACTGACCTCTCGATCAGTGATGAAGTGAAGACAGTTGGGCTCACCCGTACTGACGCCCTTCCGGGACCGTCGTAGCTCGCTTGCTTGTCGCGGGCTCAAATATGAAAAAACACCACTTTCATCAAGTATTTTTTTCGTCAGCCAATGCGGAAAATGCGCGCTCAAGATCCTCGACAAGGTCTTCGGGATCCTCAAGGCCGACATGAATGCGGATGAGGCGGCCGTTCCGGTATTCCGTCCAGTCCTTTGCCAGCCGCGTCAGCTGCTCGTCGCAGGGGATGAGAAGGCTTTCAAAACCACCCCAGGAGAATCCGAGCCGGAAAATTTCGAGCCCGGAAATGAAGGCATCAATCTCGGCATCGCAGTCGCCTTTCAGGATAAAGCTGAAAAGCCCTGAGCTGCCGGAAAAGTCGCGCTTCCAGAGTTCATGATCCGGATGCGAGGGCAGGGCAGGATGGATCACACTGTCGACCGCCTCAAGCGTCTCCAGCCAGTTGGCGATACGCACGGCATTCTTTTCATGCTGGGCCAGCCGCGTCGGCAGGGTCCGGGTGCCGCGCAGCGCTGAATAGGCTTCCTCCGGGCCGATAGAGATGCCCCAGTCTTCAGTGAGGTCGTCGATTTCACGCGCCGTTTCGCGGTCGGCCGTCATGACGGCACCGCCGAAAGCGTCAGCATGGCCCACGACATACTTCGTCAGCGCCTGCACGGAGATATCGACCCCGAGCGCAAGCGGCTGATGAAACACACCGGCCGACCAGGTATTGTCCATAATCGTCTTGATGCCGCGCGCCTTCGCCAGTTTGACGATGGCCGGTGTGTCCGACACTTCGAAGGTGAGGGATCCGGGGGCTTCCAGAAAAACAGCCTGGGCGCCTTCATCCATCAAGGTCTCGATCTGCTTGAGATCACGAGGGTGGAACCGCTTGCAGGTGACGCCCATCCGCTTCAGTCGCTTTTCGCAGAAGCGCCGGCTCGGCCCGTAAATCGAGTCGGAAATGAGCAGCGTGTCCCCGGCATTGACAACCGAGGCGGCCGCCACCGCACAGGCGCTGAGTCCGGAGGGGGTCAGATAGGTATGTGTGGCCTGTTCAAGATCACACATGGCTGCTTCCAGCTCACGGTGCACTGACAGGCCCATCCGGCCATAGCCGGGTTTCTGGCTGTAGAGCGCCTTGCGGTCGGCGAGCAGGACTGTGGAGGCTCGCTCAACCGGTGGATTGACGGTGCGCCGGGGACCGGTCCCGGCATGATTATGGATGAGCCGTGTTGATCGTTTCATGCTTTGGCAGTTTCGATCGGGTTTGCCTCATTGGAGGCCCACTCGGTCCACGATCCGTCATAGACGCTCACATCCCAATTTCCCAGCTCAGCCAACGCCAGGGCGATCACCGCCGCCGAAACGCCTGAGCCACAGCTTGCGATCGCCGGGCGGGATGTGAAATCGCCCAGGACCTTTTCGAGCTCTTCCCGGGGGCGGAGTTTTCCATCCGCACCTACAAGCTCCCCGCAGGGGACATTGTCGCTGCCGGGAATGTGTCCGGAGGGCAGGCCGGCGCGGGGCTCGGATTCAGTTCCCTTGAAACGCCCGCCCGGACGGGCGTCCAGGATCGGGATCTCCCCGGTTTCGGCTATCTGTCGTACCTGTGCCATGCTGTGCACGAGGTCGGAGCGCACCCGGGGCGTGAAGTGGCGGCCGCCGGTAATGGTCGGCGCCAGGTCTTCAATCTCACCATCTTCGGCCTGCCATGCGCGCAGACCGCCATCCAGGACATAAACCTCCTTGTGGCCCATGACGCGGAACATCCACCAGACCCTGGCCGACGCGAAGAAGTCGTTCGCATCATAGACGACGATCCGATTGCCATCGCCCACCCCCAGCTTGCGCACCCGCGACGAGAACTTCACCGAGTCGGGGAGCATGTGAGGCAGGTCGGAATCGGGATCGGCGATGTCGTCGATATCGAAATAGACCGCTCCGGGAATATGGCCGCGCTCATAAGCTTCCCGCCCGGCGCCGGGACCAGCCACCCAGGAGGGAAACCAGCTCGCATCGAGGATCCGCAGATCCGGGGCGTTGATATTCGCTTTGAGCCAACTGGCTGAAACAAGGGGGCTTTGACTGGACATGGACATTACTTCTCCATCCATGGCGGAACGGGCAAGTCCTTGCTGCGCAGAAATTCCGGATTGAACAGCTTCGACTGGTAACGGTTACCATAGTCGCAAAGGATGGTCACAATGGTGTGGCCCGGGCCGAGTTCCTTGGCGAGGCGGACAGCACCCGCAATGTTCACGCCGGAGGACCCGCCAAGACACAGCCCTTCATGCTGGATGAGATCGTACAGGATTGTGAGCGCTTCGGTGTCGGTGCAGCGATAGGCGTGATCGACCTCCAGCTCCTCGATATTCTTGGTGATGCGGCCTTGTCCGATGCCTTCGGTAATCGATGTGCCTTCGGACTTCAGTTCACCGGTCGTGTAATAGCTGTATAGCGCTGCGCCACCCGGGTCGGCGATGCCGACTTTGACCTTGGGGCTTTTCTCCTTCAGCGCCTTTGCTACACCGGCCAGTGTGCCGCCGGAGCCGACAGCACAGATGAATCCGTCGACCTGACCGTCTGTCTGGGTCCAGATCTCTTGTCCGGTCGTCTGATAATGTGCTTCGCGATTGGCGACATTGTCGAACTGGTTGGCCCAGATCGCGCCCTTGGGTTCGGTCTTGGCGAGTTCTTCGGCCAGGCGCCCGGAATAGCGGGCATAATGGTTGGGGTTGGAATAGGGGACCGCGTCCACCTCGATCAGCTCAGCGCCGAACAGCTTCACGGCGTTCTTCTTTTCCTGGCTCTGGGTTCGCGGCATGACAATCACCACCCGATAGCCCAGCGCGCTGCCGACCATGGCCAGCCCGATCCCGGTATTGCCAGCCGTGCCTTCAACGATGGTTCCCCCCGGCTTGAGCTGACCGCTTTGCTCGGCGTCGCGAACGATACCGAGGGCGGCGCGGTCCTTAACCGACTGGCCGGGATTGAGGAATTCTGCCTTGCCGAGAATCCGGCAGCCAGTCTCTTCCGAGACGCGCCGCAACTTTATCAGAGGGGTATTGCCGATCGCATCGAGTACGGATTCAAGCACCATGAGTTTGCATCTCCTGTCCTGCTTTCCGTCTAGCCGCCCCGTCTTGCAGTGACAACACCGCTCGGGAGTGATCCGACCAGCGCTTGCGTCCGTAACGATGTAGAAACCAAAGCAGGGACCGCGCAGCGATATGACATCACAGGAGACCTATCAGGCCTTCATGCTGGACCATGCCGCCGGCCGTCTGGCGCCGGGCATGCATCTGGCAGCGGAAATTCACCGGCTGATGTCGACAAGCGGTGAAGAGGTCGCGACGTTATGGGAAACCGTGCGGGACGTGCTGATGGACAAGGGCCGTCACGTGCAGCCTTCTGCACATCTGAATGATGGGCATATCGCTGCCGCCATCGACATCATCCATACCGACTATTCGGAGGTAAAGTGGCGCCGGGGCCTGTCTGGTGTGCGCTACGCCAAATGCGAGGGAGCAGATGGCCAGCTCATGCGGTTGAACCCCGGCCAGACGGTTTTGTCCCACGGGCACTCCGCACTCGAGGCAACGGTGGTGCTGGAGGGCGTCCTGGATGATGGCCGCGGCACGTACCAGCAAGGCGATATCCTGCTCGCGGAAGCCGGCATGAAACACCGCCCGGCTGCCAACGGCGCAAGGGCCTGCGTCTGCTTTGTCGCCCGTTCCCCCCGGCCATTCTGGAGGTTTACATGAAAACGATCCTGCTCATCTCGACCCTTTGTGCGCTCGGCGCCAACCTGCCGGCCGCCGCAGATACCGGTGCGGAGACAGCGTCCGGTCCGGTCAGCGCATCGGCTCCGGATGCCTGGTCCCCACAGGATGGCGATACGATCAAGTTCGATGTCTACCGCAAGGGCAAGAAGGGCTTCGGTACCCATACCGTTAGCTTCGATGTCGAGGAGGACGGGACGTTCACTGCGACATCCGATGTCAGCCTCAAGGCCGGATTGGGGCCGATCACGCTCTTTCGCTACAAGCTCGACGCAATCGAGAGCTGGAAAGATGGGAAACTCGTAGCCGTCGAGGGCGAGACGAATGACGACGGTACCGACAGGTTTGTCGCTGCCGAGGCCGCCGGAAATGCCATCCAGGTGAATGGATCAGCCTATGAAGGACAGGCCCCTTCAGGAATCATCCCGTCCAGTCACTGGAACATCAATGAAGTTTTCAGTTCGCGTATCCTGTCGACGGAAACTGGTGAGATCCTCGATGTCGAAGTCGAAAAGATCGGCAAGGAAACTGTCAGGGCAGGGGGGCAGGACGTCGAAGCGACCCATTACCGCCTTGTATCCGATCTCACCGTGGACCTCTGGTACGATGAACAGAACCGCTGGGTAAAGCTCAGCTTCACCGCGCGGGATCAGAAAATCGATTATGTCCTGACGGAGCTCTACTGATCAGGCCCGCGCAAGCTGGAACTGCCCGACATTGATCCGGCCAGAGCGGAAGCCCGCTTCACAGTAACTGAGATAGAAGCGCCAGAGACGGCGGAACCGTTCATCAAAGCCCATGGTCTGGATATCGCTCCAGGCCTCCTCGAAGCGCTGCGCCCACAGCTTCAGGGTGCGCGCATAATCGAGGCCGAAATAGTGAACGCCATTATAGCGCAGACCGGCGGTGTTGAAGGACGCTTTCAGCGCCTCTTCGCTCGGTAACATGCCGCCGGGAAAGACATAGCGCTGGATGAAATCGGCGCGCTTTCTGTAGCGTTTGAAAAGGTCGTCATCGATGGTGATGATCTGTAAGGCTGCCTTCGCGCTGTCCTTCAGGCTCTGGCGCACCTTGTCGAAATAGCTCGGCCAGTAGGACTCGCCGACAGCTTCGAACATTTCAATCGAAGCGACACCGTCATATTCGCCCTCATGATCGCGGTAGTCTTCAAGGCGGATGTCCACGCGGTCAGACAACCCGGCCTTCTGCATCCGCTCCATGGCGAATTCACGCTGCGCCTCTGAGATGGTCAGGCATGTCACCCGGCTTCCCCGGGTCTGGGCCGCATACTCGGCAAAGCCGCCCCAGCCGCAGCCGATCTCAAGGAGATGGCTGTCCGGGCCAGCGCCAAGCTCATCGGCAATGCGCTGGTACTTTGCCCGTTGGGCCTGTTCGAGCGACAGGTTCGGCCGGTCGAAGAGGGCCGATGAGTAAGTCATCGTTTCATCGAGCCAGGAGGCATAGAAGTCGTTGCCGAGGTCATAGTGCGCCATGATGTTGCGGCGCGCGCCAGACTTGCTGTTGCGGTTGAAGAAATGGCGGACATTGTTGATCGCCTTGACCAGGCTGCCGCCGACAGCAAGCTTGCCAGCGGCTTCGAAATTCTCGGAGAAGAATTCCAGCACGGCCGTGAGGTCCGGCGTGGACCAGTGTCCGTCCATGAAGCTCTCGGCGAAACCGATATCCCCGCTGGCCATGGCCTGCTTGATAAAGGCAAAATCATGAACCTGAACAATGGCTTCGGGCCCGGGCTTACCCTGATCGAACAGGATCGACCGGCCATCCGGCAAGTCGAACCTCAGAGAGCCTGTTTCTGTCCGCAGAAGCATGAGACAGGCCAGTCGGAAACTCGCCGGTACATCCCGCAGCCCCCGCAGGCTGGAGACGCTGGCCTTTATCGTCTGTGAGTCGCTCATCGCCTTGTCCTCAATTGCTGTCGCGGCCTTTGCCGGCAAGGGTGGGAACGGCCTTCGGGGCATGAGGCTTCCGGTGGTATCGCGCGCCTTTTACCCACAATTTCAAGGCCTCCCAGTGAATACCTATTGTAACACCAAGTGACGATAATGGCATGCCCAGTGCGATGGAAGCCAGACGGGAGCCCGTCGCACGGGTGATCGTGGTCGACAGGGTGGCGCTGTGAACTGGCTGGCCATCCTCGAGCGTTGTAACGCCCAGGTGCAGCTCATCGGCTTCATACCGGACTGAAAAGGCATACCGGCCAGAGACAGCAAAGAAGGGGGAGACGTGAAAGCGTTTTGGCGCGCTGTGGCGGCTCCAGGCTCCATCGAGGGCGGCGGCATAGACATGCCTTTCGCCAAATGTATTGCGAACCTCGTAGAGGATGCCGGCCGGCTCGCCCCGGTCATTCATGGCGATCCATAGCGACAATGGCGCAAACTTGTAGAAGAGGTGCCTTGGAAAGGTGACGAGACGGATCTGCTCGCATTCGATATCGATCCCGGCGTCTCTGAACTGGGCCTCTGCCCAGGGCCGTAAGGGGGCCTTTTCTTCCGCGCCGTGCTCGTCGCGGCGAAACGAAAAAAGGGCGCTTTTCTCGACGCCGAACAGTCGGGACTGGCAGTCAGCCTCGTTCAGGTGATCGATGTCGACGTCGATCAGACACACCTTGTAGCGAAACGACGATTTGAACGGTGTGAACCGCCAGTGTGTCGTCCAGCCCTGATGGAGCAGAAGTGCGTCCGCGCGGGTCGTCACGGGGCTACCGTCATTCGTGCTGCGCCACCGACCTGGCTTTCGCGCGGTTCCGGAACCACAGTCTCGACACCCACGGGATCCCATGGGACATGCCCGCCAAGCGACAGGGCCGGGCGCAAGCCGCTTTTCAGGCCGTCCTCGTGAAAGCCACAGCCGAGCCAGGCCCCGGCGAACCACAAGCCATCACGGCCCTGCCGGCGTTCCAGCGCACGCACGGCTGCCGCTGCGGCCGCATCATATTGGGGATGATCGAAAACGAACTCCTCGAAGACCTGGTCCGGTGCTGGCGGTTCGGCGGGGTTGAGTGTCACGAAAAGCGGGCGGTTATCGGGAAGCGATTGTAGCCTGTTCATCCAGTAAGTCAGACATATCGCATCGCCGCTGGCTTTGTTCTCCATCACATTCCAGCTCGCCCAGGCCGCCTTGCGGCGGGGCATGTAGCCTGGATCCTTGTGCAGATAGGCGCGGTTCGGGCGATACCGGACGGACTTCAGAAGAAAGCGCTCCTCGCCAAAGCTTTCATCCAGCACCCTAAGGGAGGTGTCGGCATGCGTTGCCAGGATCACTTCGTCGAAAACCTGATCGGCCGTGTGGGCGAATGTGACTTTCGCACGGTGCCCGAAACGGCTCACACGGGTCACAGGCTGGCCGAGTTTGACCCGGCCCTCCAGGGCGGAAACGGCCTTGTCGACATAGCGCCGTGACCCCCCCGTCACCGTGCGCCATTTCGGGCGCCCCTTGTGCATGAGGCGGTGGTTCTCAAAAAACTGGAAGAAACTCAGGGCAGGGTAGTCGAGAATCTCTCCCGGCGGCGTTGACCAGATCGCGCCGCCCATGGGGAGGATATAGTTGTCGCGGAAATCCTCACTGAACCCGTGACGCTTCAGCCAGTAGCCAAGGCTTTCCTGCATCACCTGTCCTTCGGCAAATTCCGCGCGGGCAATATCGTTGAACCGCAGGATCGTGCGCCAGAAGCGGTGAAAGCGTGGCCGGAAGAGATTGCGCTTCCAGGCGAACATGCCCTTCGCGGTCGATGCCCACTCAAAGCCTTCCGGATTCGACACGGCAAAGCTCATATCGCTGGGCTGGGTCTCCACGCCAAGCGCATCGAAAAAGCCCGTCAGATTGGGATAGTTCAGCCCATTATAGACGATGAAGCCGACATCGACATCGATGGGCGTCCCGTCATGATCGACCGAGACGGTATGGGCATGACCGCCGGGCCGGTTGCGGGCTTCAAACACCGTCACGTCGGCGGTGTCCTTCAGGGCATAGGCTGCGCCAAGGCCGCTGATCCCCGAACCGATAATGGCTATTTTTTTCATGCTGAATCCTGTTTGCTCTTGAGCGTCTCCCACGCGTCCTGAGCCCGTTGTCGGCCTGTCGAGTGATCGATGATCGGTTCGGGATAAGTCTCTCCGAGAGTGATGCCGGCGCACTTCAGCGTCTTGGCGTCAGCTGTCCACGGAGAATGAAGACACTTGTCAGGCAATTCCTTGAGTTCAGGGCACCATGTCCGGACATAATCACCCGTCTTGTCGAACTTTTCGCCCTGGGTGATTGGATTGAAGATGCGGAAGTAGGGGGCAGCATCGGCCCCTGAGCCAGCTGTCCACTGCCACCCCATCGCGTTCGAGGCCGGGTCGGCATCGACCAGCGTATCCCAGAACCAGTCCTCCCCATCGCGCCAATGGACCATCAGATGTTTCGTGAGGAAGGAGGCGACGATCATGCGGACCCGATTGTGCATCCAGCCGCAGGCCCAGAGCTGGCGCATGCCGGCATCGACAATCGGATATCCGGTCTGTCCGGCCTGCCAGGCCTTCAGGGCGGCCGCATCAGCTTTCCAGGGCATCTCATTGAATGCCGGGTTATAATTCTCCCAGCCCATCTCCGGATTGTAGTAGAGCAGGACATAGGAGAATTCGCGCCAGACGACCTCGGAGAGAAACGACCAGGCGCTCGTTTCCTGCTTGAACCCATGATCGAGCTTCGACTTCACCGCCCGCCAGATCTGCGCCGGGCCGAGTTCGCCGAAATGCAGGTGTGGCGAGAGGCCGGATGTTCCGTCCTGGTCGGGCCGGTTGCGCTGCTCTTCATAGTCTCGCAGGCCATCGTCCAGGAAGGCTGACAGGCGCGCCTTTGCGCCGGCTTCCCCCGGCGTCCACATCTCGTCAAAGCCTTTTGACCAATCCGGCTGTGTCGGATGAAGGTCCCAATCCTCGATCCGCTCACCCTCAACGCCCATACCGCCCAGGCTATCTGGAAGCGGGCAGGGCGCAGGCGGCTCATACATGGCCCGTACCGCGCGCCAATACGGCGTGAAAACCTTGTAGTGACCACCGGTCTTCGTCTCGATCTGCCAGGGTTCGGTGAGGAGGCTGGTGTTGAAGCTCTGAGCGTCTATGCCGTCATCCTTGAGCGCAGCCTTGATGGCGCTGTCGATCTCGCGTTCGGTCTTGCCATAACGCCGTCCCCAATAGACCGCCGTTGCACCCGTTTCCTCGACAAGCGCGGGGATGATCTCATTGGCCCGGCCGCGCCGACAGACCAGTTTCCCGCCGAGTTCCGAGATATCCGAGCGCAAGGATTTGAGGGATTTGTCGAGCCACCACTGAGACGCGCCGCCCCGCTGGCGCAGGGACTCATCCTCTTCCAGGATATAGATACAGATGACGCGGCTACCGCGCTCTGCCGCTGCAGAGATTACGCGATTATCGTCCAGGCGCAGATCGTTCCGCATCCAGACGAGGATGGTATCATTGCCAGTAGAAGTCAGGACGAGTCTCCACGAAGTCGCTTACCCTTCAGTTACGTCGCTGTGTCCTGAACGGATCAATATAGCTGCATTCTGTCTCCTCGGCTGGCCCTCAAGCCGGGGATTGTCTAGGGAAGGTGGACCGGGAACATGCACGGCCTGAGAGGACAAGGGACAGGGTGACGCGATGAAGCAGCAGCTGGCCGCACTGATCGATCAAGCCCAAGGCGCTCAGGTTCTCTGTGTCGGCGACGTCATGCTGGACCGGTTTGTCTACGGCATGGTCGACCGCGTTTCACCGGAATCGCCTGTTCCGGTGCTGCGGAAGTCGGCGACGGTCGAGATGCCGGGCGGGGCCGGGAATGTCGCCCGTAACATGGCAGCGATGGGCCTGAACGTGGTCCTGGTCGGCTGCATCGGTGAGGACGACGCCGGACATCGGCTGGAGGCTCTTCTGGCGGCGGAGCCGGGAATCGACGCCCGGCTTGCCCGCAGTTCAAGCTACACATCCGTTGTGAAATCCCGTTTCGTCGCCAGCAATCAGCAGCTTCTGCGCGTCGATACTGAGACCTCTTCGCCGACGCTGGGCGTTGCCGAAGCCGTTCTGACCAGCGCGATCTCGAAAGCCGCCGCCAACTGCAAGGCCATTATCGTCTCCGATTATGCCAAGGGCTCCATTACGACCGGCACCTATGCGGCCTGCCTGAATGCGGCCGAAGCCAATGGCATTCCGTTGCTGGTCGACCCGAAGTCGCTGGATTTCTCGATCTATGAAGGCGCAAGCCTCATCAAACCCAATGCAGCAGAGCTCTCCGGCGCAACCGGTCTGCCCACCGGCACGGATGAGGAGGTTGGCAAGGCACTGGCCGCTGCGGCAAAAAAACTCCCGGCAAGCCGGATTGTCGTAACGCGCGCCGGCAGGGGCATGTCCTGGCTGGAAGGAGACACCGTCTCTCACCGCCATGGCGAGGCCAAGCAAGTCTTCGACGTGTCCGGGGCTGGCGATACCAGCATGGCCGCCATCACGCTTGGCATGGTGGGCGGTGGAAGCCTCGCGGATGCCGTGGCGCTCGGGCTCGCAGCCTCAGGCCTCGCTGTCGCCAAGACCGGCACAGCCACGGTCAGCGCCGACGAGATTCGCAATTCTCTGAACAGCCTACATCACCACTTGCGCGCGCCCGTCCTGGTCCGTGAGGAGGCCCAGGGCCTGGTCAGGCGCTGGAAGGCGGAGGGGCTGAAAGTGGGTTTCACCAATGGGTGTTTCGACATCCTGCATCCGGGCCACCTGGCCCTTCTGGAAGAGGCCCGCGCCCGCTGCGACCGCCTGATTGTCGCGATCAATTCCGACGCGTCCGTCAAGCGATTGAAAGGCGAAACACGCCCCGTAAATACCGAAAGCGACCGGGCACGTCTTCTAACAGGCATCAGTGCTGTCGATGCCGTGACCGTCTTTGAGGAAGACACGCCGTCCGAGTTGATCGAGCTCCTCCTGCCAGACCTACTGGTGAAGGGCGGAGATTATACCGAAGAGATCATCGTCGGGGCCGAGACAGTCAAGGCCAATGGCGGAGAGGTTCATATAGTCGAACTTGTCGAGGGCCAGTCGACCAGCGCCATTCTCGCGCGCAACGCTAGGCCTTAATCCCCGCGCTCGCCGGAAATGTCTTCCTCGCCATTTGGGCGAATGATCGGGACGACGTCGACAACTTCATCGGCTGCCCAGCTGTCAAACGGTTCGGCGGGTTTCGTGGCATTCAGGTCCAGCCAGTTTGAAAGCGACTCCATACGCGTTTCGATGGCCTTGGTAGCATCCCCGTCGATGCGATATGTCCGTTTCTTGTAAGGCTGGGATGGCAGCAGCCATGCCAAGGCCTGGGGCGTTCCCACGATGCCGCTTTCCATCACGCAACTCTCAAAAGCGGGGCTGCAGGACTGGATGACCGGCTCCCATTCCTCTGCACTTTCGCCAGCGGACAGGACCACGCCGCCGAAACGGTCGCGAAAATCGGCATCCTCGGGCAGCGCTTTCAACAAGCTCTCCGCCAGCGGTTGGGTGTCCGGTGCAGCAAGGATCACCAGCCCGCGCACGCGGTTGTCCGCCGACATGTAGCGCTTCAGCGCCGCCTTGAGGTCTGTCTGGGACTGCAGGAGCTGTTTCTTGCGGGCATTCTCGGACGCCCCCGGCGAGGGTGACCGATAACCGGGTGCATAGATTGTCATCTCAGCGCCGGCGAGCCCGGTCGCCTCCATGAAGCGTGTATAGTCCTGTTCGAGCAGTTCGCTGCCGGCCGGAACCAGCCCCTTGCGGGCCGGTGACGAGACGGGCGGCGCGATGACGAGCAGATCGACACCCCACGGCTCCTTCCAGCCGCCGGGCGGTTGCTCCTCCGGCCGCTCGAGCCAGACATCATCATAAAAATAGTCCGGCGCTTCCGGGGTAATGTCAGCTTCGCCCAGAATGGCGGAGTAGGCCCAGTCCTTGAGCGCGATCCAGGCCACGAGAATGACGAAGACAGCGATCAGGATGCGGCGCATTATTACTCCTTGAGGGCATTGGCGAGCCCTGAATAGGTCGGCTGGTCCACCTTTATCTGTGCAATTGCGGTCATTTTGAGGTGATTCACGAGATCTTGGGACTGAATCGTCAGCTCGCCGGCGCGAATTTTCGCCTGAAGCGCCCTGTTGAGGGAGTCGAGGCTTTCTCCAGGGTCAGCCTGAAGCAAGTCTGTCAGTCGCCGCTTCTCTTCTGCCTCATTCGCCGCGCGATCCTCCAGGTCTCTCAGGACAGTCCCCAGCACATTGGAGGCCACGCGCGCATGGAAGCCCGCGCGCCCCTTGAGGTGCGTCATGGCGGTCTCGTCGACAAAATTCTTCACCGCCTGGACAAGTTCGGAAACGCTTGGCTGGTCATGCATGACGTTGCTCCTCCAGAAGGTTGATGAGGTCCATCTCCGTCTCCGAAACCCGCCGGCCGATGGCAGCGCGTTCGACACTTGGGTCGGCGCCCGAGCGGAAGGATTCATACATCAGCATGCACATGACACCCCATTTTATGCTGCTGAGCACCTCCCACCAGTCAATCTCTTTCGCCGTCAATGACTGACCGCCCATCGCGGCATAAGCCTCCAGAAGCGGTTCGACATCCCCGAACCCGCCGAGGCGTTTGTCGGATTGGCCGAAGCGCCAGGAATTCGTGCACATCCAGGCGATATCTTCCCGCGGGTCCCCGAGATGGCAAAGCTCCCAGTCGAGCACAGCGGCAAGACCCTGTTCATCGACCATGATATTGCCGAGCCGGAAGTCCCCATGCACCAGCACGGCCTCAAGCGGGGCGGGGGCATTTTCCCGCAGCCAGACCATGGCAAGGTCGAAGATCGGCCGACAAGCCCCCGTCGACTGATAGATGTCCTCGTAATAGGTGAGCTGATCGAGGCCTGTGCTGACCTTCAGGGCCGGATCGCCGTCCACGCGGATGGAATGAATACCCGCCAGGGCTTTCCCGCACTGGGCCGGCAGGGCGCCGCGTGCCTGAGCATATTCGTCATTGCGCAAGATCCGCCGAGCGATGGTTTCCCCCTCGACCCGGCTCATGAAGAAGCCTTCGCCAAGGCCCTCGTCCGGTTCAAGGACATGGATGACGGAGGGCACGGGCACGCCTTCGGCTTCTGCGGCCCGAATCAGTTTCGCTTCATTGGGCAGCCCGATGGCCGCCGAGTCCGGCGTCGACTCGGTGCCTTCCGGAGCGCGTCTGAGAATCAGCGTCTCCGGCGTGCCGTTTCCCTCCAGCGTGATAAGCCAGGTTTCCTGGCTGGCGCCGCCCGACAGGCGATTGGCCGTCTCAACTGTCAAGCCGTTATCATAGACGCTGCGTAAGACGGTTTGCAGTCTGCGGCGGAATTCTTGCGTGTCACTCATCTTCGCCACATTTAACGGAAAGCATAACTTCTCCAAGCCATACTCCAACGTAAACCGGAACCAGCCAGGAGCGCCTTTATGGCCAAGAAACGAAAGCAGGAAGAAGACGAAGGGTTGATGAACCCGAAGCCGAAGCGTCTGACGCTCGGGGCCTGGCTGCGTGGGCGTTTCCTGGCCGGCATGGTGATCGCAGCCCCCATCGCCATCACGTTCTACGTGCTGCAATTCCTGATCAACTTCATCGACAATCGCGTCAAACCGCTTCTGCCGCCGGTTATCCAGCCGGAGACATATACCAATTATGCCATTCCGGGCTTCGGTGTCGTTGTGATGATTATCGCGCTGACGATTCTCGGCGCCGTCGCGACAAACCTCATTGGCCGCTCCGTCATCCGTGCAGCCGACCGGATCCTGTCGCGTCTCCCGATCGTGCGGAATGTCTATGCCGCCTTCAAACAGCTGACAGACGTCATCGCCAACAACCAGCAAGCGTCCTACGACCGCGTCGTGCTTATCGAATATCCGAAACGCGGCTCCTGGTGTCTTGGCTTTGTCTCGACAAGTGCACGCGGGGAAGTGCGCTCACGTCTCGGCGAGGGGCATATCGGTGTCTTCGTTCCGACAACGCCGAACCCGACATCCGGCTTCCTTATGTATGTGAAGGAAGAAGAATGCATCGAGCTCGACATGACCATTGAGGAGGGCGCGAAGATGATTCTGTCGGCCGGCCTCGTCGTGCCCGAGCATGAAGTGCCGGAAGACGCGCAGCGTTCACTCCCGCTCCCGGGTCAGGGGGCTGAGAAGCTCTCGAAGGAGGCTTAGCGCCTTTCCGCGCTTCTGTGTCAGCCCCGGGTCACGCTCGATGGCATAGCGTGCATCGCTGCGGGCGACCGGGATAAGCTCCGAATGTACGCCGAGATCGAGGATCCTGTAATCGACCGCCCCGGACTGGCGCACGCCCAAAAGGTCCCCCGGCCCACGCAGCCGGAAATCGGCCTCGGCAATCTCGAAGCCGTCTTCGGTGCGCCGCAGGGTTTCCAGCCGCTCTTTTGCCAGCTCGCCGAGAGGCGGCCGGTAAAGCAGCAGGCAGAAAGACTTCTTGGATCCGCGCCCGACACGCCCACGCAGCTGATGCAGCTGGGCGAGCCCGAAACCTTCGGCGCGCTCGATCACAATGATCGTCGCGTCCGGAACGTCGACACCGACTTCGATAACGGTGGTCGCAACGAGGACCTTGGTCTGACCGGTCCGGAAGGATTCGAGGGCTTCATCCTTCTCTTCGCCACGCAGACGGCCATGTACGAGCCCGACAGGGACCTTCAGCCAATCCTTCAACATAGCGGCCCGCTGCACAGCTGAGCTGTCATCATCGTCGGCATCCACGCGCGGACAGACCCAGAAAACCCGCTCGTCACGGCCGATGGCGCGTCCGACGGCATCCACGACCTCATCGAGACGTGTGTCTGCGATGACCCGGGTTTCGATGGGCTGGCGCCCGGCCGGCTTCTCGTCGAGCAGGGAGATGTCGAGGTCGCCATGGACGGCCTGGGCGAGTGTTCGCGGGATCGGCGTGGCGCTCATCACCAGCATGTGCGGGGCTGCCGCCTTGCTGGCGAGCCGCATGCGGTCCATCACGCCGAACCGGTGCTGCTCGTCCACAACGATCAGGCCGAGCTTGTTGAATCGCACACCTTCCTGAAACAGCGCCTGGGTGCCGACAACGATCTGGACGCTGCCATCGGCCAGCCCCATCAGCATGCCTTCCCGCGCGCGGCCCTTGTCCCGGCCGGTCAGGGCGGCGACTTCATAGCCAAGCGGGCCCAGCAGATTGGAAACGCTTTCGAATTGCTGCCGCGCCAGGACTTCGGTCGGCGCCATGAAGGCGGCCTGATAGCCTGCGCTGACCGCCTTCACCGCCGCCAGGATCGCGACCAGCGTCTTGCCGGCCCCGACATCCCCCTGAAGCATCCGGCGCATGGGATGCGGCTCGGCCAGATCGGCGGCAATGTCCTTGACCGCGCGGATCTGCGCAAAGGTCATCTTGTAGGGCAGGGCGTTCGCCACCCGGTTCAGCGCCTCGCTGTCCGATATGAGTCGCGGTGCATCCTTCTGGGCCCGTGCGAGCCGGGCAAAGGCGAAGACGGTTTCGCGGGCCAGTGCCTCGTCATAGGCCAGCCGTTCGCGGCAGTTTGCAAAAGCCTCTTCATCATAGTCTTCCGGCGCATGCAGGCCGGCCAGTGCGGCCTTGAAGTCCGGCCAATGGCGCTCGGCCAGCAGATCGGCGCTGATCCATTCGGGCAGATCGTCGGGAATGTGCTCTAACGCCGCGACCGCCGCATTATGGACCTTCTTGTTCGTCAGCCCCGCCGTCAGCCCGTAGATCGGCTCGACAGCCGGCGGGCGCTCCGGCTTTGCCGGGTCGAGGATATAGTCCGGATGCGACATCTGGCGTTCGCCCTGATACTCCGTGACCAGGCCGGACACGATCCGCTCCTTCCCGATCGGGAACTGCCCCTGCAGCCAGCGCGGCTCCGCCCTGAAGAAGGTCAACGTCAGGAAGCCCGTCCCGTCGAAAAGCTGGATTCGATGCGGCGCCCGCTCGGAATAGGGGGCCTTGTAAGACTGGACCTCACCCTGAACTGTGGCCACTTCACCAGGCACGAGCACTTCGAATGAGGGCTGCACGCGGCGGTCGAGCCAGCGCTCGGGCAGATGCAAAAGCAGGTCCCAGACGGTTTCGCCGTCAATCAAACGCTCGAAGACCGGCTTCAGCTTCGGACCGATGCCCGGAAGGCTGTCGACAGGCTCGAAAAGGGGAAAGAGTCGCTCGTCGCGCATGGTGGGTGCGACAATACCGAAAGCACTTCGCCGGGCAATTGTAGAAGAAGGCTGGGAAGCAGGCAGGCCTTGCCCTATGTCAGCCTCAGGAACCGGGACAGGACCAATCGCAATGGACGACAGACGGCGGAAACTCAAATTCAGGGCCTGGCGGCGCGGCTTCAAGGAGATGGACCTCATCATGGGCCAGTTCGCCGACCAGCATATTGCGGAGATGTCGGAGGCCGAATTGCAGGAATTCGAGCAGCTCCTCGCCATACCCGACTGGGAAGTCTTTGCCTGGCTGACGGGCAACCAGGCGGTACCGGAGAATTATGCAGGCCCGGTTCTGGACCGGCTCCTGAGCTTCGAGTACGACCCTCGCGCCTGACCTCCCACATTGCCTGACCCGGCACAGACCGGCCGCCCGACATGCCGAACGCCCATCTTCTGAAAGACCTGTCAGCACCGACGCTCATTTCCGGGGCGCCCTTCGGCTATGACTTGCTCGCCTTGCAGGAGGCGCTGGAGGAGAAGAGCGGCATTGCCCTCTATGTCGCCCGGGACGACAAGACGGCGGCGACGGCGCTGAAACTTGCGGAATTCAACCGCCCGGCCATGGACCGCGTTCTGCTGCCGGGATGGGACATCCTTCCATATGACCGCATGAGCCCGAGCCCGGCCGTTGCCTCGCAACGCTGCGCCGCTCTGGCACGCATGGCCCAAGCCGGCCACGACGGCAAACCGCTGCTGGTCGTCACGACAGGGTCCTCGCTGGTTCAGCGCGTCCCGCCGCGCGAGACCATGCGCACGGCCAGCTTCTCCATGGCGGTTGGCGAGCAGGTCGATGAGAAGGCGCTGACCGACTATCTCAACATCAACGGCTATGTCCGCACCAGCACCGTCCGGGAAAAAGGCGACTATTCGATTCGCGGCGGCATCATCGACATCTTCCCGCCGACCAGCGTGGAACCTGTCCGGCTCGATCTCTTCGGCGATACGCTGGACCAGTTAAAGGCGTTCGATCCGGAAACGCAGATCTCCAGCCGCTCGCTGACATCGGCCACGCTGGCCCCCGTCTCCGAAGTCCTGTTCTCCGACGAGACGCTGAGCCTGTTCCGTGAGCGCTACCTTGCCCAGCTTGGCACGCCAGCCGGCGACACGATGTACGAGGCCGCCCGCGCGCAGATCCGCCGTCAGGGCCTGGAAAACTGGCTGCCGCTGTTCCACCCGCACCTGGAAACGCTCTTCGACTATATCGGCGATGACGCCTTGCTGGCTTTCGGCTCGCTTGCCAGCGAGGCCGCTGCCGAACGCCGGTCGCAGGCCGAGGATTACCATACGGCCCGGCTTCAAGCCGCCACAGAAGACCGCCCGGCACGCGTACTTGAGCCGGATGCGCTCTATCTGTCGCCGGGCGAAATGGACAATGCCCTGGCGCATCGCGGCGTCGCGCGCTTCCAGCCGAGTCCGGGCGAAGGCGGTGTCGACCTCGGTGCCAGACCGGGCCGTGACTTTGCACCGGAGCGGGCGCGGCCTGACATCAACGTGTTCGAGGAGGCCGCTGCGCATGCCCGAGCGCTGCGTGAAAGTGGCCGCACCGTCGTGCTTGGCGCCTGGACGACCGGTTCGGCAGACCGGCTCGTCAATGTCATGGAAGATCACGGCCTCGGTACGCTGCCGCGCACCTACTCTCTGGAGGCGGCAGAACAGGCCGGGCTTTCCATCTGCGAATTGCCGCTTGAGCAGGGGATTGAGGCGGACGATCTGGCCATCATCGCCGAACCCGACATGCTGGGCGATCGGCTGGCCGCGCCGCGGCGCAAGCGCAAGGCCGCCAATTTCATTGCCGAGGCCTCGGCGCTCAACACAGGTGATCTCGTCGTCCACGTCGATCATGGCGTCGGCCGGTATGAAGGGCTTAAGACGCTTGAGCTGACAGGCGCCCCGCACGACTGCCTGGAGCTGTCCTATTCAGGCGGCGACCGCATCTATCTGCCGGTCGAGAACATCGATCTCATCAGTCGCTATGGCAGCGAGGACGCCGAAGGCGCCATCGACAAACTCGGCGGTGTCAGCTGGCAGACGCGCAAGGCCCGGGCGAAGAAACGCATCCTCGAAATGGCCGCCGAGTTGCTCGACATTGCGGCCGAGCGCGAGCTCAAGAAAGCCGATCCGACCACGACGGGGCAGGGGCTCTATGAGGAATTCGCCGCCCGCTTCCCGTATGAGGAAACCGATGACCAGCTCAATGCGATCGAGGATACACTAAGCGATCTGGCAAGCGGCAAGCCGATGGACCGTCTGGTCTGCGGCGATGTCGGCTTCGGCAAGACGGAAGTGGCGCTGCGAGCCGCCTTCGTCGCGGCGATGAGCGGGATGCAGGTCGCCGTCATTGCGCCGACAACACTGCTCGCCCGCCAGCACTTCAACTCCTTCGCTGAGCGTTTCGCCAACTGGCCGGTCAAGGTGAAGCATCTCTCCCGCATGGTCAGCCAGGGCGATGCTGCCAAGACGCGCGACGGTCTCATCTCAGGTGATGTCGACATTGTTGTCGGCACACATGCGCTCTTGTCGAAATCGATCGAATTCAAGCGGCTCGGTCTTCTGATCGTCGATGAGGAGCAGCGTTTCGGTGTGAAGCACAAGGAGCGGCTGAAGGAACTGAAGGCTGACGTCCATGTCCTGACGCTCTCGGCCACCCCTATCCCGCGAACCCTTCAGATGGCGCTTACGGGCATTCGGGATCTCTCCATCATCGCGACGCCGCCCGTCGACCGCCTGTCGGTGCGCACCTATGTCACAGAGTTCGACACGGTCACCCTGCGCGAGGCGCTGTTGCGGGAGAAATATCGCGGCGGGCAGGCCTTCTTCGTCGCGCCGCGCATTTCCGATCTCGACGGGTTAGAAGCCTTCATGCGGGATAATGTGCCGGAAGTGAGCTTCGTGGTCGCGCACGGTCAGATGCCGGCGAACGAACTCGAAGATATCATGACGGCGTTCTATGAAGGCCAATACGATGTGCTTCTCTCGACGACGATTGTGGAAAGTGGCCTCGATATTCCGCGCGCCAACACGCTGATTATCTATCGTGCCGACCGGTTTGGCCTTGCCCAGCTCTATCAGCTTCGCGGACGCGTCGGCCGCTCCAAACTGCGCGCCTATGCCTATATGACGACGCCGCGCGATCAGGTCATGACGCCAGGCGCGGAGCGCCGGCTGCGTATCCTGCAATCGCTCGACAGTCTCGGGGCCGGCTTCCAGCTGGCGAGCCACGACCTCGATATGCGCGGCTCGGGCAACCTGCTTGGCGACCAACAGTCCGGCCATGTCCGTGAAGTGGGCGTGGAACTGTACCAGTCCATGCTCGAGGACGCGGTGAATGCGCTGAAGTCCGGCCTGACCGATGGCGATGAAGATGTCGCTGACGACTGGTCGCCACAGATCAATCTGGGGGTCGCCGTGCTGATCCCGGAAGACTATGTCGAGGATCTCAGCGTGCGCCTTGGTCTGTATCGCCGCCTCGCCGACATCGACACCGAAGAAGGCCGGGAAGGCTTTGCCGCCGAACTGATCGACCGGTTCGGACCGATGCCGGAGGAAACGCGTCAGCTGATGGACATTACGGCGATCAAGGCGGCCTGCAAGGAACTCGGCATCGGCAAGCTGGACGCCGGGCCGAAGGGCATCATCATGGTCTTCCGCGATGACACGCCCGTCGATCCGGGCCAGCTCATGGCGCTTGTACGCTCGCGGCCCAACATGTTCCGGCTCAGACCCGACTCGAAGCTCGTCATAAATCAGTCTCCGGATAATCGGGCCAAGCGCATCCAGCTTGTCAGGAACGTCCTGAAGGAACTCGCAAACCTCTCCGTTCCCGCCTGATCGGTCCCCACGCGCAAGCCGACGTCGGGGAATGGCTTGGCAGCCGGGCGCGCACGCCTATGGTCCGCAGCTGAACGGGCGCTCCAGGCGCACCGGCGATCCATTTTGATTGAAGGGAGAAACAGATGGCCAGCGGACCGCTTGATGGAATCAGGATTGTGGAATTTCAGGGGATTGGGCCCGGGCCATTCTGCGGGATGCTCCTCTCCGATCTCGGCGCAGATGTCATCCGAATCGACCGCGCGGGCGGGGGCGGACGCGCCGCGACACCGGCCAATGTCGAATCGCGGGGGCGCCGCTCGATTGCGCTCGACCTCAAGAACCCGGACGATGTCGAGAAGGCCCTGAAGTTGATCGAGAAGGCTGACGGGCTGATCGAGGGCTTCCGGCCGGGTGTCATGGAACGCCTCGGTCTTGGGCCCGACGTCGCTCTCGAGCGCAATCCGAAACTCGCCTATGGCCGCATGACGGGCTGGGGTCAGACAGGCACGCTGGCCCACGCCGCCGGGCACGATCTGAACTACATCGCCTTGACCGGTGCGCTGGGTGCCATGGGCCGGAAGGGCGAAGCGCCATATCCGCCGCTCAACCTGATTGGCGATTATGGCGGCGGCGCGCTCTACCTTGCCTTCGGCCTGCTCGCAGCGATCCTGAGCGCGAAGTCCACCGGGGAAGGCCAGGTCATCGATGTTGCCATGACCGACGGGGCGGCCTCGCTCGCCTCAATGTTCTACGGCATGCGAGCCATGGGAGTCTGGAGCGATGAACGCCAGGACAACCTTCTGGATGGCGGTGCACACTTCTACGACTGCTACGAAACCAGCGATGGCAAATATGTCTCCATCGGTTCGATCGAACCGCAATTCTATGCGCTACTGCTGGAGAAAGCCGGCCTGACCGATCCGGACTTCAAGAGTCAGATGGACCGCAAGAAGTGGCCGGAGCTGAAGGAAAAGATCGCAGCCGTCATGAAAACAAAGTCTCGCGATGAGTGGTGCGAGATCATGGAAGGCACCGATGTCTGCTTCGCACCGGTCCTCTCAATGGCAGAAGCGCCCGATCATCCTCACAATGTCGCGAGGAAGACCTTTGTTGACTATGAGGGCGTGACCCAGCCAGCGCCCGCTCCCCGGTTCTCGAAAACACCGGGTGCGATCCAGCGCGCCCCGGCCAGTCCGGGCGCCCATACCGACGAAATCCTGAAGGACTGGAACATCTCCTAGGGGATGGTGCCACCGGACGGGGCAGTCGTCACGAACTGTAATGAACATGGGACAACAACCTATCATTTATTCTGTTCAGACTGGACCTGATAGGGAGTAGATGTCAGCGCTTAACATATAGCGACTACGTTGAGTTCAAGCGCTGATGTCCTTCTTGCTAAACCTCGGCCGTCCTGACAGGGCGGCCGTTTTTTTATGCCCCACCATTGCTGGTCATTCGGCCCCAGTGTTGCAAAATTTTAAACACATCCCCTGCTTGCTGTTACACGATCTAAAGTCGAAAGTGCCGCCCAAGATGCAGTCTGTATCTTTGGTTGCAAAGTGAGGGAAATAGATGTCGACAGTTTTACTGGCTTCGCCCAGAAAGGTTAGCGATGCCGATCGCGGGATCGGTCAACTTGTCCGCCAATCGCGCCGGCGGGTCGGAATGACCCTTGACGATCTCGCAAAGAAGCTCGGTCTGTCCTATCAGCAGGTTCACAAATATGAGAACGGGACGAACCGGATCAGTGCGGGAACGCTGGCAGCAATTGCCAACATATTGAGCGTTCCGGTCGAGCACCTGTTTCCCGAAGACGCCTTTATCGACACCGAAGGCAAGAACGGCGAACTCGATCAGATGCGCGGCGAAATCAATCGCCTGATCCGCACAATTGACGACCAGAAGAAGCTCGAAGCGATCGTCACCATTCTGAAAACGGTCTAGGCGCTGCTTTTCCGCCGCTCCCCATCAACGGATGAGCCAATGCCCCGCTTGTCTGGATGCACGAACGTGTCCATGAACCAGGGCGATACATCCGGGGAGAATTGCCGTCGAATCCAGTCGATCACGATGCGTCCGCGGGAAAGCTGTTGCAGGCGGTGCGTGTAGACGATCCAGAAACGGATAGGCGCAATCTCCTGCAGGTGAAGCGGCTTTAGCCGTGGGTCGATCTCGGCGAGATAAGAGGGCAGCAGGGCAATCCCGGCGCCCGCGGCACAGGCTTCGCGTAGAACGGTGCCGGAATTCGTGATGACGGCATATGTCAGCGCCTTCTTCAGGTCATGCGCCCGGGTCGACCAGCTATCGATCTGATTGATGTAGCCCGAGTGCAGAAGGCAGGAGTGGCCCTGCAAATCGAACAGGCTTTCGGGATAGCCCTTGCGCTCCAGGTATTCGGGCGCGGCGAAAAAGATGTAGTGCAGGACACCCGCCTGGACCGATTGCAGGTCCCGGTGCCGCGGCTCCGAAAAGGCCAGCGTGATGTCAGTCTCGTCGCCAAGCAGGTCGGGCTCGTGATTGGTAATGCTGATATCCAGCTCGATGCCGGGATTGGCGTCATGAAAAGCCGGGATGGAGCGCGTCAGCCAGTGTGGGACCATCCCGTCGCCCGCCATGATCCTGATCTTGCCAGTGGCTTCCAGGTCGAGATTGCAGACCTCTGACCAGATGGAATTGGCCTCGCCATTGATGGTCTGGACATGGCGCGCGACCATGCGGCCGGCTTCCGTCAGCTCAACCCCGCGAGGGGAGCGAACCAGAAGCTCGCAATTCAGCTTCCGTTCCAGATCATCAATCTTCCGGCTGACCGTCGGCGTTGATTCCCCAAGCCGTTTGGCAGCAGCCGTAAAGCTCTTGAGTTCTGCGACAGCGCCAAAAACGCGCAACTTGTCCCAGTCCAGCCTGTCCACACTCATCGGCTGATTTCCTTTGTCTACCGGAGCATTCTCCAACTTTGGTGCACCGCAAAACAAAAAAAGTAAATTGCGCAGTTGACAACTTACGCGCGAGTTTTCAGTTTTCTCCCGCGTAGGGAGAATTTCGATGTCCATTCACCAGCAGGTTGTATCGCATACTGGGTCACCATACTGCTATGTCGCCCCGGAAAAAATGGAGCAGGCGATGGGGGCGCATGGCTTGCACCGCTGCCGTAGCGACGAAGTCAAACACGCCCTGGCGCTTGGCGAAGCGCTTCTGGGGGCGCCTCTGGCACGCGCAGAAGTTGTCTCCACGCTGGATGCGATTACGCAGATGACCTTCTGGGTCACCGGCCAGCCGGTAAATGGTCTTTATCTCACCCTCCCACTGACGGAGGAGGGGCGCAGTGCCGTCGAGGATGGCACGTTCCGCCCGGGTGACCCGGCCCTTCGCCATGTCGCGCCGGCGCGAACACCGATCTTCGGCCTGTATGTCGGCGTCTATGCCGGTGCCACCAAGGATGCCCGGCGAAATATCATGGCCGCCTCCGCCACTGTGCGTGTGGCTCTTTATGGTCCAGTCCCATGCTATGCGCGCGGGGCAACGGAGGATGGTGCCCGCTCTATGCTGAGCCTTGGCTTCCGGCGTTTTGAGGGCGGCCTGTCGGATCTGTTTGTTTTTGACCCGGTCTGTTAACCATGATTGGGCGATTGCCTTATCCGGATGTGGGCACAGGGGCCCTGCGGTCGCCCCCATCCTCACGCCACTTTGATGCGGTGACAGTCCGCGTCACCCGCGGTTTTGACGACCTGCAGAAGGTCTTTGCCATCCGGGCTGCTGTCTTTTTTGCCGAACAGGCTTGTCCGTACGACGAGGAGTACGACGGCAATGATCTTGCGGGATTGCACCTGCTGGCGCTGCAGGATGATGAGCCTCTAGCCACGCTGAGGCTGCGATGGTTTGCGGGGTTCGGAAAAATCGAACGGGTCTGCATTCTGCCAAAGGCGCGTGGGCGGTATCTCGACCGGGTCCTGCTGGCGCATGCCTGCGAACTGGCCGCGCGCAAGGGCTATCGCGTCATGCTGGGCCAGATCCAGGCACGGCTCTGGCCGCTCTGGTCACGCGTCCTGAAATGCCAATTGCGGGAAGAGAGACCGGTCTTCGCATTTTCCGGTTATGACTACCGCGAAATCCTCATCCCTTTGCCGCGCCATCCCGCGGCCCTGTCGCCGGCAAGCGATCCGCATGTCCTGATCCGTCCGGAAGGAGACTGGGACCAGCCGGGCATACTGGAAAGATCCGGCATGCCGGCGGTCCGAACAGGGCAGGCGGCATGATCCGCTGCGGCGGGTCGAACGGGCTTGAGGCGAGAGGCTGAGAAACTAGCCCTGGATCAGCGGGACAAAACTCACGCCGCCCGCTTCCGAGGCCTCCCAGCGATCCTCATTGACCCGGACCAGCCGTGTCAGGACCTGTCGTCCATCTTCGGTTGCAACCGGCATGACGAGCCGTCCGCCAGTGACGAGTTGGGCCTGCAGGGCAGGGGGCACCGGGCCGGCAGCGGCGACGAGAATAGCGTCAAAAGGGCTTTCCTCTGGCCATCCCAGCGTGCCATCGCCGGTGCGGATGGAAATGTTGGTATAACCAAGCGTGTCGAGTGTCTTTCGGGCCCGATGCGCCAGGGTCTCATGACGCTCGATGCCGTAGACGTGGCTCGCAATTCTGGCGCAGACGGCAGCGGCATATCCCGAGCCCAGCCCCACATCCAGCACTCTGTCGTCTGGCTCGATAGCCGCCAGTTCAACCATCAGGGCAACGATATAGGGCTGTGATATGGTCTGCCCGTCGCCGATTGGAACCGGGCCATCCTTGTAGGCTTCCGCGCGATATTCAGCCGGCATGAAGCGTTCACGCGGCACTTCTGCCATCGCGGCAAGGACACGTTTGTCTGAAATGCCGCGCGCAACGAGCTGGGTTTCGACCATCTCTTCGCGCAGAGCCCTGTAATCCGTCATGCTCTCAGTCTAGCACAAGCACACTTGCCTGCGTGGAAAACGGGAAGGAGTGCCTTTTATTAGCGCGGCGTTGGAGACGTGGCCTGTCAGTCGCCCGTATAGCGCAGGGCGTCCAGAATGACGCTGAAGGCCGGGGAGCCCTTTCTGCGATGGGGATAATACAAGAAGTATCCGGGGAAGGGCGGGCTCCAGTCTTCCAGGACGGCAACGAGGTCGCCACGGTCCAGATCCTCACGGACGAGACCTTCCGGCACATAACCCAGCCCATAGCCATTGCGTGCGGCCTCGGCGACCGGTCCGATCGTGTTGAAGGTGAGCTGGCCATCCACCCGCACGCGTATCTCGCGACCGTCCTTTTCGAACTCCCAGGCATAAAGCCCGCCATGTGTCGGGAGACGTAGATTGATGCAGGTGTGGTCTGTCAGATCCTGAGGCGTTCTGGGCGGCGGATTGTTTACAAAATAAGAGGGCGCGGCCACGGCAAGCATCCTGAAATCCGGCCCGATCCGAACAGCGATCATGCCTTCGGATACCTGTTCGCCGAGCCGCACGCCGGCATCGAATTGTTCGGCCACGATGTCCGTCAGGCCATAATCGGTGACAATCTCGACCTTCAGGTCCGGATACGCCTTCAAGACAGGGGCGAGTTTGGGCCAGAGAATGGTGTCGGCGGCATAGTCGATGGCCGTGATGCGAATGATGCCGGCCGGCCGGTCCTTCAGCTCCAGCACGCCTTCAAGTTCTGCTTCCATTTCCTGCAAGTGCGGTTCGAGACGTTCCAGCATGCGTTCGCCCGCCTGAGTGGGGGTCACCTTTCGCGTGGTCCGGTTGAGAAGGCGGATGCCGAGACGGTCTTCCAGGCCGCGAATGGAATGGCTGAGGGCCGATTGCGACACCCCGATCTGGGCCGCAGCCCGCGTAAAGCTGCCCACGCGCGCGACCACGATGAACGACATCAGGTCGACAATGTTTTCTCTCAGCATTGATAAACAGCCCTCATAAGACCTTCCGCATTATACCAGATTAATCGTGAATTCGTTTATTGCTATCACTTGGCCGACATTTGTCGGCTTGGGAGCCAGCCTATCCATGAGCTGTACTCATATAAGCCAGCTAGCAGGATGCCATTCACAAAGGGCCCGACTGACACACATTTCAAACGGACCGATACTGATGACCGTCATTGCCTCCGGAAAGTAGGGATACCATGCGCCCGAAGATAACCTGCCACATGATCACTTCGCTTGACGGACGCCTTCATCCGGGGCGTTGGAGCGATCCGGTCGGCGACACGATCGATCACCTTGTCACCCAGCATTATGACACAACCGCCGAGACGTTTGACGCCGACGGCTGGATCGTCGGCCGGAAGTCCATGGCGGAGTATCTCGGCGAATATGATGCCCCGGAGCTGCTGGCTTCGCCACGCTCCAGACCACCCCATATGGTCGAGCGCGACGGGCGACAGCTTGCGATCGTCATTGATCCGTCGGGCCGTATCGCCTTCGATAGCGGCCTCGTCGATGGCGAACAGGCTGTCAGCATTCTGTCGGAACGGGTGAGCGACGAGACCCTTTCCCAGCTTCGCGAGAAGGGGGTGGCCTATGTTTTTGCAGGCGCTGACGGGCATGATCTGGGCTTGGCGCTCGACTGGCTCGGCCAGATGATGGAGACGTACGGCACCTGCTGCTTGAGGGCGGCGGCGCGACGAACGGGGCCTTCCTGGCTGCCGGTCTGATCGACGAGGTCAGCACGCTGATCTGTCCAGCCCTTGATGGCCTGTCCGGCGTACCGGCCATCTTCGAACACCACGGTCCTCCAGGAAGCCATCCCGCCGCCGGTCAGCATTTGCGCCTGCACGACTGCAAGATTCTGGAAGGCGGCGTCGTCTGGCTTCGCCACGAAGTCCATCATGCGCGGAAAGAATGAACCCCGACCGCTCTCTCCACGTAATTTCCTCACATGAAAGGAGAACTCCATGTTCAAACTCACCGCGACGGTCTTTGCGGCCGCACTCACCGTGTCCGGCGCCTGTGCGCAGAGCCAGGAAATCAGCGAGAATGGCAGCCGCGATGCGACCGTCGGCTCCGCCGATTATTTCACCGGCACCGCTCTTATTGAACCGGTCTATTCCAATAGCGATCCCTTCGTCGGAAGTGCCGCCAAGGTCACCTTCTTCCCGGGCGCGCGCTCGAACTGGCACACGCACCCGGCCGGTCAGCGGCTCGTCGTGACGGAAGGCAAGGGCTGGGTCCAGGAGGAAGGCCAAGACAAGCAGGTTCTCCGTCCTGGCGACGTCGTCTGGTGCCCGCCGGGTGTGAAACACTGGCACGGCGCGACCGCCACGACCTCGATGAGCCATTATGCCATCCAGCAATTCAAGGACGATGAAACCGTCGTCTGGATGGATCCGGTGACGGACGAGCAGTATAACGCCGAACCGGCGCAATAACCTTCTTCACAGTCATGCCGGAGCGGCCGGTTATCGCCGCCGCTCCGGTCGCATGCCTCCATCCTCTCTGGCGCGGGACGGGAAATCCGGCCCCGTGAGATCTCCTTCATGCCCGAACAAGACAAAAGACGCACCGCGACCCTGATCATGGTGTGCGGCGCGACCATGCTTGCGCTGATCGTCTTCACCGTGCCGCTGACGACGCTGGCACCAACTGCCGAAGCGCTCTCCGCCGGGCCCGGCGCGCAGGCCTGGTTCCTCAGCGCCATGCCGCTCGGGGCCGCAACCGGCCTGCTCGGTGCCGGAGCGCTTGGGGACAATCATGGCCGTCGGTCGGTCTTCCTGTGGGGGCTTTGCGTCATGATGGCGGCGTCTGTGGCCGGCGCCATGGCGCCGACGCCTCTGGTCCTTATCCTGGCCCGCGTAGCTCAGGGGCTTGGCAGTGCGGCTGTCATGGCCTGCGGACTCGGTCTGCTGAAGGCGGAATTTCCCGACAGCCGCGCGCTCGCAAGTGCGAGTGCCTTCTGGGCGGCCTCTCTTGGGAGCGGGGTGGCGCTCGGCCCCATCCTGGCAGCTTTTCTGACCACTTTTGGTGGCTGGCCAGCGGCCTATTGGGGCACTGGTCTGATATCGGCCATTCTGCTTCTCGTGAGCTTCGCTGTTCTGCCGCATACGGCAACTGACAGCCGCAGGCAGGTCGACTGGCTGGGGACGATCACCCTGATGGTCGGGCTCGCCATGATCATGTCCGGACTGACGGAAATGCGGCTGGGTCTGGCGCGCTCGAGCGTGCTCATTCTGATCGGCGCCGGCGGTCTCGCAATCGGAGCGTTTCTGTGGATCGAATCGCGATTGCGAGCCCCCCTGATCGACCTTTCGCTTTTCCGCAATCCCGGCTTCATTGGCGCGACAATGGCCGCCTTTGCGTCCGGGGCCGGCATATTGGCGCTCATGACGCTCGTGCCAACCTTGCTGGAGCGCGCGATGGGCGTTGACCCGCGCGTCGCCGCTTTTGTTCTCTGTGCCTGGTCGGCGACGAGTGTCATAACCGCGCTTGGAGCAAGGTGGCTGCCGGAAGGCCTCCCGCCGCGCTACCTGTTGCTGGGCGGTCTTCTGGGGTGCGTCCTGGCCCAATTTACCTTGCTTGGTCCTTCACAGGAGAGTTCGGTTCTGAGACTGCTGCCGGGGCTCTTTCTGGCGGGCGCGGCCAATGGCATCCTCAATGCCGCACTGGGCCGGCAAGCCGTTGAGACGGTTCCGCATGAGCGTGCGGCGATGGGCAGTGGCGCCAATAATACGGCGCGCTATCTCGGATCGGCTATCGGCATTACCCTGGGAGCTGTGCTGATCGCGCATGGCGCCGAAAGCGGCGGGATGAGCGGCCTTCTCACAGGCTGGAACGAGGCCGTGCTGGCCACGACGGCCTTCTCGCTGCTCGGTGCCGTCATCGTGGCCGTCGCCAAGCCCCTGCCGGAGCGATCCTCGGCCGCTTAGCTGCAGTCTCTCCGGTATTGATGAACCACATTCATCACAGGAAGCGAATGAAAGGCCCTAATCGCTCAGGGGACGAACATCTTAAATGGGATGGCAACCGCAGACCCGAGCCTCAGTATGCCTCGCCCGCCGATCCTCTGGATTAGTCTCGCCGCGATGTTTGTCTGTGCCGGCCCGGCCATCGCGGAGACACAAGCCGACCAAGGGAAGAACCAAACCATGACAAGGATCAACGTCATCATCGAAGGCGAAGTCCTTTCGGCGACACTTGATGACACCGTCGCGGGCCGCGACTTCGCCACCATGCTTCCGCTTGAGCTGACGCTTACGGATTTCCATGGTGCTGAAAAGATCGCGGACCTGCCGCGCGCACTGGACCTGTCGGAAGCTCCAGCCAGCTATCGTCCGGAGAAAGGCGACATCACGGTGTATGCGCCCTGGGGGAACCTCGCCATCTTCTACAAACCCTTCCAGACGTCTCGTGGACTCGTTCGGCTTGGTGAATTCGATGGGTCGATGGAGGCCCTGATCAAAGAGACGGACATCCCCGTGCGTATCGAAAGAGTCGACTGATCGGCCGGGGAGGGCCGACGGCGAAGCGTATCCCTGAGAGATGAGATGGTCCGGGATTTAGTTCCATGAATCTCATTCATGGAACTGATGAGCCAACACCGGGTTCAGCTCATATGTCATTGCCCTAACATAATGAGCGCCAGCATGGCCCCCGATGCGCCCGCAGACAGGAAAGGACTTCGTATGAACCTGCCTATCGAGTTTCAGCTGCGCCGCAGGACTTTGTTGATCGGCACGGCCGCCTCGGCTGCAGCGCTTCGGTTCGCCCAGACAGCCCAGGCTCAGACGCCGGTGTCCAAACCCGCTGGGGCTGAAAAGTCGGCGGTAACCATGACGGTCAACGGCGAGACAAAAACCCTTGAGCTCGACCACCGCACGACCTTGCTCGATGCCCTGCGTGAACATCTGAAGCTGACAGGCACGAAGAAAGGCTGCGACCACGGCCAATGTGGCGCCTGCACGGTTTCGGTAAATGGCACGCGGGTCAATTCCTGTCTCAGCCTGGCGGTCATGCATGAGGGCGACGAGGTCACTACGATCGAAGGTCTCGGCACACCGGACAATCTCGATCCGATGCAACAGGCCTTTGTCGACCATGACGGCTTCCAGTGCGGCTACTGCACGCCGGGCCAGATCTGCTCGGCCAAGGCTGTGATCGACGAAATTCGCGCGGGCGTCCCCAGCCACGTAACCAGCGACCTGACATCCCCCATTGAGATGAGCGGGCCCGAGATCCGAGAGCGCATGTCGGGCAATATCTGCCGCTGCGGGGCTTATTCCAACATTGTCGAAGCGATCACTGAGGTCGCGGGAGAGCAGGTATGAAATCCTTCTCATATGAACGTGCATCGAATGCCGGCCAGGCCGCCGCAAGAGCCGCCGAAGTTCCGGGCGCCATGTTCGTCGCAGGCGGCACCAACCTTCTCGACCTGATGAAGCTGGAAATCGAGACGCCTCGCCACCTGATCGACGTCAATGGCCTTGGGCTCGACAAAGTTGAAGAGACAGAGGAGGGCGGCCTGAGACTTGGCGCCCTGGTCAGCAATACCGACCTCGCTGCGGATGACCGGGTGCGCCGGGACTATCCGGTCCTGACACGTGCGCTGGTCGCCGGGGCTTCCGGGCAGTTGCGCAACAAGGCGACGACGGCGGGCAACCTGCTGCAGCGAACACGTTGCCCGTATTTCTATGACACGGCCATGCCGTGCAACAAACGCTCGCCCGGGGAAGGGTGCGGCGCACTATCGGAAGGCGCATTTTCCCGCCAGCTCGGCATCATCGGCACGTCGGATTCCTGCATCGCCACCCATCCCTCCGATATGGCCGTGGCGCTTCGGGTACTGGACGCTGTCGTGGAGACGGTAACGCCATCCGGGGCGACACGGCGCATTCCGCTGGAAGAGTTCCACCAGCTGCCAGGCGATACCCCGGAAAAAGAGACCGCGCTCATGGACGGTGAGCTGATTACCTCTGTCGTCTTGCCGGCACCCGTCGGCGGCAAACAGGCCTATTACAAGGCGCGTGACCGGGCCTCCTATGCGTTCGCCCTCGTTTCCGTGGCGCTCATTCGCCAGCCGGATGGCAGCGGCCGTGTTGCACTTGGCGGTGTCGCGCCAAAACCCTGGCGGCGGCCCGAAGCCGATGCAGAGCTGCCGAATGGCGCCCGCGCGGTGATGGCGCGCCTGCTCGATGGCGCCCGCCCGACCGAGGAAAACACCTTCAAGATCACTCTGGCCGAGCGCACGCTCGCGTCGATGCTGGCCGAGGAGTAAGTCATGGAATTCAACAAGCCCGCCGACCAGAACCTGTTCGACCGCTCCAAGGTGGTCGGAAAGCCGCATACGCGCATCGATGGTCCGCTAAAGGTTTCCGGTCAGGCGCCGTATGCCTATGAGCGTCACGACGTCGTCGATGGCCAGCTCGTCGGCTACCCGGTTGGGTCGACCATCGCCAAAGGCCGTATCACCTCGATGAATACCGAGGCCGCGAAAAAAGCCCCCGGCGTGAAGGCCGTTGTCACGACCCTCGACATCGAACCGCTCGGCATATGGGACTATAACGCCGCCCGCCTGTTCGGGGGTGACAAGGTCGAGCATTATCATCAGGCCATTGCCGTGGTTGTGGCCGAGACCTTCGAGCAGGCCCGTGCGGCCGCCGCCCTCATCGAGACGAGCTATGATGTCGAACAGGCCAAGTTCGATCTGAAATCCGAATTCGAACGTCTGCAGGGCACCGGTGAGCCGGATACGGTCGGCAATTTCGACGAAGCCTTTGCGGCGGCGCCCGTGACGCTGGATGAGGTCTACACCACACCATCGGAGTCGCACGCGATGATGGAGCCGCACGCGTCCATCGTCGACTGGTCGGATGGCGGCGACATGAAACTCTGGACGTCGAACCAGATGATCGAATGGGGTCGCCAGGCCCTGGCGAAGATCTTCAGCATCGACCCGGACAGGATTTCGCTTGAAAGCCCTTATATTGGCGGCGGTTTTGGCGCAAAACTCTGGGTCTGTTCCGACGCCGTGCTGGCGGCTGTCGGCTCCCGCGCCGCCGGGCGACCGGTCAAGCTCGCCATGCCGCGCCCGTTCGTGGCCAACAATACGACACACCGCTCGGCGACGATCCAGCGGATCAAGATCGGCGCGGCCGAAGACGGCAAGATCACCGCGATCAGCCATGAAGCGGCCTCGCACACCTTGCTGGGTGGCAGTGGCGAGAACGCCATTGCGCAGACGCCGTACTTCTATGCCGGCGACAATCGCTACATCATTCATCACCCCGTCGAGATGAACCTGCCCGAGGCAAATGCCATGCGGGCCCCGGGTGAAACGGCCGGCCTCATGGCCCTCGAAATCGCCATGGATGAAATGGCGGAAAAGCTGGACATGGACCCGGTCGAGTTTCGTATTGCCAATGATACCCAGATCAAGCCCGGCAATCCGATGAAACCCTTCTCGGACCGGCATTTCGTCGAATGCCTCAGACGTGGAGCAGATGCTTTCGGCTGGGCCGATCGCAACAAGACACCCGGCGGACAGCGTGACGGTAACTGGCTCATCGGGCATGGCATGGCCGGCGCCTATCGCGGTGCCCCGACCATGAAGTCCGGGGCGCGCGTCCGGCTCAAGGATGGCTCGCTGACCGTTGAAACCGACATGACCGATATCGGCACCGGCTCATACACCATCCTTGCGCAGACGGCCGCCGAAACGATGGGGCTGCCGCTCGAGGCCGTCGATGTCCAACTCGGCAAGAGTTCCTATCCCGTTTCGTCCGGTTCGGGCGGCCAGTGGGGCGCGGCGAGCTCGACGGCAGGCGTGTACGCTGCCTGTGTCGCGCTGCGCCAGCAGATTGCCGAGCGTCTCGGGCTTGAAGATCCACGCTTCGAGGGTGGAAATGTGGTCGATGGCGATATGGAAACCGCCTTGGTCGATATCGCCCAGGGTGAAGAACTCGTGGCCGAAGACACGATGGAATTCGGTGACTTCAAGAAGAACATGGTCCACGCCACCTTTGGGGCGCACTTCGTGGAGGTCGGTGTCCATGCCGGCACGGGCGAAACCCGCGTGCGCCGCATGCTGGCAGCCTGCGATGCCGGGCGGATCCTGAACCCCATCACCGCGCGCAGCCAGGTCATCGGTGGCATGACCATGGGCACGGGCGGCGCCCTGTCGGAGGAACTCGCCCTCGACCAAGGGCGCGGTTTCTTCGCCAATCACGATCTCGCCGGCTATGAAGTTGCCGTTCATGCGGACATCCCGCATCAGGAGGTGATCTTCCTGGACACGCTCGACGTGTCGGCCACGCCGCTGAAGGCGAAAGGGGTCGGCGAGCTCGGCTTGTGCGGCGTTGCCGCGGCCATCGCCAATGCCGCCTATAACGCCACGGGCGTGCGTGTGCGGGACTATCCGGTCACGCTCGACAAGATGATCGACAAGCTGCCCGCGATCTGAGGCGGATATTTCCTCGATTTCCGGTGCTCAAACTCAAACCGCCAAAGCGGCAATATTCTGCGGGTAGGACAAAACCCGCTACCGGAACGTGACTTCCCTTCAGATAATGTACCGGCTCCACTGGCCGTACACATGGTTGATCTTGCCACGGGGAAAGCTCAGGGCTGCGATGGCGAGCCCCACCGCGAGATCGGCGCCGGTCTGCAGCAAGCTCGCCTGAACGATAAAGGGCATCAAGGCGACAGCCATGCCGAGGAAGATATTCAACAGCCGCACTGTGCGGGTCGGCTCGGCAAGTGCTGTCACGGCCACGGTTACCGTCAGGGCACCGAGTAGATGTTCGGCATTCGCCAGGTTTCCGTCGCTGCCAAGCGTCACGCGTGTGAACATGAGCCATACGCCGAGAGCAATGCTGGCCAGCAGCGTCCAGGGGAACGTCATGCCCCCGCCGACCATATCCTTGAAGATCCGGCCTGGCGGGCGGAGGAACTCATCCTCCAGACGCTGATCATCACCATCGTCTGTGTCGCCCCGGAAGAGAACCCAAAGAACGGGCCGCCCCTTCTTTTTGCGGCGGGCCAGAAACTGGATGGTCGCCAGCAGCTCATCGACAGAATAGGGGATCTGGATCAGCATGGCGGCGGCGGCGATCAGGCAGAGCGTGCACCACGTACCAAGGATAATGGGCTGGATGATGATGAAGGTGATCGAGACGACGCCGAGCGGCACGATCATGATCCCGAAGGTAAGAACCAGCCACGGCATCGTCCGCCAGCGCCGCGACGAGCCCACGACACCTGTCAGGATTTCCAGCAGATAGGTCAGGGCGCCAACACCGGCGTCGGGGACGGGCCAGGCTTCGGAGACTCGCGAGGTGACGATTTCCTCCGTCCCGTTCTTCGCATTATGGCTTGCGCCGGAGAAGAAGGGCTCCCAGACACCATCGATATGGCCGAGCTGGTAGGCGGTGAGATGCCGCGAGATCATGAAGCCGATAACGGCGAGCGCGATGATCGGCACGCGCTGGAACCAGCTGGACGGGCAGAAATCCCAGCCCGGCGGAATCGTGGGGCCGGTCACTGCGGCCGGCTGACTGACGCCGGGTGTGGGCCGCGCGAGAACGGCGAAGCCGAAGATCAGGGCACCAGTGACCGTATCGTTCATGTAAACAGCACCCGTGGGCGCCCAGAAGACAAGTGGCGCAAACATGACCCATGCGCCGATTGCGGCAATCGGCCAGCGCACGAGGCGCAGTTTCCATGACAAGGACAGAAAGCCCAGCAGGACCACGAGGCCGCCGCTGATAATGTCACTCCAGATGAGCGGCGTTGATTCATAGGCAATCATTGCCGGGCTTGTCGCCAGCCAGACCCCCATGATCATATTCAGGAAGGGCGCCCAGATAAATTGACTGTGCTGGCTGATTGATTCCCGTTCGGCTTCGGCGCGCACCCGTTCTGGATCATGGTCTTCTTCGGCTGCTGCCGCCATCCAGTTGGGCGGCCCGATCCCGTTGGCCTCATACCAGCCCGCTGGATCAGCTTTCAGGTTAGCGACCATCTCCGGAAGCACATCGCGGATCCGATGCTGAGGTTCCCAGCCAAGCAGGCGCCGTGCTCGCTCAATGTTCAACTCATAATGGTCGTCCGCCATGTCGACCATGAAGGGTCGGATAAAGGGCTTTTCACCCTGATCGATGTCATCGGGCACAACGGGCTCGGACTTCGATTCCAGCCAGGCTCCGAGCGAGGCGACAGGCTTGGGCAGTGTGAATGTGCGCCAACCGGGCTCGCCATGGATGAGGCTTGCAATTTCCTGCTGCAGCTCTCCATAACTGAGCGTTTCGGGCTCACCGATAAGTATGGTGTTTTCGTCTGGCAGATCTTGCCGACGCTCAACGACGCGCTTGAAGGCGTCGACCATATCCCCCTTGTGGACGAAGGCCTGTCCAACCGCGAGCGAGCCGGCATAGGCATGCCCGTGCGGATTGCGCTCGTAAATCCGCCGAATCTGTTCCGATAGTGTCGGGACGGCGGAATGTTCGTCATAGACGCCGGCGAGGTGGAGCAGGGTGTAGGGAATGCGCCCATGTTCCTGCCGGATCACGTCTTCCGCGGCGGCTTTCGATTTGGGATAGGCCCATTTCGGATTGAGGTCGGTTCCTTCGGAGATTGGCTGGCCCGGATCACTCGCCTGATGGACCAGCATCGTCCCGGAATAGATGAAGCGCTCAACCTCGAAATCCTGCAGCGTTTTCAGCAGGTGACGTGTCCCTTCAACATTCAGAGTCTCGTAAAGCGGATTGGTCTGCCCCACCGGAGTGGTCCACCAGATTTATTAGCCCGGCGGTTCCCACGTAGCGGCGTTCATGCCGCTACCTCCCCACAGTAAGGCGGTATGAACGCCGCGGGCAAGATGGCTTGTGGCGCGGGCGGTCGGTAGCCCAGAGAAGAGTGCGGACGCGCGGTGTTGTAATGCCACCGCCAGGTCTCGATCAGGACTTTCGCCTCCCTGAGATCATAGAAGATTTCCCTCGCCAACAACTCGTCTCTGAGCTTGGAGTTGAAGCTCTCGCAGTAGCCGTTCTCCCAAGGCGAACCGGGTTCGATATAGAGCGTCTTCACGCCGATCCGGCCAAGCCACTCGCGCAGGGCCGTGGCGATGAACTCGGGGCCATTGTCGGAACGGATATGCTCCGGCGGGCCATGATGCACGAACAGTTCGCCCAGCGTGTCTAGGACATCGCGGGAGTTGAGCTTGCGTTCGACACGAATGGCGAGGCATTCGCGAGTGAACTCATCAATCACACACAGCATGCGGAACACCTTGCCGTCATGCGTGCGGTCCTGAACGAAGTCATAGGACCAGACATGGCCCTTGTGCATCGGCCTCAGCCGGATGCAGGAGCCGTCATTCAGCCAGAGACGGCCTCTCTTTGGTTGTTTCATTGGCACTTTCAGCCCTTCACGCCGCCAGATGCGATACACCCGCTTCTCGTTCACATGCCAGCCATCCCGTCTCAGCAGGGCCGTGATCCGGCGGTAGCCATACCGGCCGAACCGTTCAGCCAGGGCGATGATGGCCGCTGTCAGCACATCCTCGTCCTGGCGTGGCACACGCGGCTTGCGCTGGGTGGAACGGTGCTGGCCGATCACGCGGCAGGCCCGGCGCTCGGTTGCGCCGAGTGTCTCCACCACATGATCGACCGCCTCGCGCTTGCGTGAAGGGCTCAGAACTTTCCCTTGATGACTTCCTGCAGGATCTGGTTGTCGAGGGTCAGATCAGAAATGGCGCGACGCAGCCGCGCATTCTCCTTCTCGATCTCCTTCAGCCGTTTGGCCTGGCCAACCTGCAGCCCGCCATACTCCTTGCGCCACCGATAGTATGTCTGTTCCGTCACCCCGATCGAACGCACGGCCTGACCCGTCGTCTCACCCCGCGCGAGGCGGACCTCCACCTCCCGCAGCTTCGCTATGATCTCTTCAGGCGTTGATCTCTTGCCCATGTCTCA
>NZ_NCST01000033.1 GCF_002088975.1 Henriciella aquimarina
GATCGTGTCCCACCAAGTGGTGTAGCTCGTCATTGGCCTGACGGTTTTGGTCAGGCTGAGCTGATCAGCCGACCTGAGCTACAGGCAGGCTGACCAGGGGGTTATCGCAGACTGGCGCGAGGGTTTCCAGCGTCATGTAGCGTGCTCTCTGCACGGCCCATTCCTCGGTCTGTTCCATGAGGATCGCTCCCACCAGTCTGCGGATGGCGTTTTCATTGGGGAAGATACCGACGACATCTGTGCGCCGTTTGATCTCGCCGTTGAGCCGTTCGATGGGATTCGTGCTGTGCAGTTTCGTGCGATGCTGCTGCGGGAACGTCATGTAGGCAAGGACGTCTTCTTCTCCCTCGTCCATCAGCGCGGCGAGCTTCGGCAGTTTCGGCCGCATCTGATCGGCGACATGGCGCCACTGGGTCTTTGCAGAGGCATAGTCGTTCTGGGCGAAGGCGGTGGCGATGAAGGCCGAGACCACACGCCGGCTGCTCTTGCCGGCATGGGCCAGGACATTCCTCTGGAAGTGTACGCGGCAGCGTTGCCAGCTGGTATTGAGGACGCGGGCGACGGACGCCTTGATACCCTCGTGGGCATCGCTGATGACGAGTTTCACCCCACTCAGCCCCCGGCGTACCAGATCGCGCAGGAAGCCCGTCCAGAACGTCTCCGCTTCCGAGGGGCCAATGGCCATGCCCAGGACTTCCCGGCGCCCGTCCGTATTGACGCCGACGGCGATTGTCACCGCGACCGATACAATACGCCCGCCCTGGCGGACCTTGAGATAGGTGGCATCGATCCAGAGATAGACCCACTCGCCTTCGATCGGCCGGGTCAGGAAGGCCTCGACCCGCTCATCGATTTCTTCGCAGAGACGCGACACCTGGCTCTTTGAGATGCCTGTGCCGCCCATCGCCTGGACGAGATCATCCATCGCCCGGGTCGAGACGCCGTGCACATAGGCCTCCTGGATCACCGCTGTCAGGGCTTTCTCGACGGCGCGGTGAGGCTCCAGGAAGGACGGGAAGTAGCTGCCTGTGCGCAGCTTCGGGATCCGCAGTTCGACATTGCCGGCCCGGGTCTGCCAGTCACGTTCCCGGTAGCCATTGCGCTGGGCTTTGCGCTCCGGATCCTTTTCGCCGTAGGCCGCGCCGGCGCGCACGCCAACCTCGAGCTCCATCAGCCGCTCAGCGGCAAATCCAATCATCTCCTTGAGCAGGTCGGCGTCCCCACTCTTCTCAACAAGCTCGCGCAGGTCCATCATAGCCTTGGTCATTGTCGGTTTTCCTTCGGTCAGGTTGTGTGTCGCAACCCAATCCTACCAAGGAACCGGCAATGGCCAACCGCGCTGCGGGCCTCGTCCTACAGCGCCATGTGGAAAGGCGCGGACGAGACCCGCAGCGCTAACCAGCTACACCACGACCCGGGACGTGACCTGCCCTGACGGGCTTGAGTCTTTCAGGGACGGCCCGTAGCGGCGGCGATGCCAACCAATTTCACGGCGAGCTGCAACGCGCTGATCTGGCGGCAGGACCTGCCGATGGCGCTGAACTTCATCCCGGCAGATCCTACGTGTTCATCGTGAAGTTCAAAGCGGATGAGGGATTAGCTGAAATTCTTGCGCTTTACCGCCCCCAGCGCGAGCGCGCTGTTCAGGCATTCGGCGTTTGGGCGCGAGACAAATCAGCGTTTCGCGGATTGGCGCTGGATCGAGTCGCATACTCTGGTGAAGCGCTGCTGATTTACGACCCTCGCATGGATGACAGAATACCACGCCCAACGCTCGACGAAATATCACAGCAGCTCAATGCTTCGCCATTCGTGAGATACGCGGACCTTGATTCCATCGTGCAGGCCCGGTCGAAGGCATGCTAAAAAAATTGCACTCAAGAGTTGGGTGACTGATTGTGGGTGCCATGCTCGCACCAGATGCAGTCGCAATTTTCATGGGTGCAGCTGGGGTCTGCGAGCGGCGCTCGAAAACGGCGCCGCGCCAGAGGGAATAGAAGACGTTTTAGAGTTGACGGGCGGTATGCTCGCCTGAGGGCCTCGCCTGTGTCGGCGCGGGCAAGGTGTCCAAGCATGAAATCGATTCCGCGACGCCCAGTGATATTTGACCCAGCCCCGTGATCCGGGCCGTTCATTCGGAGAGTCTGTTCGCCTTTCTTTCTGTTGTTGATGGCGTGGTCAAGGCCCGGGGAGTGGAGCTTCCCCGCGGCTCAAGCGAGCCGGGCCTTCGGCGGCGCAGCCGCCGTTCGTAGGTTACGGGGCTGAGGCCGCCGAGTGATGTGTGTGGCCGGACCGTGTTGTAGTCTATCCGCCAGGCTTCGATGATGCGCCGGGCGTCACCGAGACTGTCGAAGAGATGCTCGTTCAGGCACTCGTCGCGCAGCCGGCCGTTGAAGCTCTCGACGAAGGCGTTCTGTGTCGGCTTTCCCGGCGCGATGTAGTGCCACTCAATGCCGGCCTCGCGCACCCATTTCAGGATCGCATGACTGGTCAGCTCCGTGCCAT
>NZ_NCST01000034.1 GCF_002088975.1 Henriciella aquimarina
GCGCGACGACACCGGACCGGCTGCCGCTCATCGGGGCAGTGCCGGACATGAACACCGCGCGCGAGGTGTTCGACGGTGTGCGCCACGGCCAGACGGTGGCGGCGGATGCGCCGCTTGTGGACGGGCTGTACATCGCAGGCGGGTTCGGTTCACGCGGTTTTACCTGGGGGCCATGGGCAGCCGAGATCCTCGCCGCGCAGCTGCTCGATGAGCCTGCGCCCGCGAATGAGCTGGCGCTGCAGGCAGTCTCGCCCATGCGCCAGATCCTGCGGCAGCTCAAACGCGGCGAGCTCTAGGGCTCAGGCGCGCAGGAGATCACCCAGGATGGCGAGGCCCGCATCGGCGGCCTCTTGCGAGGCATGGCTGAAATTGAGCCGGATGGACGGGCTCGCCAGCGCTTCGTCGGCATAGAAGGGCCGGCCGGGCGTGAACAGGACCTTCCGCTTGATCGCGGCGGCCAGAAGCGCGTCCACATCGACATGGTCCGGCAGGGTGAGCCAGAAGAAGAGCCCGCCGGGCGGGACCTGCCACTCGACCGCATTGCCGAGATGGCGACGCATCGCATCGGCAAAGGCATCGCGCCTGGCGCGGTAGGTTGAGACGAGGAAATCGCGCCGCGCCGCACGGTCCGGTGCGGTGAGCTGGTCGATCACCATATACTGGCTCAGCCGGTTGGAATGCAGGTCGGCGGCCTGTTTCAGCAGGAGCAGGTGCGGGTAGAGATCGCGCGAGGCCACCATGAAGCCGAGCCGCAGGCCGGGCGACAGCGTCTTGGAAAACGAGCCCTGATAGATCCACGAGCCCTGCTTCATCCAGGAGGCGACCGGCCGGCGCTCGCAGGCTTCATAGGCGAGATCGCGGTACGGGTCGTCCTCGAACAGGATGACGTCGGATGCCTCGCAATTATGGGCGAAGGCTTCACGCTCGTCGGCGCTCCAGCAGCGCCCGGTGGGGTTCTGGAAGGTCGGGATGATATAGGCCATCGCCGGATGGTCCTGCCGGGTCCAGTTGACCGACAGGTCCGGCGGCATGCTCTCGAACGCCGCGCCGAAAAAGCGGAAGACCTGGAGCGCCGCGAGATAGGTCGGCGACTCGACAGCAATGCGGGTGCCGGCATCCACGGTCAGCTTGGCGGACAGATCGATGCCCTGCTGGGAGCCCGACAGGATGAGCACCTGATCGGCGTCGCAGTCGAGCCCGATGGCCTGAAGCTCTTCCGCGATGAGGGCCCGCAGGCGCGGCTCGCCTTCCGAGGGGCCGTATTGCAGGGCGGCTTCCGCGCTGGCCGGCAGCGTGGCCTTCGCGAAGGTCTCGGGCGCGGGCAGCCCGCCGGCAAAGGAGATGACATCCGGTTTCTGGGAGGCTTCGAGCATGGCCCGCACCGGCGAGGCTCGCAAATCACTGAGGCGCTGAGTGAGCAAGGGCAATTGACCGCTCCCGGATATGTCAATCATGTTGTCCTATCGACAGCTATTCCGTCAGATGCCTATAAGTCAATATGGTTGACCCTGATTCCGATGACCGGCTGCTCGGTGCGATCGAGCTGATGTACTTCACCTACCGGGCCTTCACCTCGCATGCCGACAAGATCCTCGAGAAGCGCGGGCTCAACCGCGTGCATCACCGGGTGCTCTATTTCATCGGACGCAATCCGGAGCTGACGGTCGGCGAGCTTGTCGAAACGCTCGCGATCAGCAAGCAGGCGCTGAATGCGCCTTTGCGGCAATTGACGGAGATGAACCTGGTGTGCGCGGCGGCCGATCCGGCCGACCGGCGGGTCAAGCGCCTGTCTCTGACGAAGAAGGGAAAAGGGCTCGAGGCGGAACTGACAGCGTCACAGATGAAGAGACTGACGGCCGCCTTCGATGCGGTGGGGGCCGATGACGCCGACATCTGGTTCCGCGTCATGGCCGAGCTGTGTGGCCGGAGCGGGGGAACAGGCCCGGCGCCGAAAGGGTCGGCGCCCTAGCTGCCCTCTCGGGGCAGCCGGCCTGACAAGCATCCCGCCCTAGCCTTCCACGGCGGCGAAGACCAGCTGGAGGCCGCGGTCGAGATCGGCCTGGACGGTCATATGGACGCCGCCCGCTTCGATGTGCAGGCCGCCGCTGAAGCTGGCCATGGCCGTTGCCGCCAGCGCGACGAGCGCGATCCCGCAGGCGATCCATCCACTTGTCTGAAGTTTGCTGGGCATTGTGGGAGTCCCCTGTGGCTGAAGGTTGGGTTGAACGGGCTCTGACCATTGATGCCGGTCGGGCAGGGCAAGGATGAGAGCCGACATGATCAGTTCTTTTCAAGGTTGCGGAATTCGCGGCGCAGGCGCCACTCGTCCGAGGTGACATTGCGTTCGAGGTTCTGCAGGCGGTCTTCGAGGTCCATGAAGGTGTACTTCAGGCCCGAATAGGTCGCCCGCGGGCGGTCGGAGACGCCGCGCCAGAAGGCTTCCTCGTCCGGCTGCAGGTGCGCATAGGATCGGGGCGCCTTGGCGACCAGCATCACCATCAGGATGTAGGCGATGAAGACCAGCGGGCCGGCCAGAAAGAAGAAGGCGGCGACGGTGAGCAGGCGGACCACGATCGGGTCCCAGCCATAGCGCTCGGCGATGCCGCCGCAGACCCCGGCGATCACCCGCTCATTGCGGGAGCGGTAGAGGCGCTTGGGGTTGCGCGAGCGGAACATGTCTTCGTCAGCCCCGTGCACCTGGTCGCGGTAGCGGCGATGATGAGACGAATTGGTCATTGGTGTGATGTCCTATTGGTCGAGCGGGGAGCGGGGCCGGCGTGAAGCCGGCATCCCGTCATCCGGTTGTGTGTCAGTGAGCTTTTCAAGCGTCTCGATGCGGCGTTCCATGGCCTTGGCGGAGCGCCAGAGGTCTTCCAGCATCCGCTCGTCGTCCGGCTGCAGCGTGTTCTGCTTCCGCCAGAGCGTGATGTAGTGAAACACCATGCCCGGGAAGACGACGAAGAGGGAGACGACCGCAACGATCGCGACGATGAATTCGGGGTCCATGCCTTAGCTTTCCTTGATCTCTGTCTCGGACTCCGGGTTTTCCAGGAGCAGTCCGGGGACAATGATAACAGACAGGATGGCCGTGAGCACAATCAGCGAGGAAATCATGGTCTCTTACTCCTCGTCCTTGGATTTGGCGGCCTTCGAGGCCGGCTTGGCGCGCGACTTCTTGAGCGCCTCGAGTTCCTTCTCGACGGCTTCGTCGCGTTCGAGCGCGGCGAACTCGGCTTCCAGGGTCGGCTCGCGGCCCTTGATCGTGTCGGCATAGGCTTCCATTTCGTCGACCTTGCGTTCCACGCTGGCATAGCGGGCGAGCGCATCGTCCACCTTGCCGTCATAGGTTTGCGAGCGCATGCGGATGCGTTGCTCGGCAGCTTCCCGGCGCATCATCAGCGCGCGGTGCTTGGCCTTGGCCTCGTCGAGCTTGGCCTGAAGCTTGGACAGGTCGTCCTGGTGCTTCTCGAAGGCTTCTTCGGCAGCGACCATGGCGTGCTTGCGCCGGTCGATTTCGCCTTCGGCCTTCTGCTTGGCCACGAGCGCGCCGCGGGCAAGATCCTCGCGGCCCTTGTCGATCGCGACGCCGGCCTTGTGTTCCCAGTCGTCACGGACACGGGTGTAGTACTCGATCTCGCGTTCCATTTCCTTCTTGTCGGCCATGGCGCGGGCAGCAGAGGTGCGGACCTCCACCAGCGTGTCTTCCATCTCCTGGATGATCAGACGTGCGATTTTTTCGGGGTTTTCGGCGCTGTCCAGCATCGCATTGATGTTGGAGTTGATGATGTCGCCGAGGCGGGAAAACAGTCCCATGATTTTTATCCTTTCTCTCTCGGTGATGTTCGGGAGGAAACGTCAGTTGCTCTTACAGGCCCTAGAAGAAGAAGCCGCCGAGGAAGACACCGGCCGCGAAGAACATCCAGCACTCGGCCGGACGGCTTGCGAGCCAGCGTCCGAAGCGGCCGGAGCCGTCGCGGGCTGACTGGTAGCGGGTGTCGTAGGAATGGTCGGTCATTTTCTTTTCGGTCCTTTTGTTTGGCGACGCCCATCGCCTGGAGTTGGCATAGGTATTTCAAGGACCGTGCCAGTTTGGCGGTAACCTTTTAGAGCCCTGTTTATATTGATAATAAAAGTTCCAATGCCAAATTCGATCTTATAATTTTGGTATTTTTGACGATATATTTTAGTTGATTATGCAATCTTTTTCGTCATATTTACCGCATGATTGGTTCAGCGCCCCAAATTATCGGCGAGGCCCCGGAATGGCTGTCCGCGCTCGAGCATGTCTCGCAGCTGGCCCCGCTCGACCGGCCCGTCCTCGTCATCGGCGAGCGCGGCACCGGCAAGGAGCTGGTCGCCGAGCGCCTGCACTTCCTGTCGCGGCGCTGGGACGGGCCCTATGTGAAGGTGAACTGCGCGGCGCTGTCGCATGACCTGCTCGACAGTGAGCTGTTCGGCCATGAGCGCGGCGCCTTTACCGGCGCGACCGAGCGCCGCCAGGGCCGCTTCGAGCTCGCCAATGGCGGCACCATCTTTCTCGACGAGATCGCGACCGCCTCGGAACGCGTGCAGGAGAAACTGCTTCGCGTCATCGAATATGGCGAGTTCCAGCGGCTGGGCGGGGAGAAGGTGCTGTCGACCGATGTGCGCGTGGTGGCGGCGACGAATATCGACCTGCCGTCCGCGGTGCGCGCGGGGAAATTCCGCGCCGACCTGCTCGACCGGCTGGCCTTCGATGTCGTCACCCTGCCCCCGCTTCGATACCGCCAGGGCGATGCCACGCTGCTGGCGGACTTCTTCGCCCGGCGCATGGCGCGCGAGATGATGGAGGATTTTCCGGGCTTTGCCCCCTCGGCGCTTGCCGCCATCGAGGCCCATACCTGGCCCGGCAATGTGCGCGAGCTGCGCAATTTCGCCCAGCGCATCACGGCGCGCGCGCTGGTGACGCCGACGCTGGAGCCGATCCGCTTCGACCAGGATGCGCTCGACCCGTTTGCCTCGCCTTTCAGACCACCCGCGGTCTTGACGCAGGAGATCGAGTCCCCATCTGGGCGGGCTCGTTCAAACCTGCCGACACCGAAGCTCGGCGCCTCATTCGAAGACCAGACTAAACTTTTTGAAACCGCCTTGATCGATGCGGCGCTCGCAGCCCATGATGGACACCAAGGCAAAGCCGCTGAAACACTTGGCCTGACCTATCACCAGTTCCGAGGCCTGCTCCGCAAACACGATTATGGCAAGAAGCCGGGCAAACCGGACCAGGCGGACCAGCCATAGACAGACCGGTCAGGCACATTCCCTGCAAAGGAGATCACGATGCAGGCTACCCGGAGAATACAGCCGACGGGCCCCGTTGCCCCTGTGCCGCCCAAGGAGGCGACCGACTTTCTCGGTCTGCCCTTCCAGGCGATGCCGGTGCCGCAGGCGGCGCGCTATATCTCCGCGAATGCGCTCGGCGGCGACGGCTTCTGGTATGTCGTGACGCCGAACGTCGATCATATGGTGCGCATGACACGCGAGCCGGTTCTGAAGCCGCTCTATGAACGCTCCAAGCTTATCCTGAACGATAGCCGCATTATCGAACTGCTCGCCAGCTGGGACAAGCTGGACCTGCCCGCCTCGCCCGGCGCGGATGTGGTGCAGCGGCTGTTCGCCAAGGAGATCGATCCGGACGAGCCGGTCGTGGTCGTCGGCTGCACCGCCAGCGAAATCACGGCGCTGAAGGCGAAGTTCGGCCTGTCGGACGTGCGCTGGCACGACGCGCCGATGGGCCTCCGGCGCAATCCGGAGGCGATCCAGCGCGCCGCCGATTTCATGGCCGACAATCCGGCGCGGTTCCATTTCCTGTGTGTCGGCTCCCCGCAGCAGGAGATGATTGCCCAGGCCGCCAGCGAGCATGGCGGCGTGACAGGCGTCGGCCTCTGCTGCGGCGCGAGCATCGACTTCCTGACCGGCAAGTCCCGCCGGGCGCCGGAATGGATGCGGGAAATGCGGCTGGAGTGGTTCTACAGGCTCACCAATGAGCCGCACCGCCTGACAAAACGCTATCTTGTCGACGGGCCGAAAATCTTCAGGCTGTGGTGGGCCGACCGCAAGCGCCGCAAGGCCAGGGCCGCGGCCGTCTAGGGCTTGTGAGGCGGCTTACGCCTTGCCGGCATCCGGATCGAAGCGGCCGCCCTTCAGGACGAAGCGGCGGTCGCAATAGCCGCATTCGACCATTTCGTCGTCGCCCATCTCGTACCAGACAATCGGATGGCCGAGCGGGCCGTTGCCGCCATCGCAAGCCACCCGGTGCTGGTCGGTGACGATGGTTTCCGGCGCTTCTGGAAGTGGTTTTGTCGACATGATCGTGTTCGCTTCCCCGATGTCAGCGTTGCCCGCAGAGACTGTGGCGCATAGGTAGTCCCTGTCCAGCCAGAACGTCAATCGGCAAGCCGCATGGCCGGCCAGGGAGCGCGCCCCACATGAAACCGAAACTCTACCATTGCCGCAATGCCCGTTCCTTCCGTCCGCTCTGGGCGATGGAGGAGCTGGAGATGGATTACGAGCTGATCGTGCTGCCCTTTCCGCCGCGCGTGCATCACAAGGCCTATCTCGACATCAACCCGCTGGGCACCATCCCCTTCTTCGACGATGGCGAGACGCAGATGACGGAATCGACCGGCATCTGCGAATATCTTGGCAACCGCTACGGGCCGAGCGACCTCGTCGTGAAGCCCGGCGAGCCGCACTATGGCGCCTATCTCAACTGGATGTTCTTCTCCGACGCGACGCTGACCTTCCCGCAGACGCTGGTGCTGCGCTACGAAATGCTGGAGCCGAAGAGCCGGCGCCAGCCGCAGGTCGCCGACGATTACCGGATGTGGTTTGCCGGGCGGCTGACGCATGTCGAGCGGCGCCTGGAGCACAATTTCTGGATGGTGGGCGACCGCTTCACCATGGCCGACATCGCCATCGGCTATGCCCTGCTTCTGGCAAGCGTCCTGCCGCCGCTGGAGAAGTGCATCACGCCGACCTGCAAGGCCTATCTCGACCGCCTGCGCGAGCGCCCGGCCTTCATTCGCGCCCAGAACATGCAAAAAGAGACGCCGGTGGTTTAGGTTTTCGGCTGTGCGCCCTATATAGCGCCTTCGGCTTGCCAGACGGAGGTTCCATGTCCGCACCCGACTACGCCATCGAGGTTGAGAAGCTGGAAAAGGTCTACGCTGCCTCCGGCAAGATGCCCGAAAAGCGCGCCCTCAACGCCATCGACATCAAGATCCCGCGCGGCTCGATCTTCGGCCTGCTCGGGCCGAACGGCGCCGGCAAGTCGACTTTCATCAACATTCTCGCCGGGCTCGTCACCAAGACGGGCGGCAAGGCGAAGATCTGGGACATGGACATCGACCAGCACCCGCGCGCCAGCCGGGCCGCCATCGGGGTGGTGAACCAGGAAATCACCATGGACCCCTTCTTCACGCCCGAAGAGGCGCTGGAGCTGCAGGCCGGTTTCTATGGCGTGCCGAAGTCCGAGCGCCGCACGCTGGAAATCCTCGAAGCCGTGGGCCTCGCCGACAAGCGCGACGCCTATGTGCGCCAGCTCTCGGGCGGGATGAAGCGCCGGCTGATGATCGCCAAGGCGCTGGTCCACAATCCGCCCGTCCTCATCCTCGACGAGCCGACCGCCGGCGTCGATGTCGAGCTGCGCCGCTCGCTCTGGCAATATGTCCGCCGCCTGCACGATGAAGGCACGACCATCATCCTGACGACGCACTATCTCGAAGAAGCCGAAGAGCTCTGCGACGAGATCGCCATCATCAATCATGGCGAGGTGATCGCCTGCGAGCCGACCTCGCAGCTGTTGAAGCGGCTCGACCAGCGCCTGCTCATCATCACGCCGCGCGAGCCGGTCGACGCGATTCCCGACGAGCTGAAGGATCTCGACATCCGCATCCGTCAGAATGGCGACCTGGAAATCTCCTACCGCAACACCGAGACCGGGATCGGCCGGCTGCTGGAGAAGGTGCGCGCCACCGGCATCAGCGTGGCCGATCTGGCGACCGACCAGCCGAACCTGGAAGACGTGTTCGTCGCGATGACGACGGAAGCGGCCTGAGCCCTATTCCACGCGGCGCACCATGAAGCCGGTGCGCGGGAAATGGACGTGGATCGTCTCGGCCTGATCGTCATGGCGGTGGAGGATGATCTGCTCGGCGCTGGCGATGACGATCTCGCCTTCGACCCAGTCGCGGCCATAATCGTCCGGCGCCACGGCGACCTTCTCGCCCGGCACGAACTCCTGCAGCTCGCCATCGGTCTTGGCCGCCTTGAGGCGCGGCGCCGCGTTCAGCGCGATGTCGAGGGCGTCCTCGCCGGTGATCGTTTCCGGCGCCTGGCCCTCGATCTCCTTCATGCGGACATACCAGTCCTTTGTGCGAGGCGCGGACTTGAAGCACTCCTCCAGGAAGTCGGGCAGCGTCTGCTCGACGAACCAGAGATTCATGTGGACATGGACATCGACCAGGCCCGGCTTCATGCCGATGACCCACTGGCCGCCACCGGCGCCCTGCCCGCCGGCCAGACGCTCCTCCACCCACATCAGCTGGGCGCGCCACTGGTCGCGCAGCATCGGAGCCGCCGCGGCCATGGCAGCGGTGTCGAAGGGGCGTCCGGACATCTTCTCCCGGTCCTTCTTGAAGTCCTCCGGCACCTGGTCGCCGAGCGCGCCGAAAATGATGCCGACACTGGTCTGGAACCATTTGCCGTCGACCCAGGCGCCAACCATGCTGGAAAGGCCCTCATGGCCGGGCAGGTCGAGCTGCGGCATGGGGAACCGCTCTTCCAGGGCGCGCAGGATCATGGCGGTGTCGCAGAAAATGTCCGCGCCGATCTGCATGACAGGCGTTTTCCGGTAGCCGCCGGTCAGCGGCATCAGGAGCGGTTTCGGCATCATGCTCGGGATCTCGACCGAGGCCCAGCCGAGATTCTTCATCCGCAGCGCAAGGCGCACCTTCTCCGAGAACGGTGAGCGGTCATAGTGGTGCAGGATGATGGATTGTGGCCCGGCCATGGTCTTGCCCTTTCCCTGTTTTTTGAGCGCCCTATCAGGACTGAGGGCTTGCCCCGTGATCTTGAAAACGCCTTCATGCGGTAAACCATATTGAGAGAAGAACAAGAGGAAGCCCAGATCATGCTCGACCCCGTTGCCATGCCACACCTTGCCGACATCCCTCGTGTCCAGGGCAAGGCGCTCCCAGACAAGCCCGCCTTCTGGTTCGAAGGCGAGACCACGACCTTTGCCCAGCTCGACACCCGCGCCAACCAGGTCGCGAACGGGCTGGTGGCGCTCGATGTCTCGCCCGGCGACCGGGTGGCTTATCTCGGCAAGAACATGGCGGTCTATTACGAACTCCTGTTCGGCTGCGCGAAGGCCCGCGCGGCGATGACCGGCATCAACAACCGCCTCGCCCCGCCGGAAATGCAGTTCATCCTCTCCGACAGCCGCTCGGAAGTGCTGTTCGTGGCAAAGGAGTTTTACGGGGCCGTCGAGAAGATCGCCGAGCTCTGCCCGGACCTGAAGAAGATCATCGCCATCGATGGCGGCCACGACACCTGGGAAGCCTATGCCTACTGGCTGAGCGTCCAGAACGAGAATGCGCCGGGCATCGTCACCCAGGATGATGACGACGTCATCCAGCTCTACACCTCCGGGACGACGGGCCTGCCCAAGGGCGTGCTGCTGACCAATGCCTGCTACAACGCCGTCTTCCACGAAGCCGCCAAGCTCGACTGGTCGGCCTATGACGAGGGCGATGTGGTGATGAACGCCATGCCGCTCTTCCACGTTGCCGGCTGCAATATCGGCATCCTGGCGACGGCGCAGGGGGCGAAGACGGTCATCCTGCGCGAGATCGACCCGGCCGCCATCCTCGACCTGGTCGAGGAGCACAAGGTCAACCACACCTTCTGGGTGCCGGCCGTCATCCTGATGCTGTCGCAGATGCCGGGCGTCGACGACCGCGATTTCTCGTCGCTGAAGACAATCTCCTATGGCGCCTCGCCCATCGCCGAGGACCTGCTGAAGCGCGCCGTGGACCTGTTCGGCGCGAAGTTCACCCAGCTCTATGGCCTGACCGAGACCGTCGGGCTCGGCACCTATCTGCCGCCGGAAGCCCACGATCCGTCCTGGAACAAGCTGCGCTCCTGCGGCGTGCCCTATCCGGGCTCCGTGGTGCGCGTGGTCGATCCCGACGAGAACCCCGTCCCGCAGGGCGAGGTCGGCGAGATCGTCATCAAGGGCGGCTATGTCATGAAAGGCTACTGGGACCGCGAGGAGGCCACCGAGGAGGCGCTGCGCGGCGGCTTCTTCCATACTGGCGATGCGGGCTATTTCGACGAGGACGGCTTTCTCTTCATCCATGACCGCATCAAGGACATGATCGTTTCGGGCGGCGAGAACGTCTATCCGGCCGAGGTCGAGAACGCGCTGTTCAGCCATCCGGACGTCGCCGACGTCGCCGTGATCGGCATTCCGAGCGAGAAGTGGGGCGAGGAGATCAAGGCGATCATCGTGCTGAAAGAGGGCGCCGAGGGCGATGCCGACGCCATCATCGCCTGGATGAAGGAGAAGATCGCCAGCTACAAATGCCCGAAATCCATCGACTTCATTGAGGCGCTGCCGCGCAACCCGTCGGGCAAGATCCTGCGCAAGGACCTGCGCGAGCCCTATTGGGACGGCGTGGAACGCCGCGTGAGCTAGGCCTGCCTGCCCACCTCCCCGCGCTCGTCCTTCGACTTCGCTCAGGATGAGCGCTATGAGAGGGCATGCAGTTTTTCGTCTATATCCTGCGATGCTCCAACGGCGCCTACTATGTCGGTTCGCATCGCGGGAGAGACGTCACTGCACGTGTTCACCAGCACAATCATGACGAGGACCGGACAGCTTACACCTATCGCTACCGGCCGGTGGAACTGCTCTGGAGCTGCGCGTTCGCCGACCCAAGCGACATGGTCGCGTTCGAGCGACAGCTCAAAGGCTGGTCGCGCAGGAAGAAGGAAGCCTTCATGCGTGGCGACTGGGCGGACCTGAAGGCCCTGTCAAAATCGCGCATGGCCCCTGCAATTCATGAAAAAGGCCGATACTATCTGCAGACACAGGGCGACACCCCGAAGCGCTCATCCTTGTCTGTTTGAAGTGTGCGATAGAGGGGTGGCAGGCGAGACCCCGTTCTCATCCTTGATTTGACGGATCGTGGCTCAGCCAGGGGCTCGCCTGCCGGGTACGACAGTTGTGTCGCCTGAACAGTTGCCAGGGGCGGTGACAGCCGACCCCGTATGACAAGGACAGGATTTTCTTCATGTCACACCCTGCTCTCGGCGTCGATATTTCCAAGACGCATCTCGATGTCTTCGATCCGCGTGACGGCTGCTTTCACCGGCTGTCCAATGATGCGGCAGGGCTCGATACCCTCTGTCTGCTGGCTCCCCCATCCATCGTCTTCGAGGCCACAGGCCCTTATGGCGAAGCGCTCGAACGGGCGATGAGCCAGGCTGGCGTGCGGATGTACCGGGTCAACCCGCGCCAGGCGCGCGAGTTTGCCCGCGCCTCTGGCGTGCTGGCCAAGACAGACCGTGTCGATGCCCGGCTCCTGTCGGCCATGGCCGGCCAGATCAGCCTGCCGGTGCACGTCCCACCCGCACCCGGCGTGCAGGTCCTGCGCGAGCTTCACGCCTACCGGCATGATCTTGTTGAAGCCCGAAAAGCCTGTCTCAACCAGCTCGAACGCTATCGCTGCGGCCCGCTGGTGCGGCGGCTGAAAGCCAGGATCGCAGGCCTGACCCGACAGATCGTCACCATGGACAAGGAGATCGCGGTCCATATCGAGGCCGATGACACCCTGGCTGGCCGGGCCCGCCTCATCGCCAGCGAACCGGGCGTCGGACCGGTCACAACCGCAGCCCTGCTCGCCTTCCTGCCAGAGCTCGGACACCTGGCCCGAAGACCCATCGCAGCCCTTGCAGGCCTTGCTCCCCATGCCCATGAAAGCGGAAGCTTCAGGGGAAAACGCCGGGTCTGGGGCGGGCGCGCAAGGGTGCGCGAAGCACTCTACCTCGCCGCCCTCTCAGCCTCGCGCCATCACCCAAGGCTCAAGCAGACCTACTGCGCCATGCGAACCGCTGGAAAACCTCCAAAGCTCGCCCTCATCGCTATCGCCAGAAAACTCCTCACAATCCTCAACGCAAAACTCAGAAAACATGACATCCAATACAGTTGCTGAGC
>NZ_NCST01000035.1 GCF_002088975.1 Henriciella aquimarina
CCCTGATCGACCAGACGGCCGCCCCGAGATGATCGCCCCCACGCTCCGCTCGATCTGGCTGATGCTGGCCGGCTTGCCGGTCATGCTGTTCATTGCCGTGGCGATGCCGGGGCTGTGGACACTGTCGGCCGGATGGGTGGGCGGCGTGCTGGCGCTGATGTTTGCCGATCTGGTCCTTGCGGCCCGCGCCCCGGCGGCGCGCATCAGCACGGATGCCCCAGCGCTGCTCTACATGTCGAGCGAGGACCCAGCCGATGTGACGCTGACCTTTGCGCGCGGGCCCCTGCCCGGCCAGGTGGAGTGCCAGCTGGAAACCAATGACCTTATCGCCTCGCCGCCGCGCAAGATCCTGAAAGGATGGGCCGATGGGGCGCACACAGCGACCTTCATCCTTAAGCCGATCCGGCGCGGGCCCGGGCGGCTGGAACGACTCTGGGCGCGCTGGACCGGGCCGCTGGGCCTGATCGCCATCCGCAAGGTCGAGGCACTCGACATCGAGATTCCGGTGACGCCGAATACTCGCTGGGTGAAGGAAGAGGCTGTGCGCCTCTATCAGCGCGACGCCGATTTCGGCATCAAGATGCAGATCGAGCGCGGCGACGGCTCGGAATTCGATGCCCTGCGCGAATTCTCCGCCGGCATGGACCGGCGCGCCATCGACTGGAAGCATTCGGCCCGCCACGGCATGCTGCTCGCCAAGGAATTCCGCACCGAGCGCAATCACAACATCGTCTTCGCCTTCGACACCGGCCGGCTGATGAGCGAGCCGCTGGGCGGGGTGCCGAAGCTCGACCGGGCCATAAATTCCGCCCTGCTGCTGGCCTATGTCTCCCTGCGCTCGGGCGACCGCACCGCGATCTTCGGTTTCGATGCCCGCCCCGGCGTCGCCAGTAATGTGCTGACCGGGGCCGGCGCCTTCCCCCACCTGCAGCGGCTGGCCGCAAAGCTCGACTATTCCACCGAGGACGCCAATTACACCCTCGCCCTGACCGACCTCGCCCAGCGGCTGGAGCGGCGCTCGCTCATCATCCTGTTCACCGATTTCGTTGACACGATCTCGGCCGAACTGATGCTGGAGAATGTCCACCGGCTGACCGAGAAACACCTCGTCATCTTCGCCACCTTCGAGGACGAGGCGCTCTCCGGCATGATCGATGCCGAACCGCACACGGCCGAAGATGTCAGCCGCGCCGTCATCGCCGACACCCTGTTGCAGGAACGCGAGGTCGTCTTCCGCAAGCTGCAGCGCATGGGCGTGCAAGTGATCGAATCGACGCCGGAGCGCTTCGGGGCCGACCTTGTTTCGCGCTATCTCGACATCAAGCGCAGGGAGCTGTTGTGAACGATCGCGTGATGAAATCCTACCGCTTCCGCGAGGAGCGCCAGGAGGCGTGGGAAAGCCTCGACCGGATCGTCACACGGGCCGAAAAGCGCGGCGTGAAAGCGCTTTCGGACGAGGACATGATGGCGCTGCCCAGGCTCTACCGGCAGGCGGTATCCTCGCTCTCGGTGGCGCGCTCCATCTCGCTCGACCAGAACGTGCTCGCCTATCTCGAGACGCTGTGCGCGCGGGCCTATTTCTTCGTCTATGGCACTCGCGCCAGCATGGGCACGCGGATCGCGCAATATTTCCGCCGCGACTGGCCGCTTGCGGTGCAAGGCGCGCTGTGGCCGACGCTGCTCGCCTTCTTCTGCCTGTTCGGTGGCGCGCTGCTCGCCTTCTTCCTCTGCCTGCAGGACATGGAGTGGTACTGGACCTTCCATCCCGGCTGGGAGCTGCGCAATCCGGATGCGAGTGTCGAGACGCTGCGCGACACGCTCTACACTGAGGAAACCGATATTGCCGACATGCTGGCCGCTTTTGCCGGGCAGCTCTTCTCGCACAATAGCGGCATCGCGATTTTCGCCTTCGCGCTCGGCTTCTGCTTCGGCCTGCCGACGGCCATCCTGCTGATCTATAATGGCGTCTATCTCGGCAGCTTCTTCGCTGTCTTCTGGCAAAAGGGGCTGGGCCCGGAGCTGACAGGCTGGCTCTTCATCCATGGCGTGACCGAGCTTTTCGCCGTCATCCTGGCCGGAGCGGCGGGGTTCATGATCGGCGGCGCTGTCGCCTTTCCGGGCACGAAAAGCCGGATGCAGTCGCTCAAGGATGCCGGCAATTCCGCCGCCCTCGTCATCATCGGCGCGGTGCTGATGCTGTTCATCGCTGCCCTGCTCGAAGGCTTCGGACGGCAGATGATCAATGTCGACCTCACCCGCTACATCATCGCCATCCTCTCGCTGGTCTTCTGGCTCACCTATTTCTACTGGCCGCGCGCGGCCCGGGAGGAGAGCTGATGGCCCGGTCCGAGGCCGCTCAAGCCGGGGAAGGCCGGCGCGAAGCCCTGCGCCGGCGCGAACTGCGCCTCAAGGAGGAAGCGCGTCAGGCCAAGCGCATCCGCCCGCTGGTGACGCCCGAGGGCGCGGCGCTGAACCTGAAGATCGCCACCGCCTCGGAACGCGCCGGGGCCTTCCTGCTCGACTTCGCCCTGCAGATCATGGCGATCATCGTCTCGGTCTTCGTGATCAGCTGGATGTTCTCGTCCATGGGGTTCGAAGGCTGGGCGGTCGCCCAGTCGCTCAGCATGGTCGTCGTCTTCTTCCTGCGAAACTTCTATTTCATCTTCTTCGAGATCGGCCGGAAAGCCGCCACGCCCGGCAAACGCGCGCTGGGCCTGCGGGTGGCGGCGCGCAATGGCGGACGGCTGACCGCGAATGCGGTGCTCGCGCGCAACTTCATGCGGGAGCTGGAAGTCTTCCTGCCACTCAGCCTGCTTGCCATGACGGTCGAGGACCAGATCAGCGGCTGGATCCGACTGACCGCCTTTGTCTGGACCGCCGTCTTCATCCTGTTTCCACTATTCAACCGCGACAAGCTGCGCGTCGGGGACCTGATCGCGGGCACCATCGTCATCCACGCCCCGCGCACCCGGCTGAAGAAGGACATCACCTCCGTCGCCCCGCTGCCGACGGCGGCCGGCTTCGCCTTCAGCGATGCCGAACTCGACGCCTATGGCATCCACGAACTGCATGTCCTCGAGGATGTGCTGCGCCAGTCGACAGCCGAGATCAAGGCGCGGGTCGCCGAACGCATCCGCGAGAAGATCGGCCGTCAGAAACAGACCGGCGAAGACGATCTGGCCTTCCTCGAAGCCTATTACGCCGCCCTTCGCGCCCGCCTGGAACAGCGCATGCTGTTTGGCGAACGCAAGGCCGACAAGTTCGATGTAGGGCGCTAGCCGGCTGGCCTATCTCTCGCCGAGACGGGTAAGCTCCGCCTTCTTGATCTTCTTGGCGAGCGACCATTTGTGCACCTCGGTCGGCCCGTCATAGATACGGAAGGCGCGCACTTCGCGGAACAGCTGTTCGACAATCGTATCGCGGCTGACGCCCATGCCGCCCATCACCTGGACGCAGCGGTCGGCAACGCGGAACAACGCTTCCGACACCGCCACCTTGGCCATAGAGCTTTCGACATTGCCGGTCTCGCCCCGGTCCAGGGCATCGGCACACCAGTCGATCATCAGGGCCGATTGCTGCAGGTCGATCTGGTTTTCAGCCAGCATGAAGCCGACGCCCTCATGATCGACCAGCAGCTTGCCGAAGGCCTGGCGCTTGCAGGCATATTCGGTCGCGATTTCCTGCGCGCGCGTCGCCACGCCGAGCCAGCGCATGCAGTGCGAGAGGCGCGCCGGCGCGAGCCGGATCTGCGCATAGCGAAAGCCTTCGCCAGGCTGGCCCAGCATGTCGGACGCCTGTACGCGAAGATTCCTGATGACCACCTCGGAATGCCCGCCCGGCATGGAGCTGTCGATCGTGTCGAGGACGCGCTCGAT
>NZ_NCST01000036.1 GCF_002088975.1 Henriciella aquimarina
GTAAGCGTCCATTTCTCACACGCTTGTCCGCTAGGAGCGGCATCTGATCTTTCTTCTCACGGTGCAATCCGCACAGATCTGAGGAGGTGTTGGTGTCGAAACGGAAGACGGCGAAACAGATAGAGCTTGAGGCTTTCTGGCGGGCTCATCACGATGCCTGGATGCGTAGCACGCTGAATCAGCGTGAATATTGCGAGGCGCATGGGTTACCGCTGAAGCGGTTCGGTAACTGGCGGGCCATATTCAAAACCGAAAAGTCTCGTGTGAGCGGAAAGGTGCTCTACCGGCGCGGCGGACAGCTTAGTCATATGACTGGTCATATGACGGATAAGGACATTCCGCCGCCTTCGAAATATCTGCCATCGCGCTCTGATGCGCCGAACGGCAAGCGCCAGTTCAGCCCTGAAGACAAGCGCCGCATCGTGGCCGAGACGGAAAAACCGGGCGGGACGGTCAGCGGCGTGGCGCGACGGTACAATATCGCTCAGCGCGTGCTGTTCCGCTGGAAGAATGAGCTATCCCCGTCAGAGGACAGTCCCACATTCCTTTCTGTTGAAGTAGAGAAAGACGCGAGTGGAGGGGGCGCGTCAGCAGGCGCCCCATCGCCGATAATCATAGAACGCGGAGCGCCTGGCATAGAGGTGGAACTTATCGGTGGGCGTCGAATCCGGTTTGACAAGGATGTCGATCCTGACCGTGTCCGGCAGCTTGTCTCTCTGCTTGAGGCAGACCTCTCATGATGCTGACGACATCAGGTCTGAAGGTGCACCTCGCCGTTGGGGTCACTGACATGCGAAAGGGTATAGATGGGCTCGCCATGCTGGTTCAGGGCGTGCTGGCGCAGGATCCGTTCTCTGGACATCTGTTCGCGTTCCGCGGTCGCAAGGCGAACCTGATCAAGATCCTCTACTGGGATGGGACCGGGCTCTGCCTCTTCTCGAAACGCCTGGAGAAAGGCGGTTTCCTGTGGCCGATGCAGACCGAGCAGGGTGCTGTGGTGAAGCTCAGCGCCCGGCAGCTCTCTGTCCTGCTTGAAGGCATCGACTGGCGATCCCCGGATGAGCGCTGGCGTCCTGATCGGGCGGGGTGAGACGCGGATGCGACCGATTGAATCAGGCCGCAGAAAGCTGTGCGGAACGAGCTGATTCCATCGTAAACTCCGTGCCATGGAGCTTGATCTCGCCGCCCTGCCTGAAGACGTGGATGTGCTGCATCGCATGATCCGCGAGATGGCTGCGGCGCGTGACAGCGAGCGTGCTGAAACACGGGCCGAGATCGAGCGGCTGCGCCAGATGGTGAAGACGCTGCAGCGCAGCCAGTTCGGTCGCCGGGCCGAGGGGCTTGATCCCGGCCAGCTCCAGCTTGGCCTGGAGGATCTGGACAGTGATGTGGCGCACCTTGAAGCCGCATCGCCAGACACACTGGTCGAAACTGGTCCGCGCCCAGCCCGCACCCGCGCGTTCAGTCTGCCAGAGCATCTGCCACGCGAGGATGTCGCGGTCGACACCGAGACCAGCGCCTGCCCATGTTGCGGCGGTGCGCTGCACTTCATCGGCGAAACCGTCAGCGAGATGCTGGATCATGTTCCAGCGCGACTGCGTGTCCTGCGGATGAAGCGCCCGCGCTATGGCTGCCGGGGCTGCGGGAAGATCCACCAGGCACCGGCCCCGGAACGCCCGATCGCAAAGGGGCTGGCCACGCCGGGCCTGCTCGCGCATGTCATCGTTAGCAAGTATTGCGATCACCTGCCGCTCTATCGCCAGTCGCAGATCTTTGCCCGCCAAGGTGTGAAGCTGAACCGATCAACGCTTGCCAACTGGGTGGGCGGGGCCAGCTGGTGGCTGGAAGCGCTGCATGAGCGGCTCGCAAGCCATGTCTTCAGCTCGAAGATGCTGTTCGCCGACGACACGCCGCTGCCTGTGCTCGATCCGGGCCGCGGGCGCACCCGAACAGGTCGGCTCTGGGTCTATGCCCGCGATAATCGACCGTGGAATGGGCCGGGGCCGCCAGCTGCTGTCTATATCTACAGCCCGGATCGGCGCGCCGAACGTCCGGAAACCCATCTCAAGGACTTCAGCGGTGTGCTGCAGGTCGATGGCTATGCCGGGTTCGAGCGACTGACCACGGGCGGGGATATCATGCTGGCCGCCTGCTGGGCGCATGCGCGGCGCAAGTTCTACGAGGTGCACCAGGCCACAGGCTCACCGATCGCGGCCGAAGCGTTGCAGCGGATCGCCGAGCTCTATGCTATCGACGCCACGATCCGTGGGCAGAGCGCGAACAAGCGTCGGATCGTGCGGGCCCGGAAATCCCGCCCGCTGGTCCGCGCGATGAAAGCCTGGCTGGAAACCGAACTCCAGCGCATCCCGCCGCGCAGCGGACTGGGCGACGCGATCCGCTATGCGCTCACCCGCTGGGACCAGCTCAGTCTGTTCCTTGAGGATGGCCGCATCGCCCTCGATACAAATACTGTCGAACGCGCTATCCGCCCGGTCGCGCTAGGACGCAAGAACCATCTGTTCGCCGGCTCGGAAGGCGGTGCACAGAGATGGGCCGTCATCGCTTCTCTCCTGACGACCGCCAAACTCAACGATGTCGAGCCCCACGCCTATCTGAGTGACGTTCTCGAGCGCCTAAGCCAAGGCCATCCGATGAGCCAGATCGATGATCTGCTACCCTGGAACTGGGCTGCATTACGCGCTGATGTGTAAGAACTGGACGCTTACGAATTAAACAGGGATTGGCCTGAAATACCCCCACAATCAGTAATTACAGCGCGTTACAGGGTGATTTCCCTAAACGAAAGAATAGGGAATTTGATTTTCGAAACAGGGACGTTCCGAACCTGATCGTAAGCGTCCATTTCTCACACGCTTGTCCGCTAGGAGCGGCATCTGATCTTTCTTCTCACGGTGCAATCCGCACAGATCTGAGGAGGTGTTGGTGTCGAAACGGAAGACGGCGAAACAGATAGAGCTTGAGGCTTTCTGGCGGGCTCATCACGATGCCTGGATGCGTAGCACGCTGAATCAGCGTGAATATTGCGAGGCGCATGGGTTACCGCTGAAGCGGTTCGGTAACTGGCGGGCCATATTCAAAACCGAAAAGTCTCGTGTGAGCGGAAAGGTGCTCTACCGGCGCGGCGGACAGCTTAGTCATATGACTGGTCATATGACGGATAAGGACATTCCGCCGCCTTCGAAATATCTGCCATCGCGCTCTGATGCGCCGAACGGCAAGCGCCAGTTCAGCCCTGAAGACAAGCGCCGCATCGTGGCCGAGACGGAAAAACCGGGCGGGACGGTCAGCGGCGTGGCGCGACGGTACAATATCGCTCAGCGCGTGCTGTTCCGCTGGAAGAATGAGCTATCCCCGTCAGAGGACAGTCCCACATTCCTTTCTGTTGAAGTAGAGAAAGACGCGAGTGGAGGGGGCGCGTCAGCAGGCGCCCCATCGCCGATAATCATAGAACGCGGAGCGCCTGGCATAGAGGTGGAACTTATCGGTGGGCGTCGAATCCGGTTTGACAAGGATGTCGATCCTGACCGTGTCCGGCAGCTTGTCTCTCTGCTTGAGGCAGACCTCTCATGATGCTGACGACATCAGGTCTGAAGGTGCACCTCGCCGTTGGGGTCACTGACATGCGAAAGGGTATAGATGGGCTCGCCATGCTGGTTCAGGGCGTGCTGGCGCAGGATCCGTTCTCTGGACATCTGTTCGCGTTCCGCGGTCGCAAGGCGAACCTGATCAAGATCCTCTACTGGGATGGGACCGGGCTCTGCCTCTTCTCGAAACGCCTGGAGAAAGGCGGTTTCCTGTGGCCGATGCAGACCGAGCAGGGTGCTGTGGTGAAGCTCAGCGCCCGGCAGCTCTCTGTCCTGCTTGAAGGCATCGACTGGCGATCCCCGGATGAGCGCTGGCGTCCTGATCGGGCGGGGTGAGACGCGGATGCGACCGATTGAATCAGGCCGCAGAAAGCTGTGCGGAACGAGCTGATTCCATCGTAAACTCCGTGCCATGGAGCTTGATCTCGCCGCCCTGCCTGAAGACGTGGATGTGCTGCATCGCATGATCCGCGAGATGGCTGCGGCGCGTGACAGCGAGCGTGCTGAAACACGGGCCGAGATCGAGCGGCTGCGCCAGATGGTGAAGACGCTGCAGCGCAGCCAGTTCGGTCGCCGGGCCGAGGGGCTTGATCCCGGCCAGCTCCAGCTTGGCCTGGAGGATCTGGACAGTGATGTGGCGCACCTTGAAGCCGCATCGCCAGACACACTGGTCGAAACTGGTCCGCGCCCAGCCCGCACCCGCGCGTTCAGTCTGCCAGAGCATCTGCCACGCGAGGATGTCGCGGTCGACACCGAGACCAGCGCCTGCCCATGTTGCGGCGGTGCGCTGCACTTCATCGGCGAAACCGTCAGCGAGATGCTGGATCATGTTCCAGCGCGACTGCGTGTCCTGCGGATGAAGCGCCCGCGCTATGGCTGCCGGGGCTGCGGGAAGATCCACCAGGCACCGGCCCCGGAACGCCCGATCGCAAAGGGGCTGGCCACGCCGGGCCTGCTCGCGCATGTCATCGTTAGCAAGTATTGCGATCACCTGCCGCTCTATCGCCAGTCGCAGATCTTTGCCCGCCAAGGTGTGAAGCTGAACCGATCAACGCTTGCCAACTGGGTGGGCGGGGCCAGCTGGTGGCTGGAAGCGCTGCATGAGCGGCTCGCAAGCCATGTCTTCAGCTCGAAGATGCTGTTCGCCGACGACACGCCGCTGCCTGTGCTCGATCCGGGCCGCGGGCGCACCCGAACAGGTCGGCTCTGGGTCTATGCCCGCGATAATCGACCGTGGAATGGGCCGGGGCCGCCAGCTGCTGTCTATATCTACAGCCCGGATCGGCGCGCCGAACGTCCGGAAACCCATCTCAAGGACTTCAGCGGTGTGCTGCAGGTCGATGGCTATGCCGGGTTCGAGCGACTGACCACGGGCGGGGATATCATGCTGGCCGCCTGCTGGGCGCATGCGCGGCGCAAGTTCTACGAGGTGCACCAGGCCACAGGCTCACCGATCGCGGCCGAAGCGTTGCAGCGGATCGCCGAGCTCTATGCTATCGACGCCACGATCCGTGGGCAGAGCGCGAACAAGCGTCGGATCGTGCGGGCCCGGAAATCCCGCCCGCTGGTCCGCGCGATGAAAGCCTGGCTGGAAACCGAACTCCAGCGCATCCCGCCGCGCAGCGGACTGGGCGACGCGATCCGCTATGCGCTCACCCGCTGGGACCAGCTCAGTCTGTTCCTTGAGGATGGCCGCATCGCCCTCGATACAAATACTGTCGAACGCGCTATCCGCCCGGTCGCGCTAGGACGCAAGAACCATCTGTTCGCCGGCTCGGAAGGCGGTGCACAGAGATGGGCCGTCATCGCTTCTCTCCTGACGACCGCCAAACTCAACGATGTCGAGCCCCACGCCTATCTGAGTGACGTTCTCGAGCGCCTAAGCCAAGGCCATCCGATGAGCCAGATCGATGATCTGCTACCCTGGAACTGGGCTGCATTACGCGCTGATGTGTAAGAACTGGACGCTTAC
>NZ_NCST01000037.1 GCF_002088975.1 Henriciella aquimarina
GTAAGCGTCCATTTCTCACACGCTTGTCCGCTAGGAGCGGCATCTGATCTTTCTTCTCACGGTGCAATCCGCACAGATCTGAGGAGGTGTTGGTGTCGAAACGGAAGACGGCGAAACAGATAGAGCTTGAGGCTTTCTGGCGGGCTCATCACGATGCCTGGATGCGTAGCACGCTGAATCAGCGTGAATATTGCGAGGCGCATGGGTTACCGCTGAAGCGGTTCGGTAACTGGCGGGCCATATTCAAAACCGAAAAGTCTCGTGTGAGCGGAAAGGTGCTCTACCGGCGCGGCGGACAGCTTAGTCATATGACTGGTCATATGACGGATAAGGACATTCCGCCGCCTTCGAAATATCTGCCATCGCGCTCTGATGCGCCGAACGGCAAGCGCCAGTTCAGCCCTGAAGACAAGCGCCGCATCGTGGCCGAGACGGAAAAACCGGGCGGGACGGTCAGCGGCGTGGCGCGACGGTACAATATCGCTCAGCGCGTGCTGTTCCGCTGGAAGAATGAGCTATCCCCGTCAGAGGACAGTCCCACATTCCTTTCTGTTGAAGTAGAGAAAGACGCGAGTGGAGGGGGCGCGTCAGCAGGCGCCCCATCGCCGATAATCATAGAACGCGGAGCGCCTGGCATAGAGGTGGAACTTATCGGTGGGCGTCGAATCCGGTTTGACAAGGATGTCGATCCTGACCGTGTCCGGCAGCTTGTCTCTCTGCTTGAGGCAGACCTCTCATGATGCTGACGACATCAGGTCTGAAGGTGCACCTCGCCGTTGGGGTCACTGACATGCGAAAGGGTATAGATGGGCTCGCCATGCTGGTTCAGGGCGTGCTGGCGCAGGATCCGTTCTCTGGACATCTGTTCGCGTTCCGCGGTCGCAAGGCGAACCTGATCAAGATCCTCTACTGGGATGGGACCGGGCTCTGCCTCTTCTCGAAACGCCTGGAGAAAGGCGGTTTCCTGTGGCCGATGCAGACCGAGCAGGGTGCTGTGGTGAAGCTCAGCGCCCGGCAGCTCTCTGTCCTGCTTGAAGGCATCGACTGGCGATCCCCGGATGAGCGCTGGCGTCCTGATCGGGCGGGGTGAGACGCGGATGCGACCGATTGAATCAGGCCGCAGAAAGCTGTGCGGAACGAGCTGATTCCATCGTAAACTCCGTGCCATGGAGCTTGATCTCGCCGCCCTGCCTGAAGACGTGGATGTGCTGCATCGCATGATCCGCGAGATGGCTGCGGCGCGTGACAGCGAGCGTGCTGAAACACGGGCCGAGATCGAGCGGCTGCGCCAGATGGTGAAGACGCTGCAGCGCAGCCAGTTCGGTCGCCGGGCCGAGGGGCTTGATCCCGGCCAGCTCCAGCTTGGCCTGGAGGATCTGGACAGTGATGTGGCGCACCTTGAAGCCGCATCGCCAGACACACTGGTCGAAACTGGTCCGCGCCCAGCCCGCACCCGCGCGTTCAGTCTGCCAGAGCATCTGCCACGCGAGGATGTCGCGGTCGACACCGAGACCAGCGCCTGCCCATGTTGCGGCGGTGCGCTGCACTTCATCGGCGAAACCGTCAGCGAGATGCTGGATCATGTTCCAGCGCGACTGCGTGTCCTGCGGATGAAGCGCCCGCGCTATGGCTGCCGGGGCTGCGGGAAGATCCACCAGGCACCGGCCCCGGAACGCCCGATCGCAAAGGGGCTGGCCACGCCGGGCCTGCTCGCGCATGTCATCGTTAGCAAGTATTGCGATCACCTGCCGCTCTATCGCCAGTCGCAGATCTTTGCCCGCCAAGGTGTGAAGCTGAACCGATCAACGCTTGCCAACTGGGTGGGCGGGGCCAGCTGGTGGCTGGAAGCGCTGCATGAGCGGCTCGCAAGCCATGTCTTCAGCTCGAAGATGCTGTTCGCCGACGACACGCCGCTGCCTGTGCTCGATCCGGGCCGCGGGCGCACCCGAACAGGTCGGCTCTGGGTCTATGCCCGCGATAATCGACCGTGGAATGGGCCGGGGCCGCCAGCTGCTGTCTATATCTACAGCCCGGATCGGCGCGCCGAACGTCCGGAAACCCATCTCAAGGACTTCAGCGGTGTGCTGCAGGTCGATGGCTATGCCGGGTTCGAGCGACTGACCACGGGCGGGGATATCATGCTGGCCGCCTGCTGGGCGCATGCGCGGCGCAAGTTCTACGAGGTGCACCAGGCCACAGGCTCACCGATCGCGGCCGAAGCGTTGCAGCGGATCGCCGAGCTCTATGCTATCGACGCCACGATCCGTGGGCAGAGCGCGAACAAGCGTCGGATCGTGCGGGCCCGGAAATCCCGCCCGCTGGTCCGCGCGATGAAAGCCTGGCTGGAAACCGAACTCCAGCGCATCCCGCCGCGCAGCGGACTGGGCGACGCGATCCGCTATGCGCTCACCCGCTGGGACCAGCTCAGTCTGTTCCTTGAGGATGGCCGCATCGCCCTCGATACAAATACTGTCGAACGCGCTATCCGCCCGGTCGCGCTAGGACGCAAGAACCATCTGTTCGCCGGCTCGGAAGGCGGTGCACAGAGATGGGCCGTCATCGCTTCTCTCCTGACGACCGCCAAACTCAACGATGTCGAGCCCCACGCCTATCTGAGTGACGTTCTCGAGCGCCTAAGCCAAGGCCATCCGATGAGCCAGATCGATGATCTGCTACCCTGGAACTGGGCTGCATTACGCGCTGATGTGTAAGAACTGGACGCTTACACCTGATCAGGGAAACGAAAATCCAAGCACTTCTGCCTGCCGATCTCAGTCCAGCGGGAGGGCTGTTCGCAGGAGTTTCGAGGCTCAGGTCAGCCGGCTGGTGCCCCTCAAAAATGGCTCGAACGATCGCCGGTGACAGGAAGGCTAGCTTCAATCTCTAACGCAGCGGCGATGTCGTCCAGCCGAGCTTTTTGGCAAGGGTTGGAAGGGACACACCAGCCCGCCATTCCGCCATCCAGGCATGCGCGCGAGCCACGGCTTTGATGAGCGCCTCGTCCCGGTTCGGTGTCTCAGCCCCTAGAATGAGGACGGTTTCGACACCGCGTTTTCGTTCCGTGAAGCTTTTAATATGCACCAGCGACTGGCGGGATGCCAGCTGCTCGGTGATCCGCGCAAAGGCGGTTTGAACGTTAGTGAAGGATTCAGCGCCCGGATCAGCAAGCAGACGCTCAGCGGTGGTCTCAAGCCAGTTCCCGATCGCTTTGGAAACGGCCGCCTCAAGTTTTGCAGCCGGTAGCTTCTCACGCTCCCATTCCGACAAGGCAGCACGAAGCGTAAAGGTGAAGCCACCATCTGGCGTGCTGAGATCATACTCCCCCGACATCGCCTCAAACTGAATGCCGCGCGCGTTTAGGCGCTTCGCCCCAATGGCGAAGAGCGTCAAACCGACAGCAACCGCTGCGGGACACGCGTCATTTATTCCTCTTCGTGTACCATCAAAACTAAATCTCGCTGACCTCAAATATCCTCACTTGTTATGAGAATATTATGTCATATTCATCTGTGTACTGTCAATTTATTCAGCCATAAATATGTGTGTGTTTTGCTTGCTACTTATCAGTCACGAGAGGAAGACCAGCGAGATGCTCGTCGATGGTGTCTCGTGCATTCGTGTGTATAGGTAAGTGCGGCTTTTCAGATGCCCATTCCTGCATGAAGCGCTCGACGGTTTCACGCGCAGAATCGAGAACTAGCTTTTCTGGCAAGCGCGCTTTGGCCGCCATGTGGCTAAGCTCATCCAGAGTAAATCCGTCAAACCGCTTGGTTCGACTAAACTTCAATGCAGCGTCTGAGTCTTCTATATACGCAATCGTGGAAACAAAATCATAGGCTGGGGCAAGGCTGGCATTGCGTTTATCGGGATAGAGAAGCGACCAGTTTTTCAGATGCATATCGGCATTGCCGATAAGTGTGTTGAACGTCAGCCGCCGGATAAATTCTGCTATGTCGGCATCGTCAGTTTCGACGCCCAGAACTGTCGCAATGTTTCGATAGCTGGCCTTCTTGTATTTGTCCGCCGCATAAACACCGAACACCTGGGCGAAATCCTCCATATGGACGGCTTCGCCCGCTTCGGTACGGTCAAAGCGTTTGATGGCAAAGGCTTGACCTTGCAGCGACCCTATACCGGTTGGCAGATTGGAGATGGCATCAACGTCGATGAGGGCGTGCTCAGGCACTTCTATGCCGACTTTGCTTGCCAGCTGCATCATAGAGAATTCATTCTCTGGTACGCCGTCGAATTCGCGCGATGGCAGCTTCACAATCCATGAACCCCCAACACCGCTTGCCGGGATCGTCAGACCGCCACGCGCCTCATGGATGGCGGAAAATTTGAGCTGCACACCTGCTAGCGAAAACCGTAGCGCGTTTTCACGCGCCTCTTCCCTTTGATCATTTTTTCCATCATGTGCATCCGCCGGCCAATCTTCGCCATCGGCATCGGCGGGTTGCACAGTGATCGCGCCTGGAAGATCTCGCCCTAACACCCAAAGCAGAAAGAATTCACGCTGCCTGTGCACTTTCGCCCGGTCGGCCAGATAGTCACGCATCGACCCTTCCGGCAGCAGGTTTGAGAAGAACGGGGAAAGCCTGGTTTGTGTAGGTTTGAAGTTCGTGATCAGCTCGCCATAGCTGTCCTTGTAACTCAGGCTGAGCGTCGGACGGCTTTCGCTTTCTATGTACTCATCGGTGAAAGCAAAGACGACACGGTCTCCTCCAACCCGTGTCAGCGTGCCGATCGGCTCTCCATACAGAAGGACATCGAGGACGGTTACACTACTACTCATCATCGTCCTCCTCTAAACTGTATGCTGGCCGTTGATCCTCATACTCAAGCTGAGGTTCATGCACGGCAGCATTGCGTAGATGCTGCAGAGTACGCATCGCGTTCTGTAAGCGGTTATTTTTAGGCAAATCGGATAGTTGCTTTGCGGCCTCCCGATAAAGCGTCAGGGTTTTCTGCAACTCACCTTGAAAGCTGGGACTTTGAAATTCCGTACGAAGAGTTGCTAGCGCTCGCGCCAATTCTTTCAGCTGCGGCAGGTTTGCATTTGAGAAGATTTGCGCGGCACGAGACGCCTCCAGGACAGCCTTCTGAATTTGCTTATTAGAAACTGCCGGAATGCGCTGGGTATCCCTCACCAGAGAGTCTACAGCGGGAACGAGCTTGCGCGGAACAAGCTCCAATTCCAAATCAAGAGCGCGGGCCAGAGCAATCAAGCTGGACAGCCTGAGATCAATGGCGCCATTCTCCACCTGAGAAATCTGGGCCTGACGTACTCCGGCTTTGGCGCTCAGCTCTCTTTGGCTGAAGCCTTTGCGTTCACGCGCTTGCCGAAGCGCTTCTCCGATATCCTCTAGAACATATGTCACGATCTTTTTTTGCGTATCAATCAACAACTCCTATCCCTTTAAACGTATCACACAGATAGGAGAAATGCAAGATGTGATACGTTTAAACATATCGATTTGGCAAATTGATGCGCAAAACCGTATCAATCGGTTGTTTCAATATTGGGGCAGCCAAGAGCTCTTTCGCCCTTTCCCTGGAAACCAGAATCCGCCCGGCCTTCCCGATGAACCTGCTCTGCCCCACCGAGGTGGTCCACCTGCTTTGTTAGTCCGGCGGTTTCCACGTAGCGGCGTTCATGCCGCTACCTCCCCACAGTAAGGCGGTATGAACGCCGCGGGCAAGATGGTTTGTGGCGCAGGTGGCCGGTAGCCCAGAGAAGAGTGTGGGCGCGCGGTGTTGTAGTGCCGCCGCCAGATTTCGATCAGGATCTGTGCCTCGCGCAAATCGAAGAAGATTTCTCTCGCCAGTAACTCATCCCTGAGCTTGGAGTTAAAGCTCTCGCAGTATCCATTCTCCCAAGGCGAGCCCGGTTCGATGTAGAGCGTCTTCACGCCGATGCGCTGGAGCCACTCGCGCAGGGCGGTGGCGATGAACTCGGGGCCATTGTCAGAACGGATATGCGCCGGCGGGCCATGCAGGACGAACAGTTCGCCCAGCGTGTCGAGCACATCACGCGAGTTGAGCTTGCGCTCGACGCGGATGGCGAGGCATTCTCGGGTGAACTCGTCTATCACGCACAGCATACGGAACACCTTGCCGTCATGGGTGCGATCCTGGACGAAATCGTAAGACCAGACATGGCCCTTATGCGCTGGTCGGAGCCTCACGCACGAACCGTCATTCAGCCATAACCGGCCGCGTTTTGGTTGTTTCATCGGAACTTTAAGCCCCTCACGCCGCCAGATGCGATACACACGCTTCTCGTTCACATGCCAGCCATCTCGTCTCAACAAGGCCGTGATGCGGCGATAGCCATATCGGCCGAACTGCTCGGCAAGGCGGATGATGGCCGCTGTCAGAACATCCTCATCCTGACGCGGCACGCCCGGTTTGCGCTGGGAGGAACGATGCTGGCCGATCACACGGCAGGCCCGGCGCTCTGTTGCACCGAGCGTCTCCACCACATGATCGACCGCTTCGCGTTTGCGTGAAGGGCTCAGAACTTTCCCTTGATAACTTCCTGAAGGATCTGGTTGTCCAGCGTGAGATCGGAGATCGCCTTGCGAAGGCGCGCATTCTCCTTCTCGATCTCCTTCATCCGTTTGGCCTGGCCAACCTGGCCACCATACTCCTTGCGCCACCGATAGTATGTCTGTTCCGTCACCCCCGATCGAACGCGCGGCCTGTCCCGTCGTCTCACCGCGCGCGAGGCGAACCTCCACCTCCCGCAGCTTCGCTATGATCTCTTCAGGCGTTGATCTCTTGCCCATGTCTCAGCTCCATATCTGAAGCCGGAACTAACTCAAATAATGGACCACTTTTGCGGGGGCAGACCAGTCATGTCCGTCGGATAAGTGGTCCGGAACCTCACCTCGCAGAAGCCATCAGCCGAGGCACCTTCCTGAACAATGCTCAGTTCAACCCCCTCCTCTACTGGCGCAGCCGCACTGTCGTCCCCCGAAGAGGTCTGGCAGGCAGCGAGTGCAGCGCTGGCGACAAGCGTTGAGATAAGAGCCGTTCTTTGCATGAGGTATCTCCACAATCTGGGGTCAGGATCGACATGTCTGGATGGCCGGGGCACGCTCGCCCACCATTGAGGCTGACGGCGTGTCCGCATGGGTCGCGGCATTTCGTGAGAGGCTGCTGGTGCGAAGGAAGCTCGCTACCGTGGCTTGCCGCATGCGCGGTTCCGCAAGGGCGTCGAGAGCAGGAACGATGTCAGCAGCAAGCCCCGTGCGGGCCAGCAGCGCTGTCTGCTCGATGGCCTGAGCGAGCCCCCAGCCAAGGATGGGAGGCGTCGTCAGCAGGCTGTCGCCGAGGGCGAACCAGTTGAACCGTGCCGCTTCGCTTTCTTCCAGCAGAATTCGGTTCGCCCACTGGCCGCGCCAACGATAGGGGCCGGAAGCAAGATACGCCTCCCGAAAGCTATTCTGCAGACCGTCATTGTCGCTGCTTTGTGCGAGGGTGAGTGGGTCCTCGATGGCATGCAGCGCCTCCGGCAAGCCATGCAGGGTCAGTGTGGCGCGGCCGTTTCCGAGAAACTGGCAAAGGATGCCGCACTGTCCGTCCATGACTGTCGCGCGCACGAGTTTGTCGCCCGAAGAGGGGGCCACGCCCTTCACGCGCCAGCTTTTACAGGCGAAATCGGCTTCGACGTCTTCAAGGCTTACTGCCTGGCCCGACAGGCTCGAGAGAAACTTGCAGCCCGCGCGGGCAGAGCCGCTGGCGTCGATCAGCCAGTCTGCACGCAGACGTTCCTCGCCCTGGATCCTGAGCAACCATTGCCCGCCGGACCGGTCTGCTTCTGACACTCGTGGAACCCGCACAATATCGCTGGCCTGCTCCACACAAGTCTGCATGAGCCTATCGAGCGTGGCACGGGAGAGCTGCGCTGGGCCGGTACAGCCGCTGACCCCCAGCCTATCCATCAAGTCCGGAACAAGGACCGACAACTCATCCCAGGCCTTCGGCGAAAGCTGGTGGACATGCACAGCCTGGCGGACCGGCCGATCTGACATGCCCACAAGGGCCACTCGCGCACCGGCCTGGCGCAGGGTCAGCGCTGCCAGCCTGCCGGCAAACCCTGCCCCTAAGATAACGGCGTCGAAGCCTGGTGTGCCGTCCACTGCCTTCATGTCAGCGGGATGAGCGTACCACCGGAACGAACATTCGAGCCCTGACTGACGACGATAAAGAACAGGCCGCTTTCGAAACGGGTCTCACGCAAGGCCTCCGTCGCCATGTCGGCAACAACCCGCTTCGCTCCGCGATCCGGGATCAGCATGTCTCCCGGAATCAGCATGTCACCAGGGATCAACATGTCGCCGGGAATGAGCATGTCCCCCGGAATCAGCATGTCGCCGGGGATATGGCTCTCGCCGGACCTTGCCTTGAAGGACCGGGAGACGAGAATGTCGGCCACACGCCCCTTCTCCAGACGCACAGCGATCAGTTCGACGGGCGGCATACGGCCTTCCCCGCGTGCCTCAAGCTGCAGGGAGCGCAGCAAAGCGTTGCTGAGTTCATCTCCCTTCAGACGTGAGAGTTCTTTGACGTTCGGGACATGGACCCGGAAGTGGAACGTCTCCTTCCCACCCTTGCGGCTGTCGGCAAAGACGACCGGGGCAGCGGCGGCCCCGCCTGCCAGCAGCGCGGTACCAATCATCAGCCTGCGTCTGGTAAATCGTTTCATGGCGCATGAACCCTTCGGTAAGTGAAACTTACCCATCTAAACGGAGTCCTGCCCCGAACCCCGCCATGCCCATCGCGATTTCCCGCGACACGGTGCTAATGCAAAGCGATTGCCGTGCCACAAACGCCTGCCTAGTTTTCTGGGAAAAACCGTGCAGCAGGCCTCAGCGTCTGGCAGTCTGAATCGGCCTGTTCGCCGGACACCAGAGACGAATCTGTATTTGTCTGATCAAATCGCGCCAGTCACTCGGACGCCGGCTTCATTCCCGTGAACACCAGCTTCTGCACGCGGCGTCCCGTGCCCACTTCGGAGGTGTAGATATTGCCTTCGGAATCCACGTCCAGCGAATGCAGCCACGTAAACTCGCCCGGATACCGCCCGATCCGACCGATCCGGGCGACCGGCTCATGCGTGGACCGGTCCAATACCCAGATCGTCGAATTCATCATGTCGGCAACATAGACAAATGCTCCGTCCGGCGAAAAGGCGATGTCCGTGACGGTGCGTGTCCCACCCGTCTCGGGAGCAATCACAATGTCGCGCACAAATTCCAGATCGCCTGTGTCGCTGACGCGGAACATCTGGGCGCGGTTGTTCCGCCTGTCACAGACATAGACATACCCATCATCGGTCCCGACGACACAGTGAACAATGTCCCCGAACGCTTTCGCGTCGGGATCTGCCCCACCATCGGTATTGGTGGAGGCCTGGCTCTGGTCAAAACTGCCTTGGCGCGTTCCCCCTGAGGGAACTGTCCCATAGGCGCCCCATGCGCCCTGAAAGCCAAGCGACTCCTCGTCGAACCCGGCAATGCGCTTGTTGATGTAGCCATCGGCAATGAAGACCTGGCCTAGACCGCGCCAGATGTCGGCCGGGTTGCCCAGCTTGTCCGGGCTGGCATTGCCGTCTGTCTCGCCGTGCGTACCGACCTGCCGGATAAAGTCTCCATCCTCGGTAAAGTTGTAGACGACATGGTCGCCTTCGCCATTGCCGCCGATCCAGACCGTCTGCTCGTCATCCACATGGATGCCATGGACGGTTTCCGGCCACTCCGGATCTCCTGTCCAGCCGCCCAGATACGTCCCGTCTCCGGAAAACTTCATGACATCGGGCCCCGGACGGCAGCACAGAGCTTGCGGGGGAGACTGGGCAAGGCCGACATCCGAGAAGGTGAGCGATTGCGGCCTGTGAACCAGCCAGACATTATCGCCCTTGTCGACGGCCAGTCCCGGCACTTGCCCGATGATCATCTCGGCAGGCATATCCGGCCAGGCTGCATCGACCATGAAATGCGGGATCGCCTGCCCCTCTTCAGCATAGACCTCGATCTCAAGCGGCACGAGGGCAGGTGCAGCGCCGCCAGCCTCATTGGCCTGGGCGGATCCACTCATGGCCACAGTGCCAAACATCAAAGAGGAAAGGCAGAAATGTCTGACAGCTGACAGTTTCATGGCAGGTTTCCCTGATTAGAGCCGGTTTAGGGGCACAACGCTTTCAGCGAGTGGCCGACAAGGCAACTCACATTCATGTCAGCTTGGGCGATGTCAGCGCAAACGCGGCCTGATCCCGATCGGGGCCAGCGGATCTGTTTTGATGAGGAGGGCCGGCTACCCCACTTCACTGCGCCTTGTCTGGCGACACCGCCAGCGACGCGATTGCACAGAGGCGCTGTATGAGAAGCAGACCGACGCCTTAAAGGTCACCGGCTATCGGCGGCATCGGTCTGCTCCAATGCAAGTGCCTGCGAGGCGAAACGCAGACACGGATTGCAATATCTGCTTCAGGCGGCCGGTTTGATCTCAACCAGCTTCACGCCGAAATGCAGGTCCTCACCGGCGAGAGGGTGATTGCCATCGGCCGTGATCGTCTCGTCGTTCACCGCGATGATGGTGAGGTTCACCGTCGAGCCATCCTGCTGTTGGGCGGCCAGCGTCATGCCGGGTTCGGGCGTATTGTCATTCGGCAGTTGGGCGCGCGGGATGTCGATGACCATTTCTTCGCGGCGAGGGCCGAACGCGTTGTCAGAACTCACGGTCACGGACTGCTCACTACCGACTTCCATGCCGTCCAGGGCGGTTTCGACTTCCGGGAATATCTCGGCGCTGCCGATCGTAACCGATACGGGCTCGTTTTCTTCGGTCTTCCCGACGACCCGGCCATCGGTTGTCTGAACGGTGTAATCTATAAGGACGGTGTCGCCCTTTTTTGCGGCTTCCATAATGATGTTTCCTATCGAGTGTGAAAATTGGTGAGGCGCATCAGAGACCGCGCCAATGGCGCTTTCATGCGCGCCTGCGATCCGCATTGGTCGCAATCCGGGCGCTGGCTGTCAAATTCGCACCGGCGCGGATGTGTGTTGGGCACAGCCCGCAAGTCATACACAGGGCTGCAATGTCAGTTCATAATCGCGTGCAGCACGACCGTTTCGCAGTGACTGTCCGCCCAGAGGTCAACCACGGACAGCGTGCCAGACCAGCGGTCGATTATCTGACGGGCACACGCATCGCGCACCTGTTCCATCGTCATGCGATACGCCAGGTTGCCGTTCTGGAACTCGGTCGTTTCCATGTTGGCCGCAAACCTCTCCATGAAGCTCGGCCAGAGCTCGCTCACCGTATCGCGAACGTCGAAGGCATAGTCGCGGGCGGTCTCGACGTCCTGCCGGTTGCCCAGAACAGAGACGTGGCCGGACAGGAAGTGCTCGAAATCATAGGCAAGGAATGTCTCGAAACTCTCCATGTAGCCATCGAGATTGCTGGTCGCGGCGAAGTTCATGAAGGGGGCTTCGCCCGGCGTGATTGTATCGACGGCCATAAGGAAGCGCTGTTCGGGCAGGTGGATGATCACGTCGGTTTCGACTGAATGGAAACTCGCTGTGTGCAACTCGATCGGAATCCCGCCGATCGAGATCGAATAGCTCTCCTCGAAGGTTTCCGTTGGCACAAGGACACCACGCAGCGGATTGCTCTCGAGGCTGTCGGCATTTGCCTGTGCGCCGATGACTGTCAGCCCTTCAATATCCGCGAAAGTGTAGCCGCCCCCATTATGGTCGGCATGCTTGTGGCTCTGGATGAAATGGGTGATGGGCACTCCCGGTGCCGCCATTTCGATGGCCAAGCGCAGACGCTCGCCGAAGCTGGGCGGCGCGTCGAAGACGACAACCCCCGCTTCCGTTACCAGGAAGGCCGACTGGTAGATCATGTCGGTAGCGAAGAAGAGTCCGGGCTCGATCTCGCTGACATGGAGACCGAACCCGGTATTGATCTCGGGGAGGCGTGCTCGCATCGAGGGAAGTTCCGGCGCAAAATGACGGAAGCTGTCAGGGTGGTCCTCTTCTATTGTGATGGTGTTCGCCGGGTGGTGCGCCTGGCCTCCATCTGCATAGGCAAAGAGGCCGCCACAGAGCACAGCAAGACAGGCAATTGAGGAAACAGGGGTCAGGCGTCGCATCGAATATCTCCCGTAATAGAAGCGATATCCAAGGATAGCGGACATGCCCCGACACGGTATTGACCCGGGCTGCCAACGGTTTGACCGAGGGTGCCAGAGAGGCTCGAGCCGGTCTCACCTCATCGGGGACACACGAGCCCCGGCCTTCGATCAGGCGCGCCCCTCGCTCCTGAATGCGCCGGGCGTCTTGCCGACCCAGCGCTTGAACGCGCGGGTAAAGGCGCTCTGCTCTGAAAAGCCCGTCAGGAAGGCGATCTCCGCCAGCGAATAGCCGGTCTCGCCCATCAGCGACTGCGCCAGTTCCAGCCGGGCCTGCGTGACGAGGGTCTGGTAGGTCGCCCCATGCTCGGCAAGTCTGCGCTGCAAGGTTCGCGCGCTCATGCCGAGACTTGTGGCCACCAGGGCCAGGGGTGGGACGCCGTCGCTCAGCATATCTGCGATTTTCAGAACCAGCTGGCGTTCGAACGGGACCTCTTCCTCAGGCAGATTCTCTTCCACGTGCGAGGAAAAGAATTTCCAGATGCTCTGGTCCCCAACCAGGTTTGGCTGATCCAGCCGCCCCGCCGGAATGACGATGGCATCGATGTCTGCGCCGAAGATAACGGGGCATCGAAAATGCGCCTCAAGAGCTTTCCTGCCGCCATGGTCCTGATGGCGAAACTGTACGGACTGCGGCCGGTTTTGCGCCCCGGTCGCTTCCCGGCAGATATTGGCATAGGTGGCGAGAGCCCCTTCATTCGAAATATACATGCCCAGGCGGTCGGGCTCTGTCCGCGTATGCGTCCACAGATAGGTGTCGCCCCTGTCGACGAGTTCAAAGCTCGAGGCTGTATTATAGAGCCGGGAATACCGGTCCATCCGATGGAACGACCTGCGAAGATCGGGCGCGGACTTCCAGGCCAGTCCCACCGCCCCCAGGTCTGCACATGTGATGGATTGCGAGACGCGAATGTGAAACCCGATATCGGGCTGTTCCTGTTCGGCGATCATCTCAAGCAGATCGTAATAGGCCGTATCGGAAATCATGACCGTCGGATCCAGCGGCGCAGCCTCCTCCAGCCCGAATGACCTGAAAAGCGCCCCACGGTCGACCCCCGGCCCGGCCTGATTGATCATTCTGACGGCAAACAATGCCGACATCTGCGCCATATCCAATCGCAGCCTTAGACCGGCCACGCCCCCATTCCCCACGCCTGAGTCTTCATATTAGGCACTTTTTCCTGAGGCTCAAACACTTCGAGCCTGGAATTGACGCGAGCGGTCAAAAACGTGTCGCCCGGCGTCAATACCCCTGGTTGGGCTCTGGATAGTTTCGACAAACCTTGAGCCGACCAGCGGACAGGCGGACAAATCAACCGCATGCCGAACCGGTTCGAGACTGTGCCAACTCGATCTGGAGATACCTGTCATGCCGCCCCCTAAAGCCGATCCCGCCCCGATCCTGACAATCGTCGTATCCGCGACACTTGCCATCTCGCTCCATGCCGGAGCCGCCACCGCCCAGGATGGGAACGCTCGCCCTGTTTCCGCCTCGCAACCGCCGGTCAATGACGGGCTACCAATGCCTGGCTTCGACATAGTCGCCGGTGAAACCGCTATCGTGGTGACAGATCCTCAGAACGATTTCCTGTCACCGGATGGTGTGACATGGGGCGTCGTTGGCCAGAGCATTACCGAGAACGGCACGATCGAGAACATCGAGGAACTCTTCCGCGTGGCCGGAGAGACCGGCATGCCGCTCTTCATCTCGCCGCATTACTATTACGAACACGACCATCGCTGGGAATTCGAAGGCACGCTGGAAACGCTGATGCATTCGATCGGCATGTTCGACCGGCCCAATGCCCTCGACCTTGAAGGCTTCGAGGGGTCTGGCGCCGACTGGCTGGAACAGTACAGGACGTACATCGAGAATGGCGAAACCGTCGTCACCAGTCCGCACAAGGTCTACGGCCCCGACAGCAATGACCTGGCACTGCAGTTGCGCAAGTCCGGCATCTCGAAAGTGATCCTCGCCGGCATGTCATCGAACCTCTGCACGGAGTCGCATATGCGCGGCCTGATCGAGCAGGGCTTCGAGGTCATGGTCGTCACCGATGCGACAGCCGGTGCCATCACCGCGCATTACAACGGCTACGAGGCCTCTCTCACCAATTTCAGAATGATCGCCAGCAAGGTCGATAACACCGCCAACACGGTAAAAGCGATCAAGGCTGCCTATCACCGGTAACCCGCCCTGAAGCTCATCCGGACGTCCCCAACCCCTTGTGATCCGGATGATCTTCATGCGCCCGGCCGGCGCACCTCACTCTCTCCGGCCGGCCGGGCGCCTCCCCCAATTCGCCAGCGCCATTCCAACCGATGCCGCTGAACGAAGCCCCGCTGTGCCGGCTCTTGCCCGTCGGTATGGCTCTCTCAAACCGCTGCGCCGCAGCGCCCAGACCCAAGGAACAGATCCATGACCTTCAAACTTCTCCTGACCGGCACCATGCTGGCCCTCGCTTTCATCCCGGCCCTGCCGAGCTTTGCCGAGGATGAATATAACGTCTCCACCGGCACGACCCCGGACGGCGTCCCGCTCGGTGTCCATGGCATCGACACGGTCGCGCTCTCGACACTGAATGCCGTGGCCGAAGGCGACGCAATGCACACGGTCGTGAATGACGGTGTCGCCTATTACTTCGCGTCCAAGGAATCCGCGCGCCGTTTCAAGGCCGATCCGGCGAGCTACAAGCCGCAATATGGCGGGTTCTGCGCCTTTGCCGTCGCCCTCGGCAAGAAGCTCGATGGTGACCCTCATTATGCCGATATTGTCGATGGCAAGCTCTATCTCTTCGTCAATGCGGATGTTTTCGAGAAGTACAAGAAGGACTCGAAACGCATCCTCGCCAAGGCCGAGAAGACCTGGCCGAGCATCCAGCACAAGGCCGTCGGCGACCTGTAGCGCCTGCATGGCGGCCTGGGGCCACCAGGCCGCCGCCTTACCCCAATTTCCGGAGAAGACAGATGCGCAAGCCTGTTCCCCCATTCACCCTGGAAACCGCCATTGAGAAAGTCCGCCTCGCAGAGGATGGCTGGAACAGCCGGGACCCCGGCAAGGTGGCGATGGCCTATTCGACCGACAGTCTGTGGCGCAACCGCCGGATGTTCGTCTCCGGACGCTGCGAGATTGTGCGCTTCCTGGAATGGAAATGGCGCCAGGAGCATGAGTATCGCCTCGTGAAAGAGCTGTTTGCCTTTCAGGAGAACCGCATCGCGGTGCGCTACGCCTATGAGTTTCACAATGATGAAGGCGCCTGGTTCCGGGCCTATGGCAACGAGAACTGGGAGTTTGACGCCGACGGCCTCATGACACGCCGCTATGCAAGCATCAACGACCTGCCCCTCCGCGAGGAAGAGCGTCTGCTTTACTGGCCGCTCGGGCGCCGCCCCGACACTTATCCCGGCTTGAGTGAGCTGGGATTGTAGCGATCCGGTTCATGCAGGCTAAGTCCACACGCCCGATCCGCCAGACCTATTGAACAAGTAAAAGAGACAGAGAATGAGAAGGCTTATCCTGATCGCACTTGTTACGCTTGCCTGCATAATTGGCTGGTCCGGTATAACGCTTGCCGCGGCAAGTGAGGGATGGTGGCGCAAGCCTCTCACATCCTCAGAGTCGCCTGAGGCGTTCCTGAAAGCCGCCGAGACAGTCATCGAGGACGAAAACACCGGCAACGTTGCCATGATCCTTATCGAGCAAGGCGACATTGCCGGTTCGCACTATGCCTCCAAGGGCCAGAGGATAGATGGAGACAGCCTCTTCCAGGTCGCCTCCCTCAGCAAATGGCTGTCAGCCCTGGGGGTGATGCGCCTCGTCGAAAACGGCCGGATCAGCCTGGACGCGCCTGTCTCAACCTATCTGACCCGCTGGTCCTTGCCACCGAGCCCCTACGACAATGAAGGCGTTACCGTCAGACGGCTCCTTAGCCATACGGCCGGGCTGGGCGACGGTCTCGGTTACAATGGATTTGCGACCAAAGAGGCCATGCAAACCCTGGAAGCCTCTCTTACGCGGGCAGCCGATGCATCGCCCGGAGCGGAAGGGAGCGTCCGCCTCGTGCAGGCGCCAGGCGCAAAGTGGACGTATTCGGGGGGCGGCTACACCCTGCTTCAACTGCTTGTCGAAGAAGTCTCGGGCCAGTCCTTCAGCACGTTCATGGACGAAAACATCTTCGATCCCCTCGGCATGCAGAGGACAACATATGACCTCGATGAGGCCCGTGAGATGGGGCTCGCAGAGAATTACCGACCGGATGGGGAGACCGAGCCGCTCAGGTACTACACCGCCCTGGCGGCGGCCTCGGCCTTCACGTCCGCGAACGACCTCGCCGCCTTGATGAAGGCCCACCTGCCCTCCGCGGCCGGACAGGAAAACGGCGTGCTGACGCAGGAAACACTCAACCAGATGCGGCGCCCCCATGCCTCACAATTGGGGGCGGATATCTGGGGCCTGGGCGTCATGCTGTACGCCCCCAATAATAGCGGCGGCTTCATTGTCGGTCATGATGGCAACAACGAACCGGCCATCAACACTGCGGTGCGGCTGGATCCGGAGACCGGGGACGCCATCATCATCCTCGAAACCGGGAACAACCTGCTGGCAACACGGCTGGCCGGAGAGTGGGTCTTCTGGAAGACCGGAAACGTCGATAATCTGATGTTCGTCTCCGAACTTGAAACGACCATCCGCACCGTGATCATCGGCGCCATTCTGCTGCTCATTGCCGGGATACTCTATGCCGTTCGGGCCTGGCGTTTGTTCGGGCTTGTACGCACCAGGATTCAATAGTCCCGAAAGGACAATTGGCTGCACCTACAAAGATCTGACGCCGGCCATTCGGCACGAACTAAAAAATTCGCATTCGGCGCACAAACAGGATACACACTATGGAATTTGAGAAACTTTAAGAGAAAATAGCTTTCATTCTGCATTTTTCGAAATAAACTATCCGCATGAGTGAAGAACTGTCGTTATTTGATATCAAGATCCTTGAACAGCTCCAGAAGGACTGTTCGGTCTCTACCGTCGAGCTCGCCGAGATTGTCGGCCTGTCCCAGTCGCCGTGCTGGCGCCGCCTGCAGCGGCTCAAGGATGAGGGCTACATCAAGTCCCAGGTCGCCATTCTCGACCGCGAGAAGCTCGGTTATGGCCTGCACATCTTCGCCTATGTGAAGGTTGCAAAGCTTTCGGAAAAAGAACGCGACACCTTCATGCGGAAAATCCAGACCACGCCGGAAATCCTCGAATGCTATTCCATTTTCGGCGAGATGGACCTGCTCATGAAGATCCAGGCCAAATCGATGAAGTGGTATCAAGAATTCCTGATGGATTTTCTGCTCAACCTGCCCGGGGTAGACAGCGTGAACTCGACGGCGACCCTGGGCGAAATCAAGTCCACCACCGCCATCCCGGTGCGGGGCAATGTGGCGCTCTAGGCCCTCCGGGGCCTGCGCCCGAGCGCGAAGCCCAGGGCACCGGCAAGAATGACGACGAGCCCGCCGAGCAGCCACGTCCCCCATCCGGCTCTAGCGCTCGCGGCCTTCGCAGTGCCGGGCGCATGCGCCATGCATTCAACCTCGAGCGGCGCACCAAGCGCCAGACCGTCAGCGCCAAAGGCACTCCGGGCCGGCATCTTTCCCGCCTTGAAATAGGTCTTGTAGACGGTGTTGAAGGCGGGCCACTGGTCCATATCGTCGATCATGACAGTGCATTTGAAGATGTCCGACATGTCCGCATCCGCACGCGTGACCAGGGCCTTGATGGAGTCCATCGCCTGGCGGGCATCGGCCTCGAAGCTTTCGCCGCCCCGCCCGATCTGCCCGGAAAGATAGAGCACATCGCCGACGCGGACAGCCGCCGAGAAAGGGAGCGTGTCGGCGTCGACCGGCTCCCCATCCATCAGCATAGGGAAGTGCTCGACCGCGCTGTCCGGACGGCCTTCATAACGGATCGGTTCTGCCGTTTCGGGGGCATCGGAGGCGTCCAACACCGCTGGCGGGGTCGCGAAGGGCTCAATGCTGAGCGCGGCATAGATCTCGGCTGGTAAGTAGACATCGCCATCCTTCGCGACGAGGCGCGGCTTGCGAATTGCCGAGAGGTTTTCCAGAGGGTTGCCACCGATCAGAATGAAATCGGCAAGCTTGCCGGCCTCAAGCGTGCCGCGGTCCTCGCCATAGCCTAAATAGCGCGCCGGCCCCAATGTGCCCAGGCGCAGGACATCGGCGGTGGGAATGCCGGCTTTCTCGTAGAGTTCCAGCTCACGATGAACCGTGAAGCCCGTACCGTCATCGGTTCCGGGCAGGAGCTGGATACTGGAGTCATGCAACAGTTTCAGCGTCTCCAGCACGCGCTCGAAAGCCTCGACATAGGCCTGATCGGTCGCGTCATCCTCAAGCGTCACGAAACTACGCTTGCGATAGCGCTGATACCCGATGGGCATGTGCGAGAGATAAGGCTTGTCGCCTTCCTGTACCTTACCCGCCCGGCTCAACATCAACCGCTCCAGGATCACGGCTGTCGGGTCGGTCCCGACCTCATGCGCCTGCATCAGCCCGATGGTCTCGCTGACCTTGTCGGAAGCAAGATCAAGCTCGGCGGCACGCTGCATACCTGTGAGACGCAACGGGGTGCGCGTATCCTCGTCAGGGTCAAGAAGCCAACCGAGCATGAGCTGATTGAGGTGGGTGATCTCGTCATAGCCCGCCCGGATCATTTCATTGGCATTGGTGAAGGCTGGCACGTGGCCGATCACCCGCATGCCATGCGCCTTGGCCCGGTCTGCCATGGCGGGAATCCAGTCAGGATTCATCGAGTTGTAGATCTTGATGAAGGGGTAATCGCGCGCAGCGTACCAGTCCACGGCATCCACGGCCTCTTCCTCGCTGGCGGCAATAATGCCGTGACGTGCCGAATACGGACTACGCCCCTCGATGAAGCCAGCCGGAGTAATGCGCGGACCAACCAGTTGCCCGGTTTCGAGTTTTTCCATCAGCCCAGTCAGGAAGTCATTGTCATTGCCCATGTCCCGGGTGGAAGTGACGCCCGCAGCGATATAATAGAGCCCGGAGGAGAGCGAGGCATGCGAGTGCACGTCCCAGAGGCCCGGCATCAACGTCCCGCCCGCCCCGTCATAGACCGTCATCCCGTCTGGATAGTCGGCAGCGGGTAACCAGGCCTCGATTCGTGCAATCCGGTTGTCTTCGATTACCACAGTAGACGGCTCCCCCAGTTCGCCAGCGACGGGGTCCAGGATACGAACATTGGCAATTGCCCACGGGCCATCGAATGTATGGCGGATCGTCCCGGCAAGCTCTTCGGCCCACGCAACCTTGAGATCGCGGGCAAGCTCCATGAGATCGCCGGCAAGCGCCTCATATCCCTCACGCACCATGGCCGAGGATTCCGAGAAGCCGGCAAAGAAAGCGCCCTCAGCATCCAGCGCGATCAGCGATGGGCCAAGATCGATTCCGGAAAGTCGGTATATGTCGAGAGAGACCGTCTCACCTCCAACGGAGAGTTCGGTTTCATCGGCCTGTGCGAGGGACAGCGTCCCGGCCGGCAGGACCGGCATGGCCGTGCGGTCATTCTCCAGCATGGCGCGGGCATAGACATAGTTCGCCCACGGACTTCCGTCATTGACGGCATAGAGGGCTGGCTCGGAGACGACCTTCTCGCCGCTATCGGCCTGACTTTTCCAGGTCGCGACACCGTCCTCAAGATGGAAGACCTCTTCGACCGGGCTGCCCATCAGCGAGGTGCCTTCTATCTGCCACTCGACCGGGATGTCCGCCTCATCAAGGATGATGCGCTCATCATGTTTCGGGCCACGGCCATTGCTGTCGACATAATATTCGACGGTCTCGGTCCGGTCATCCTGGTCGATCTTCAGGTGGCCGACATTCTCACCATTCCGGATAAGGCTGTAGGCATAGTCCTGAGCGTTCGCGCCCTGCGCGACCAACAGGCCCGAGCAGAGCGTCGCCGCAAGCTTCTGGAGTGTGCATCTCATTCTGGGTTTTCTCCTGTCTCATCGGCGAGCCCTGCCGCGATGAAATCGTATATCCGGTCTGCGAAAGGCGTTCTGAGAGCGTCCTCGTCGAAAGGCGAATGCCCGGAGGCCATACGCACAAGCGACACACGCGCCTGCGGCAGGCCGGCATGAGTGAGTGCATATTGCGTTTCCAGCACCGGCACGGCGAGGTCACGATAGCCGCCGAAAACGAGCAGATGGACATTTTCATTCTCGCTCATGAAGGCATCGACCATCGGCATGGCGTTGACGCTGAAGACCGGAGCCTTGTCCTGCGGCCGCCAGTCCCAGGCAAAATTGGCATCGAGATTGAGCGAGCGATAGCCATCCTCCCGCTCAAGCCCGGTCATCCTCTCGAGATAAGTGCCGATGTCCGCGGCTATGATCTTGTTGGACTTGCCGAGCCCCAGCGACGGATCGTTGGCGCCATCCGGGCGGTCGGGATTGGCCGGCGGGCGCTTCTCCTGTGTCACGGCCGTGTTCAGCCGGCTGACCAGGCGGTTTTCGTCCGCCAGCACGCCCTCCAGGAAATCCTGGATATTCACGCGCAGATCGGACGCCTCGACAAGATCCTTGTCCAGCCCTGTCATCGCAGCGATCTTCCCGGCAAGTCGTTCGCGAACCGTCTCGTCGAGACGGTCACCCCGCTGCAGAGCGACGAGATAGTCGCTCTCTGCGAAGGCGCGCGCAGTCTCCCAGGCTTCGGCTTCGGTGTCGGCCTCGATCGAAGACTGGCCGAAGCGCCAGGCGGTCGCGGCCATGGTCGGCAGGGCGAAGACATGGCCCATATCGCCTGCCCGGGCCCCGGCATTCAGCATGGGCGAGACCATGACCAGGCCCTCGACCTCAAGGTCGCCCAGGGCCGGCAGAAGATTGGCCAGACGAAAGCCCCCATAGCTCTGGCCTGTCACAAAGACCGGCGCACCCTCCCGGTCATGGGCCTTGAGCCAGTCATGGATGAAGGCGCCTACAGCCTCGGCATCGCCATGCACGCTCAGATACGGACTGTCGCCTGCCGTCGAGGCCGCACGGCTGAAGCCGGTCTCGACCGGATCCACGAGGACAAGGTCGGCTGCTCGTAAGATCGTGTCCGGATTATCCGGAAAGCTTGCCGCTCCATCGGTCTTCTCACGCGCGTGCGGGCCGAGCGCGAAATGCAGCGGCGACGAGGAGGCGCCAGGCCCGCCATTGAACAGGAACATGACGGGCCGCTCATCCGGGGGACATTCGCATTCGCGAATATAGGCCGTTCCCGAGATGGTCGAGGCAGCCCCCGCGCCATCGCGATCCAGCACGAGGCTGTCCCAATGGGTATGATAGCGGATCGTATCGTCGGCATGGCGGTCACTGACAGAGAAGACCTGACCATTCTCGACATGCGTCCAGTCAGGAGCGGCTTCTTGCCCGATAGCCAGATGAGCGGTGCTCAGAAAAGTGCAGGCCATGCCAGCAGCGATGGCCGGACGCGTCAGGGCAAGAGGCGAAATCTTCATGCCATCAAATTCAGCCGAATTGCGACACGATTCCTATGCCTATTGAGCAGACCGCCCCAAGCATACGGGAAAATCCATTCCGCCTGCCCCTTCTCAGCGAATTGATCATTCCCCTGCATGTGAAATCGGCCAAAGTTCGAAGATCATTGGCCAGTCTGTCCTTCTACACTGAAGGCAGAAGCAGATTCGAGAAGCCTTTCCATGAAGCTCACACGACGCGATGCCCTTGGCCTGACAGCAGCAGCCCTTGCAGGATCAACGGCCTGCCGCGGGGCCGGAACAGCGGCGGCCATGCCGGCAGGCCCGCAGACAGGATCGGCATCGGCCGCCCTGCCCGACCTGCAGAATTTTTCTCTTGGCCGCACGGTCTATCTGAATGCCGGCTCGCAGCATCCGATCAGCAAGCCGGCCCGCGCCTCGATCGAAGCCTATCTGGATCACCGCGCCCACATGGCCCCGAACGACGCGTATGATCTCGGCAGCGATGCAGCGATCGAGAAGTTCGCTCGACTCGTCAACGCGGACCCGGACGAAGTGACATGGGTGCAAAGCACCACGGCAGGCGAGCAGATGATCGTTCGCTCCCTCGGCCTGCCCGAACAGGGAGCAAAGGTGGTCACCGATACGCTGCACTTCTTCGGTTCCTTCCCCCTCTATGGCGAGCTTGAGCGCCAGGGTTGCGAGGTCGCTTGGGTGGAAGCGAAGGATGGACGGATTTCCCTTGAAGACATGGATCGCGCGATCACGCCGGGGACCAGGCTTGTCTCCCTGTCGCTGGTCTCCACCATCAACGGCTTCGAGCATGACCTGAAGGCCGTGTGTGACCTGGCGCATTCCCGCGGAGCGCTTGTCTATGCCGACATCATCCACGCCGCCGGCTGCGTGCCTGTGGATCTGCACGCCAGCGGCGTCGATTTCGCCGCGACAGCCAGCTATAAATGGCTGATGGGCGACTTCGGCCTCGGCTTCCTCTATGTCCGCAAGGGCGTGATGGATCAGCTGAGGCGGACCAATTACGGCTATTACGGCATCAGCCAGTTCGCCACGCATATGTACCCACACGATGCGCCGGGCGATGAGCTGGTGGAATACAGCTTCGCCGACAATGCTTCAGGCTGGTTCGCGCTCGGCACACATTCCCACACCGTCATCGCCCAGCTGAACGCTTCGCTCGATTACATCCTCGACCTCGGCGTGGAGACGATACAGGCGCATGCCCAGGCGCTGACCTCACGGCTGAAGGAAGGGTTGAAATCTCAAGGCTTCGACCTGCTCACGGGGGATGACTTCCAGACCCCGATCGTCACTGCCATTTATGAAGATGCCTACAAGCGGCTCGGCCCGGTGATGAAGGAGCGGGGCATCGTTACCACGCTCTCACGCAACCGCTTCCGTCCGACGGTGTCGGTCTTCAACACGATGGATGATGTCGACGCCTTCCTGGAGGCTGTCGGCACTGCCTAGTCGGCTGTCAGGAAAGCACGGAGGTCATCGGCAAAGGCCTCCGCCGTCCCGCCCAGATAAAGCATGTGGCCGGAGGTATAGTCCTCGAAGCGGACACGCTCCCGGGGGATATCCGCGCTTTCGATCTGTGCCTTGGCCTCGGCGGGCGTCGTGACGAGGTCATAATAGCCCGAGGCCACGAAGAGGCGCAGGTCCGGATTGCGCCGCATGGCAATGGCAAGGTCGACAGCGAAGCTCTGCCCCGGCGGGATCGCGCGGCGTTGCCAGTTCCAGCTCTGCAGGAGGTCCTTCCAGTAAATCGCCTTGTAGGGCCGCGGAAGCCGCACCTCGAGATCGTCACGCAGCATCTCGTTGAAGGCGGCGACAAAGCCCGGCACGTAGCGGGTCATGGCTGGATCGTCAGCCACCGGATCGTTTCCGGAATTGGCGAGGGGCAGTGTGTAGCGGCTGTCATACATGCCGACTTCAAGGCCCTGCCCGTCCAGGACAAGCTTTGCGAATTCCCGCTCGCTTATGTGGAGATCTTCACCAATCTTATCAGCAGAAAGCCCGATCATGCGGGTGAGTTCCGACATCACGGACTGGCGCTCTGCCTCGTCCAGCATGCCCTGCTGCCGCTTCAGAAGCGCAGCCTTGTAAGGGCCATAGGCATAGGCCGATGCCTGACTGTAGATCTCGTCTGCATCCCCCTCGAGCGCAGACTGGCCATGATACGCCGCCGTCACAGCGAGCCCAGGCAAAGTGCGCGCCTGCCGGGCCGCAATATCGCCGGCGGGCTTCTCCGCGCCTTCTTCCGCGCGCGCGCCCAGGGTCGTGCCAAGCAGGACGATCCCGTCCAGCGTAATCCCGCGCATGACCCCGTTATAGATCGGGCTGCCCATCAGGAAGCGCGGCAGGACCGCGGCCCGCATCGTGCCATAGCTTTCGCCGAGCACGTATTTCGGCGAATTCCAGCGCCCGTGTTCGCTCAGCCAGAGCTCGATAAACTGGGACATGGCTTCGGCATCTTCATCCACACCCCAGAACCGCTCCGGGTCCACTCCTTCTGCGGGACGGCTGAAGCCCGTCCCCACAGGATCGATGAAAACGAGATCGGCCACATCGAGAACCGTGGCCGTATTATCCTGAAGCCCGAATGGCGGGACATTGGACGGGTTCACTTCCGCATCCAGCACCACCTGCTTCGGCCCGATCGCCCCCATGTGAATCCACAGCGAGGCCGAGCCCGGCCCACCATTGAAGATGAAAAGGACGGGACGGTCCGGGTCGTCCACATCGGTACGCAAATAGGTAAAGGTGAAAATCCGGGCCGTAGGATCGCCGGAAAGATCCGTCAGCAGGGTCTCACCCGCGATGGCATCATAGGCAATGCGCTCGCCATTCGCGACCAGCGTGTGATGGGTCACCTTGCGGTAAGCCGTCTCCACGTCGCGGGCGGGCGCTACCCTTTCGTCGGCGGCCTTGCTCTGGGCCTCCTGGGGCGAAGACGTCGCGAGATCGTAATCCTGCGCGTTCGCACAGCCCGCCAGCGTCATGAGGCCCAACGCCAGGAAACGGCCAGTTTTCAACCGGTCACGGATGCTCATATCCCCACCCTCGCCTTTTCAAAGATGAATGCTGCGGCTGCGATATCCTGTACGATATGGCCGAGCGAATTGTAGATGGTGATGCCGTCGTCCCTGAGGCGTCCTTCGACGTTGCCAAGCAGGACCTCGCCGATCTCGCCCACGAGATGGCTTTCGTCGACGATCCCTGTCTTGATGGCGTGGCGCAACTCCGCGCCCTGGGCAAGAACGGACTCCCGTGAATCCGCAAAGAAGCGGCTGCCGGCGACAAGGGCATCGTCGATCTCGCGCGGACCGTCAAAGCTGGAGCCGACCAGATTTATATGCGCGCCGGGTTTCACACAGGCTGCCGGCAGGACAGGCTCCTGCGCAGCGGTAACCGTGCAGATGATATCCGCGCCGACCACCGCCTGTTGCACCGACGTGCAGGCCAGGACGTCGATACCGGTTTCGGCAACCAGCCGGTCCGCCAGTTTTTCCGCGTTCTCATGGGTACGCCCCCAAAGGCGTATTTCACCGATGTCGCGCACTTCCAACATGGCGAGAGCATGGTGGTAGGCCTGCTCTCCCGTGCCGAGGATGGCAAGGTCCCGGGCGTCCGTGCGGGCGAGGACGTCCGTGGCCATGGCGCTGGCACTTGCGGTCCGGATCGCTGTAATGGCTCCGGCCTCGGCCTGACAGGCCGGCGCGCCGGTGTCCGGATCAAACAGGATCACAACACCCTGATGCGATGGAATGGCGGGGTCGGTGCGTTCCGGAGTGACGCTGACCAGTTTCGAACCCCAGGCGCCGCCGGGCCCCATCGTGCCAGCCATGACCCCGAACATGCGGCCATGATCAAGCGGCAGGATATTCCGCAACATCTGCTTTGTTTCGCCAGCCGATAGCTTAGCCATCGCCTCGCGCATGACCGTGATGCCATCACGATAGGACAGCAGGTCTCGGATACGGTCCGGGTCGATCAGGATCATCGGCAAGCCTCGCGCTGCTAGTCGTCAGCGCCCCAATTGTCAGCACCTTCGATCCAGGCGCGAATGTCGTTTCCGAATGCCACCGCCGACTCATCGATCGAATAGGCCATGTGGCCCCCCGGATAGAAGCTGAGCTTCACCCTGTCCTTCGGCCAGTCGGCCTGGGCGGCCAGATAGGTTGCAGCTCCGACCGTCGTCATTGTGTCGTGATAGCCATTCCCGATCAGCAGGCGGAAATCCGGATTGGCGGAGAAGGCGCCGTCGAGACGGTCGCTGTAATCATAGTGGCCAAACGGCGAAGACGCACCCCAGCCCCAGGCATTGAGGCCGCCGACATCGGCAATCGTCTTGTAGCGGTCGTCGATTTCCAGGCCGAACACATCCGAGACGTAAGCCTTGAAGGCCGAAAGATACGCCTCCTGGAGCACGCCGGAGGCGTCGCGCTTCGGATCCTGGCCGACATAGCGCCCGTCACTGCGGCCGAGCACCTTTCCCTCATCCTTGAGGAGTTCCACGCGATAGGCCTGCTTGGTGATGCGTAGGCGGTTGTCGAGATAATAGTCAGCCGAAATGCCCGTATACTCTTCCAGCTTGGCCGCGACGCGGCGGCGTTCGTCCTCGCCCAGCCGGTTGCCCTGAAAGAGAGCGAGCAGATAGTCGGTCTCTCCAAACGCCGTTGCATCCGCCATGAAGGCGTCGAAACTGCGCCCTTTGGCTTCAACCTTGCCCTGCTCCCAGCCCATCGCCGCCAGCGTTGGTACTGACACGGCATAGCTGATGATGTTCTGCGGACGTTGGGAATATTCGATGATGTTGACGGCCTGCCCCATCAGGAAGACGCCCTCTGCCGGCGGCGGCCCGCCCTCTTCGGCCATCTGGCCGGCGGCTTCCGCCGCACGCATCGTGCCGTAGCTTTCCCCGAGGATGAAGACCGGAGCGTCATCGCGCTCATGGCGCTCCAGCCAGGCATCGACGAAGGCCACGAATTGCGCAGCATCGGACTGGATCGAGAAATAATCGGCCGGAGCGCCCCCCTCGTCCACACGGCTGAAACCGGTCGATGCCGGATCGAAGAATACAAGGTCGGCCACATCCAGCGGTGAAGCGACATTATCGACCAGCTCGAATTCCTCCGCCGGGGCGGTCAGGTTGTCAGGCGCCGACACCCGTTTTGGGCCCACCGCGCCAATATGCAGCCAGAGAGACGCGCTGATGGGACCGCCATTGAAGACGAAGAGACCGGGCGGTTCTTCTCTTCGGTTTCCGCAACATAGGAAAAGGCCGCCAGATCGACATCCGCCAGGTCATCCTTGCCGGGGATATCGAACGTTTCCAGACGCGCCACGTAATCCACGGCCTGACCACCGAAGACGCCATGGCGGGTGAGCTCGCGCTCAAGCCCCTCGGGCTCTTCAGCCGTGGCCGGCCCGGAGGGATCGGCGTGCATAGGCTGCGCCGCACAGGCGCCGATTGCCAACATGCCGGCAAGACAAGCGGCCAGCCGGCCGGAGACCTTGCTCCGAACCGGCCAGCCCTGCGAGGGACGCTCTGTCATCAATGCCCGTTTCATCAGAAGCGGATATTCATACCTGCGAAGTAACGCCGACCGAGAATATCGCCATGGGTCAGCGTTGGATAGGACGGTAGCTCATCGGTGAAATTGGTCACGCCAGCCCGGAAAGTCACACCATTCTCGAAAGAATAGAGCGCCGAGATTGAGTGGGTGATGTTGGAGTCGATGACAGGATTGGGATTGTTTTCGATCGTCGCGCCTTCTTCGGCCTTCACGCCATCGAGATAATCCAGCTGATAGGTCAGCCGCAGCGGACCGTTGGAATAGACCGCATCAAAACGTGCCGTCCAGTCCGGTTGCTCGACCGTGTTGTCGGTCCGGTTGAAGGTCGTGCCGGTTACCGAGGTCGACAGCTTCGAAGTATGGGTGGCCTCGACACCAAGCGAGAGATTGCCGGCGTCGGTGCCCGTCAGGTCCGCGATATCGAACGCGTAGTTCAGATAGTAAACCTCGCCCCGGAAGACGATTTCCCCGGCATTGAAGGTTGTCTCGCGACCAGTAACGACCGTGCCCGGCGGGTTGGAGCCGTCGGCCGTCTGCAGCCGCGTGAAGACGGAGCAGATATCGGCCGGTTGCGGCTCGCTGTCATAGCAGGTCGCCATGAAGTCGCCATTGGTGAAGGCCGAGAGCCCGTTCTCGAGATCGATTTCGATCCGGTCGGCAGAGAAGGTCAGGCCCGGCACAAAGAGCCGATCAATGACGAGACCATACGTCGTCGTATCGGAGACCTCGTTCTCCAGGTCCGGGTTACCGCCCGAGGTCACTGCCGTAAGCGAGAAGTTCTCAGCCGGATCCTGGAAGGTGGCGAGATCACCATATTGCGGGTTGGCTGCCCATTCGGCCTCACAATTCGCGCGGCGGATCGCCGGATTTGGCCCCGCATTGATACGGTCGGCATCGCACGGGTCGATCCCGGCATTGGTGACGGTCACGGTCGTCGGCGCGAAGAGCTGTGTCAGTGTCGGTGCGCGGAAGTTGCGGCTGCGCGTTGCCCGCAGGGTCACACCGTCGAAGGGCTCCCACCGTGTGCCGACGCTCCAAACAGATTCCTCGCCTGCGATGGAATTGTCGACATAGCGGTACGTCCCGTCGAATTCGAGCGTCTTCACGCCAGGAAGCGTGAAGTCACCTCCAAGGACCGGAACGAGCAGCTCGACCGAGACTTCGTTCGTATTATAATCCCCGGATGTCGGCACTTCCTGAGTACCGGTGCCGAACAGGCCCTGCTGGTTGGCCGGCAAGGGAGTGAAGCTCGCTTCCTCCCGGCGGTGCTCATAGGCGAAGACCGCATCGACACCGCCCGCAGGCAGCTGGAACAGCTCTGTGCCCATCGTTGCTAGGATATCGATCTGCTCATTCGTATAGTCGCTGCCCGCGCGAACCGAGACATAATCGGTGGCCGCCTGGCTTATATTGCCCGCCCCAAACGGGTTGAGCGGCGCACAGTTTGGATCGTCGTTCGACGGATCAGCATCGACATTGATTGCGCAAACGATATTGCCACTGCCGTCATTGACGGCATTGAGCGCCTGGTTGAACAGCGTGGTGTTCGCTTCCCAGCGGCGCTGCTGGCCTTCGACTTCCGCATAGCTGCCGGAAACCGTCCAGTAGAAATTGCGCCCGGCTGCGTCGAAATCCCCTTCGAGACCGGCAAGCGCACGCCAGGTCCGGGTATCGTTTTCCTGATAATTGCTCGGGAAAAGATCATTGTAGAAATTGCGCGACAGCCAGAGCGGTGCCCCAGCGGCAAACCCCGGATTGGCCTGGCTCAGCGTATCGATGGCATCCTGGCTGAGGAAGGGATTGTTGCTGGTGAACATGATCGCGCCGAGGGCAGGATCGGTCTGGTTCAACACGCTGCGTGCGGTGCCCTGCGGCACGCTTTCACCCTTGGTATCGGCGAAGGTAAACTCACCCTTCAAGCGCAGATTGGGCGAAAGGTCATAGTGGCCGACAACATTGCCGACGAGCCGCTCAACCCCGGTTCGAAGACCGGCGAGATCACTGTAACGTGTGCCATCCCCACCTTCGGCAAACGGAATGCCGAGGATATTGCCCGGATTGTAGGGCACGACCGAGCCGTCCGGCGAGAATTGCAGCGGCGTGCCATTCGCCCTGGCGAGGAAGTTTGGCGGCGGGGCCGGCGCAGTGAAGACCACCCCATTGCCGTTGAAGTTCCAGAAATAGGCCGGGATCACCTCCTGAAGAGACGGGATGCCGTCATCCGGTCCGGTATCGGCCGGATTGCCCTGGGTGATGCGGGACCGGTTCGACGCTTCGAAATCAGAGAACCGCACGACCGGCGTCTTCGAGGTCTCGACATTGACGGCGATATTGCCGCGGCCACTGTCGAAATTCCGGCCCGCGGTAATGCGGGCAGAATGGGTCGGGTATTCGCCATTTTCGGCGTTGCCCACCTGGGCGTCGACCTCAAGTCCTTCGAAATCGTCCTTGAGGATGTAGTTGATCACGCCGGCAATCGCGTCCGAGCCGTAGACGGCCGCGCCACCCGCCTGAACGACCTCGATCCGATCGATCAGCCCCGTCGGGATGACATTGGCATCGACCTGCGCATCACCGAGGCCATTGGACGTCGTCACGAAACGGCGACCGTTGACGAGGGTGAGTGTGCGCCCTGTTCCGAGGCCGAAGAGTTCCGGAAATTGCTGGCCCGAGCCTGAATCCGAGCCGTCGCCCGCCGCCTGATTGAATTTCGGGCGCAGCGAAGTGATTTCGTTGAGCGCGTCTGCGGCATTGAGCAGACCCCGGTCAGCGAAGTCCTGCTGGCCGAATGTCGTGACGGGGGCCGCTGTCGAGGCCACTTCGCGGCGGATACGCGAACCGGTGATGACGACGGTATCCATCGTCGCCGTCTCATCCTCATCGCCAGCTTCAGCCGGCAGCGTCTCGATCTCGTCTGCCTGCTCCTGCGCATGGGCTGCCTGCAAGCCCATAGCCGGAACCAGCGCCACCATGGCGCAGCTGCCCAAAAGACCTTTGAAAATCGCTTCCCGTTTCATCGGCTACCCCTTCCACATCTGGCTGAACTGCCGGCCCTTGCCGGAGCAGACGCCCTCTCTGACCACTCACCACGCTAGGAAGCGCATGACGGATTTTTTATACTATTTGGCGGAGAGCACCTTCGGCTTCGGCAACAATTATTCACCACACCCGGCCTCGGGAATATTTATTCCGTACCCGCTTTTGTTTCCCCTGCGGCGCCCTGTTCCGACAATGCCGGCTGCCCGAACCTCCGCGCGAAGCCATAGTAAAGAACGCCCAGGAGCGCCCAGCCGGCGAGCAGGAGATAGGGCCGCCAGTCAGCCGACCAGCCAAGCACGATGATCAGCCCGCCCAGCAGGATCCCGGCCACGGCGAAGCCTTGCAGGACGTGGCGCGACGGCCTGAAGGCCGAAGCGGCGTGCAAGTCGGGCTGCCGCTTCAACAGCATGATTGAGGACAGGCACGTGGCCGCGTATTTCAGGATGGTCGGAATGTTCACTGCCAGAAACAGGAAGACGAGATTGTCCGGCATGAAGAGGCCGAGACAGCAAAGCAGGAAGGCGACCAAAACGGCCGGACGCGGCACACCGCTATTCTCGTGCACGCGCGCAAGAGCGCCTGGCAGCATGCCAGCCCGCGCCATCGCATAGAGAAAGCGCGACATGATGATGAAGGTCGCATTGATCGAGCTGCCGATTGCCACGGTTGCGCTTATCAGGATAAGCCAGCGTCCCGGTTCGCCGAGAGAGACAATCGCGGCATCCAGCAGAGGCGCCTCGGAGGCCGCCAGCCCCTCGCCCCCAAGCACGCCTATGGCGGCAAATGCCACGATAAAATAAACCGCTGCCGTCAGCAGGACGGAAATGGTTATGCCGAGCGGGATGGTGCGTCCCGGACGGGTTACTTCTCCGCCCACCTCTGTCGCGCTTTCTATGCCAAGGAAGAGAGAGATCATCAGCGGAATCGCCGCAAGCACCCCCGCGGTGCCGTGGCTGGCGAAAGGCTCGAAACGCTCCATGGAAATCGACGGCACGCTGCCGAAGGCGAAAACGGCACACGTCGCCAACAGGATGAACAGCATGATGGACTGGCTGATCGTCGCCGCCGAAACCCCGATCAGGTTGACCGCAAGCACGAAGACCAGAATGGCCAGCATGGTCGGCTTCAGGGGAACATCGATCGCGGTCCCGAGATAGGAGACCAGAACCATGGTCAGGACAATGACCGCCGCCGTACTGCCCGCAATCCTGAGCCAGCTTATAAGGAAGCCGAGGAAGGGGTGCACGAAGCGGCGTGGCCACTCAAAAGAGGCCCCCGTGACAGGCACGGCCGCCCCCATGAAAGCATAGACGACGCCAAAAACAATCATCGGCACCATGGCAAACAGCATGGAAACCAGCATGGCCGGCCCGGCGAGGGCAGCGGCCGGCGCCAGGATAGAAAAGACCGAGACCCCGATTGCTGTTCCCAGGCCAAGCGCCACCACCCCTGTCACGCCGACGGTGCGCTTCAGGTCACTGGCTGTTTCGGGCAATCTTGCCATCAGGCGATCCGCTGGCTTTCGGCATATTTCTGCTGATACTCGCTAAGCCCGGCAGCCAGCCGCTCAAGCCCCTTGCGCAGCTCTGCCTCTTCCAGTGCATAGCCAATGCGGACATGACCGGCCATGCCAAAACATTCTCCCGGCACGACCACCACGCCGTGCCGCGCAATCAGCCAGCGCGACAGCGCCATTGTGTCGCCGATTCCGACGACTTTCGGGAAACAGGTGCAACCCTCCACCGGAAGCGCAATTTCGATCAGCTTCCGGGCGGCCATGTCCTCGAACGCTGCTTCGGCAATCGGGCGGGCTGTCTCCATATGCCCCACCCGCCAGGCATCATAGGCCGGCGCACGGGCCAGAACTTCGGCCGCGACGGAATGGGAAAATTTCGAGACCGAGAAATCCACCCGGTCGCAATGCGCCTTGAGCCGCGCCATTGTCTCGCCCGCCGCGAACAGCCAGCCACAGCGCAACGTGCTCAACCCGAAGATCTTCGTCATGCTGCCGATACGGACGACGTTCGGATACTGTTCGGGATCCAGGCCCGGCACCGCTCTTTCATGATAGTCGCGATAGACCTCGTCCACCAGCAGGTAGACATCCCGCTTTCGCAGCGCCTCGGCGAGGCGGGCGAGCTCGTCGTCGGGAACGAGCGCGCCGCTTGGGTTGTGCAGATTGCTCACCACAACCATGCGCGTGCGGGATGTCAGTTGCTGCAACACCATGTCGGTGGAAAGGGAAAAATGCGGGGCCTTGCGCTCGAAAAACGCGGTCTCCATTCCGGCATCGTCAGCATAATTCGCGAAGATGTCGAAGCCCGGACGCTCGACCAGAACCTGATCACCCCGGTTCAGAAGGGCTGGATAGGCAAGCTGTACGGCAGAAGTTGCGCCGGTGGTGCAATGGATATTGCGGACCGGCATGGCGTAACGCTCTGACAATCGCACCGCCAGGTCCGGATTGCTGCGCATGAAGACGCTCTGATAGCTTGCCGGCACGCCATGCCTGAAAGCCTGCGAGACGGTGTCGGCCAGCATCGCGGTTGGCTCGCGGACAGAACTTTCAAAGAGCCCGATCTTGCCCGGAGCGCCACTGCGTATCAGGCCGAGCGCATCGCGCACCCAATGGGCATAGCTGACCCAGCTTACCTCATCCGTTTTCAAACCCGGTGCATCCACTTGTGCTGATCCCATTTCTGCCATCCGGCCTGGACCGGACATCTCAACCCGGACGACATTACGCCCGACCGGGAGATTTTTTATGCAAAGGCCCCAAGGCGGAGCCGCCAACGCGCATAAATGTTCTGCATCGGCGTCTGGCGTATACAGGCCTTTCCCCGCGTGTTTCCTACTCGCTCCCGCCGCTGACGAAGCAATCCGACGGCGCGACATCACCGGCCGGCTCCCACTGCATGGCCGGATAGGTTTCCCCGTCTTTCTCGATGCTGGTGCGCACCCCCTTCACACAACGCCCGAAGCTGTCAGAAGCCGGGAAGAGAACCTTGCCCTCGACGTGAACCGCGTTGTGAAAGGCCGTTTCATCCTCGCCTGTCGCCGCACTGACGAGAGCGCGCCATTTGTCGGGCGTCAGCGAAATCTCGCCGGACTCGCGCTGCCGGAAGACCTTGCTCATGAAATCGTGGAGACCATGCGCCCCGCCGCTTGCGGCCCGCAGCCGGGAGTCGAGATCGGCAAAGTAGAGCGCACCGCGCTGATAGGGAACGTGACGGATCTCACCATCCCCGAAGCCCACTTCCTTGATCTCGCTGATTGACCAGTCGCGGGCCTTGTTTGTGTAGAAGTTCCGGCTGAGGCGGTTGAGCCCCTCGAGATAGTCGTCAAACGAAATCTCTCCGGCACGAAATGGAAGGGTATACTGGTAATAGGTCGTCAGCCCCTCCGAGAACCAGTTCTCGTCAATCGATCCGCCCTCGACGAACCCGACCCACTGGTGCAGGAGTTCGTGCACGAACACGGACCGGATATCCCTGTAATCACTGTCCTCCTCTGGCGTGACCGGCCCCCGCGAGAGCATGAAGGAATTGGCCAGTGCCGTACCGCCGCCATAGGGCGGAGTCTGCAGCAGACGCATAAAGACACGGTATTCCGGGGCGGGATCTAGATGATCGAAATAGGTCTCGAAATAGTCGTACATCTTGGCGGTAAACGCCATTTCTTCATATTCATCAAAAGGAAAATCCCCCAGCCAGTAGGCATGGAAGTCGCCCTGCGTGATGTCTTCGGGATAATGCCCGGTCGGACCGGCCATGTACCAGCCCTGCATGATATTGGCCGGCGGACCATCAACGCGTGATTTGCCTTCTCCAAAGGTGGTCACGCCCACTGACGGGGCATCGAATTCCGAGAGATCCCACGCCAGCACCGATTGCGTGGACGCGGCATTGGACGGCACGATCATGAAGCCTGCCCCTGCCCCGCTTATCCCTCCGGCCGAGGGCCGAATCCCGAAAGCCGGACCACCGGGGCTGCCTTCCGGCTGGATAAGTGCGCGGTAGCTGATCTCGACCGGAAACGTTACCTCACGGGTCGCCGTCCAGTGCCGGAAATAGGGATAGCCGCCGGGGACCGGCTCATCATCCTCGGTCGCGAAGGTGACAGGGCCATTGGCATCGCTCACCTCAAGGCCGGTGATCCGGTCGGCTATGCCAGTGACGTTCACATAGACGATTGGCGCCATCAGCTGGAGCGTCTCTTCCCCCTCGGCCAAGCCGCCCGTAAGCCTGGACGACACCTCAATCGCCTCAACAGTGCCATCGCTGGTGACGTCCGGCTTGAGTGTGAGGTTATATTGCGCAGTCGTCTCAGGCTGTATTTGTGCGGTGGCCGGCCGGGCAAGCTGGCAAGCCGCCAGGGCAAGCCCGGGCACAATCATCAGGGCGATTTCAAAAAGCTGGCCCGTCCATCCGGACGTCGTCGCTGCGGTCTCTGTCCTTCGCATATCGCTCATCATGATCAGCCTCCGGCGGTCCTGGGTCGAGAGTTTCTTGTCCCATTGCGCCGGAACAAGAGCTATTCGAACCGTTCGAAGGGAAGACCGTGTTCGGCATGAAATTCAGCTCAACCACAGCATGGCGGCATAGCTGTTGCGCAGCAGCGTCTACTCCGGCAGAGCCATGCAGGATGCAAAGGTCTCATGCATAAAATTTGTCTGCCATCGCAGTCTGCAGGCGCGATACGCTTAAACAATCCCGGCCGGCTGCCTAGGCTGGAAAGTCAAAGCCGACACGTCCAGATCATGGAGACCGCCTGATGTGCCCTCGCCTCTTCCGCAAATGCTCCCTCCAACTGTCTGCAGCGGCCAGCGGGCTCGGCCTGCTCGGCCTGTCAGCCTGCGAAACGCATGAGCCGGCGGTTGCTCCGGTGGCAGACAAGACTGACACAATGGAGATCCGTCTGTCGCCGCAGCTCAAGGGAAGCGATGAGGTCCAGTCCATCGCAATGGCCATCGACCTGTCGGCCCCGGATCTAGAGGCCGGCGAGACCTTCCTCACCATGGCCATTGTCCGTGTCATGGCACCAACCGCCCTCACCGATCCGGAAAGCCTGACCGTCACGGATGATTTGGGCTCCGTCCCGCTGACTATTGAGGAAGATCCCGAAGATCCATCCGATTTCCGGCAGGACCGGCGCTGGCTGGTCGACCGCGACACGGCAGGCGATGTTGAAATCCGCTATACGATCGAGCCGCGCATCATCACCGCCGACACCCGCCCCGGCCCGCTGATCGATACCCGCACAGAGCTCTGGGGCATCTACGGCTCCGGCAATACCATGCTCGCCCTGCCGGAAGACGGCTGGCCACGCGACGTGCGTGTCGAGTGGGATCTCTCCGACATGCCGGAGGGCGCCCGGGCCGCCTCCAGTCTGGGCCTCGGCACGGCCGAAGCCCTGGTCACGCAGGAAAATCTCAACAACACCTTCTTCATGGCAGGGCCACTCAAGAGCCAGCCAGAAAGCGGCACCGGCGATTTTGTCGTCTACTGGATGACGCCGGCCGCGTTCGATCTCAAGGGCGCCGCAACGTGGACGGAACAGGCCTATGACTACTTCTCGAACTTCTTCGGACAGGACGCCGATGCCTTCCGCGTCTTCATGCGTACGACAGAGCGTTTCCAGGGCGGTGGCGGAGGCGGCTACAACTCCTTCATCTTCGGCACCGTCGAGGGCGAGGACCGTGATCCCGACGAGGTTCGCTCGTTGCTCGCCCATGAGGCCCTCCACCATTTCGTCGGCAGTTATGGCGATGGTGGCGGAGCGGGCGGCCAGCAATGGTATTCCGAGGGCGCGACCTCGTACTACACGATCGTCCTGCCCCATCGTGCCAGCTTGACCAGCCTCGACCAGTTCATCGACGCCTTCAACGCGCATGCGCTCAACTACTACACCAACCCGCAAAGCGGTCTTTCCAATGAGGAGGTAACCGCACGGTTCTTCTCCGATTCCAATGCGCAGGTCGTGCCCTATAATCGCGGCCCCCTCTACTTTGCACTGACAGACTACCGCATGCGCCAGGCAAGCCATGGCGAGAAGCGTGTGGACGACCTGATCTTCCGCTTCATCGCAGAGCGCGGCGAGGCCGAGGCTCCGGTCGCCTTCTGGCGGGAGGTCGTGACCGATGCGCTGGGCGAGGCCGGTGGCGAGGAATTCGACGCAATGATGCGCGGCGCGCCGCTGGACCTGCCCAAGGATCTGTTCGGCCCTTGCTTCGACGGCAGGAGCAAAACCTTGCAGGATTTCGCGCGTGGCTTCCGCCCGTATGAAGACAAGGCGGGTCGCACACGCATCGGCCCCGTCACACCTGGTTCTCCGGCCGGCCAGGCTGGCCTGAGGCGCTATGACATCATCACCAATCCGGAAACACTCGAAGCGGCAGAACAAGCTGAGCCGGGCACCAGTGTCACGCTCGATATCCGTCGTGAGGGCGCCCCGCTCACCGTGACATACACCCCCTGGACGCAGCCAGTCGAAGGCCTGCAATGGCAACTGGCCGACGAAACGCCATCAGAGTGTCATCTGTAGGCTCGGGCAAGCCCTTGCCAGGACCGGTAAGGGCTCACCGCCCCTGCTCCACCCCAAGCCGGAATCCTGGAAAACCACAATCCGGAAAAGCGGGGGGCGGCGATCGGGAAAACAAGTCGGGCCTTCGCTGGATTTGCCCGTTGACCTAATCACGCGAGCGCCGTATCACCCCGCCTTCCGAACCCTGAATGCCCAGGTGGCGGAATTGGTAGACGCGCACGGTTCAGGTCCGTGTGTCTCACGACGTGGAGGTTCGAGTCCTCTCCTGGGCACCATTGCTTTTTCCGAGACAGTCCGAAAAGCTCCACAATCCCTTCTAAAATAGGCATATTTAGACGAAATCTCGGCGGATAGTGTCCGGCGAGGCGCGGGTATGTCCGTTGGCATGCGGGTATTTTGTGGGTAGATTTGAGGGTATCCGGGGTTTTGCTACCCGCTCTGCTGCTCACGATACCCGCACATGCCGCTTACAGATATCCAGCTTCGCCAACTCAAGCCGCGTGAAAAGGACTACAAGACGGCCGATGGCGGCGGGCTTTATGTCCATGTCAGCAAGACTGGCTCCCGACTCTGGCGGTTTCGGTATCGCTTCGACGGCAAGCAGAAGCTTCTGGCCTTCGGCGCCTATCCGGCGATCAGCCTGGCGCGGGCGCGCGAATTGCGGGCCGAAGCAAAGACGCTGCTGGCAGAGGGGATAGATCCTGCTGCGCATGCCAAAGCCGAGAAGGCGCAACAGGCCGCGCTGACGGAACATACGTTCGAAAAGATCGCCGCCGAGCTTGTCGAGAAGCTCCGCAAGGAAGGCAAGGCTGACGTGACGCTGACCAAGAAGCAGTGGCTTCTGGATATGGCGAACGCTGATTTTGGCGATCGGCCGATTACCGCGATCACGGCGGCCGACATTCTGACAACGCTGCGCAAGGTCGAGGCCAAGGGCAACTATGAGACTGCCAAGCGGCTTCGCTCCACGATCGGGCAGGTGTTCCGCTATGCGATCGCCACGGCGCGGGCTGAAAACGACCCGACATATGGGCTACGTGGCGCACTGGTCGCGCCCAAGGTTTCGCATATGGCGGCAATCACGGATTGGGATGGCTTTGGCGACCTGATCCGCGCGATCTGGGATTATGAAGGCGGCTCGCCCTCGACGCGGGCGGCGCTGAAGCTAATGGCGCTTTTGTACACGCGACCCGGCGAATTGCGCCTCGCGCTTTGGGATGAGTTCGATTTGGAGAAGAGCACTTGGACCATCCCGGCGGCGCGAACGAAGATGCGGCGCGAGCATACAAAGCCATTGCCGTCTCTGGCGGTTGATATCCTGAAGACCCTGCGAGCCGAGACGGGCAGCAATTACCGCGTCTTCCCGTCATCCATCGCACGCGACAAGCCGATCAGTGAGAACACGCTTAATCAGGCGCTCCGCCGCATGGGTTTTGATAAGCACGAGCACACTTCGCACGGCTTCAGGGCCACCGCCTCAAGCCTTCTGAATGAAAGCGGTCTCTGGAACGCGGACGCGATTGAAGCCGAGCTCGGGCATGTCGGCGCAGACGAAGTACGCCGCGCTTATCATCGCGCCCGCTATTGGGATGAACGCGTGAGGATGGCGGATTGGTGGGCAAACCAAATCACGAAAACGATTTCCACAGCGCGACTCTGATTTGTGGAGGACAGAACAAACGCAGAAAATTTGCGGAAATCAACCCTTCCACGCCTTTGCTGCACCCTATAGATTGTACTCGGATTGTATAGGAGCACCAGATATGGGCGCCAAGCGATGTTTAGAAGATTTTGAAAGCCCTGACCCTGATTGGGACCCAGTATTCGATAAGGCGCCGCCGGATGCGTGGTCGCGATATAGGAACGTCTCAAAGTTCTGGCTGCTGTGCGATGAGTTGAAAGTGCAAGACGCAGCGCTCCTGGTCCTTGGGCTGGAGCCACACCGGCGCGATCTGCGGCACCCGCTACGCGCAAACGGCTCGGACTTCCACCAGCGCAAATGCCCGCACTGCCAGGGCGGCATGCCGGGACTGGATATTTCGGAGTGGCTCAAAACCTTCAAATCTTGACATGACAATGCAAATGCATTACCTGTCGTGATGTCGAAAGGATCAAATCTCATGCCCGCCGCCATTCAGACCCGCTCCAAGCTGACAGACCGCTATCAGACCACGGTTCCCGCCGAGGTGCGCAAGGCGCTGAAGCTCGGAAAAAAAGACCAGCTGAAGTATAGCATTTCAGCTGAGGGAGCCGTGCAGATCGAAAAAGAGACTGGCGAGACCGAAGACCCGGCTATGATAGCGTTTCTTGGATTTCTCGCGCGCGATATGGAAGCCAATCCGGGCCGCATCGAGCCGCTTGGCGCCGACTTCATGGCGCGCGTAGCATCGCTGACGCAGGATGTCGACATCGATCTGGATGCGCCGCTGTCGCCAGACGATGAATGACAAAACCCAAGCAGACACCCTTAGTGATCGGGGGATGGACGATATTCGCTCATCCCCTTTTTCTTGATCAGCTGTCCGAGTTGACCGCGAAGGTCGAGAAGCAGAAGGCGAAAGATTCGGGGGGCTATCACAAGAAGAACAGCGCTAAGCGCCTTGCCGCGATCGAGAAGATTGTCACTGAGGTTATTCCGGCTGCCCCCGGCTCACCAGATCATATGCAGGGCGACACGCTTGGCGCGGAAAACAAGCACTGGTTTCGCGTCAAATTCTTCCAGCAATACAGACTCTTTTATCGTTTCAACTCTAAGGCTAAAGTTATTGTTCTTGGATGGGTGAATGATGAAGGAACCAAGCGCGCCTATGACAGCAAGACAGACGCCTACCGCGTTTTCGCGCGCATGCTTGATTCAGGAAACCCGCCAGGAAACTGGGAAGACTTGCTTGGCGAGGCTGAGCAAGCAGAGGCCGGGCTTGGGGCGGCAATGAAGCGTGTCTGAAGAAACCGAAGCCGACACGCGCGCAAACCGGATCGACCCGGTACTCGCCGCCGCTGGCTGGACAACAACGCCGGGCGCACGGGTGCGCCGGGAGCTGATCTGTCCCGGCCGCATCATGAGCGGCGGGCGGCGCGGGAAATCCAAGACCGCCGATTATGTCTTCGAATATCGCGGCCAGAAGCTCGCTGTCATGGAAGCGAAAAAGGCAGGTGTCGGCCATAGCGTCGGCATGGGCCAGGCCAAGGACTATGCCGGGCGGCTGAAGGTCCGCTTCGGCTTTTCCAGCAACGGGATCGGCTGGCGCGAAGTCGATATGGTGGCGGGCGCCGAACGGGATATCGCCCTGCCATTCCCGACACCTGATGAACTCTGGAACCGCATCTTCTCCGAAGACAATCGCTGGCGGGACCGCTTCGGCGATGTGTCCTTCGAGACGGGCGGCGGCAAATGGGAAGCGCGCTATTACCAGCACAATGCGATCAATGCGGTTCTGGAAGCCGTGGCGAAGGGTAGAAAGCGGATTCTGCTGACCCTGGCGACCGGGACGGGCAAGACCAGTATCGCGTTCCAGATCGCCTGGAAGCTGTTTCACGCCAGCTGGAATCTGTCGGGTGAGCCAGTGCGCCGCCCACGAGTCCTGTTTTTGGCAGACCGCAACATCCTCGCCGATCAGGCTTTCAATTCATTTTCCGCCTTCGAGGCGGGGGCTCTGTCACGGGTGAACCCCAAGGAGATCAAGAAGCGCGACGGCAACATGCCGAAGAACGCCAGCGTCTTCTTCTCCATCTTCCAGACCATGATGACGAGCGGGGCAGCCGAAGAAGGCGAGGATGAGACGGGCGAGATCGTGTCCAATGGCCCCCCCCAACTACCTCCAATATCCGCCGGACTTCTTTGATTTCATCGTGATCGATGAATGCCACAGGGGCGGTGCGAATGATGAAAGCACTTGGCGGGCCATTCTGGAGCACTTCTCGCCTGCCGTGCAGCTTGGCCTGACAGCCACACCGAAACGGACGATCAATGTCGACACTTACGACTATTTCGGCGAGCCCGTTTACACCTATGCCCTGAAGGAGGGGATCGAGGATGGCTTTCTCACGCCGTTCAAGGTGCGCCAGATGGCGAGTACGATCGATGAGTATGTCTTCGGGGCGGGCGATACCGTGATCGACGGCGAGATCGAGGAAGACCGCAAATATACGGAAGGCGACTTCAACACGAAGATCGTGATCGAGGAGCGCGAACGCAGCCGCGTCCGGGAGTTCATGAAACAGATCGACCCGCGCCAGAAGACCTTGGTTTTCTGCGCCACGCAGGACCATGCGGCCCGCGTGCGCGACTATATCAATGAAATGAAAGTGGTGCCTGATCCTCATTATTGTGAGCGGGTGACGGCTGAAGACGGTGAGATCGGCGAAGCGCACCTGCGCACCTTCCAGGACAATGAGAAAACCATCCCGACCATCCTCACGACGTCCCAGAAGCTCTCGACCGGCGTCGATGCGCGCAACATCCGCAATATCGTTCTGATGCGGCCCGTCCGCTCCATGATCGAGTTCAAACAGATCATTGGGCGCGGCACCCGCACCTTCGAGGGCAAGGACTATTTCACGATATACGACTTCGTGAAGGCCTATGAGCACTTCAACGATCCCGAATGGGACGGCGAACCTCTGGAGCCGGACCGGCCCGCTGTGATTGACGGAGAAGGACAGACGGCCGGTGGCATGGAAGACCCGGGCGAAGATTATGTGGACGATAGCCCTGGTGAACCGCGCCCGGCGAGGATCCGCGTCCAGCTTGCCGACGGGAAAGAACGGCGCATTCAGTACATGGCATCTACAAGCTACTGGGTGGATGGGAAACCGATCGGCGCTGAAGAGTTCATGAAGCGCCTCTTTGGCGACCTTTCCGACATTGTGTCCGGCGAGGACGAGCTGCGCGAGAAATGGAGCGATCCGGAATTACGGGCAAAGCTCTTCACCGTGCTGGAAGAGCGTGGGTACGATCTTGAGCGCCTGGAAGACATGAGCACACTGATTGATGCGCGGGACAGCGATATTTTTGACGTGCTTGCCTATGTCCGCTTCTCACTGGACCCGAAGACAAGGCGGGACCGAGCTGACAGCGCACGAGAACATGGCCTGGAAGGATTCGAACTGGAGATGCGCGACTTCCTCAAGGATGTGCTGCATGCTTATGAAAGAGATGGCGTTACCGAGCTGGGCTACAACAAGCTCGGCGATCTTTTGCGTGTGCGTTATGGGTCCACTGGCGATGCGAAACGCAGACTAGGTGAAATCGGTGAAATACGCAGCGCCTTCTCGGCGGTGCAAAGATATCTATATGCAACGTAGCCGCGCAAAATGCGGGTACATTTGCGGGTATATCCATATTTCTCGATTTAAAAAAACAATAAAAACAGACGACTAATTCATTGATTTGATGCCTCTCCTGGCACCAGGCTCTATTTTCCAAGACAAATTAACAAAGCTCTGGAGATGCTCCCGCGTGGCGTGAAAGGGATGTATTCTGACAACAAAAGCGCTGCTTATCCGGACAGGAATTGGCGTGATGAACAATTGCGGCGCGGTTGTCGGTTGCACCGTCAAACCCGGTCCCGAGGAGGTGCCGCGTCATGAAGCTCTCTCCTCGGAACCTGGCGGCATCCACGGATGAATGATGTCTTTCAGGTTTCTGAGCTCCTCGATCTGGCGGTGGAGGATCATCCGCAGGCCGCTCACTTTCGGATCTTCAAGCTCGCTCCCGGCAACCGCGTCGGAGACGACGAAAAGCTCTGCCATGACAGTGTAAAGCCGGTCGGCAACATCGACGGTGTCAAACGCACCGCGTTCCCTTCTGGTCTCTCGCGCGAGCCGGCTGCGGTTTCGCGACGAAGCGGATTTCCGGCGTTTGCTCATGAGCGCCGCTCCCAAAAACAAGAGACCGCGCAAGACACCGGGAGATCGGGCGAAGGCTGGCCGGCCCAGCGAATCAGTTCCCTCTGTGGCACTGTTGGCTCCTTTGATCTGCTCGTATGCCGTAACAATTTTCTCTGTTTTTCGAAACTAATATTCTAAAATCCGAGATAATTGTCAATCGCTTTCCGAGGCTTTATTGCGTTTAAAAGAGCCTGCCTTCAGTTTTCGAGCATGATCACGCCCGAACAATGCCGTGCGGCCCGCGCGCTCCTGGACTGGACCCAACTGCACTTGGCAAATGAGGCTAAAGTCAGCGATTTCACCATTCGCAATTTTGAGCGGGGAAGGACCGCTCTGAAAGCAAGTACAGCCCAGCTGGTTCGCATGATTTTCGAAGCCAATGGCCTTGTTTTTATCGACGAGAATGGCGGCGGGCCAGGCGTCCGACTGGAAAAGCCGGTCAAGGGCAAGGCCTAGCCCCTAATTGCACTGCCGCTCCGTCTTCGGCTGGTGTTGTATGCTGATAGCTTATTGGTCTGAAACATCTCCATACTCGGGAAGATCTCAAAGTTGACTAAGATATGCTCTTGCTCAACTTTCCCGCCGCCGCTGTCTGCCTGAGCGATGGGAATACGAGGCCGAAGCCCAGAAGGGCTTTGTACGCGTTTCTCAAAACCTGATCAGTCTTGCGATTGGAGAAACGTCTCCCTCGCCTTCTGGAGTGTGGCGACGAGGTTATGGGGGTCCCCGGCTGTCACGCCGCCATCAACAGCAAGGATTTGCCCTGTCACGTGCAGGGAGCGGTCACTTCCAAGAAAAAGGGCCGCATTTGCCACATCGCTCGGAGAGGCCCGCCGCCTGAGTGGCTGGGTCGCCATCCAGACCTCGTCGAGGCGTGCCTTCAGCTCCGCCTGAGCCTGCTCCGACAGGCCGGGTTCGGCGAAAGCGCTCATCCCGGTGGGAATGCGGCCGGGCGCCAGCCCGTTCACCCGGATGCCGTATTCGCCAAGATCAATTGCCAGGGATCTGGTGAGGTTGATGACGCCGGCCTTGGCGGCGCGATAGGCGGAAAGCGAATAGCCGGCTGTGACACCCCCCGTTGAAGTGGTGTTGATGATCGAGCCCCCGCCGGCCTTTACCATCTCGCGCGCCGTGATCTGGCTGCCATACATGACGCCAGCGAGATTAATACGCATGACCTTGTCGAAGTCATCGAGGGGGTCGTCCAGAAACCGGTCGTGGAACGCACCGGGAAAGCCGGCATTGTTGACCATGATGTCCAGGCCCTGAAACGCCGAGACGGCGTCATCCACAAGCGCTTCAAGGTCAGCGCGCACACTGACATCGGTGCGCAGGAAACGCGCGCTTCCCCCCAGATGCGAGGCCAGGGCCGCGCCATTCTGCGCATCCAGGTCTGCAATGACGACCTTTGCCCCTTCGGCCACGAACAGTTCTGCGGTGGCCCTGCCAATCCCTTTCGCCCCACCTGTGACGATCGCCACCTTGCCTGAAAGCTCATCGGCCATTGTGGCCTCCCTTGTTTCTGGTTTGTGGACACGGCCTTGCCCGGGCACCAGGCAGCTACTGTGCCTCCCGCCGGGCCCGGTTACTCAGGAAAACGCCGACACTGCCAATCAGGCCGAGCACAGCCATCACGGCGAACAGCGCCATGGGCGTCAATCCGGCGCTGGACATGAAACCGATCGAGAGCGGTCCAATACCGGCGCCGATGCGAGACGAAATCATCGCCGTGCCAAAGGCAGCGACGCGGTATTGTGTGGGGACGAGGTCGCCCACGATATAGGTGATGGTTACCTGCGACCCCACACCGAAAAAGCCGGCAAGAAAGCAAAGCACCATTGTCGTCGTCTGATCCCCTGACAGCACACCGAGACAGAGGATGGACAAGGCTGCCCCAGCATAGGCGGGAATAGCCACCTTGAACGGGCCCAGACGGTCGACCAGAAAGCCCAGGATGAGGAACGCGACCATTGCCCCGCCCATGAGAAGGCCGCCGGAAAGGGCCGCTGTTGCCTTGGAAAACCCGGTGTAGACAAGCAAGGTCGGTGTCCAGCTCATCAGGATATAGCCGAGCCCGGCGCTGAAGATGTTGGTTACGAAAATGATGGCGAACGCGATGCCGCCAGCTTTCAGAAGCGAGCGGATAACACCCCCTTCAGCCTTCTCCTGTGCCGTCTCAGACACCGGTGCATCCGCCGCTGCAGGACGCCTTTCACGCGGGATAGCGGCAAAAAGGGACGGCAATAGCAGGATCGGCAGTACACAGCCGATCCAGAAAAGCGGTCGCCACCCATACTGGGAGGAAATCGTCGCCGAGAGAAGCCCGCCACACAGGCCGCCCGCCGGTATGGCGCACATGACGAGCGAGAGCGATCTTGCACGCACCTTTCGCGGGACGGAATCCATCATCGCACCGAACAGCAAGGGCATGGCCATGCCGAGCCCGATCCCGGCAAAGAAGCGTATAACGACCAGCACAGGCCCTGTACTGATCAGGGAGGTGATGATGGAGCCGATGGAGATCCAGAACAGGCAGAGCATGAGAACGGCCCGCCGGCCGAATTTCATTTCCAGATGGGCGGCCGGTACGGCGCCGAACATGCCGCCGATCAGCCCCGCGCTGAAAACCCAGCCCAGAATACTGGACGACAGGGTCAGCTCTTCCTGCATATAGGGCGCCGCAAAGGCAATCACTTGCGAGTCATAGCCATCGACCAGCCCCGCTGCGACGCAGAAACAGATGAGGAAGATGTCCTTCCTGTTCAACGCACGATCGGCCTCTGTATCTTCCGGGGCCTGGTCAGAAGCGGGAGCCACACTACGCATATTCGAAACACCTTTAAAAAATTGCGGCCTTTGCACCTAATAAAAAGAATTGGTCTCAGGAAAACATATCTGGTCGATCATCTTTGATGGGTGTGTCGCCGGCTGGCCTCCCCTGCCCCGCCTTAAGCCTGCAGAACACAAGGATGCCGCCGGCGCACAAACGCAAAGCCCCGCACGCCGTGGGACGTACGGGGCTTTCCATCAGAAGCTTTTTACCCCGAAGGTGATCCCGAAGGTCCGCGGCGCCCCGGGCGAGAAGACGTCATTATCGTCCTGGATCACGACATTCCGGATCCGCTCATCGGCGAGATTGGCGCCCCACAGACGGACAAAGTATCCGCCATCGAAATTCAGCGTCGCAGAGGCTGAGATCGAATGGTAAGGGTCCTGCTCGACCCGGCCGTCCGGCTCCCAGATGAAGCCGCTATTATAGTTCTCGTTCACGGCAAGCATGAGCTCCTTACCCTCGAGCGGCACCCGGTATTGCAGGCTGAGATTGCCGGTGAAATCCGGCGCTCTCTGCATGCTCTGTCCAGAGAGATCACAGGTCACGCTGACATTCCCGCCACCGGGGACAGGCTGGGTACACACAGCACCGGGGAAGCTCGCATATTCGGCATCCATGGCCGAGAACCCGCCAGAGACCTGAAACCGGTCGGTGACCCGGCCCTGAAAATCGACTTCCAGACCTTTGACCTCGCCTTCCGCGGCGTTGAACTGGATGGGCACTGCCTGGTCGGACGGCGTCGAGCGCAGCTGAAGATCGTAATAATTCGCATAATAGGCGGCGACGTTGAGCTGCAGCCTGTTGTCGAACCAATTGGTTTTTGCGCCGACCTCATAGGAATCGACCTTCTCCGGATTGACCGGCGGATTGGTCAAGCTGGAGAGGTTGTAGACGCCGCCTTTCACGCCCCGATTATAGGAGCCGTACAGCATGAGATTGTTGGTCGGCTCATATTGTAGCACCGCCTTGTAGGTCGGCATTTTCCAGGTTCTCTCGAGTGGAAAGCCACCGGCCGCAGCTGCCTGCTGTGCTGTCAGCAACACGTCGCCATCAGGCGAGACCTGCCGGCCACCGAACTCCTTCTCGTCCTGAGTGTAGCGCGCGCCCAGCGTCAGCGTGAGATCGGAGGTCAGTTCGGCACTCACCTCGCCATAGACCGCATGGCTGACAAGCTCCTGGAATGAAAACAGCCGGAAGAGCGTCGTCTCGTCGACATTCACGAAGAGGTCGGAATCGGTATCGGTATTGATGTAGAAGTAGCCGACGATCCAGCGCAGCCAGCTATCGTCATCCGACTTCAGCTGGAGTTCGCCCATCTCGCTGGTGCTCTCATTCGCGTTGGGCAGTGTCACGGCCAGGCCTGAGCCGAACGGAATGGGGCCGGGCGTGATATTGGTGGCGTCGGAGGAGTGGTGATGCGCGCCCATGACCATGAGTTCGGCAAAGCCGAAATCATGCGTCAGGGTCACCGCTTCGAGATTCTGCTCGATGTCGACCTTCGGATCGACCGGAGACGTCCCGATATATTCGCCCAGATAGGTCGTCTCGCCATCGACAGCCACCGTGCCGTCCAGAATGGCCGGGGCGTTGCCGGCGTCATCCGTCGCATCGGAATAGAGGAAATTGAAGGTGAGCTCCGTGTTCGGGCCCAGCTCCGCAATGGTCTTGCTCTGCGCGACGAAGCTCTCACGCGTGTAGAGATCGGTATTGCGGGTTGCGTTTCGGCCCCATCCGTCATTCTGGCGCAGCCTGTAGAGGGCAAGCCCGGTGCTCACGGAATCGGTAATGGGCGCTTCAATATAGCCCTTGGCCCGGAACGTATCATAGTTCGCATAGCCAAGTTCGGCACTGTAGGCGAGTTCGTCGCCGGGGTCTCTCGTATTGATCTGGACCACACCACCTGTCGTGTTGCGGCCGAACAATGTGCCCTGCGGCCCCTTCAGGACCGCAATCTGGTCGACATTGTTCAGGGAAAGCACCGTCGCCGCCGATGCGGGCAGATAGACATTGTCGAGATAGGTCGCGACAGGCGGCTCAAGCCCGGCCGCAGCGGCCGTCTGGCCGAGCCCCCGCAGGAAGGGCTGGCCGGATGGCCCCGTCTTTGTGAACACCAGCCCCGGCACCAGATTCGAAAGACCGCTGGTCGTGTCGATAGAGGCGGCATCCAGTGCACTGTCGTCCACCGCCGTGATGCTGATCGGCACATCCTGGATGCTCTCGGCCCGACGCTGGGCGGTCACTTTGACGACATCGTAGACACGCGCCTCCGACGTCTCGTCCTCCTGGACCGGCGGCTCAGCCGGACGCCGCTCTACAGGCCCAGAATCCGCCTGATCCACCTGAGCCATGCGAAAGGATTTTTCCTCCTCGCCGGCCGCCTCCTTCGTTTCTGCCAGGACCAGTACAATGGAGCCGTCCTTTTGCGCCTTGTAGGAAAGGGACTCGTCCTCGATGAGACGACTGAGCGCCTCCGTCGGTGTCATTTCACCGGAAACCGGTCTGGAAATGCGTCCGCGCGTAATCGAGGACGGCGCGATCACGTTCACTTCCGACTGGCGGGAGTATTCAAGCAGGGCTTCCGAAAGCTGCTGGGCTTCAATATCGTATTTTTGAAGCTTTTCCCCTTCGGCATGGCCGGGCATTGCAAGGGCCAGGACCAGCGCGGAAACGGCGGCCAGCCTTTTTGCTGGAAAGCCCGTCTTGTTCTTATGGATCATGATGTCTCCCTCGATTTTTTATCAATTGTGATTTTGAGGCCTGCCGGAGCGATTACCTCCCCGCCTTGAAAGCCTTCAGCATGTCCGACGAACGAGCCCGTCCAATTCGTCGCAAAATGTGCAAAACGATCTTCCGGGCAGGATATTTTCAGGGAAGGGTGCAGCGGCGCTGTCTGGAAAGAGCGCCCTAGCGGAGAACGACCACGCCGCCGTCTTTCTCTTCGATCTGAAGATCGAGAGACGCTGCGATCAGGTCGAGCGCGGCCGGCAAATCGTCAGCCTGGACAGCCAGCGTATATTCCAGATCGGCAACATCGCTCGCCTGTAATTCGATATCCTCTTCCAGATAGCGGTCGAGGTCGGCGATGATGTCCTTGATCGGCGTGTCGACCCAGGTGAGGTCCCCCCGGCGCCAGGAAGCGACATCCTCAGCCTTGATCGGGCGTACCGGCTGGACCTGCCCGGTCTTTGGCGCAGACACTTGCTGTCCGGCGAGCAGCACATGCTTGATGTCCTTGTCGCGAATGGCACCTTTCACCGCTTCGGGCTGGATCACCTCGACCCGGCCCTCGGAGACGGCAATGCTGACAGCCTCCGTTTCCAGAGACACATCGAACTTTGTCCCCCGGACGCGCACAACCGTATTGTTCGCGACCACGATAAAAGGCCGGTCGGGATTGCTCTTCACATCGAAATAGGCTTCGCCTTCCGACAGGCTGACCCGTCTCTCATGGGCCGTGTAATCGACAGAGAGTGAGGAAGCCGCGCCAATGGTCACGACAGAACCGTCAGGAAGCGTCACATCCCTGACCTCGGCAATCTCCGTGACGAGATCCGGCGTGTCGACGGGTGCGGACGAAGAGAGAAAGATCGCCAGCATGGCGACGGCCAGAGACGCTACTGCCAGCCCGCCCCCGATGGCCCGCAGACCACCCCGCCCCCGGAACGGCGCCATCAGAGCCTTGGCGAACACCATAACGCGCGCCATCGCCCATTCATGGAAAGGTGGCTTCAGCCAGTCGCTGTACTGGTCGAGATGGCGCAGATGCGGCAATTCCTTGCGCAGGGCCTGGGCGGCCTGGAACTCAGCCTCGTGGGCCGGGTCAGCCGACACCCATTGATTGAAGGCGCGTGCTTCTTCAGCGGTCAGCGACCCGGACGCCATGCGTTGCGCCCAGGAATCAGCAGCCTCGCCGATATCATCCCTCGACTGGATCGTTTCCGCAGACATGTGTTTGCGCTCAGCTATCCTCATCACCCATCAACTTCGCAAGCGCACGCCGGCACGTGGCGACACCCGCCTTGACCTCTTTCCGAACCGTCGACTCGCTCGTGCCACTCATACGTGCAATCTCAACATAGCTCATGCCTTCAAGCCTGTTCAGCAGGACGAACCTCCGGCGACGGCGGGGCAGCTCCTTCAAGGCCGCAACGACACATTGAAAACGTTCTCTCCCTAATAAGACGATCTCCGGGCTCAAATCGTCATGATTAGACGCAACAAAATCGAGTTCTGCGCCATTTACGCTGACATTGAAGCGGGTCGACGACTTGCGCGCGTGATCCTTGATCAGGTTTCCGGCCGTCCTGATGAGGAAGGCCGTGGGATTTCCGATAGCGGACCGGTCAGCCAACGCTGCATATTTTGCGAAAGCCTGCTGGACGATATCGTCCGGATCAGGTGGCCCGGCCCCGACCTTGCCCCTGACGAAGGCGAATATTTCCCGATAGCTTTCTTCGAAAACTCCCTGAAGGCTATGCGGATTCGTCGGCGCGTCGCCCGCATGCCCGACTGAATTCTTCTGTCTATGCACCGCAATATTCCTCCCAATTATATATTTTCTCATGGGGGTATAAAAATAAATCGCTCGCTTCGACAAGCGCCGATTATCGACGTCACGCGCACGACATCCATGGCAGACAAGATCACCTCGCCCTGCAACAGGCGATATCTGCGCTCGTGCGGCGTCACCATTTTTATGAATCTGCCGGCTCAAAAAGCTGCCGGTTGCATCCCGACAAGCTGCGAGGCTGTGGCGGCGTAGAGTTCGGCGATATCGGCCCTCAGTTGCGCCTTTGCCTCTACCGCGCCGAGCCGGACACGCTGGGCCTGGCGCTGTGCATCCAGCAGCGACAAAAGGGACCCCGCCCCGTTCTCATAGGCAAGCGAAGAGAGCCGCGCGTTTTCCTCCGCCGCCCGGATCGCGTCCGTTTGCGCGGCAATCAGCGCCTTGTCCTGGGTCAGGCCCTCAAGGACATCGGCAATCTGCACGAAGGCCTCAAGCACTGTCTGGCGATACCTGGCGTCGGCTTCTTCCGCAGCGGCCCGGGCGGCGATTTCATTGGCTTTCAGGCTGCCCCCATCGAGCAAGGGCGCGGTCACCGACGGACCAACCGCCCAGCCGAGGCTTTCATAGTTGAAGACCTCCCCGGGTTTGAGCGCGGCGAAGGCGAAAGACGCATCCAGGGAGATGTTCGGATACTGCCGGGCCATGGTCACGCCGATCCGGGCCACAGCCGCATGCAACTCAGCCTCAGCCGCCAGGATGTCCGGACGGTTGTGGACGAGGCTGGATGGCAGGCTGAGCGGAATGTCTTCTGGCAAAGCAAAGTCATCAATGGTGAACTCGGGTGCCGCCCATTCCCCCGGCAGATGCCCTGTCAGCAGAGCCAATGCATGGCGCGCTGCAGCCCGGCGCTTGCGCAACCTTGGCAGCTTTGCCTGGTCCTCGGCGAGCTGGGCCTGCGCGGTGACACGCGCGGCTTCCGGCTCCCCGCCGGCGGCAATTGCGCGCCCGATCATGTCGAGCGTCTGCCGGTCAGCCTCGATAATGGCCTGCAGTTCATTGATCTGCGAATTGAGCGAGGCAAGCTTCATGGCTTTCAACGTCAGCGCCCCGGTGAGGCTCAGATAGGCTGCATCCCGGCGCAGGCGCTGCGCCTCGGTCTGCGCCGACAGGTTCTCGATCTGGCGGGCCTTGCCGCCAAACAGGTCGAGATCGTAGCTGACATTCGCGCCGATCGAGTAAAGATTGATGGTCGGGCTTGGAAAGCCTTCTATGCCAAATGAAGCGGTATTGACCCGCTGCCGCTCGGCCATGGCCTGAAGGGACGCCTGGGCCTCCTGCGTACCGCGTTCAGACAGCTCGTACGCCCGCGCCTGCGCAAGCGAGGCGTCAGCGGCGGCAAGGGTCGGATTGTTGGCAAGCCCCTGCTCGATGAGCGTGTCCAGCGCCGGGGAACCAAAGACCGTCCACCACTCGGCCGGCACGGTCTCGTCGGCCACCAGGCGCACTTCCTCCGGCAGGGGGCTGTCGCCGCTCATCGAATAGCCCTTTGCGGCAGGGGCGTCCGGCGCACGGAAATCCGGGCCGACCGTCGTGCAGGCCGCAAGGCCAGCTGCCAGCGTGGCGAAAAGAAGAGGTCTCAAGTCAGGCATTCTTTGCCTCCGTCGAGCGCAGGAAGAAGAGAAGCGGCAGGATCACCATCGAGATGATGAAGAGCAGATGGAAGCTGTCGACATAGGCCACCATCGCCGCCTGTCGGCCAACCATGCCTTCCGCGATGGCCTGGCCTCTGGCCGTATGAAGATCGAGCGTCTGGGGCAGCATGGCACGAACCGTCGGGTCGTCGGGCGTCAGCCCCGCAGCCAACCGGTCGCTGACGATCCGCGTATTGTAGATCTGCAGCACCCCCACGATGGAAATGCCGACGCTGCTGCCGACATTGCGGATCAGGCCGAAGAAGGATGCCGCCTCCGTGCGCAGCGCCTGCGGGATGGTCGCGAAGGCCATGGTCATCAGCGGAATGAAGATGAGGCCAATGCCCAGACCCTGGAAAAAGCCAGAGACAACAATCGGGTCCTGGCTCATCTGCAGGGAGAAGCCGGACATCATGTAGTAGGACACCGCCACCAGGGCGATGCCGGTCAGCACAATCAGCCGGTTGTCGAACCGCCCGACCAGCCAGCCGACGAGGAACATAGAAATGAAACTGCCCACCCCGCGCGAGGCCTGGGTCATCCCGGCGGTAATCACCGGATAATCGAGCAAATTCTGCATCATGGTCGGCAGCACGGCCATGCCCGCGAACATCAGCACACCGATACAGAGGACCATGAGCGCCGCGATCAGGAAATTTGCATCCGCCAGGATGGAGGGGTGGATGATCGGCCGCCGCGTCGTGAAGATATGGACGAAGAAAAGATACAAGCCGAGCAGCAGGACGGCGAGGTAGACCCAGATCTCGGTCGAGGCGAACCACTCCTTCGTTGGCCCCCGGTCGAGCAATAATTGCAGGGCGATCAGGGCGGCGATCAGCGTGACATAGCCAAAGCCGTCAAAGCGCTCGCGGACCTGTTCGGTATGCTTCGACAGCGTCGATGAAAGAATGAGAAAGCCGACAACAGACAGCGGGACATTGATGAAGAAGACCCAGCGCCAGCTCAGATGCTCGGTCAGGACACCGCCCAGGATCGGTCCCATGATCGGGCCCAGAACAGCCCCCATCCCCCAGATCGACATGGCCCGGGCATGTTTTTCGGGCGGGGTGATATCCAGCAGGATCGCCTGCGACATCGGCATGAAGAGCGCCGCCGAGGCCCCCTGGACAAGCCGGAAGCCGACCATCTCGTAGATATTGGTCGAGATCCCGCACAGGAAGGATGCGACGGTAAAGGCCACAAGGTTGAACAGGAGCAGGAAGCGGCGGCCGAACCGCTGCTCCAGCCAGCCAATGGCCGGCATTACCACGGTGCGGGCGAGGATGAAGGAGGTCAGCACCCACAGGATCTCGTCCTGCGAGGCCCCGAGGCTCGCGCGGATTTGGGGCAGCACCGTATTAGCGATCGTGGCGTCGATCGTCGTCATCAGTGTCATCAGGATCAGCCCGGTCGTGATCAGGGTACGTTGCGCAGGCGCGGGATAGTCTCCTTCTCCCGGCACGGCCTGGCTGACTGTGCTATCGCTCATGACCCGGAGGGGCCCTCAGGCCTGGTGTTTACATCCACCTCGGCACTCAGCCCGACGGCAAGGTCCGTCGCAGGCGGTTCGTCGAACTCGATGCGGACATTCAGACGCTGGACGACGTGAACCCAGTTTCCGGTGGCGTTCTCGGCCGGAAGCACCGAGAAGCTCGAGCCTGTGCCCGGCGAGAAACTCACCACGTGGCCCTCGAAAACGATATCGGGATAGGCGTCGACACGGATTTCTGCAGGTTGGCCGGGTTTGAGGTGCTCCAGCTGGTTTTCCTTGAAGGCGGCATCGACCCAGGGATTGCCTGAAATCAGCCAGAACAGTGTCTGGGCCGGCTGGACATAGGCGCCAGGCTGGATCTGGTCGACGCGTGCAACTGTGCCGCTGGAGGGCGCGACAATGACAGTATCCTCAAGATCGCTGCGGGCCTGCTCCAACGCGGCCTGCGCTTCCAGCACGAGCGGGTGCCGGTCGGTCTCGACATCGGCAGAGCCCCCCAAATTGGCCAGCGCATTGGCGCGCGCCTCAAGCGCAGCCGTCTCGGCGCGCCTTGCGACATCGGCCGCATTCTGGGCCTCGTCCAGTTTCTGCTGGGAACTCACACCGGCTTCGACCAGGTTCTTCTGGCGCTTGAGCTCGCTCCCGGCATAGTCCGCCCGGCTGCGCGCGGTGGAAAGGTCGGCCATGGCCTGACGGTAGGACGCGCGAAGTGCCGAGACCCGCAGCCGCGCCGATGCCAGCCTCGCTTCGGCGCTCGCGACAGCCGTGCGATAATCGGAATCATCGAGCCGGAACAATACGTCGCCAGCCTCCACTTGGTGGTTTTGTTCCACCAGCACATCCGTCACCCGGCCACCTATGCTGGCACTGATCGGTGCGCGCGCGGCGGCGACCACAGCATTATCGGTCGAGACATGCCCACGGACGCTGATGAGGTAGGCGGCCACGCCCAAGGCCACCAGGACCGGGGGCACGACCATGAGGATAAACCGCGGGCCACGATACCATTTGGGCTTCTTGCGTTCAGGCTGTGGTGCCAATGCTGTGTCGGCCGATGCTTCCTCGATCGGCCCTGCGGACGAACCGTCCATAATGTTCTACCTGTCTGAAGATCCGCCGGAGGGCGGACATTATTCCCCAGCGGGTACATAAGGGGATCGACTTCATGAACAAAATGATGTTTATGCACAGGCATAATGAATCAAATTCAATTTCGGTCGATCGACCTCAACCTGTTCCGGGTCCTGCTGACCTTGCTGGAACATCGCAGCGTCACGCGGGCGGCCGAAGACCTGGCCCTCACGCCATCGGCTGTCAGCCACGCCCTTGCCAGGCTGCGCGCCTCTCTCGACGACCCTCTCTTCGAGCGAAAGGGCGGCCAACTCGTTCCGACCACTTATGCCCTCGAACTTGGCCGCCAAGTCCGCCCAGCCCTCAGCCAGCTGCGCCGTGCCGTCGACCGCAGTGAGTTCGACCCGGCAACCGCCGAACGCGACTTCACGATTGCCGGGGGCACCTATGTCTCATCGGTCCTGCTGCCCCAGCTGATCCAGACGCTCGGCGAGACCGCACCCGGCATCCGTATCAACCTCGAGCGGATCGAGGGCAGCTATCTCGACGATGTCGAACACGGCCGGCTGGATCTCGCGATCGGTGTGCCACAAGCGGCCACAGGGCGGCTGGCCTGGGCACCACTCGCCGAGGAAGACATGGTTTGGGCGGCCCGGACAGGCCACCCGTTCATCAAAGCACCGCTGACCCTCGACATGCTGGCCAAAGCCCAACACGTCGTTATCGAACGACTAAGTACCCTGATCGAACCGGACTATACCGAAGCCCGGCGCTTTTTCGACGAAACGCCTGACTTGCAGAACACTGCCAGAAATATCCCGGCCACCAGCAAGGTCCGCTCGACTGTCCGGGTGCGAGATCCCTCCCACGCGCTCGCAATCGTCAGCCGCTCCGACCTTGTGACCCTGACGCTGCGAGGCCTTGCCGAAACATGGCAAGCTAGAACCCTGCAGATCCTTGAGCCGCCACACCCCTGCCCCACGATGCGCATCGGCGCTATCTACCGACCGTCCCAGACCCAGGATCCGGCCCTGGCCTGGCTGCTCGAAATGATGGGCCGTATCAAGGACGCTCAGCCATCGGAGAGTAACTCCGCCTCGGACCAGCGGGCGCCAGACTGACGGGCCCGGCAATCGCTGGAGAGTTCAGTCTGCCGTCCTCGGCGCAAGGTGGGGCGACCGTGACCTGAACCTTGACGGCGGGACCAGGGTGAACACCGCCAGCAGCAGGAGGCAGGCCGATGTCACCCATGTATAGGGGTTGTCATAATGGCCAAGGTAAACGGCAACATGGATCAGCACGGCCGCGCCAAGGGCAACGCCGAGGCCCGCCCGCATGAGCTGTCCCGTCCTGATCGGATCCGACAGACAATAGCCAAGCGCACCGACAGCGAGCGTGCCACCCCAGAAAACGGCGGTGAGCCAGCCACTGCCCAAGCCTATCAGGCTTGCAAGAAGCGTCACCGCAAGCAGGGCCGAAGTTCCCCAGACCAGGCCGGACCAGGCCGAAGCGAGGCGCGGCAGGGCACGCCCGGCCTCCGCGCGCTTCAGGAAATAGATGTTCATGCCCGCCGCGATGATGATGCAGAGCGCAATGCCGAAGACGGCATAGGCCACCTTCACGGCAAGGCCGCCGAAATCCCCGAAATGGAGATAGTAGGTCGACATGGTGATCTGCTTGCCGGCTTCGCCATCGGAATAGCCGCCCTTGCCGGTATAGGTGCCGGCGCCGTCGAATTCATAGGTTTCGCCATAGATCAGCCGGTCATGGTGTTCGCCGTAAATGGTGATGTGCTGCCCGGCCGTACCGGGGTCATGCGCGATGACGAGAAACGGATCGGCCTCGGGCGCGATCTCCGACAGGCTGGCCAGCGCCGCCTCCACATTGGGGAGATCGGCCGGCGTCTCGTCAGGCGCCGGCTCCGCCCCGAAGACGGCTTCCGACAGGGCCCGTGTGTCGCCATCGAAACTCGTCTGCGCCAGCACCAGGGCAACAATGGAGAAGAGGCCGATAATCGCGCCGGTGGCGGCCACGATGATGGTAAATGGCGCGGTCCAGACACTCAGCCGATTGTGCAGATCAGCCTGGACGAGCCGGGCCTGCCCCGTGCGTCGAAAGCGGAAGGCATCGCGGAAGATACGCGGATGGGCAAGGAAGCCGGAGATTACCATGGCGACCAGCATGACCCCGAAGATGGCGACCACGATCATGCCGAAACTGGTCGGCAGGTTGAGATAATAGTGAAGGTGGATGAGGAAGTCGTTCCAAGGCGTCTCATACTCGCCGGTCAGTTCGCCGGAGGGATTGGCCGTCTGCAGGCCGTCATCGCCGCCAGCGACATAGCGCGGCCAGTTGTTGCGCGGCAGGTAGAGGTAGAGGTGCGTGGTGTCTGGCTGGGCGGCGGCAACGCTTTCCACGGTCGCCTGCGCGGCTTCCGGCGAGACGGACTGGATCGGGTCGGAGACGGGGTTTTCCCACCAGCCAAGCTCATCCTCGAAGACCGCGACCGCACCACTCAGGCAGACGATGAAGAGAATAGCGCTGATCACCAGCCCCATGACGGAATGGGCAGAAAGCGACCGGTCGACCCGGGCCTTGCTCGATTTCGGCCAGATGGAAGACGCCATATTCCGCTCCTCAGATGAAAGCCATGGCGGCTGTCGCGGCAAGCGCAACACCGGCATAGATTGACCGGCGCCCGGCCCGGGGCTCGATGAGCAGCAGAACCGAGACGAGCGCCCAGATCAAGACGGCAGCGATGATGGCGATGGTGCCTGCCGTGGCCGCGCTGCCTTCAGCCGGGCGGATGAGCTTGAAGAGCCCCGCCGCAGCCAGGAAGGCGATAACCCCGGCGACCGGTGCGGCGACGAGAAAGGTCCAGACGCCCAACAACCCGGTGCGCAGCGGATGACCGGCCGGCGCTTCAGCCTCATTGCGCGTTCTTCTGCGGGCGCCTGCGACGGGAGGCGCAAGCCCTTTCAGGACCGGCATAGCAAAGAACGCTGTCGCCCCGGCCATGGCGATAACGCTGGCCTGGGCGACGCCGCGGTCCCCATTAGCGAAGAAGGCGAGGACGAGCGCGCCTGCGAGCAAGGCCCAGCCCCCGGTCAGCGCCTTCACATTACCCGGACGCTTCCAGGAGAGGAAAAGCAGGGCGAGCGCGGCCAGACACATCAGGCCCGAGGCTGTCATCATGCTCCAGTCAAATGCCGTCATGCGCCTCGCCCTACCCCGATCAGAACTTGTAGCGCAGGTTCGCCACAACGGTCCGGCGCAGGCCCGGGAAGCAGTCCCCGCGGGTCAGGCAGCCGGTGAGATATTTCTCATCGGTGACGTTACGCGCATTGATCGCAAAGTCCCACTGATCCCATTCATACCCGACCATCAGGTCGCCCAGCGTGTAATCAGGCGTCACATAACGGATCGTGCCGTTTTCCGAGACGGTCTCGCCAACATAGCGCAGACCGGCCCCGGCCTTGAAGCCTTCCAGCATCCCGTCCGGGCGCCATGTCGTCCAGAAGGAGGCTTGGGTTTCGGGGATGGCCGCCAGTTCAAAGCCGTTCGGATCTTCCGCATCGATGGTGGAGGCGGCGGCCTGCACATAGATTTCGTCGAACTGCAGCCGGCCTTCCAGCTCGAAGCCTTTCAGCTTGGATATGCCCTGCTGCTGGGCTGCATCGCCCGGCAGGCTGTTCGGGTTCGGCAGATTGGAAATCTCGATATCGTAATAGGCCAGCGTGATCAGGCCCGGGATGCCGCGCGGCTCGTATTTGAAGCCGGCTTCATATTGGCGGGCTTCCTGCGGATCGAGCTGGTTGCCCTGAACATCGCTGCCGACGACGGTCTCGAAGGATTCCGAATAGCTGACATAGGGCGCAAGGCCGTTATCGAAGCGGTAGAGCGCACCGATGCTGGTAGAGACCGCATCGTCTTCCTGCGTGGTCGTGCCATTATCGTTTTCAACACGATCGGCGCGAACCCCAGCGGTAAAGCGCCAATTGCCGACCGAGATCTGGTCGGAGACGTAGACGCCCGTGTCCTCGACGGTTTCGGCGGGCGTATTGTTCAGGACAGCATCAAAGGCACTCTCATCGGGATAATTGCCATAGGTCGGATTCTTCAGATCCAGCACATAGCGGAAATCACCGGCGAGCGCGCCGCCGCCATAAATATTGGCCGTATCGCTGTCGGTCTCCACATCCTGATACTGGATGCCTGCGAGGATGTCGTGCTCCAGGACACCCGTCGTAAAGCTGCCGCGCAGACGGATGTCGCCGGCGATCTGGTCAAAGGTATTGTCTCCCCGATAGAAGGTGCGCGGCACGGTGGTATCGCTGAAGGTCAGTCCCTGTGCGTCAGCGGCCGCCTGCAGGGCAGGATTCTCAGCCAGAATATCGTTCAGATACCGGCTCTGGCCCGCCCCCGTGAAGGCCGGCCATGCCTGATGGTAATCGGCTTCGCCGGAGCGCCAGAGCGCGGTGCCCTCGATCATCAGATTGTCATTGAAACGGTGCTCACCGAGCAAAGTCACCTGTTGGGATTCGGTATCATAGCGATTGAAGCCCGGCTCGCCGGCATAGACCTCATAGTCGAGATAACCGCCGCCATCGAGCGGGTTGAGCGTGCCTTCGACCGGGATGAATTGAGCCGCCGTGTCGCTGTCGGTCTCCTGCACGAGGCCGATCAGGGTGAACTTCGTGTCCGGAGTCGGCAGCCAGGAAAGCGACGGCATGAACACGCTCGTCTTCTCGTCGACCTGATCGATCTGCGTGCCCGTGTCGCGGTAGAGGCCAACGAGCCGGTAGAGCAGCTTGCCGTCACTGCCCGCCACCGGGCCCGTGACATCGCCGGCCACCTGATAGCGGTCGTAATTGCCGACATCTGCCTGGAGCTCGCCGCCAAAATCTTCCTTCGGCGTCTTGGAGACATAGTTCACGATGCCGCCGGGCGAACCCTGGCCGTAGAGCACCGAGGCCGGCCCTTTCAGCACCTCGACCTGCTCAACCGTGTAAACGTCGGCGCGGGTGGAGTTGTAGCTGCCGAACAGCTCCTGAATGGAGTCGCGGTAGCGCGGCAGATCGAGACCGCGCGACTGGGGGAAATCGCCACGCGTGGAGAACCCGTAAGGCTCCGCTGTAACACCGGCGACATAGGTCAGGACCTGGGAGAGGTTCAGCGCCCCCTTGTCCTCGAACATCTCGTCAGTCTCGACCGAGAGCGAGCGGGCCGTCTCGACGATCGGGGTCTGCGATTTGGTCGCTCCGAAGGCCGTCGTGCCCGTGACAATAACCGTTTCCTGGCGATTTTCCTTGTCCGCCTCCGTCCTGGACTCCTGCGCTGTCGCAAGCGCGGTTGTGCTTACAGATACCAGAAATGCTGCGGCCAGTCGGCTGACTTGCATGTTGCCCTCGCGATCACATTTTGCGTGTGAGAATGATTTTCAATTTCGCCCGCGGGTAATCTTGCAGGTATCGCGAGTCAATCTCATTCGCAGGAATACTGCACGTGCCCGCGCCTTCATTCCACCGCCGTCATCGATCCGAAAAGGACGGTGGCTGTCAGGGCATTTTCATGCGCTCCAGACAACCAAAGTGGTCAAAAACCTCCGCCTTCTGATGTCTGGAAGGTCGCTACCGCTCGATTTTGAGGCAGACTGCAATGAATCCATAGCCATGCATTATCGTGGACTTTGAGTCGGAAGAAATTCTGTATTTCATGGCTGAAATAATATCCATGTTCGGAGTCGCGACTGAGTGCAGACCAGGATCATGCCGAATAAGCTATCGCACGGGCTCGCCGTAACTGTGGCGGGGGCCAATTCCTCGCAAGCGACGCTGATCGCTGCGGCGATCGCTGATTGCGCAAGACTTGCCTTCCTTCAGGACCTCCAGACCGATGCTGTCATAGACGCTGTTCAGGGCGGCGGGTCGAACCTTGTCCTGCTGTTGGCCGGTGAGGCGGATGACGCATTGCTGGAGACATGCGGCGAAGTGGCCATGCAAACCCAGCTGCCTGTTGTGATCTTCGTGGAAACCGCCCCCGCCAATGCGGCCGCACAGTTCGTACGGCGCGGGGCAAGCAGCTTTATCGTGAAAGGGCTCGCCGAAGACCGGCTCTCTCCGATCATCGAGACGGCCATGGAGCGTCACCGCCTGGTGAGCGCCCTGCAGAATGAGTTGCTCAATTCGAAAAGTGAGCTTACCGCGCGCAAGACGATCGAGCGAGCCAAGGGCCTTCTGATGCAGCAGCAATCCCTTTCGGAGGCGGAAGCCTACGACTCCATGAGACGCGTTGCCATGGAAAGAGGCCTTAAGCTCGTCAAGGTGGCCCAGACCATTATCGGCCTTTCAGACCTTGCGCCGAGTGCCGGCGTCCGCGGCAAATAATTCCCAGATGATGAAATTCTTGTCGCATTAATGTTGCAGTGCATCAAAATGAGGCGGTCGCCAAACTTGTACCAAACGACGGACGAAACGCTGTTTACACACCAGCAAGAAGTTTAGTCGTCTGCATATATCGGGCTGTCTCAACGGCGAGCGGCCCTGCTGTCCAATGTCGGACCGGCTACCCCGCTCCTGCCTAGCGGAGATGGGGCACGATTAAGCCAAACCAAATCAACGATTTATTGCGGACCTTGTTCGTCCGCACACAGCTTCGTGCGCCCTGAAAAAAGGGATGGGGCGCCGTTGGATCAGGGGCAACTAGATATGAGGGAAATCTAATGAACAGATCACTAAAGGGGCTACTTCTGGGAAGCGTTATCGCTGTCGGCATGTCTGGCGCGGCCTATGCCCAGGAAACCGAAACAACCGGCGATGATGACGCCGTTCAGGAAACCGTCGTTGTGACTGGTGCGCGCGGCATGCCACGCTCGGTCGCCGACAGCCCGGTGCCGATCGACGTGTTTGACGAAGAGCAGATCACCGACATTTCCTTTGTCGACACCAATGACGTCCTGAAGACGCTCGTGCCGTCCTACTCGCTGTCTCGCCAGCCGATCTCGGACGGCGGGACATTCATCCGCCCGGCACAGCTGCGCGGCATGCCGACCGACAAGACGCTTGTTCTTGTGAACTCCAAGCGCCGCCACCGCGCAGCGCTGGTTTCGATCGGCGGGTCGGGCACCCAGGGTCCGGATATTTCGACCATTCCGTCTTCGGCCCTGAAAAGCGTCGAAGTCCTGCGCGATGGTGCAGCCGCCCAATACGGGTCTGACGCGATCGCCGGCGTTATCAACTTCATCCTGAAGGACAATGCCGAGGGCGTTTCACTGACCGCACAGACGGGCCAGTATTATGAAGGCGACGGCACGCAATATCTGCTGACCGGCAATATCGGCCTCCCGCTTGGCGACAACGGGTTCATCAGCATTTCGGGCGAATATTCCGATAGCGAATCGACGGTGCGTGCCGATCCCTATTGTGAAGCCTGGGCTTGTACGGACCCCGACAGCCCACTTTTCCCGAGCTTCAACACTGACATCGCCTTCTACGACGAAGAAGCGTTCATCGCAGGCCTGCCGGACGCCAACATTAATGACGGCGATGTCGTTCAGCCATGGGGACAACCGGAAAGCGAAGCCTTCCGCATGTTCTACAATGCCGGCTATGATTTCGGGTTCGGTGAATTCTACAGCTTCGGTAACTATTCCAGCTCCGAAGCTTCCGGCGGTTTCTTCTACCGCTATCCGGGCAATGGCACGATCGAGAACCTCCGCCTTGAGGACGGCTCGGTCTGGTCGCCGCTGGCCTTCTTCCCGGGCGGCTTCACGCCGCGTTTCTCCGGTGACGTGACCGACTATTCCGTTGTGGGCGGCGTCAAGGGTGAAACCGATACCGGCTTCACCTGGGACCTCTCTGGCCGTTTCGGTCACAACGAGATCGAGTACACCCTTGAAAACACGGTGAACCCGTCGCTTGGCGAACAATCGCCGACCAGCTTCCATCCCGGGGACCTGATCAACGAAGAGACGCAGCTCCAGGCGGACTTCAGCCAGAGCTTCGATACCGGGCTCGCCAGCCCGCTGCTCTTCGCCTTCGGCCTGAGCTATATGGATGAGTCCTATGAGCTGAAAGGCGGCGATCCGCAGTCCTACGCAGCCGGGCCCTATGCCGGTGCCGACCCGTATGGCTTCTGTAACGCCGATGGCACGCCGACAGCAGAAGGTCTGGGCGTGATTGCCACCGGCTCAACGCTCGACTGTGCCGACGACTCCGATCCGGTCTACACTGTTGTCGGTGTCGGCTCGAACGGCTTTCCGGGCTATTCGCCGGAATTCTCCGGGGAATATACCCGCGATTCCTATGCCGCCTATGCCGACCTGAGCGCGGACGTAACCGATGCGCTCTTCCTGCAAGGCGCCCTTCGCTTCGAGGACTATTCGGACTTCGATTCCGAACTCGTCTGGAAGCTGGCAGGCCGCTATGAGTTCACGCCAGCCTTCGCCATGCGCGCCTCTGTCGGTACCGGCTTCCGGGCACCGACACCGGGCCAGCAGGGCACGACCAACGTTTCAACCCGGCTGCCCAACGGCTTCCCGGTTGCGACAGGCCTCTTCCCGGCCGGCGGGCCGGTGGCCCAGGCTCTCGGGGCAGAACCTCTCAAGCCTGAAAAATCGACCAACTACACGCTTGGTTTCACCAGCAACTGGGACAATTTCGGCCTGACCGTCGACTTCTACCAGATCGATCTGGAAGACCGCGTGAACGCCGTCTCCACTCAGGATGTGTCCACGGACCCGACATCGGGCGGGGCGTATGACAACTATCTGGCGCTTGTCGATGCCGGGGTTGTCGGGGCTGAATCGATCGGGGGCGTGTTCTACTTCACCAACGCCTTCGACACGACGACCCAAGGTGTTGATATCGTCGGCACCTATGCCAAGAGCTGGGCGAACGGCCAGTCCACGGACTTCACAGCGTCCGTGAACTACAACAAGACCGAGTTCGATGGCGACATTCCCGTGGTCAACGGAACGCCGATCTTCAACGCCGAAGACCAGTACGACTTCGAGAATGCCGATCCTGAATGGCGGGGCGTGTTCAGCGTGACCCACCGTATCGGTGACTTCTCGATTGTCGGGCGTGCGAACTATTACGGCTCGTACAAGAACTCCGACAGCGGTGGCGCCGACGGCAACATCCAGGAGTTCGGCAAAGAGGTGCTCTTCGACCTCGAAGGCAGCTATCAGGTCAACGAGAACGTCCGGCTGAGCGTCGGGGCCCGCAACATCTTCGACGAGTACCCGGACGAGGCCGACTACGCCCTTATCGGGGACTCCTGCTGCGGCCGGATCTACCGTTCCGACAGCATCGTCGACTGGCAGGGTGGCTTCTACTACGCGAGGGTCGCCGCTGAATTCTAAGCATACACTGTATGCGGGACCTCCTCCGCATGCGGCTGGAAGGGAGTGGCGCTCGCCACTCCCTTTCATTTCTTCAAATCTTCATTTTCAAATTTATCATCGGGAGTCGCGTCGCTTATGCTGGGCATGGAAGCTGACCTCACACAAATTCTTCAACTCATCGGCGTGATGCTTGCAGCCGGCCTTCTGGCCGGCTTTGTTGCAGGCCTGTTCGGTATTGGCGGCGGGTTCGTCATCGTGCCCGCGCTGCTGCTGGTCTTCCACGTCTTCGACGTGGGGGACGATGTCCTCACCCACCTGGCCATCGGCACGTCCCTGGCAACCATCATCTTCACATCGCTACGCTCCGTGCAGGCCCACAACCGAAAGGGCGCGGTAGACTTCCAGATCATCAAGGACTGGCTGCCCTGGCTGCTCTTCGGGGTCGTTATCGGGATCGTTCTGGCGCGCTTCATGGATGGCCGGTCGATGAAGTGGATCTTCTCCGCGGGCGTCTTCCTCATGGGTCTGCACTTCCTCTTCCCGGTACTGAAGCGGAAAACCCCGGGCCACCTTCCCATGCCGACGGGCCTGCCGCTTGCGGCCATCGCAACCTTCCTCGGTGGGTTTTCAGCCTTGCTGGGCATTGGCGGCGGCACGATCGCGGTGCTGGTGATGACCTGGTGCGGGCGGCCGATCCACCAGGCGGTCGGCACAGCCGCCGGCTTTGGCGTCATTATCGCCCTGCCCGGCAGTATCGGGTTTGCCATTCTCGGCCTGGGAGAAGCGGGCCTTCCCTTTGGCTCGCTCGGCTATGTCAATCTGATCGCGGTCGCAGCAATCTCGACCATGACCTTCATCTCTGCGCCGATCGGGGTGCACGCCGCCCACAAGCTTCCGGCCGAGGCCCTCAAACGTGTTTTCGGCCTCTATCTCGTCGCCACCTCGGCCATCGTACTTTACGATACGTTGCCGAAGTAAAAGCTGGCTGGGAGCCGAGCGCTCTCTGCCCCGGAAACACATGAGTACGCAGGGCCGCTGCTGGCAGTGGCCCTGCAAATCATTCCGGCCAGACCTAGATAAGCAAATAATGCAGCCCGTCGCAGAAGCTGTGGCACAGTGCGGGCGCAGGAAACGGAGAGGCCGGCAGAGAGATGTTCAAGAAAAAATCCGGGTCTATCAGCAAGCAACGGCTTCAACAGGCCCTTGGCAAACGGAAGGCAAAGCCTGCGGCGATGCCAAAGCCGCGTCTGCAAGCCTCCCGCGCCGAGCGTCAGCAGACATGGGTGCCTTGTCTGCTTTGCTGGCCACCGAACAGGAAAGCCCATGGCATCTGCATGGACATTTCCGAAACCGGCGCACGCATCCGCAATCGCAAGCGCATGCCCCTCCCGCCCCGCTTCCGGTTTCAGTGTCCACGGCTCGGCATCGACACACGGGCCCGGCTGGTCAGGCAGGATGATGTCGATATCGCCATCGCATTCGAGACCCGGCAGAACCTATAGCCGCGAAGGGCCCACCTGCTCTGGCTTACTCGCCCGCGGACTGGGCGAGAACACCCTGCCACGCCTCGTTGAAGCCCTGCATGGAAAACTTCAACTGGACATCCTGGTCGGTCTGCAAGCGATACTTGGCCGTCAGCGCATCCTCTTGCTCGACAAGGTTGCGCTCTTCCGCACTGAGCACCCGGCCGGCCTCGCAGCTTTGGGGACCACAGACGACGAAGGGAAGCGGCTCGAGCGGCTCGCCCTCCTCGCCAGAAAGGGTCACCCCCGTCGGCAGCCACACCGTATTCGGCAGTTGCACCGAGACCTGCAGGGTGTCCTGTCCCTTCACCAGGCGGGTCGAGATCACGCTCGTCAGAACGTTTTCGCCATTGTCCGCCTTCACGGTCACCGGCGAATAGACGCGGCAGCTATGTGGGTCGCCCGGCTTCGAACACTGGGAAATCCAGGCGTCGTAAACCGTCTTCTCGCCGGCCGCCGGGCTGGCCGCCCCCTCTGCGAAAGAGGGGGCGGCTGCCAGAACGAGTCCGGCGACGATGGAGGCGGCGTGTTTGGAAACTGGCATGTGTGGGGTCCTCTGCTTACCAGTGCCAGATGAATGTGGCATTCGCGCTCTGCCGGGAGAAGCGGTCGCTTTCTTCCAGGCGCACACCGAAGCCGACATCGACGGCCTTCGACACTTCGACATCGAAGCCACCGGCGAGGCTCAGCGTATAGTTGCCGAGCGACGGCGACTGCACATCGAAACGCGCCCCATGCAGCATCGGATCGACGGTTGTCGCCTGATCCTGAAGCTCTTCGCTCAGGAAGAGCGACATGGTCGGGCGAACTGTCATGGTCTCACGGATCCACTGCCCGGCGAGACGAGCCCCGACACGGGCCTGAAGGCTGGCGCGCTGCTCATCATGGAAGCTGAGGGCGAGTGCTTCGGCGCCGGCCTCCCGGACATCCTGACGGGCGACCTCATTGTGGCTGAGGCCAACAGCCGGCGTGATGGTGAAGCCGTTGAGACCGATCGCGCGGCCCGCCTCGACATCGAAAGCAAGCGAATCGCCATCCGGGCTTGAGCGCAGCTGCTCGGTGCCAGTCGACAGATCGACGTACCGGCTGGTCGAATAGCGGTCGAGCCCATAGGATACCAGGCCGTCGACATAAGCCTTCCCAGTCACATACCGGCCATAAGCGGTCAGCGTATAGCTGTCGGCCACGGCCGATCCCATCTGCTCGGTATTGGAGCGGGTCTCGGAAAAGGTGAACGCAGCCCCCGCCCGGACCGAGGGGACGATCTGCGCGTCGGCGCCCACCGTCAGCGCCAGGGTATCGGCGTCGAAATTGCTGGCGTTCCGGTCGCCATCATAGTGGGTGTAGTCATAGGACGATATAGCCCACAGGCTTTCGGCAACCTCACCGCGCCCTGCGATGGCCTGCATGCGATCACGCACCGTGGACCGGATCTGACGCCGTGTCTGGAACATGGCCTCCATGCTGTCGGCGTGGATTTCACCGGCCGCCTGCTGCATGACACGCTCAAGCTCGACCGCGTCGAGACCGGACAGTCCGGCCAGCAGCGCCCCGACCGCACCGTCGTCGCGCACACCGGCGGCCCCGCGGAAGCGGTCCAGCGCGGCCCCGAAGGCGCCGGCATTGCCGTCGGCAAACAACCCATAAGACTCCGGCGTGAGTGTCAGCAGGATGGTGTTGTCGAGATAGACAACGTCAAAGCGGGCATTCTCCGGCATTCCGTCGACTGGCTGGCTGAGCCCCTCGAAGGAGCCTTCAACCCCACCTTCTGCCTCGACGACACGGAACATGTCCCCGATGGACGGGTCGAAGCTGTTGGTGGCATCGCCCGTGATGCCGCGCAGGATGGGCGCGATGGTGCCACCAGCGGTATAGACGCTGGTTTCGCCCGTCAGAACGAGGCTGTCATGGAAGCCGGCGCCCGTACCGGGCTGGAGCCCGTCAATGTCGAGCGACAGCGTGCTGCCCGCCAGCTGTGTGACGCTGCCACTGACGACAAGCCGTCCTGGCGAGTTGCCCGGGGCAAGAATGCCGGACACCTCAACATCGCCAATAACGCCGCCCGAGCCTTCCATTACGGCGCCCTGGTCGACCCAGACATTGCCGCCGAACACGCTGTTGAAAGACATCGAGCCCTCATGGACGCAGGCGCCGATATCGTTGCTGCCTTCAGCCATGAGCGAGAGCTTGCCCGTACCGAACTTGTGCAGGCAGTCGCTACCGGCGAAGCCGCCGGTGAACGACACATTGTTCACGCCGGTATCGACCTTCGCATTCGAGCCCATGATGAGGACCGACTGGGAAATGTTGAGGTCGGTCCCGGCCGTATAGGTCGCATCCTGGCGCAGCACGATCGTGCCGTCGGCAGAGCCGGAGGCATTCTCGCCCATGACGACCATGTTGCCACCGAGCACTTCGACATAGACTTGGCTGTTGGCGCCGCTGAGCGTGAGCGTGCCATCGCCCAGCTTGTAGAGCGATCCGTTGCCCGTGAGGTCCGAAGTGACGTTAACGTCGTGGCCAGCCGTGTCGAAGGCGGCATAGCGCGTATCGTCAACGAAGATCGTGTGGTCGATATCGAACGAGTCCAGCGTACGCAGGATCGTATCATCCGCGATGGAGACGATGCCGTCTGTCGTGCCCAGCGCCGCGTTGGAATCGAACTCGAGCGTGCCGCCCTTCACGTTCAGACCCGTGAAGCTGTTGGCGCCGGTAAGCCGCAGCGTGCCCGCACCTTCCTTGTTCAGGCTGCCATCACCGCCGATGTTTCCGGTCAGCTCAAGCAGATGGCCATTCGTGTTGATGACAGAGTTCGGATCACTCAGAGTGAAAGCATTGTCGCTGGCAAAATCACCGGATGCGACGAGCATGGCATCCCCGATCGTGACAGTCCCGCTGCCGAGAGATGCATCGGCCCCGGCCATCACGCCACCATCATTGATGGTCAGTCCGCCAGAGAAGCTGTTCTCTCCTGTCAGGGCCAGAAGCCCCTTGCCGTCCTGAATGAGCGCCCCGGTTCCGGAAATGGAGCCGCCGAAAAGCGAGTCGTCCGAACCGGTAAAGGTCAGGTCTTTCTCACCCAGCGAAACACGCCCGTTGCCCGCCAGGGTCTGAAGGCCTGCGCCTTCATTCGTATGCGAGATATCAAGGGTGCCCTCGATCGTGGCGCAACCCGACGTGACGATGGAGCCATTGCCGATCAGAGCGAGCGACGCGTTTTCCGCCACCGTGGTGCAGCCGGTATAGGTGTTCACACCGGACAGGCCCGCATCGCCGGCCGAAATGGTGAGACCACCGGCGCCCGAGATTACGCCGCCAAAGCTCGTTGTAGCACTGGTCAGGGTGAGATCATTGTCGCCGAGGACAACCGAGCCGCCCCCGGTGAGGGACTTGATCGCAACGCCTGCATCCGCCGACGCGATATCGAAGGTGCCGTCAGCCTTGATGGCCGCGGAGTCCGCGATGCTGCCTTCGCCTGTCAGGGCGAGGCTGGCACCGGCATTGATGTCGGTTTGCCCCTTGTGGTGGGTCTCGCCGCCGAAGCTTGCAGCGCCCCCCTGGATGACCAGGCCGCCATCGCCATAGGTCCAGCCGTCGAACTGGCCGCTGGCCTGTGTGATGGTCAGCGTCTTCTCGCCAAAGCGTACGCCGCCCGAGCCTGTCAGGTTCTGCAGCGTCGCCCCGTCCGTCGTGTCTTCAATGGACAGGAAGCCTTCAACGGCCAGGCCGCTCGACGCGGCAATCGAGCCGTTTCCGCTCAGGGCAAGGCCGGTGGCCTCACCGATGGTCGTTTCGCCTGTATAGGTGTTGACGCCTTCGAGAGTCAGCTGCCCGCCATCAACATGCAGCGCGCCGTCTCCCGAAATCACACCGGCAAATGTCTCGCCATTAACCACCCGGAGGTCATTGTCGCCCATGACGATTTCACCGCCACCATTGAGCCACCAGACCTCGCCGGCATCTGTCTTGTTCGAGATGTCGAGGGTGCCGTCCACCGTGACACCGCCGGAATAGCGGATATCGCCATCGCCCTTGAGCGCCAGGCTCGCGCCTTCCTGAATTTCGGTCTCACCGCGATAATTTTGCTGGGCCGTGAGAGCCGCATCGCCACCGGCAACAGTCAGGCCGCCCTGCCCGGACATGACGCCATCGAACTGGCCGCTGGCATTGGTCAGTGTCAGCGTCTTGTCGCCGAGCGTAACCTTGCCGCTGCCATCGATCGTGGTGATCGAAGCCCCGGCATCCGTACCGGAAATATCGAATGTCCCGTTTGCGGTGACCCCCGAGGACGCCGCCACAGTGCCCGTTCCAGTGAGGGCGAGTGTCGCGCCATTGTCGATGGTCGTCGCGCCGGCATAGGTGTTCTCACCACTCAGCGTCAGCGAGCCGGAGCCCGCCACGGTCATACCGCCCGAGGCCCCATCCTCATTGCTCAACGTGCCAGTAACGGCAATATTATGGCCCGCTGTATCGATCGTCCCGCCGGCATCCGTGATCGTGAAATCCGTTGAAAGGGCCGCATCCCCGGTCGTCGCCAGCGTGCCCCCGTCAAAGACAGTGGTTACATCACCATCATTGAGCTGATCGACCGTGTACTGTCCGACGGCTGTGTCGATATCCGGTATGCTCGGCTCAGCGCCACCGACATCTTCCAGTTCCCCCGACTCGCCGATGGTAAAGGACCCATTGTTGATGGCGGTATCGCTCGGTTGCCAGTTCGCGGTAAAGGAGGAGCCCTGCGTATAGCCGAACAGATACTCGCCCGGCGCCAGACTGGTGAAGGTCACCGACTGGAAGGCGTAAATTGAGTGTCCACCAGAATCACCTGTCAGGTCGCCCTGCTCGGGCGTGGACGTGTTGGGAAAGAAGTAGTTCTCGCCAGCCACGAGCCCGTCCGGCACCGTGCCGTCCGACACGCTCACGAAACCATCCACCAGTTCGAAGGTCTGCGTTCCGATTTGCGTTCCGTCCGCCATTGTCAGCAGGAGGTCGCCTTCAGCTGCGCTCAGGCCGCTACTGTGCCAGCTCCCATAGAAGATCTCGGCATCGTAGAAGCCCTCGGAGTCCGAAGGCGTGATGATAAAGCCAAGCGCATCGGTATGCGCATAAGCCGTGCTCGAAAGAGATGTTGTGGCCATCAAGGCCGCAACCGCCGCTTTGGAGCCAAAGTTGATTATTTGGTTTTGCATGACACTCACCGTCCCAGCCATTTCTACTGGCGCGGGAGAAACCATTCGCCGCTTTAAAGCAGCCGGAATCAAAGGTCGCAAAAAGTCTAAATAACCGGCCCTGCCGCCGCTGACGCGATCGGACGCCGAAACACTAACCCCTGTGATTTATATCGATAACTTCCAAAAGGGCCCGTTTTGGGCCACGAAAATGGAAACAACTTTTTGCATTCGTGATGCAAAAAATAGGGTTAATTTAAATATTGCATATGGTAACCATTAATTGGGCATAGGCAAAATCAATCGCACCCATCGAGCGAATAAATAAATCATAACAGCCGATGTCCGTGAAGTCCGTGTTTCGAGTAGATTACCAGGCAAAAAAATAACGTCAAAAAGCCCGTTAAGGCGAGGTGACCGGTCTCATCCGAATCTCCTGTCTGACAGCGCCAGCCCAGTAGATATCATGAAATTCTCTGTCCCTCTTTTTCATGACCACCCAGAACCCATCCTGGTCTTCGATCGTGAAAGTCTGCGCTTTCTGGACGTCAACGACGCTGCCACTGACCTCTATGGCTATTCCAAGGATGAATTTCTGGGAATGACCATCGCTGACATCAGGCCCGCTGAAGACGTGCCAAAACTCAGGGAAGCGATACGCCGCCAAGCCTTCGGGAACAAAAAGGCCGGCATCTGGCGACATACCCTCAAGAATGGCCAGACGATTCACGTCCGGATTACGTCCCTCCCCCTGGATCACGGCAACCGGCAGGCCGAGCTGGTGCTGCCCATCGATCTTGCAGACGTTATGCAGGCCCGGAAGAAGGCCGACGCAACAGCAGACCAGCTGGGCACGTTGAAAGCCGAAGCGGACAGTTCGGCGCAGCGGTTCCAGCTCCTCTTCGAAGCCTCCCCCTCCAACATGATTGCTTTTGGCCCGAGCGATCAGGAGCATCGCATCCTTGCTGTCACGGAAGCTTTTGTGTCGGCATTCGGCTTCAAACGCGAAGAGCTTGTCGGCAGGCCTCTTTATGAGGTCTTCGCGGCCAAGGAAGGGCAGCCGGGGGCTGAAACGATCGCTGCGCTGAAGCGGTCCGTCGCACGCGCCGAACGGATGCGGGCAACCGACATCATGCCGATCCAGTATATCCCGGTCGACATCGCCCCGACTGACGAGGAAGGTGAGCCGCGGCCCTATTGGTCACCGAGAAATAAACCGGTTTTCGGCAAGGATAACCGGCTCTCCTACATTATTCACCGCACCGAGGACGTGACAGACGCCATTAACCGGGCCGGCAGAAACGAAAGCAGCTTTTCTCCTGAAGACCTCATGAATGAGCCCCGGCTGGCCCCAGCTGTCCAGCAAAGCGAAGATCTCAAGATTTCCAATCTGCGCCTTGAAGAGCAAAGAGCCAATCTCCGTACCGCCCAACGCCTTCTCGGGCTGTGGATCTGGCGGCTGAACCTGGAAACCATGGAATTGAAATGGATCTCCAACCCGAAGGCCGAACTCGACATCCGCACAAGGGATTTCCCGGGCAGTTTTCGTGACTATCTTGCCCTTATCCATCCGGATGACCGCCAACCCCTCCTGGACAGCTTCGAAGAATACCAGCGCAACCGCACACGAATGTTCGAATTCACCCATCGGCTGGTTTTACCAAACAAGACTATTGCGTGGCTTTCGGGCGTTGGAGAAATCACCTACAATACATCCGGTAGAATTCTGACCGGAGTTGCGCGGAACGTCACGGAAGACATGGAGAAAACCTCCCAGCTCAACCTCCTGAACGAGTCGGTGGCCCGGTTGAACGATATCGTCGTTATTACAAAGGCCGACGATATCGACTCCCCCCATGGGCCAAAGATTGTCTTTGTAAACGAAGCCTTTGTGAAACGCACAGGCTATTCCCGCGAGTTTGCGATCGGACAGACCCCACGCATTCTCCAGGGCCCCATGTCCTCACGCGCGGAACTCGACCGCATACGGCAGGCCCTCGAGAACGGCGAGCAGGTCCGGACAGAGCTGATCAACCATGACAAGATGGGCGCCCCCTTCTGGGTCGAGATCGATATCGTGCCGGTATCGAACGACGGTCAGAAGAACACCCACTACATCTCCGTGATGCGCGACATCAGCAAGCGCAAGAAAATCGCAGCTGAACGCGAAATGGCGGAAAACCGCTTCAGGCTCATCACCCAGGCGACCAAGGATGTGATCTGGGACAGGTCACTGCCGGACGACCAGATCTGGTGGAATCATAACTATGCTTGGGCATTCGGCTATTCAACGGAAGGGACCTCGGCCTCCTATGAGTCCTGGGTTTCCCGGATTCACGAGGCCGACCGGGACCGCATTCTCTCAAGCCTGGAGCAATTTCGGGCAAGCACGCTGACCTTCTGGTCGGAGGATTATCGCTTCATCCGCGCCGATGGCGAGATACGCTGGATTTCGGAACGTGTGACAGCGGTGCGCGACAAAGACGGCGCCCCCGTCAGAATGCTCGGCACGATGGAGGATTTCACTGAACGCCGGGAGCTGGAAGAACGCGTCAGGCTGTCGGAGCGCCTTGAATCCCTCGGCCAGCTGACCGGCGGGATTGCCCATGATTTCAACAATCTGCTCACAGTCATTCTCGGCAATAGCGAAAGTCTCGCCAAACGCCTGCCGTCCGGCCCGCTAAAGGATATGGCAGACCTCTCGCTCGCGGCTTGCGAGAGCGCCGAAGAGCTCGTCAGCCGGCTACTGTCCTTCGCGCGGCGCCAGCCTCTCGACCCTGACTATGTCGAGGTCAATGAGCGCCTGACGCATGCCAGCAAGCTTCTGCGCAGAACCTTGCCGGAATCGATCAACCTTGATTTCTCGCTCTCGCCAGAAACGGGTATCGTGCTGGTGGATCTGACCCAGTTCGATACGGCGATCCTGAACCTCTGCCTCAATGCACGGGATGCAATGCCCAAAGGCGGCACCATCCTTATTGAATCGCGAAGCGTCTTTATGGACCACAAGATGGCTGATCATGTCGAAGGCCTGTCGCCCGGGCGGTATGTCCAGGTCTCCATCAGCGACACAGGCGCCGGTATGGACAGCAGGACAGCCGAAAAAGCCTTTGAACCCTTCTTTACAACCAAGGTCGCAGGCGCTGGGTCGGGGCTCGGCCTCAGCATGGTCTATGGCTTTGCCAAGCAGTCCGGTGGCCACGCGACGATCTATTCCGAACCCGGTACAGGAACGCGCGTCTCGCTTTATTTCCCCCAGGCCGATACCGATGAGGTCGGCCTGATCAATCATGATTCCTCTCAGGGCTCGTCCCTGCCCGATCTGAAGGTGCTCGTTGTCGAGGACAATGAGTTCGTCATGGCCCATGTCGAACGTCTCATGGCCGAACTCGGACTGCAGATCCTGACAGCAACAAATGCCAACCTTGCGCTGGAGCTGCTCCGGAAGCAACCGGACATCTCGCTACTCTTTACCGACATCGTTCTGCCCGGCGGCATGAATGGAGACGAGCTTGCCCGGGAGGCCCGGAAAATGCTCCCGAACCTTCATGTGATCTACACAACCGGATATACGCAGAATGCGATTGCCCATCAGGGCGACATCAGTGATGACAGCGTGCTGCTAACCAAGCCCTATCGCCGCGACGAGCTTCACGAGAAGATCCTGAAAGCCCTGAACATCAAACCAGAGGATGCATGATCCTCGGTGCGGCGCTTCAGGCGGTCGTCACAAGCCGGTAGCCTTTGCCGCGAACCGAAAGCAGTCTTCGGTTTCCCTCGTCACCAGCCTCGGACATCTTCCGCCGCAAGCGGCCGACATAGGTTTCGAGCGACTTCTCGCCATACCGGCCCTCACGTCCGAAAGCCTTCAGGTAGAGGCGCTCGCGCGAAACGATGCCACCGCCGGCGGCAGCAAGGCTGGACAATAGAGCGGCCTCCGCGCCGGTGAGGGAACACGCTTCGCCCGGCCCCGTCAGGAGCCGGCTATTCGGGTCGAAAGCAAGCCGGCCGATTTCATAGGTCTTGCCAGCAGGAAGCTGCGACCGGTCTGCACTGTCGACCAGTTTACGGACCCGAGCGTGGAGCTCTTCCACGCCCACGGGTTTCATCACATAGTCGTCCGCCCCGCTATTCAGCGTGTCGGCCCGGAACCGCGTGTCGCCCCACGCCGACAGCATGATAACCGGCACTTTAGCGATCTGCCGGATTTCAGACAGGATCATCGACCCGCTCGCATCGGGAAGGCGCAGGTCGACAATCACACAATCGAACTCGAGAAGCCTGCTGGAAAAGATAATCTGTCTCACATCGGCGAAACTCTGGGCGGTAACAATCTCATCCGTCTCATCCGGCCAGCCAAGCTGGATTGTCTTGAGCAGTTTGACCTCGTCATCGATCAGCAGGATGCGCATGAAAGAAATTATCCTCCCTGAATTCGGCAACCTGCCAGGCCGCCTATTATGCCAATGAAATCGCCTGTTTTGATCCTTGGCTTGGCTCACCTTTTTTCTGACTTTCAGCCTGCCGGACCAGCCACGTTTCAAGGTCCGCAAAGGCCAAAGGCTTACTGAGCGCGTATCCCTGAACGTAATGGCAGCCCATGGCCTGGGCAACTGCCACCTGAGCGGCGGTCTCCACGCCTTCTGCCACAAGCCAGGCGTTGCAGACCCGGGCGAGATGAATGATCGAGCGGACGACCCTCATCGCCCGCTCGTCATTTGCGACTCCCGTCATCAGCGACCGGTCGATCTTTATGCCATCGACCGGCAGGTCCAGGAGGGCCCTGAGGTTGGAATACCCGGTTCCATAATCATCCAGGGCGAGCTTGATGCCCGCCCGCTTCAGGGTGGCGATGGTCGCCTTCGCCTGCTCGAAATCTGGAAAGATGTCGGACTCCGTGATCTCGATGCAGATGTTTTCCAGGGATAGGCCGCAGCAGCGGACCGCCTCGATGAAACGATCGACATGATCATCCCGGCTGAGCACCATGGGAGAGACATTGAATGTCACAAAACTCACCTGACCGCTCTCGACCAAGGGCTTCAGCTCCCGGCAAGCTTTCCGGGCGACGAGAAGGTCGAGATCGGACAGGAGACCGCAATCTGTTGCGACACGAATGAACTCATCCGGGGGAACATCGCCGAGATGCTCATCCTGCCACCGCGCGAGAACCTCGACCCCTATGCCAAGATCGCTCTTGCCCGGCACAATAGGCTGATAGAAAGGCTCAAGGGTCTCCTTTGAGACAGCATGGCGCAGCCCCTGTTCGAGCGCCTTTCGCCGCGCCCGTTTCTGCTCCAGCGCCGCGTCGAACAGTCTGACCTGATTTTTGCCGGAGCGCTTGGCCTCGATAAGGGCCGCATCCGCGTTGCGCTTCAGCGTTTCCAGATCAAACGCGTCCGCCCCGAAAGCCGACACCCCCGCAGACCCTGTCAGGTTGAGGCTCAGGCCATCGATCCGTATTGCATCGAAAACGCGCGACCACACCTGGCGCGCCAGTTCGGTAAAAGCCTCCGGATCCTTTTCCTCCGAGCGCGCCAGAACCGCAAACTCATCCCCGCCGACTCGTGCTGCGCTGACGACGTTGCCCGGCGCACGAAGCCGCCTTCCGATCGCCCGCAGCAAGCGGTCACCGACATGGTGGCCATAGGTATCGTTGATGAACTTGAAGTCGTCGAGGTCGATATAGACCAGAAAAAGATTGGCGCATTCTGCGCCGGCCTGCACGACTTCCTTCTGGAGATCCCGGTCGAGACCGGCCCGATTCTTCAGGCCGGTCGGATGATCTGTATTGGAGGCCTTCAAAGCTTCCTTGTGTTTTAGCTGGGCACGACGGAGCCTGTGTTCCAAACGCAGGCGTTCCAGCGAGAGCCCCTTATAGACAAGTGCGGCAGCGTCCGGGGACGGTGTGTCCTGCGCGCCCTCGACAGCTTTGGCATGCACCGCCGGAGACGACACGAAAGACAGGCCGGCCACCAGGTCCGTCGTCTCGTCCGAACCGATCCGGATCAGCTTCATGACGCTCACGGCGCCATTGAAGAACGTATACTCCTCGATCTGGTCCTCACCTTTCAGCGCGTCTTCAAGCGAGCGTCTGGCCCGCATGCGCCCGCTGCGCTCGAGGAGATCGAGAAAGCGGCGGCCCGCTGCTCTGTGAAGGCCAAGACGCGTACAGAAGGCGCTATTGGCGAAGAGGATCTTTCCCTGCCTGTCGACAACGAAAAGTTCGCTATTGATCGACTTGAAATGCTGCTCCGAGAGTTGAATCCTGCCTGTCTTCACACACACCACCATCGTTTCTAGTTGTATTTATATTCCACGATATCCCCCAGTATTACGGAGAAATGAGCGAGCATTCTCAACTTGCTCCCGGTCAGTATTCTGGACGTCGTATCGATCAGACAAAGCGCACCGATAACGTGCTGGTCCAGAACCACCGGGCTGCCGGCATAGAAGCGGATATTCGGGTCGCCGATGACAAACGGATTTCTGGAAAACCTCGGATCCTTGAGCGTATCGCTCACCACCATCGGCTGGCCGCTTCGGACGACATGGGTGCAAAAGGACTTTGCCCGGTCGGTCAGCCGGTAGTTGATGCCGACACTGGCTTTCGTCCATTGCTGACGCCTGCCAATGAGCGAAAAGCTGGCCATGGGAACGGAAAAATATGCCGCAAGGTTTTCGACCAGGTCATCGAGCTCGCGATCGTTATTGAAGTTGAGGATATTGAGCCCCTCCAGAAAGCGTATTCGCGCCGCTTCCGATATGCCGGGGGATGTGCCGGTGAAACCGGGGGGCGTAAGATCGTTCATGGCCCTCTCCTCTTCCAACCAGACCGCTATCCAGATTTCCTCATTACTCGTTCTGGCCCCTTTACGCTCTAAGGTAGCAAAGCTTCCGGCGACTTCTTCAAAGGTCAAAAAAGGTCTTTACGCGTCTGCAGCGGGTCTGCCTCCTGATCGGTAACCAGTTGCAGGCCGGCAATGCGCTCATAGAGACCGAGCCGCTGCCGCACCTTACTGAGGTCGCGGTAGACCGCCATTTCCAGCTCCTTGCGCGACGCCAGTCGCAGCGCAGCCTCTATTGCGGCTTCGAGAGGCTCATTCCGGCTCGACGACCTGGCTAGACATTCCAGGGCGAACTCCAGGGACGCCCTCACCGATGTTGCGTGGACAGCATCAATGGCTGGCCTGTCGAACGTCAGAACGTTATCACTCGGCATTTTGCGACCTCACTCGAATTATCTGGGCCGGTCTTGGCCTCGATACCGAGTTTAAGAGGGCAAAAAGCAGGAAGAGGTGACTCAAAAGTCTAAAAGGGTCATTGCGCAGCACTCAACCTGCAGTGACCCCTTCAGATACATCGAAAGACAATTGAATACCTAAAGACCGAGCACCATCACCGATTGAAACGCGACCAATACCATCAAAAACGGCATGCCATCAGGAGGTGCCGAAGACAATACCTAAATGAACTGCATCATTTCGGACTGGAGTTCCCTAGCCTGGAAACCTCATGCGAGATTTGTAGAAAGCGGCATGCCGAGTTCGATCCGCCCCAGCTGCTCGGTGGTGGCATCGAGGTCGTAGATGACATGGTTGCTCATGGTGTTGATGTCGCGCTGCGCGCGCTGCAGCGGGTGGTCGAGCCGGTGCGAGCTGGAGCCGGCCGCCGAACACATCAGATTGATCGCTTCGCGGCAGGTATGCACGGCATGAGCGACAGGCGCGCGTAGCGCAAACCGCTCTTCCGCGCTCAGGGGCTCCCCCCGCTTGCCGGCTTCCTGCGTGCGCCGCGCCACGTCCCGGATGGCCAGCTCGGCAGCGTCGATCATCAGCCTCGCCTTGCCCAGCCGCATTTGAGCCGCGGGCTTTTCCACCTGCTTCTCCCCGGAGCCGAACAGAATCCGCTTGGAAAGATACTCAGTAAAACTCTCAAGCGCAGTGCGGGCCGTGCCCAGAACACAGGTCCCGGCCGTCACCGCCAGAAGCGGGATCATCGGCATGTGATAAAGCGGGTTGTCGTAAAGCTCCCGGCCATACGCTGCACCGGCAGCCATCTTTCCAAAATGCGAGACGCGGTGGGACGGGACGAACACGTCTTTGAGCTCGATATCGTTGCTGCCGGTCCCGATCATGCCGTCCATGAACCAGGTATCGAGCACGGTGGCCTGTTCGGCCGGCAGGGCAAAGAACCAGGGCTGGGGCGGATCCTCGCCCGGAACGGTGCCTCCGCCCAGGATCCAGTCGGCCTGCATGATGCAGGTACCGAACCCCCACCGCCCGCTGAGGCTGTATCCGCCCTCGACCGGGGTCGCCACCATGGTTGGGGCGTTCACACCGGGCGCATTGATATAAGGAGACTTCCCGAAGACTTCGTCCTGCCCCTCCTCCGGGAACTGGGACATCATCCAGTTGTGCTCCATGTTGAAGCTGGTCACCCAGGCCGTCGAGGTACAGCCCTGAGCGAGCTCATAGATAATGTCGACAAAGGTCTCGACGTCGAACTCCAGGCCGCCATACTTCTTCGGCACAAAGTGGTAGAAGAAGCCGGCCTTGCGCACCTCACGCCAGACCTCGTCGACGGGCTTGCGCTGGATTTCCGCTTCACGGGTGTGTTCGGCAAGCAAGGGCTTCAGGGCTTTTGCACGGCGCACCATCTCTTCAGGCGTCAGTGTGTCCAGTTCCTCTCGGGACAGCCAGTCATTGCCCTCCGGAATGCGCTGCTCGGCCGGAATGATGCCGCCTTCGTCTCCATTTGTCGTAAAAGCCACTTTTCTTCCCTCGCGCTGAAGCTATCTCACGATCTGTCGTAAGTTTTTTTAACATCACTGAGCTCAAGACCACAAGAAACTTTGTTAAATTATTTAACATACATGAGCGCGCCTTCGACCACATATATGCATCAGGGCGCAAGCAGCGGTTCTCGAGATTTCGCTTGCGCAGCGACGACGGGCTATCTATTGGCGTGAGACCTGATGGGAAATCAGTCTTCAGCCTCCTCGCGACTAGCGCATCTCTATGTCATGTCGGGTTTGCTCGCCGGCTGGGACTGGTTCGATAACGGCCTCCAGACGGCGCTCTCAGAGCGCGGCATGCCGACCCTGAACAAGACCCAGTCGATGATGATGATGTATATCTCGGCAGGCGTTCATCGCCCGGTCGAGATCGCCAGGAAAATGCGCCTGTCACGGGCGGCCGTACGCCATATGTCCGAACAACTTGCCAAATTCGGGCTGGTCGAGATCAAGGACCATCCCGATGACAAACGCGGCAAACTCATCGATTTTCACGAGGATACCGAGTGGATACGGCAAAGGGCCGTGGAGATCATCTACGGCCTGGAAGAAGAACTCACCTCAAGGATCGGCGCCGAGGATGTGGCTACCTTGAGACGCATCCTGCGTGAGGATTGGGGAAACTCTGTCTCCGGGATGGAGCTCGAAGGCGACACCGCCCCCAAGCGGCGCAAAAGCCGCTAGGGGCGCCCCCCCCCCCCGTCACACGACATCGCCGCGCTCGAAGAGCGCCTGGTAATAGTCTTCCCCGAAGCTTGCGACTTCCCACCAGTTGGAGTCGGCATCCTGCATGATGAAGCGCGTGATACCGTCGCTCGTTGAAAGCTCGCCGAGATGAAGCGTGAAGCCGCTCTCTGCGGCCTTCTTGCGGATATCGACGACGGCCTCCTCACTGCCGACGGCCACGACCCACCGGTTTTCTTCGCCTTGCGGATGGACCTTGTCTCCCAGCCCGGCGCAGACGACGCCCACATCACCGCAGCCGCTCACCAGTTGGGTGATCGGGGAGTGCTGCACGCAGCGCAGGCCAAGGACATTCTCATAGAAATTCCGGGACGGAACGAGCTGTCGGCACTCCAGCGTACCATGGGTCAATTCAGCTTCGCCGACCACCGATGCAGCGGGCTTTTCCGAGACTTCAACCGTCATGCCTCTTCTCCTGTCTCAGCGGGCTTCTTCTTCCTTTTGAAGTCGCCGTTTTCGAAGACCATCTCGTTGGTGATGCCATTGTTGCGATATTCGATTTCCCACCAGTTCTCGTCCAGGTCACTGAAGTAGAACTGATAGGAATTGTGCATCTTGGAGATCTTGTTGACCTGGGTCAGGCCGTAAGTCTCGCCGTCCGACAGGGCAATCTCGCGGATCCGGTCGACCTCCTCGGCCGAGTCGACGGTGAGGCCCCAGTGATTGAACAGGTGCTGGGGGTGCAGAACCTCTTCAACTTCACGGACATCGATCACGAAGCCGCCGCGTTTTCCCTGCTTCATCAGGTTCGCGGAAGTCTTGTCCCGCAGGAGCAGCCGGTCCGGCGCGTAGCGCACACATTCGAAGCCGAGGAACTCCTCATAGAACTTCCTGGCGAGCGTGAGATCGGTCGTCACCATCGCTCCCGCCGCGAATGATGGCAGGCGGTCGGCATCACAGGTGCCTCCGCGTCCATTGGAAACCAGCCTCATGAAACTTCCTTCCCTGCGTGACTGTTCTGGCCGTCCAACCGTACGGCCAACCACTATCCTGCACAATAATTTGGATATTGTGCAATTTTTATACGGAAAACCCCTTAGCTGAAGGACCGAAGGGCGAAACAGGCGCAGGCCCGCCTGCGCCGCTCTCAACCGCTATGGCTTCCGATATTCTTCGCCAATCGGCTCCAGGAGAAATCCGTCACCAAGGTGCTTGCCGAGTGGCGAGGGGAATGTCCGGGTTCCGGCTTCAGGCTCCTGGCCCACGGCCGGCCGCTTGCGCAGCATGCTCTCAAGCGCATGCTCATTCACCTCGAAAATGACCGCCACCTTGTAGGGCGGCCGGTCGGGCAGCGATTCCGGGTGGATGTGGGCGTAGTCATCGCGAACCGTATAGGACTGGGCGGAAATGAAGCCGGGCACCTGTGCCAGATCCCGGGCATGATCGCGGTTCCAGGTCTTCCACTCATCAAGCAGGTCTACCGGGACATCCATCATCAGAACCAGCCGGTAGCGTGTCAGGTCCTCTTCGACGGCCTTGCTGTGAAACGCCTCTGAATCCGGCTCCAGCAGATAGCCATCGCCCATATGTTTGCCCAGAGGAGACGGGAATGGGCGGCTCCCGCCGGCAGGCCCCTGCCCCATCTCCGGGGTTTTCGTGAGGAGCATGGTCTCGAGCATCGGCTCGTCGACTTCGTAGATATTGACCATGGAATACGGGGGAACAAAGGGCAGCGCCTCCGGATGATTGCCCTCATAGTCGGGCCGGACCTTGAAAGTCTGCCCCGAGATGAAACCGGCGTTCACCATGTCGCGGGCATGATCCCGGTTCCAGTCGGCCCATTCGCCATACAGATCTTCCGGCACGTCCATCAGGACGACCAATTTGTACTTTGTCATATCTTTGCTCCTCAATCCCTTTTCAGCCCACAACACACCGGGCACGCCCTGTCGCGTTGACGGGTCTTATTTTTCTATCTTCAACAGCACTTTCCCGGAGACCTCGCGGGCCTCGAGGCGGCGATGGGCCTCCCCGGCCTCTTCGAGCGGCAGGACAGTGACCGGCTGTTCCAGGGCGCCGCGCGAGACAAGATCGACAACGCTTTGCGCAGCGCTGGCCACGCGCCCAAGGTCTGCCGGGGCCTGGGAAATCTTCCCGAGACTGAAGCCCCGCACCGTTTTCGCCCCATGCCAGATCTCGTCGCCCGACAGCGGCTCGTCCTTGCCACTGGCATTGCCCAGAAGGACCATCCGGCCAAAGGGCGCCAGCTGGCGAAGGGCAATCGCGCGCATCGGGCCACCCACGGCATCGAGGGCGAGGTCGATGCCCTGCTTTTCCGTCAGGGCCGACAGGGCCTCTTCCAGGCCATCCGGCTCAAGCACATCGGTGCAGCCCTGCTTCAGCGCGGCCGCCCGCTTCTCGGCTGTCGACGCCACACCGATGATGCGCGAAACGCCGATATTCTTCGCAATCTGTATGGCCATGCTCGCCACCCCACCGGAAGCCCCGGGGAGAAACATGACATCGTCCGGCGTCACCTGGCCGGCATCCTTGAGCGCCATCATCGCCGTCGTGCCATTCGCCAGCGCGGCAGTGGCAGCGGCCATATCAGTGCCGTTATCCAGTTTCAGGATCACTTCGTGCCGGGCGACAGCGACCTCGGCATAGCCGCCGAGCCCCTTCGTCAGAACGAAATTGTTGAGGAAGGCCACGACGCGATCGCCGGGGCTGAAGCCTGTCACCCCCTTGCCGACCGCGCGGATCGTCCCGCCCGCCTCGACACCGGGGGTCATCGGCAGGGGCAGGATCGTGACATCACCCCTGCGCAGGAAGATATCGATGAAGCTGACGCCGGCGAATTCGACATCGATCGTCACCTCACCCTCTGCGGGTTCGGGGGTGGCAACCTCGGTCATCTTGAGGGCTTCGGGGCCGCCATGGGCGGCGATGGTCATTGCTTTCAACGTTCAACTCCCTTGCTTCAAGCAGCCCTGCCAAGAGCATGTCGCACCATGTCTCTTGCCGCATGAAGACCACTCGCGCGCGCCATGACCGGACAGACCGGACCAGCCACGTCTCATTATGTTTTTCGGGCGATGATGGCGGCAGAAAGCAGGAGGCTTTCACCAAGGCGCCGGGCAGAGATGTCCTTGAAGACTTCTCAGCCCCATGGCGCCTTGAACAGAATAGACCAAGTGCCTGCTGCCACGCCGCTGGCAAAGTTCCCAGCCAAGACGCTTATACATATGACGTCATTATCGCCGACTTAGTAACCGCCACGTAGGCTGCTCGGGATTTTATCGTCAAGATTGGCGTTTTGACTTTGGAATATTACAAATTTCACTATTGCGCGCAGATATCCCGACACTAGGTTGTGGACTCATAAACCCTGGTCCAGAGTCGCGTTGAGGCGAGGGCGATGGCTGCGAGGAAGTTCCTTGCGAGCTTGTCGAAGCGTGTTGCGCATCGTCTGAAGTGCTTGAGTTTGTTGAAGTATCGCTCGACCAGATTGCGCTGGCGGTAGATGTCCCTTGCGACTGAGCGCTGGACTTTGCGGTCCCGCTGGGTGGGAATGTGAGCCTCCGCCCCGGCCGCTTCGATCTGCTCGATCAGGGCACGGGCGTCATAGCCCCGGTCGGCGACGACATGACGGGCCTGCCTCAGGCTGGCGATCAGGGCGGCCCCGGTGGCCTTGTCGCTGGCCTGGCCGGGCGAGAGCGCCAGGCGGATGGGCAGGCCGGCCTCATCGACCACGGCATGGATCTTGGTGCTCAGTCCCCCGCGAGAGAGACCGATGGCGTGATCCGGCCCCCCTTTTTTCCGCCTGCGGCGTGCTGGTGGGCGCGGATGATAGAACTGTCGATGAAGGCCATGGATTCCGGGCTCTGCTGCGCCAAAGCGTTGAAAACATTGATCCAGACGCCAGCCTTCGCCCATCTGTTGAAGCGGTTGTAGACCGTCGTGTAAGGGCCGTAGCGTTCCGGCAGGTCACGCCAGGGCGACCCCGTCCGCAGAATATAGAAGATGCCGTTCAGCACCCGGCGGTCATCGGTCCGCGCCACCCCGCGCGGCTTGTTCGGCAACAAGGGCGCAATGATCGCCCACTCCGCATCGCTCAAATCAAAACGGGCCATGAGACACCTCCTTCAAGGCAAGTGAATCATGACCCGTCCAATATGGGAATCCCGCTTATGGGTACAGAACCTAG
>NZ_NCST01000038.1 GCF_002088975.1 Henriciella aquimarina
GTAAGCGTCCAGTTCTTACACATCAGCGCGTAATGCAGCCCAGTTCCAGGGTAGCAGATCATCGATCTGGCTCATCGGATGGCCTTGGCTTAGGCGCTCGAGAACGTCACTCAGATAGGCGTGGGGCTCGACATCGTTGAGTTTGGCGGTCGTCAGGAGAGAAGCGATGACGGCCCATCTCTGTGCACCGCCTTCCGAGCCGGCGAACAGATGGTTCTTGCGTCCTAGCGCGACCGGGCGGATAGCGCGTTCGACAGTATTTGTATCGAGGGCGATGCGGCCATCCTCAAGGAACAGACTGAGCTGGTCCCAGCGGGTGAGCGCATAGCGGATCGCGTCGCCCAGTCCGCTGCGCGGCGGGATGCGCTGGAGTTCGGTTTCCAGCCAGGCTTTCATCGCGCGGACCAGCGGGCGGGATTTCCGGGCCCGCACGATCCGACGCTTGTTCGCGCTCTGCCCACGGATCGTGGCGTCGATAGCATAGAGCTCGGCGATCCGCTGCAACGCTTCGGCCGCGATCGGTGAGCCTGTGGCCTGGTGCACCTCGTAGAACTTGCGCCGCGCATGCGCCCAGCAGGCGGCCAGCATGATATCCCCGCCCGTGGTCAGTCGCTCGAACCCGGCATAGCCATCGACCTGCAGCACACCGCTGAAGTCCTTGAGATGGGTTTCCGGACGTTCGGCGCGCCGATCCGGGCTGTAGATATAGACAGCAGCTGGCGGCCCCGGCCCATTCCACGGTCGATTATCGCGGGCATAGACCCAGAGCCGACCTGTTCGGGTGCGCCCGCGGCCCGGATCGAGCACAGGCAGCGGCGTGTCGTCGGCGAACAGCATCTTCGAGCTGAAGACATGGCTTGCGAGCCGCTCATGCAGCGCTTCCAGCCACCAGCTGGCCCCGCCCACCCAGTTGGCAAGCGTTGATCGGTTCAGCTTCACACCTTGGCGGGCAAAGATCTGCGACTGGCGATAGAGCGGCAGGTGATCGCAATACTTGCTAACGATGACATGCGCGAGCAGGCCCGGCGTGGCCAGCCCCTTTGCGATCGGGCGTTCCGGGGCCGGTGCCTGGTGGATCTTCCCGCAGCCCCGGCAGCCATAGCGCGGGCGCTTCATCCGCAGGACACGCAGTCGCGCTGGAACATGATCCAGCATCTCGCTGACGGTTTCGCCGATGAAGTGCAGCGCACCGCCGCAACATGGGCAGGCGCTGGTCTCGGTGTCGACCGCGACATCCTCGCGTGGCAGATGCTCTGGCAGACTGAACGCGCGGGTGCGGGCTGGGCGCGGACCAGTTTCGACCAGTGTGTCTGGCGATGCGGCTTCAAGGTGCGCCACATCACTGTCCAGATCCTCCAGGCCAAGCTGGAGCTGGCCGGGATCAAGCCCCTCGGCCCGGCGACCGAACTGGCTGCGCTGCAGCGTCTTCACCATCTGGCGCAGCCGCTCGATCTCGGCCCGTGTTTCAGCACGCTCGCTGTCACGCGCCGCAGCCATCTCGCGGATCATGCGATGCAGCACATCCACGTCTTCAGGCAGGGCGGCGAGATCAAGCTCCATGGCACGGAGTTTACGATGGAATCAGCTCGTTCCGCACAGCTTTCTGCGGCCTGATTCAATCGGTCGCATCCGCGTCTCACCCCGCCCGATCAGGACGCCAGCGCTCATCCGGGGATCGCCAGTCGATGCCTTCAAGCAGGACAGAGAGCTGCCGGGCGCTGAGCTTCACCACAGCACCCTGCTCGGTCTGCATCGGCCACAGGAAACCGCCTTTCTCCAGGCGTTTCGAGAAGAGGCAGAGCCCGGTCCCATCCCAGTAGAGGATCTTGATCAGGTTCGCCTTGCGACCGCGGAACGCGAACAGATGTCCAGAGAACGGATCCTGCGCCAGCACGCCCTGAACCAGCATGGCGAGCCCATCTATACCCTTTCGCATGTCAGTGACCCCAACGGCGAGGTGCACCTTCAGACCTGATGTCGTCAGCATCATGAGAGGTCTGCCTCAAGCAGAGAGACAAGCTGCCGGACACGGTCAGGATCGACATCCTTGTCAAACCGGATTCGACGCCCACCGATAAGTTCCACCTCTATGCCAGGCGCTCCGCGTTCTATGATTATCGGCGATGGGGCGCCTGCTGACGCGCCCCCTCCACTCGCGTCTTTCTCTACTTCAACAGAAAGGAATGTGGGACTGTCCTCTGACGGGGATAGCTCATTCTTCCAGCGGAACAGCACGCGCTGAGCGATATTGTACCGTCGCGCCACGCCGCTGACCGTCCCGCCCGGTTTTTCCGTCTCGGCCACGATGCGGCGCTTGTCTTCAGGGCTGAACTGGCGCTTGCCGTTCGGCGCATCAGAGCGCGATGGCAGATATTTCGAAGGCGGCGGAATGTCCTTATCCGTCATATGACCAGTCATATGACTAAGCTGTCCGCCGCGCCGGTAGAGCACCTTTCCGCTCACACGAGACTTTTCGGTTTTGAATATGGCCCGCCAGTTACCGAACCGCTTCAGCGGTAACCCATGCGCCTCGCAATATTCACGCTGATTCAGCGTGCTACGCATCCAGGCATCGTGATGAGCCCGCCAGAAAGCCTCAAGCTCTATCTGTTTCGCCGTCTTCCGTTTCGACACCAACACCTCCTCAGATCTGTGCGGATTGCACCGTGAGAAGAAAGATCAGATGCCGCTCCTAGCGGACAAGCGTGTGAGAAATGGACGCTTACTTGCAAGTCCTTCATGCTTAGCGCCCAGAACTGACAACCGGACTAGCGGGTAAGAGCTTCCAATCGAACAGTCTACCAAGGTGGAATAGTGCAAACCGCCTTGATCCCTTGCCGATCAAAGCAGCCAACCATCATTCGTACTCTCTTGCGACACCCCGGAGACATTGTCAGAGCTTTCGCGCTCACCCATTGAGGTGTTGCGCGATTTGTCGCCAGGTCGATGAGGAAGATGTCAGTCAGGGGACTGAGCATATAAAAGTATGCGGAACAATTGTTCCGTGAACCCTATATGGGAATGAATCCTTATTTTACATCAGCACAAAAAACTAATTTGTGTTGTTTCCCTATCCAGCCTTGTTATCTGGCTACTTTCTGCAATGCACATCGGCGCAGCAGTCGTTGTTTATGCTGTTCGAACAGGCCGGACGGTCCAGAACATCAAAATTTCGGCGGGGAAAGCCAGCCCGCAGTCACGAATTTCTGTTCAGACTCTTTTATCCCGCATTGTCAGGCGGACCAGTATCAGCGTGCCAATCAGTGCCGAAATGGCGGACGCCGAAAGTATGCCAAGCTTGGCTGCATTCAGCATCGCGGGCTCGAAGGCGAGGCCGGCAATGAACAGGGACATGGTGAAGCCAATGCCCGTAAGAAAGGCACCGGCCGCGACAAATGGCCAGGAAAGACCGGGTGCCAGCACAGCCAGACCAGAACGGACGGCGAGCCAGCTGAACCCCACAACACCAATCGGTTTGCCCAGCGAAAGACCGGCAATGATCGCCACGGAGACCGATTGCCCGATATCGGCATTGTGAACCGCAATCCCGGCATTGGCCAATGCGAAGATTGGCATGACAGCAAATCCGACCCACGGATGCAGCATGATTTCGAGGCGTTCCACGGGAGAGAGCGATTCCCTAACCGCTCTGCCCGCCTGCCGCAGATCGTGACGGTCTGAAGTGTCTCCGCTCCAATGTTCGCCCTGAGGATAGGCAAGGACACGGCCGAGGATCAACCGAAGGCGGGTGTCACTTACCCAGACCTTGGTCGGCGTCATAAGTCCCAGAATGACGCCAGCGATCGTTGCATGTATGCCGGAGGCGTCAAAGCATAGCCAGACTGCACCCCCCAGCAGGAAATAGACCGGGATGCTTCTGATCCCCAGGCGCGAGATTGCCGCAACGCTCCCCAGGCCAAGAACTCCAAATCCCAGCGCTTGCCAGTTCAGTGCCTCTCCATACCCCAAGGCGACAACCAGAATTGCTCCCACATCATCGAAAATGGCCAAGGACAGCAGGAACAGGCGCAAACTTGGCGGAATACGACGCCCGAAGATTGCAAGGCAGCCAATCACGAATGCGGTATCGGTTGCCATGACCGTTCCCCACCCATGCGATCCCGGCTCACCGTTCATGAGCATCACATACAGCAGAACCGGAACGACCATGCCTCCGAGGGCGCCTGCAAGAGGAAGTGCCGCCAATCGGGGATTGCGCAACTCGCCGAGTACAACTTCCCGCTTTAGCTCCAGCGAAACCACAAAGAAGAAGAACGTCATCAACCCGTCATTGATCCAGTGGCGCAAGGAACGGGTGAAATCCAATGATCCGAATGTCAGGCCTATGGGAGTCTCCCAGAACGCCAGAAAACCCTTCGCCCAAAACGAGTTCGCCAACACCAGAGCAATGACGAGCGCCAGAAGCAGGAGCCCGCCGGCGGCAGCTTCAATTTTCAGAAAGCGTTCAAACGGCTTCGTGAACCAGTCAGCGGCCCCCACCGGCAGATTTTCGTTCTCCTGGTCGGTCATTGGTGTTGAGCTTCTTTTCTTCTATTTATGCAAACACGCACGCGGTGCTTAGCGGAACGGCGCCTTTCCCGTACACATGGTCTGCAAACTGACTCATGTCAGAAAAGCCCGGAACATCCTTTGGCATTTTTCCGGACAATCAGAGAAAAAGTAGAACGGTCAGTAGCTACTCCGCAGATGAGTGGCACGCTGTGTCTTCAGGCTTTGTGTGATCCGGCAATTGTTAGTTTGCGGTCGCAATTGCCAGGATCCTTCGTTCAAACCTTCTGCTTAAGAAATCCCGCTTACCGTAGATATTCCTGTATGACTGACCGAGCAAATGCTGTCCCCGTGCATCGACCGGCATATCCAGAAAAAAGGTATCATGGAAAGCAGCCCGCTTATACGTAAACTCTCTGCGTTTGTGGCGTTGTCCCATGTCGAACTGGCCATGTTGGAGCGTTTGCATCAACGGCAACGGTCTTTCGTTGCCGGGAGCGATCTTGTGTACCAGGGGCAGTCCGAACAGGCCGCCTATATACTGGCCGAAGGTTGGGTCTGCTCCTACAAGGTGCAGCGGGACGGATCGCGCCAGATTGTAGATTTTCAGGTTCCTGGGGATTTTCTGGGACTGCGCAGCATTCTCTTACGAACTTCCGATCATAGCTTTGAGCCAGTGGTGGATATTCAAGCCACAGAAGTCCTCAAAGACGACCTTCTCGAACTGTTCGCCCAAACACCTCGGCTCGCGATGGCGATATTCTGGGCAGCCTCGCGAGATGAAGCGATGGTTGTCGAGCATCTCGTCGGAATCGGGCGCAGAGATGCTGACGCGCGGATTGCTCATTTCCTGCTGGAACTCGGATCGAGACTTACCCTGGTCGGGCTTGGAAGCAGAGAAGAATACGGCTGTCCGCTGACACAGTATCATCTTGCCGATGCGCTAGGCTTAAGCCCTATCCATGTAAACCGTGTACTGAAGCAACTCCGCGAAGCGGGCTTGATCACATTCCGCCATGGTCGGGTAACGATCCATGATCATAGTCGGCTGGTTGACCTCGCCGAGTTCGATCCGGCCTATCTGGATCAGACCGGCCCTCTCCTGAAATGAAGGCCGCCCTCCGGTCAACGAAGGGCGGCCACCTGATCCTCAGGTATGGATCAGCTTACAGGAGCTTGGCGCTGGCAACGTCGAGCTCTTTGTTCGCCTCGATGTCATTGTTCGCTTTGTGCGCCTTTTCTGCCGCCTCATAGTGCCTCAGAGCCGCATCCTTCTTGGGACCAGAAGGCGCCTTGTTCCAGTTGGCCTTGACGGATGTCATCCGGTCGGCAGTCTTGTTATCTTGGGGAGCCATGGGATTGTCCTTTCTTGGACATTCCGAGCATGAAAAGTGTAAGAAGTATCGTCTCACTTCAACATGTGCAGACTCATCGCCTGCTTGTTTTACTCGGAAGTATTCTGTGCACGCCGGAAAATCCGGCATGCAAGCCTTACAATACCCGCATAGGGAATCATCGCACTAATACAGGTTAGCCTGATAGAAACTAAGCGGGTATTGGGACAAATCCCAGCATGTGCCAGGTTCTGGATCCGAACAATCTGAGACCAGCCGGCCAACGAACCGAAGAGGACAGATATGTGGGTTGGCACGTCGACACGGCACGATAGGCGCCAGTCCGGCACAACACGCATATCCAACTCTATGTCCTGACTAGTCTTCCGGGTTTGCAGGCAACGCCATCGTCTACGCACCTACGATGGGCAATTCTTTTATCGCCGCCGGTACCTGAAGAAGGTTTTTTTCAAATCCGACGCAGGCATTCAAAACTTCGATATTCTTGCTTCACCTTGTAGCCAGGCAGCTTTTTTTGCGAGGTTTCACTGCACACGGAGCGCACACGAAGGCCTGTAACGTATTGTTTTTTATAACTTTTACTTCCAGTCCATCATGGGTGCGACGGAAAACCTATAGGATTGATTTGGTTGCATTTCTCATAATATTCAAAGGACTAAAGGGAAAAGGGCATACCTGTTTTGACCAATTTGGACGCGCTTGTACCGGATTTGATCTGTCAGTGCACGTGTAGAGCACGAAAAATGACAATCACCAGCAAGCACCTCTGGTGGATCTCCCTGGATATGAGGCCTGGGCCTTAATCAACGAACAGCGCCACGCCCCAGCGCAGCGCCAGCCAGTGTTCCCGAAAAACAGCGAATTCGAGAGGTGCCGGAGTCGTCCCGACAATTCCGGGACCTGTGGGCCACAGGCACCAGGACTTGCAGATAACAATCTAGAAAAAATGATCAGATTGTTTAATACGAATTAAACTCACAGGATGTAACGTACGAGCATTCCAGAATCCCTGGCGCCCTATTTTGGGAAAGAGGTGCGATATTACTTTCAAGCTAAGCGAAGCCGAACGGGAGTTCATAGACCGCCTGGGCCAGCAAGTGCAGACAGACGGCATGAGCCGTATCATGGGGCAGATATGGGCTGTGCTTATTCTGTCGGACGAAGCTTTATGCGCATCGGATCTGGTTGATGTGTTGAGTATATCAAAAGGCAGCGTCAGCACGAATATCCGCACGCTTGAAAGTATGGGCGTGCTTGAAAGGCGCTCAAGAATTGGGGCGCGGCAAGAATATTTTTATATCACCTCCAATCCGTATTCCGCGCTCATCCATGCTCAGATAGCACGCGTCGATAGAACGAAGCAGATCGTCTCGGATGCGCGTGCGCGCATTTCAAAGCCGGCAACGCGCAGCAAACTCGCAGAGTTCGAGCGGTTTTATGGGGTGCTGCATGAAAAGCTGTTCCTGGTTGCAGATGAATTGAAGGCGACCTCCGAGGACGCAGACAAATGAGCGCCCTCCTCATCAGACGCCCCGTGAAGAGGCCGGTATTCCGGCTCATCCTCCTGCCGCTTGTTACTGCGGCACTCGGATCATGCGCCTCGCACCACCCGGCAAGCGAGCGAACATATCAGGAGGAGGTGCCTGCCGAATGGGACGCGCAGAATGACCCATCCGCAATTGAGGATGAATGGTGGCAGCGGTTCGGCGATGAACGCCTGAACGCCCTCATCCATCAAGCCCAGCTGGAAAACCCGTCTTTAAGGCAGTCTGAGGCCATAACCGACCAGGCGCGGGCACAGGCGCGGATCGCCGGAGCGGATCGTCTGCCGCAACTCAGCGGCGCCTTTAGCGGGTCGAAACAGAAGCAATCGCTCGCTGGTTTTCCGATCCCGCAGGGAGAAGGCCAGCCCACGTCCGCGACATCTGAAAACTACGGCCTGTCCCTGGAGGTATCCTGGGAGCTGGACTTGTGGGGGCGCATCGCCTCTCAGGAAGAAGCTGCGATTGAGGACTTTCTCGCGTCGGAACAAAATTACCGCGCTGTCCAGCAGTCCATCGCCGCGCAGACCGCGAAAGCCTATTTTCGCGTGATCGAAGCGCGAGAACAGCATGACTTGTCCCTGCGCACGGTAGCCGTGCTGGAAGAAACGGCGCGGCAAGTCGGCAATCGTTCCGAACACGGCATTGTTTCGCCGACGGACAAACTCCTTGCCGAAACGAATTTGGAAACCGCGCGCGCCGGCCTGCAACAAAGCCAGGACACCCTCCAAAAGGCCATTCGCCAGCTGGAAATTCTGTTGCGGGACTATCCTGACGGTGAGATCTCAACACCCGAGCGCCTTCCGGATGTCCCCACGACGCCGCCGGCCGGCGCGCCAGCCGGGCTCCTTTCCCGCCGGCCCGATCTGATCGCTGCGGAGCGTGCCATGCGCGCATCGGGTTTACGTCTTGCCGCGTCTCGTCGCGCTTTACTGCCTTCGATCAGCCTCACCGGATCGACAGGCACGCAAAGCAGCGAACTTACCAATTTGCTCAATGGCGACTTCTCCGTCTGGTCGATCGCCGGCCAAGCCGTTCAACCCCTGTTCCAGGGCGGGCGCTTGCGCGCGAATATTGCATTGAGTGAGGCCAATGAGCGCGAAGCGGCCGAGGCCTATGTCGAGGCTGTACTGACCGCCTTTTCAGAAGTGGAAGCGGCGCTTGCCGCAGACGCTTTGCTGGCGGCGCGCGAGGCGTCGCTTTTGAAGGCGGCCGATGCTGCCGCGGAAGCGCAACGCATTGCCCTGAACCGTTATGAGCAGGGCGTTACACCATTTTTGACGGTGCTGGAGTCACAGCAAAGAACGCTCGACACGCGCAGCGGCTATCTTGCTGCGCGCCGAGCGCGGCTGGACAACCGCATTGACCTGCATCTGGCGCTTGGCGGGGGCTTCGCCTCCCCGACAACAGCTATCGCCGAAGGATCTACGGAGTATCCGGATGGATAATTGCGTTAAGGCATTGTCTGCCATTTTCGTTCTGTCTTTGGCCGTCGCGTGCGGCGATGGAGAGCCGGCCACCGAAGCCCCACCATCGCCGGAGCCTGTAGCGAGCGTTCAAACGGCACAAGTGGCGCGTAGAGACGTTGTCACCTGGATTTTTTCCGAGGGAACGGCGCGCGCGATAGAACGCGAATTTCTGAGCTTCGAAAGCGCCGGGCGGATCGCGTATGTGGATCAGACACTCAAGGAAGGCGACCTTGTCGAAGCGGGACAACTGATCGCGTATCAGGAAAAGAACAGGCCCGACGAAGACGGCACAATCATGCATGCAGCCGTCAGGGAGGCGCGCGCGGACCTGGAGCTTGCACAGAGAACATTCAGCCGCTTTAGCGCCCTTCTTGAGCAACGCTCGGCATCCCAGCAAGAATATGACGAAGCAAAGGCCAAGCTCGAGCAGGCGCAGGTCAAATACCGTAACGCCCTCATAACAGCGAGCGAATCCCGGATTGTCTCTCCGATCAACGGGATTCTTGCGCGCCTGAACATAGAACAGGGTTATTATTTCACGCCACAGCAGGTCCAGTCGTCCAGCGAAGCAGGCGCGCTCCACACCGTCCCGGTGGTGATCATTAATCCGAGCGCTTTTGAAGTGACTATCAGCCTCCCCTCCTATCGCGATCAGGAGATTGCCGTGGGCGGCCGGGTCTTGTTTGAAAGGAATATCGGTCAGGAGATAACAGGACGCGCGAACGTAAGAGATACGGACATGCCCTCACACGAAGCGGGGGATGGTGACGTTCTCGGAACGGTTTACGCCATCAGCCCGTCAGTCGATCCTGAAACGCGAACCTTCCGCGCCAAACTGCGAACGGATGAAGGCCCGCAAACCTTGCAGGATGGTGAGTTCATCACCGCCTGGATTGAAGGCCCTTCCGCGCAAGATGCGCTGACGGTTCCTATCGAAGCCATACGTTACACCGACAATACCCCCTTCGTATTCCTGCTGTCCGGGCAAACGAATACAGTCGAAAAGACGCCGATCAGGATGGGGCTACGCGGGCGTCATTACATCCAGGTGCTCGATGGCGTGTCCGACGGCGACACGGTGGTGACCAAGGGCAGGTCGCGCCTGTCCAGCGGAGATCTGGTGCGTGTGATTGAACAGACCGCGGCGGAAAATACGAGCGCCGCGCCATGACAGAAACCTCATCAGAACAATCCGAAAGCCCTGGGCCTCAACCGGAAACGCCGGAAGTTGCAAATGCGCACCCGCTGTCGCGTTTCTTCTTTCTCAAAACGACGTTTGGATTGCTGTTCACATTCCTGCTCATCGCGGGCGGCTTTTTTGCATATTCAAACCTCACAAAAGAAGCCCTGCCCGACCTTGATATCCCGAATGCGACGATCACCACATTGTGGGCGGGCGCTGACCCGCAGACCATTGAGGAACAAGTCACTCAGGTCCTTGAGGATGAGATCGCCACGCTCAAGGGACTGAAAACATTCTCAAGTGCGTCGTTTGATTCCTACTCCATCATTGCCGTGGAGTTCACAGCGGATACCGACACGGATGACGCCATGCAGCGCTTGCGAGACGCCGTCTCGGACGCCACAGGCGACTTGCCGGACAAAGCTGAGGCGCCAGACATTCAGCAAGTGTCTGTCAACGACCAGCCGATCATGACAGTCACCCTGTTTGGCGATGCCAGCGATGCGGACTTGAACGCGCTCGCGCGAGAATTGCAGGACCGCGTCGAGACGATCGGCGGCGTCAATGAAGTCGAGCTAGGCGGCGCGCGTGAAGAAGTCATACAAATCCTGCTTGATCCCGAACGCTTGCTGTCTCTCAGCATCGCGCCGACCCAGGTCAGCCAGGCGGTCGCAACGGCCAATCTCGATCAGCCATTCGGTGATATTGAGAGCGACGAAGTAGGCGCTGTTTTTCGCCTTGAGGGGCAATTCCAGGATGTCAGCGACTTTGAGGCTCTGCCTATCGCCAAGCTTGGGGGTGAAATCGAGCAGCGGCATGTGCGCCTCGGCGAACTCGGGTCGGTTTCGCGGCAACTGGAACGCGAAGAGGCGCGCGCTTATTTCAGCGAAGCCGCCGGGCCGTATCAGAAGACTGTCGAGATCAGCGTCAAGAAAGCGCCCGGTGCGGATACGGTCAAACTGATCGAACAGATATCCGCTGAACTCGCCGTTTGGAGCGAGGCGAATGACTGGCCGGATGGTATAAAATACACCATCACACAGAACGAAGCCGACAAGATACTGGCGTCTCTTTCCGATGTCTTTGAAAACGGCCTTCAGGCGATGGTCATCGTCTTCGTCATTCTGTTTCTGATTCTGAGCTGGCGCGAGGGCCTTATCGCCGGCCTGTCGATTCCACTGTCATTCTGCGGCGCGCTGATCGTCATTTGGATGCTGGGCTACACGCTCAACGAGCTTGTCATCATCGGAATGGTGCTCTCGCTTGGGCTGCTTGTGGACGTCATCATCCTGATGATGGAGGGGGTTCACGACGAGATCTATTCCAAACACAAGACTTTCGGTCAGGCGGCACTTGCGACCATCCACAAATACGCCGTTCCCGCCTTCGCCGGACAGCTGACAACAATCCTGGCGCTGGCGCCCTTGATGGCGATCAGCGGCGCCTCGGGCAAATTCATCCGGGTTCTGCCTGTCACGGCAATCACCTGCCTTGTCGCCGCCTTCGTCGTCGCGCTGCTGGCGACAGTGCCGCTGTCTCGTTATCTGCTCGCGCCCGTTGCAAAAAAGGGCGCAGCCACAAAGGAGACAGGCGCCGACAGGATCATGGGCAGAATCTCGGCGGCGCTCGAAACGTGGAGTTTGCGCGTATCTTTGAAAAGCAAGACCAGGGCGAGCGTCTTCGTTGTCGGCGCCCTTTCGCTTTTCGGCTTGTCCCTGTTCTCCGTCACCCGCATCCCTGTCGTTCTGTATCCGAGTACTGACGGCCTGAACTTGGGCATCAATATCGAACTGCCGCCCTCCACGACACTCGACACATCCGAGTCCGTGGCGGACACCGTCGGAGAAATATTACGCGAAAAGCCCTACTTCGACAGCATCATCAAGCTGGTCGGACGGAAAAGTCCGTTTGCTTCAACATCTATCTTGTCCTCCCTGGAACAATCGCAATCAGAACAGTTCATCGGCTTCTCAATCACGTTCAAGGAACGCTCGGAAAGGGACAAGCCAAGCTATCAGCTAGCCGATGAAATCCGGCGCGAACTGAAAGCCTATCTCGACGCCAATGTTGCCGGTGCGTCTCTTCTCGTCGTCCCTGAAATTCGCTCTCCATCGACTGGAGACCCGGTCCAAATCGCTATCACCGGAAATGAACTGGAGACCCTGCAGCGCCTGTCTAGCGAAGTTCAGGGTCTGCTGACCGAGATTCCGGGCACGACAGATGTCCGCGACAATCTTGGCAGCGTCAAAACTGAAATCACGCTGAGCCCCAATCGCGAGGCCGCGGATTTCTTTGGCCTGACTCAACAGGACATCGCCGCACAAATCCGCTTCGCTGTCTCCAACGACCCGATCGGTGTCTTTACAACTGTCGGACCGGAAGACGACCTCGATATTCTTCTCAGCCTCAATTGGGCGAGCCGCGGCGGTTCCGTCGGCGGCCCCACAAGCCTAGAAGAACTCTCCACAATTCGCGCCTTCACGCCCGGGGGCGGGACCGTCTCCCTGCTTTCCATTCTGGAGCCGGAAGTGTCCGAAGCCCCGATGTCAGTCATTCATCGCGACGGCGACCGCGCGATTACCGTCATGTCGAAGCTTGACGGACGCACGGTCGACGAGGTTGTCAGCGACATTGAGCCCCGGCTTGAGGAATTGAGCGCTGCGTGGCCTACCGGTTATGCTTGGTCCATCGGCGGGGAATCCGAAGAAACGGCCGAAACCTTCGGGTCTGCCGGCATCATGCTGATTGTCGCGCTCATCATGGTTTACGGCGTCCTCGTCATTGTTTTTGGATCGTTCAGCCAGGGCGTCATCCTGATGACGACCATGCCCCTCGCGCTTGTCGGCACCTTTATCGGTTTCTGGCTCAGCGGCATGTCGCTCAGCTTCTTCGCCATGATCGGCATCATCTCTCTGATCGGCATTGTCGCGAATAACGGTATCATCATGGTGGACACGATGAATACGGAGTTGCAGGGAGGCAAAAGCATCGCGCAAGCAGCCGCCAATGGCGCCGGTGCCCGTCTGCGTCCCATCCTGACCACCTCGATCACGACCGTCGCCGGCCTCCTGCCGCTGGCGATCGGCAGTCCCATGTATGCGCCGCTTTGCTACGCCATCATATTCGGCCTGGTTGCATCGACGCTGTTGTCCCTGATTATCGTTCCCTGTCTTTATGTCCTGCTCACAGGCGAGAACCAGAGAGCAGCGGAAAATCTGGACTAGAGTCCAGGAGGGTTCTTTCGATGAACGACACGACTGATTCTTCCGTAGACGTCCCTCAGGATACCGGTGAGCCAGGAGAACGCACCGGCATTTCAGGAATCCTTCTGGTGTCGCTTGGCCTGATTGCCCTCGTCACTGTGGTGTTCTCGCAATTGGATAATAGCGGTCCAGAGGCGCTCGAGCGGACACGTCTGTCACTGACCAACGCAACCGGCTGGTTCACCATATTTGTGATGAACGCCATGCTGGGCGTGGTGATCTATCTTGGCGTCGGGCCGCATCGCAAACTCAGGATCGGAGGGCCTGAGGCCCGCCCGGATTACTCTCTGTTCGGATGGATAGGCATGCTGTTTGCCGCGGGGACCGGCATCGGCCTGCTCTTTTACAGCGTGTCGGAACCGATTTCGCATTTTGAAACCATGCGCCCCTATTTCGGGCATGATGGCGACGCAGCCCGCCGCGCCATGAACATGACCATCCTGCATTGGGGTTTGCACGGTTGGGCAATCTATGCGCTCGTGGCGCTTATCCTTGCCTGGTTTCATTACAACCGCGAAGGAAATCTGGATTTTGCCGCGCCTTTGGGAGGCGCAAGCGCACGAGGCTGGCGCAAATGGATGGGACGGAGCCTGAATGTCTTTGCCATTCTTGGAACGGTATTCGGCGTCGTCACGTCGCTAGGACTGGGCGCGGCACAGGCAAGCGAGGGACTGGCCATCCTGACCGGACTGACGCCAGGCCTGTGGCTTCAACTGGCCATTATTATTTGCGTTTGCATCATTGCCACGATCTCTGCCCTTTCAGGCGTTGGACGCGGCGTGCAGAGCATCTCCAAGCTCAACCTCCTGGTAGCCATTGCGCTCATGATCTTCGTGCTTGTCATGGGCAACACGATCTTTGTTCTGAAGGCCTTCGGGCAGCATATCGGCTACTATCTCAACAATCTTCTCGAAGTCTCCACCTGGCGCGAGACCTATACCGGCACGACCTGGCAACTGAACTGGACCCTCTTCTACTGGGCGTGGTGGATCGCCTGGTCTCCCTTTGTTGGCTTGTTCATCGCGCGTATCTCGCGCGGACGCACCGTGGGGGAATTTGTCGTCATGGTCCTGTTGGTGCCGAGTGCCTTCAATGCCCTCTGGATGACTGTGTTCGGGTCCAATGCGCTGCATGAAATCCTTTTTGAAGACAAGGTGCTTCTCAATGCGACGGGCCCCGATGGACTTTATCAGTTCCTAGCCCTTTTTCCCTTTGCTCCATTCCTGATCGGCGTGGCGACGATCGTGGTGCTCCTGTTCTTTGTTACGAGCGCCGATTCCGGCGCACTCGTCGCGGCCACGCTTTCCTCGGGCAAGACCAGCCCACCGGCCTGGCAGAAAGTGCTATGGATGATGACTGTGCTGCTGGTGACTGCCCTGCTGATAGGCGGCAATGGCCTGCACGCCATCCAGACGGCAACGATTGTGGCAGGCTTTCCTTTCACCGTGCTGTTGCCCTATCTCGCGCACCGCCTGCTCTCGAGTATGCGCAGCAGCGGAGGATGAGAGACTGCGAGCTCTTGCGCACATCTCACACAGCCGGGCGCGGCGATTGGTCGGCAGAAGAATGCGAATGCATGGTTGTGCCATGATCCAGCGTCCGTACAGATAGCCGGGATTAGAAGCCGCACGGCAGGCTGGACACATCCGCCCGCCGCCGGCTGAGAGGGAAACAGTCTACAACGCCTGGGAGAGGCGGAAAGCCGCATGGCGTCCGGCCCCCAATCGCAGGAGGCTGAGCCGGGGTAGAAAGGACAATGACGTCGCCAGCCTCGAAAGCGGGGCCCGTCCCATGTCCAATCGGAAAGGTTCAATCAGGGTGAGGCCATGACGGGTCCAGACAGTCTGAAGATGTCCGACAGGGTGGAGACCAAGGCCGCTGCCATTGCCGAGTGTCCATTCCGGATCGGCAATACCCCCTTCCGCAGGCTGCGCATTCCGCTGAATGGGCAGGTGCACGAGATCTGCCTCAAGGAAGAGCGGCAGAACGCCTTTGGCTCCATCAAGGACCGTGTCGCCTGGTACCTGCTCTTTCAGGCTCGGAAAGACGATTGCAATCTTCGTCACGTCGCCGATGCCTCGTCGGGCAATTACGGCTACGCGCTCGCCTGTATCGGCAGGGAGCTCGGCCTGGGGGTGACGATCGTAAGCTCCCCCTCGATCACGGCCTTCAATGCAGAAGGGATCCGGAAGACGGGCGCCAGGCTGATCATTGCCGATAGCGCGCCGGGCGAGAGCTCGAATGCGGCCAGGATGCGCGTTGCTGGCGAGACGGCCGAGCGCACTGGCGCCCGTTTCCTGAACCAGTATGCAAGCCCTCTCAATCCCGAGGCACATCGTGTCTGGACGGCGCCTGAAGTCTTCTCGGAAGGGCCGTTCCATGCCTGCTTCATGACATCGTCCTCAGGCGGGACCGGACGCGGCTTCTCCGACTATCTGGCCGAGACACCCGTCGACACACGCCTTTTCTTCGTCGAACCTTCGGGCTCGCAAGCCTTTCTGGACGCAAACAGCAATGCATCCAGCCCGAGCCTGCCCGGCTATGGCAGCGGCCGGCGATCGAGCTTTGCCGGCCTTGCCCACCCGCCTGACATGATCCGCGTGGACGAAGCAGCCGTTGTCGCCGCCTTCTCTCTGTTCCGGGATCTGGAGATTGCACCTGTCGGCCTCTCCAGCGTTGGAGTCGTGCTCGGCGCGCTTGAATGGCTCTCTACTCAGACCGAAGCAAGACGCGTGGCATGCATTTGTGCCGATGGCGCCGAGCGCTACCTGGAGGAATTCGACAGCCGTTACAGACCAGGCGTGAGCCAGGCGGTTTTCGAAGCCTGCCACCGCACGCTTAGCCCCTTGCTCGGAGCGCTCGTTCCTGACGTCTGAAGACCAGGCAGCCCGTACCTCTGACGAGAAGCATGAAAAGCACGGGCTGCGGCGATCCCCGGCGAGACACCCGCATGAGGCAGATCTCGCTCAAATTAGCGCAAAGTCGAGGCGCACGACCAGTCCTGGAGACCCGTTGCGGATGGTCAGATCAGCCTCGTGAGCGAGGGCAATCGCCTTTACGCTGTTAAGTCCCAGCCCATAGCCTGGAGAGGCACGATGGCGCGACCCGCGCGAGAAGCGGCTGGTCAGCGAGGGCAACTGGCTTTCGGGAACGCCGGGGCCATCGTCGGAAACCGTCAACGCCGCCTTGTCACCATGGCGGGCAAGGCGGAGATTGACAGTCGTGCCCGGCGGGGTGTGGCGAAACGCGTTTTCCAGCAGGTTGATCAGGGCCTGCAGGATCAGTTCCCGGTCACCCCTGATAGACAGGCCCGGCTCGACCGCAATCGTCAATTCGCGGCCGCAATCCTCCGCTACCGGCGTATAGATCTCGCCAATCAGCCCGGCCGTATCACTGAGGTCCACGGGCCCGAAATATTCACGCAGAGCGCCCGATTCCACTTCGGCAATCCGCAGCAGCGAAGCGAAGAGCGCCAATATGTCATCGGTCTGTCCGATACTGGCTTCGATCTCATGTGTATTGTCCTGACCGCCTTCAGAGAGGTTGCGGGCATTTTCCAGCCGGCGGCGCAAGCGGGATATCGGCGTGCGCAGGTCGTGGGCGATGCCGCTTGAGACCTGACGCAGGCTGGCAATCAGGTCGCTGTTTTTGTCCAGCATCCGGTTAAAGGTGACGGCAAGCTGTCGGAATTCATCATCGGCGCCATCCTCGGGCACCCGCTGGGTCATGTCGCCCGCAATGATCGCATGTGCCGTCCGGTTCATGCTGTCCAGCCGCCCCCGCATGAAGCGGGTAACCAGAATGGTACCAAGAATGCCGCCCGCCAGCACGATCAGCATGCCTGAAACCAGTATACCGATCGTGATGTGCAGCAACTCCTCGGAAGGCGCCATTTCCACCGCGACCGTCAGCCGACTTCCGTCCGACAGGACATGTGTCAGCGCACGCGCCGTGTGCAGGTCGTCGTTTCCGTCGGTAAAGCTGATCTCGCTCCACCCCGGAGCGGGCGGTGTGGTGCGCAGCTCTCCGCCGATCCTGTGACCGTCCCGGTCGACCAGCAGATAGCCAAGCGCATTGACGCCCCGGTCGTCGCGCGCCTGCAGAACCGTTTGCAGGAGGGGCACGCCGCCGCGCTCATAGGCGACAAAGAGATAGGCGCTTTCAGCCTCGATCCGGTCCTCCATCTGATCGCGCAAGAGGTCGTCGCCGAACAAGTAGACACCTGCCCCCACGATCAGGGTCACCAGCGTGTAGAATGCGATGAACAGCATCGAGAAATGCCGGAGGGTCAGGGCTGGTCTACGCATCGCTCTGGAACATATAGCCGACCCCGCGGATCGTCCTGATCAGATCGTCATTGAACCCGGCATTCAACTTCTGACGCAGGCGGCTCATATGGGTTTCCACGATATTGGTCTGCGGGTCGAAGTGGATATGCCAGACATGTTCCAGAAGCATGGCACGCGACACCACCATATCGGGCTGACGCATCAAGCGCTCCAGGATCTCGAACTCGCGCGCCTGCAGGACAATCCGCCTGCCCTCGCGCCAGACATCGCGGCGGATGCGGTCGATCTTGACCGTGCCAACGGCCAGCGTATCGCCGATCACCGCGCTGCCGCGCCTTGCCAATGCGTCGATCCGGGCGGCCAGCTCATCGAAGACGAATGGCTTCACCAGATAATCGTCAGCCCCTGCACGCAGCCCTCTTACCCGGTCCTCGATTGCGCCGAGCGCGGTCAGGATCAGCACCGGGCAGCTTTCGCCGCTGGTGCGCAAGTCCCTGACCAGATCGACGCCGTGCATATCGGGCAACATGCAGTCGACGATAACCACGTCGAAGCCTTCCGTCTCCGCCCGGCGCAGCCCCGCGCGCCCCTCATGCTCGATCTCGAGCGTCTTGCCCGCGGCGTCCAGTTTCTCGGCGAGATTGGTGGCGAGTTCGGCGTCGTCATCGATCAGCAGGATTTTCATGGTCGATTCCCCGGCAGCGCAAGCAGGCAGTCGCGTATGCCCATTACCGATGGCCGATCCAGCGAACCGATTGCAAGCCGCTCACGGCCCGGCATGCCTGCATCTCGTCAGAACATTGGGCACTCTCAATAATTCTATAGGCGGATACAGCGTGCGCCATCCCTATCTCCTCGTCTCGCCCGCCCAATCCGGACGGGCGACCGGCCCCGCGTCCCGGCCAACCGAGCCCGTTCGAGCGCTTGCCGGCGGTTACGTCCCAATCCTGTGAGCAGGTGTCGCCATGCATTTCGATTTCAACCTTTCCACGATGGACAGTCATCTGACCGATATCTGCATTATCGGCGCCGGTGTGGCGGCCATTACCATGGCGCGCCGTTTTTTGCGTGAGGGACGAACCGTTACCGTGCTGGAATCGGGCGGCCTGGATTATGAAAGCGGCCCCGCGAGCCTGAATGCCGGGCAGAATGTCGGCGAGGAGTACTATGCGCTGGACCATGCGCGGCTACGCTTCTTTGGCGGCAGCACGGCGATCTGGGGCGGGCGCGTCGCGGAACTTGATCCGATCGACCTCAAGCACCGCGACTGGGTACCTCATTCCGGCTGGCCCATCGACTATGCACAATTGCGCCATTACTATGATCAGGCGCGTCCGGAATTCGGTCTTCCGCTCACCGCGCCGCAGGCGCGTGACATGAAGCGTGCCGGTATCGCCATACCGGATTTCGAGGACGATGAACTGGCAGTGCGGACATGGCAGTTCGACCGTCAGTTCAACCGCTTCACCTTTCCCTCGTGCGAAGATCTGGTCGACCACCCGCGCTGCTCGATCATTACCCATGCAACCGTCACCGCGATTGAAGCCGAGGACAATGGCCGCAGTATAAAATGGGCGACGGTCCGTAGCCTGCACGGCAAATGCGCTACGATCCGTGCAAGGACCTTCGTGCTGGCCGCGGGTGGGATCGAGAACCCGCGTCTGCTGCTGGTCTCGAACACGGTGCAGACGAAAGGGCTGGGCAATGACCGTGATCTTGTCGGACGCTTTTTCATGGAACATCCGCATGCCCGAGGCGGGCGCGTCACCTCAGGAAAATTGTGGCGCCTGCTCAATGCCTTTGGCCGACGCCACCAGATTGACGGCCAGACCGTGGCGGCCCTGATCGCTGCCGGTACCGGGCTGCAACAGCGCGAGCGTACGCTCAATTCCGCGCTCACCATTGCGGGCAGACGCCCCGAGGACGGGACCCGGTTCATGGGGATGCGCGCCTATATGCGGCTAAAGCACGATCTTAGTCCGACGCGCCGGTCACGCATGTTGTGGAGGGTGGCGAAAAAAACGGCCAGCCGCGTCCAGAAGCTGGTCGATCCGACCCGCCCCTGGCTCCTCACCCGGCTGGGCCGGCTCGAAGCAGCGCTGGTCATCCGTGCCGAACAGGCCCCCAACCCCGACAGCCGCGTCATGCTGGCGAACGAGCGCGATACGCTGGGGGTTCGTCGTGTGCAACTGGACTGGCAGATGAGCGATCTCGACATCCATTCCGTCGACAGGCTGGTCCATGCACTGGGCCGCGAGCTGGAGCGCATCGGCGCCGGACGGGTGGACGCGGCGCCATGGCTCAACCGGGCAGAACGCCGATGGCATACCGATCCGCAAATCAGTGCGCATCCTATCGGGGGGTATCACCATATGGGAACCACGCGCATGGCGGACGATCCCTCGCGCGGCGTGGTCGACCGCAACGGCCGGGTGTTCGGGCTTGCCAACCTCTATGTCGCGGGCAGCTCGATCTTTCCCACGTCAGGCTGGGCCAATCCCACGCTGACGATCGCAGCCCTCTCCTTGCGCACGGCCGATCACATCCTTCGCAGCACGCAGCCAAAGCGTGCCGCCGACCGCCCCACTGGTGAACCAAAAGCAGAGACCGGGAAACCGGTCCTGATCCCGTGACCGGGGCGCAGGTCAGTGCAGCCTCACGCGCCGCCCTACTGGATTGGAAGGCCCCGTCCGAACAATAAGGGACATTGGTGAGGGTTTCCGCCCCGACGAAGCCGTCAATGTCCTTGTAGAAAACACCGATGGCAAGGCTGGAGAAGTCGCCGATATACCATTCGGCGCCGATATTCACATCGCCATTCACAGCAAGGGCGCCAAGGCTCGGACAGTTGATGTTCTGGGTGGCCGCCGCCCGTCTCGCCCGGTTCGTAAACATTCGGCTCGCCTGAAACGGCAGAATACGATGAGAGGAATCCGCGAGATTTATCTTGCGGCCGGGTTAAATTGGCAAGGACCGCAAATGAACAACCGACTCTGTCCGGTGCCGATCCGGCCCGAAGCCTTTCCGCGCCGCGGAGGTGAGCAATCCTTACTACCTCGTACCGCCCCGCCGTTTCCACCACAGCCAGATCCCCGTGAAGAAGAAAACCGGCAGGCTCATCCCGGCCAGAAACACCAGCCCCTGCCCCAGCGGACCGAGCAGCAAGTCCGCATGCAGCCGGGCGATTGCATGATGCCATTGTGTGGACAGGGCGGCCCGGTCGGCTTTCATCCCCATCAGCCTGAGCCACAGGAAAGGCGCAGCCAGCCAGACACCCGTCAGAGCCAACGCCATCAGCGGGATCATCGCCCAGGCGCCGAACACCCGGTGGGTCTGGAGCATCCATGCCCGTAAACCGCGCACACGCCGAAAGTAGAGGACACCGCCCAACCGGCCGGTTCGCGGCCACCACAGCCATGCGCCGGTACCGATCGACACCGCCAGCACAAGACCGATCACCGCCACGACTGGCCCGCCAATCATTGGCGACAGCAACAGGCCGCGATGAAATTCGATAATCCTGGCCAAGAAAAGATCCTGATAGATGAATTGGCCGCGCGGTTCGCCCGTCCACGGATCGATGAAGACCACTGCCATCGCATCCGGCCGGCTTTTTACACGGCCAAACACAGTGAGATTGGGCGTGTCGAAAAATCCCGCATACGGCGCGGCGACTCCCATCACAGGGGCAAGGTCAGATGAAGCCTCCAGCGCGGCCGCCTTCGCCGCAGCATCAGTGATGCGCGGCCCCGCCTCGACAGAAGTCTCATAAGCCGCCGGGCCGAGTTCCCAGCGCAAGATAGGCGCTTTGAAGACAAGCAGGGCCCCGGTTATGCCAATCGCCGCAACCAGGAGCCCCAGCCCAAGACCGATCCAGCGGTGGATCGCCAGCCATAGCCGCCGTCTTTTTTGCCGTCTGCGTCGTCTGTCCATGATCAGGCGTGCCGCAAGGGCGTATCGGGATCGTCGGACCAGGCTGTGTTGCCGTCTCGCGGGGTTACGAACAGCAAGCGCAAGTCTTCAGACACATGCGCGCGATGGGCTTCATCACGCGCCAACAGAAGCAGATCGCCCGCTTCGACAGCAAGCATCTCCTCCACACCATCATGCCGAACAGCCGTGAACTGTGCGGCCCCTTCGAAGATGTAGAGAAGCTCGTCGCCACCGCCATGACGCTCCCAAAAATGATCCGTGCTGCCAGCAGCAATGCGGGCAAGCCCGACCATGGAGGGGCCATCGCAAACATAGTCTGCAAGCATCATGGGCGCAGCAGCACTAAGCCCCGGGAGGAAGGAGTGGATGAAAATCCGTTTCATGGTGCGGTGATGTGTTCGACAGTCCCCGCCCGATAGACCGGCCCCTGCACCCGGTTCCCGGTTACGATATTGGTCTGGTATTGCTGGGTCACACCGTTGAGCGTGTCGGCTTCAAGCTCGACGCGCATCATCGCGAACCCGGCTGAATCCAGGCGGTCCGGCGTGGTCTCCCCCTCGAACAGCTTCTTCTTGCCTGCATCCGGCGCCACAGCGCGGACGCCGCCACTGACCGACAGGTCGAGGATCAGCTGATCATCACGCCACCGCCCCGATCCAGTCACACCGAGTTCTGCATCGTCAAGCGTCAGGGAGCCTGTCAGAAGGTAATCTCCCGCCGGCGTCTGCATGAAGCCGAGCCTGAGGTGGCCGTCCTCATCTGCCAGGCTCAGGCGCCACTCTTCCTCGCCGCGCCAGGCCAGCCCCTCTGCCGAGGAGGAGCTCTCCATTGTGATTTGCGCCACCGCACTATTGGCACTGGGGATCGCGCTCAGTGACAAGGCGGCCAGTCCGAATAGAAGCTGTCTCATTATTCTCCTCCCCAGCGATAGCGAAGCGTCGCCATTACGGTTCTCTCTGCACCGATGCCGCAACTGTTTGTCGAGCACCGGACATAATAGTCTTCATCGAAGAGGTTGCTGGCATTGAGGGAGACGCGCCAGTCGCCGAAATCATAACGCAGCATGGCGTCAATCACCGTATAGTCCGGCACGGTTATGGTGTTTGCCGCGTCGGCATATGTCTCGCCGACATATCGAACGCCACCGCCGAAACCGAGCCCGTCGAGCGGGCCGGAAGAGAGGGTGTAGTCGGCCCACAAGGCGGCGGTTTCTTCCGGTGAACCTGTTGGCGTCTGCCCGAGGGCTGTCATGTCGGTTGTGTGCGTCACCTCCAGATCAGCCAGCGTCAGCGAAGCGACGAGATTGAGCCCCTCGAGAGGGCTGGAAACGACTTCCGCTTCAAAGCCCTGAGAGCGGACCTCGCCCGTCTGGATCTGGTTCAGCGCGTTGTCAGGGTCCGTGGTGCGAACATTTGTCTGCGTCAGCCTGTAGCCAGCCAAGGTCAGATAGGTTCGCCACCCCGAAGGCTCGAAACGCAGACCGCCTTCCACCTGCTCACCTTCGCTGGGCTCATAAGGGTCGCCATAGAAGTCCGATCCCAGGATGGGATTGAAGGACGTCGAGTAGCTGACATAGGGGGTCATGCCCCAGGGGCCGCGATAGACCACACCGGCTCGCCATGTCGTAGCCTCATCGTCCTGGGACGTGTCGCTGGCGCCCAGCCGGTCCTCTGTTGTCGTATCCGACCAGTCCTGACGCAGGGCGGCTGAAAAGATCAGCCCATTGTCGAACCGCGCCTGTTGCTCGACATACAGACCGGTCTGATCGGACGATTGCAATGTGTCTGAAAATGGCGTCGTCGCCGGACCGTATGGCTGGCCGTAAACCGGGTCGAACACGTCAAGCGGTGCGGCCGGGCCTGCCTTGAGGTAATAGTCCTCACGCGTGTGGCGATAGTCGATCCCAACCATGGTTTTCATGTCGACATCGGCCATCTGCCAGTCACCGAAGACTTGGTTATCGGTCGCCCAGACATCGCCATCGATCCGGAAGCGGTAATAGGAGCGGTTGAGCAGCCGGCCATCGACGGCCGCCCCGCGCGCGCTCACCGTATTGCTGAGGAAGTCCGTGCTCGTATAGCGCAGGGCCGAGCGCAGCATCCATCCGCCGCCCAGCTCCTGATCCAGCAGTACGGCTGCCGCAAACTGGTCGCGGTGATTGTCGACGCCAGGTTCATCTGTATACAGATCACGGGACACCTTGCCGTTGGGGTTCGGCAGAAGCGTGCCCTCGATCGGCGCCCCGAAAGCCGGCGGACCGTACTCTTCATAGGAATAGCTGGTCAGCAGGGTTATCTCCGTGCCTGCCGCCGGTTCCCAGGCAAGCGCTGGCGCGATGAACAGCTTGTTGTCCGGGATCTCTTCAATCTGCGTATCGGCCTCACGCGCAAGCCCCGTCAGACGAACGGCAACGGCGTCGTTAAGCGGCCCGCTGAAATCGAACTGGCCCTGTATGCGATCGAAACTCCCGGTCTGAATTCCGACCTCATAAAGCGGCGTGTCGGTCGGACGCTTGCTGACCATATTGACCAGGCCGCCCGGCGCATTCTGTCCGTAAAGCACCGAAGCCGGCCCCCGCAGCACCTCGATGCGCTCAAGCCCGTAAGGCTCCGCCTTGGTGTAGGTCTGTGCGGTTGTCGCGCGCAGCCCATCCTGCAACACCCCCGTATTGGTGACATCGAAGCCGCGCAGCGAGATCCGGTCATAGCGTCCATTTGCCGGTGTCGACCCATTAGCCACGCCAGCCTGATAGGCAATCGCCTGGCTGACCGTCTGAATGCCCTGTGCGGTCATGAGCTCGCTGCCGACAATCGAGAGGGATTGCGGAACCTCGACCACAGGTGTGTCGCTCTTGCTGCCGGTCGCCGGGACGCGCGTGCCGGTCACGATAATCGTGTCCAGCTCCTCGCCGGCTTCGTCGCCAGCCTCTTGAGCATGCACGCAAGGCGCGGTCGCCAGAGCCAGGAAGGATACGGACCATACGGAAAAACGCCGCCGGCACCAGGCGGACGCGATAACTCTAAACACGGACAAACCTCGTTTCAGTCGGAAATACGATATCTGCAAATTACTCGCAGTCGCATTTCCGCGAAACGTCAGTGGCTTTCGCCAAAAACGACGAAGGCTTTCGCGAAAGCTCAGATTCTGAGGCTGCTGGGAACGATGCCGAAACGCCGCCGGAACGCGGTGGAAAAGGCCGCCGGTGTATACCCGACCCGCCAGGCCGCCTGCGATACGGTCCACTCACCGGCGGCAATCATCCGATGCGCCGCATCGAGCCGTGCCGCCTGGAGGAAGCTCGACGGCGTCATGCCGTAACGCGCCTTGAATCCTGTCGTCAGCTTTCGAATATTGAGCCCGACCTGACGCGCCAGCGTGGGCATGTCGGGGGCCTCGTCAAGCGATGTCAGCAAGATATGGCGGGCCTCTTCGAGGCGCTCCATATCAGCCGCCGACAAGGCGCCAGCCGGTCTGTCCGGCGTGTTTCGCCCCAGAAGATCGGCCGCGAGCCCAGCAAGCTCCAGCCCCTTCCCCGCCATATAGAGTGAGGCTGCATCGGGCCGCATTGGGCAGGTCAGCATCTGACGGCCAAGCCCGGCCAGCGCTTCGTCAATCGGTGCGCGAATGAGGCGGGGCATGGTGCGGCCGGCTTGCAGGCCCAGGCCCCTGGACGGCCCATCGAAAAAAGCCGCCCCGGTCTGTTGGTCGAAGCTCACCACGATATAGCGCAAGATCTCATCGGGCTGAAACGCCTGGCTTGCGAGATAGTCGCCGTCATTGACAACCGAACACAGACACGGGCCACTGATGAAGACCTCATCGCCATCCGGCAAACAGCAGTGAAGCTGCCCGCTCAGAAGCAGGATGAGCTTCACCCCCTTGTGCAGCGGTTCGGTCTCCACACGTGCGGAAGGCCGATAATTCGTCCCGCCGGAGACACAGACGCTCGTGGAGGCTGTATAGGACCAGGTGGAAGCGGCGGGCCCTCGCACACCGCTTTCGCCTGCCCCCTGGCGGCCCCTCATCGGCTGATCAGGCTGCAGCATGGCCGCCCCCTGATCCACAGGCGCGGATCGGACGCGCGAAAGAGCACCGTCCTATGGCCGGCCCCATCACGACATGGCCCGGACAGGCTTCGGCATAAGCTGCCTGGCTGACGAAACGTCAAAAGTCTTCAGTTCAGGTCTTATGAGCATGAGCTCATTATGCGCCCCACACTGCAATTGACAATCATTTTCAACCGCCTCCCGAAACGCCTCGTCCCGGCGTACACCGCGCATCCCCCGCAGAGACCAGGTGAATGCGCGGCGCCTTGGCTCCGGCCTCTACTACTCTGCCGGAACAGCGCTTCGCATGGCCTGTGCGGCCGCGACCAGATGCGCGATGGAGGACTTCACCTCCGGCCAGCCACGGGTCTTCAGGCCGCAATCGGGATTGACCCAGAGCCGCTCTGCCGGGACCACGCGGCTCGCTTTCCGGAGCAGGTCTTCCATCGCATCCGCATCCGGCACACGCGGCGAGTGAATATCCCAGACACCCGGGCCGATCTCATTGGGATATTCATAGGCGGCAAAGGCGTCTAGAAGCTCCATGTCCGAGCGTGAGGTCTCGATGGAGATGACATCGGCATCCATGGCGGCAATCGCCTTCATGATGTCATTGAACTCACTGTAGCACATATGGGTATGGATCTGGGTTTCGTCTCTCACGCCCGACGCTGCGAGACGGAACGCGCCAACGGCCCAATCGAGATAGGCTTCCCAGTCGGCCCGGCGCAGTGGCAGGCCTTCCCTGAGCGCCGCCTCGTCGATCTGGATCATGCCGATGCCGGCGGCTTCAAGATCCTGCACCTCGTCGCGAATGGCGAGCGCGATCTGGCGGCAGGTCTCCGAACGCGGCTGGTCATTGCGCACGAAGGACCAGTTGAGAATGGTGACCGGCCCGGTCAGCATACCCTTCACCGGCTTGTCCGTCAGCGATTGCGCATAACGCAGCCAGTCCACCGTCATCGGGCCCGGCCGGGAAACATCGCCAAAGATGATGGGCGGTTTCACACAGCGCGAGCCATAGGATTGCACCCACCCCTGCTTGGTGAAGGCGAAGCCGTCGAGCTGCTCGCCGAAATACTCGACCATGTCATTGCGCTCGAACTCGCCATGAACAAGCACATCCAGCCCAGCCTCTTCCTGATAGGCGATGCAGTCCTTCGTCTGCGCCTTCAGGAAGGCTTCATAGGACTGGTCATCCATGTCCCCGCGCCGGTTGGCAGCCCGGGCCTTGCGCACGTCCCTGGTCTGCGGGAAGGAGCCGATGGTCGTGGTCGGAAAGGTTGGCAGTTCGAAGATCTTTGCCTGCTTTACACGGCGCTCGGCATAGGGGCTCTGGCGCGTCAGGTCCGACGGCCCAACCTTCGAGAGGCGTTCGGCCACGGCCGGATTGTGGATGCGTGGCGATGCCTTGCGCGCCTTGTTCGCCTTGACGGAGGCATCGAATGTGTCGGCAACCGCCTCGCGGCCCTCGTTCAGGGCCGTGGCCAGAACGGCCACTTCATCGAGTTTTTGCCGTGCAAAGGCGAGCCAGCTCCTGAGTTCGTCGTCCAGCGTCTTCTCCTGGTCGAGATCGACCGGCACATGCAGCAGCGAGCAGGACGGCGCGATCTCGACGCGATCCGTTCCGATGGCTTTGACCGCGCGTTCGGCGAGGTCGAGACAGCTATCGAGATCTGCGCGCCAGACATTGCGCCCGTCGACCAGCCCAAGCGACAGGTGACGATCCGCAATTCGCGCGAGCACATCATCAAGCTGCTCCGGCGCCCGCACCAGATCAATGTGAAGACCGTCGACCGGCAGCGAGGTCGCGAGCGAAAGATTGTCACCGAGGCCGCCGAAATAGGTGGCGAGCATGAGCTTCGGGCCAGCCGCCGACAGCGTCTGCATGGCTGTTTTGAAGGCGTCCTTCTGCCTGTCTGACAGATCGAGCACAAGAACGGGTTCGTCGATCTGCACCCATTCGGCACCGGCATCCTTCAGCTTGCCGAGCAGTTCGGCATAGACCGGCAAGACCTCTTCAAGCAGGTCCAGCGGATCGAGACTTGGCGCCTTCCCCTTGCCAAGGCTCAGCCAGCTGACGGGCCCGAGCAGAACCGGCCGCGTGGTCAGCCCCATCTTCCTTGCCTCCTTGAACTCGTCCAGCGCCTTGCTGGAGGCGAGCCGGAAGCGCTGCCCCTTCGTGAACTCCGGCACGATATAGTGGTAATTCGTGTCGAACCATTTCGTCATTTCCATCGCCGGCGCCTCCGGCGTACCGCGGGCCATGTCGAAATAGGTGTCGAGATCGACATCGCCCTCGACCGGACCGAACCGCTCGGGCACCGCGCCCAGCGTGGCAGTCATGTCGAGCACCTGGTCGTAGAAGGAGAAGTCGTTTGACGGGATGATGCCAAGGCCGGCCTGGCGCTGGTGGCCCCAGTGGCGCCGACGCAGCTCAAGGCCGACCCGCTCCAGCTCGGCACGCGAAATCTCGTTTTTCCAATAGTATTCCGTAGCTTTCTTGAGCTCCCGCTTGGCCCCGATCCGGGGAAAGCCGAGATTTGCCGCATGGGCCATGTCCAGTCTCCTTGCTTGTTGAAACTGGCCTGAGCCTAGACAGCCTATCACATGACGAAAAATGGATTGTTTTCACGAACTCATGACGATACGTCATGTATATGATTGACACCCAATCCCTCTCCATTCTCCGGGAAATCGAGCGGACCGGCAGTCTGACCGCAGCGGCCGACCGGCTGCACATGACGCAATCGGCCGTCAGCCACGCCATGCGCCGGTTCGAGGAGCGCTACGGCGTCACGCTTTGGGAGCGAGAGGGACGCGGCATTCGGCTCACCCAGGCCGGAGACTATCTGGCCTCGCTCGCCAACCGGCTCCTGCCCCAGCTGGCGCATGCCGAAACCGTGCTTGAGGACTTCGCCGGCGGCGGGCGCGGCGCGCTGCGGATCGGTATGGAGTGCCACCCCTGCGAGCAATGGCTGATGCGGGTCATAACGCCTTACCTCGCTGCCTGGCCACGCGTGGACCTGAATGTCAGCACCGCCTTTCAGTTCGGCGGGCTGAGCGCCTTGCTCGGCCATGAAATCGATCTTCTGGTCACCCCGGACCCGCTGAGCCGCCCGGCGCTCAGCTATCATCCGGTCTTCGACTATGAACTCGTCCTGGCGGTCCGCGCCGATCACCCGCTGGCTTCGAAACCTCATGTCGAGCCGGAAGACCTCGATGCAGAGACGCTCATCACCTATCCGGTCGAGCGCGAGCGTCTGGATGTGTTCACGCAATTCCTTGTGCCTGCGGGACGGATCCCCCGCCGCCACCGCACGGTCGAAACCTCGGACCTGATGCTCCAGCTGGTCGCCGCCGGACGCGGTGTCAGCGCAATGCCGGACTGGCTGGTCAAGGAGTATGCCGGCGACACGCCCCTGCGCCCCGTGCGCATCGGGCGCGAGGGCATCGCCAAGAGCATCCATATCGGGCTGAGACGCAACGACGCCGGGACCGATTATATCAAGGGCTTCCTGAAGCTGGCCGAAACAGCGCCTGTCTAGGCCCCATCGATAATGCCGCGCCTGGCGCGAACAGAGACGTATCTCATAACCGCCCTCCCCAGCCTATCTGGACATTGAAGAGCCATTAGCCGCCTTGCTCCGTCTGCAGCCCTGTATGCGCTCCCTTGATGTGCGAATGAATTGCAATTACAGGCCCTTCCAGGAGTTTTGCCCAAGGGGATGTGCCGTGAAAACGATTGCTCTGAAGTCTGTTCTGTCCACCGGCGTCGCGCTTCCCCTCCTCCTGTCCGTCATAAGCCTGGCCGGCCTCATTGCCGCGCTGCTGATCGATGGCTGGCCCGACGCTCTTGCGGCGCTTGCCGCGGGCGCCGGCCTGCTCGGTCTCGGCTGGGCTCTAGTCGCCAATTCGTGACGCTTATCGCCCCTCGCGGATAAGCGTGCTCTGGTCAGGGGGCGAGATCGTCAGGCTGCTCGCCCCGACGGGTTATCTTGGCCCCACCACGAGCGGATACAGCAATACGAACCCCGCGAGAACCGCAGCCGTCGCCGGCCATTTCCACACGCCCATTCCGTTCCATGCCAGGCGGATCGCGCCGGGCCCACCTTCGCGTGTCTTCCGGACCAGACGCGCGGCATAGATCGCCACGCCGGACACAGCGAGAAAGGTCAACGCAAGCCCAAAGACGAACCAGATCAGCTTTGTCCAGTACCCGCCGAAATATCCGAAATGCAGCGGATCGGCTGCCTCCGAGATGCGCTGGTGCAAGCTGAGCTCTTCTCCATGCCGCACGGCCAGGACCTCAGCTGTGGCCGGTTCGGTCCAAACCGCATTGGCACGGGGACGCACAAGAATGGCGTCAGCATGCCCTTCGAAGCGGAAGGCCTGCCCCGGACGGGTCGGAAAGATGATCCGGTCGAGGGCAAGGCCGGGGAATTCCTGCCGGGCGACGGTGAGGCTGGGTGGCAAGGCAGTGGCGGCCTCTGCCGGCGCGATGACCGTCTCTGCCTTTTCCGCCACGGCTGGCGGGGCTTGCAAGCCGACGCTCTCTGCAAAATACCACACCCCCGTCACAGCCATCAGGAGAACAAACCAGAGCGACCAGACTCCGGACAACCGGTGCAGGTCGCCCAGCGCCGTGCGCGCATTGCGCCAGCGTATCGGTCGGAAGAAACCGCGCCACCAGCGTTTGTAGACGACAAGGCTGGAGAAAAAGCTGGCCAGGAGCAGGAAGGACAGCACCGAAACAAGAGGCACGCCGATATCGAGCGGCATGTTCAGATGCCGGTGCATGTTGCGCAGGATGCGCTGGGCGCCGACCCAGGACTGCACACCCTGGATCTCTCCAGTGGTCGGGTGCGCATTGAGGAAAGCAAGCGAGCCGTCAGGCCGGGTAATCGTCACCTGAGCAGCGAACGCCCCAGCTTCCGGCGCATCGATCGAGCGGATCGATGCGGTCTCCGGCTGCGCCAGGGCCGCCGTTGCAATGGCTTCCCAGTTCGTCTCACCCTCGACCGTAGCCATGTCGACCCGAAGGCTCGGATGGAACAGCCAGTCAATCTCATGCGAGAGGACGGCAAGCGTGCCCGTTGCGAAGATGAAAGTAAGCAGGATGGAAAGCTTCAGCCCGGCCCATTGATGAACCAGCCACCACAGGCGTGCCCGTTTCGGCCACGCCCAGCGCCACAGCTTCGCCCTCGTCTGCTCCATCAGAAATGCCGGCTAAGCTCCACGAATGCGGTGCGCGGTCGGCCCGGAAAGTGTCCAGTGCGGTCGATGAAGCCCGAGGACGCATAGGTTTTGTCGAAGATGTTGTCGACGCGCAGCATCACCTCCCAGTCTTCATAGGAATAGATGATCGACCCGTCGAAGACGAAATAGGGTTTGACGCGCTGGTCGCTGATCGACCGGCGTTCGGAGACATAGTCGCCACCCAGCGCCACGGCGAGACCAAGCGGCCGGAACTGGTAACGCGTCCAGAAGCCGAGCTGGTGTTTCGGCGCATTCGGGAAACGGTCGCCGACATTCAGGCTGAAACCGCCTCCGCCATTGTCCTTGGTGATCTTGGTGTCGTTATAGGCATAGTTCACGACAAGCACCCAGTCGGGCGTGAGGTCGGCGGAAAGATCGGCATCGATCCCCTTGCTGGTGACTTCCCCGAAAGCGACGAAATCATCGACCCCGTCGCCGCCTGGATCACCTGCCGGATCGGACTGAAGCACATTCTCGCGCTTGATCTGGTAGACTGACAGGCTGGACTGGACGGCGCCATCCAGCAGCGCCGTCTTGATCCCGGCTTCATAGATGTCTCCCGTTAGCGGGTCGAACGGGCCGCCGGCCAGCGGATCCTGTTCGGCAATGCCCTGCGGCTCAAAGCTGGTGGCATACTGTCCGAAGAAGGAGAACTCCTCCGTTACCCGGTAGGTGAGGCCAGCGCGCCATGTCCAGGCATCGCCATCATAGGAATTGCCCTGCATCTCGTCCTTATAGTCGTCATAGCGTCCGCCAACGACCATCACGAGCGGGCCAAGCGTCGCCTCTTCAAGGAGATAGAAGCCGGCTCGCCGGGCGCTGGTCGGGCGGTCATCCGGATAGATATAGCTGAGGTCGTAGGTCGAGGGATCGGTCTCGCCATAATTGGGATCTTCCAGCCGCAACGGCGTCGGCAGCCCTGGCGTCTCGGTCGTCGTGCCGCGGGCCCGGTAATAGTTCAGCGTGCCGTCGTCGGTGTAATAGTCCATACCGGCGAGCACGCGGTTGTCCACGGGGCCGAGATCGGCCGACCAGATCGCATTGGTGCCAAGCGACAAGCTTTCATAGGTGCGAAACTGGTCGCGGAATTCACGAATGCTGGAATCAACTTCGCCGTCGCCATCGGAGTCGAACAGCCCACGTGGCTCGTGATATTCTTGGCTTTCCTCGGCATCGATATACCGCGCCCGGAAATCGAGCGATAGGCTTTCCGACGGGCTGAGTTCCAGGATGGTCTGCAGGACATTCGAGTCGAGGGTCAGGAAGTCGCTCGCCTCATTGTGGTTCCAGCGCCGGTCGGCAATGAAATTGCCCTCATCATCGGTCGGGACCCCGCGCAGCCGGTTGCCGCCAAGATCGATATCATAATGGGTTGCCTGAACGGTGAACGCGCCGAGATCGAACGTCTTCTTGAGGGCGGCTTCGAGGATCAGGGTCTCTTCATCCGCATTCCAGCGGAAATCGTCGCTGTCCTCGTAAAATGCCCCGGCGCGGAAAGCGAGATCGTCGGTGATCGGCCCCGTCGCCTCGATCGACCCACCATAGCGCTCCCGGTTGCCTACGACACCGCGAAGCTCAACCGAGCGTTCGAATTCAGGCTTCTTGGAGACATAATTGAACAGGCCGCCAGGCGCGGTCTGGCCATAGAGCATCCCCGCTGGCCCTTTGAGGAATTCGACCCGCTCGATATTGAAGGTCTGCGGCACGGAAAAGCCGGAATACGGATCCCCGCGCAGCCCGTCGTAAAAGTTCTCCTCCTGGCGGAACCCGCGGGCGGTTACACCAGCATAGCTGAACACCGACACGCCGGAAATGTTGCGGTAGAGATCCTGAGCGGTGCGCGCGCCCTGGTCATGGATCAGGTCTTCGGTAATGACCGTAATCGCCTGGCTGGAAGCCAGCGGTTCGGTCGGCAACTTGCCCGATGTGGTTTCCCTGACCCGGTAGAGTTCCTCCGCGCGCCCGGTCACGATGATCACATCCTGATAGGCCGGCTCAGCCTCCTCTACCGTGCCGGCTTCCTGCGCCGCCATAGGGGCGCCGGTGAGACAGAACAGACAAGTGGCTGTAGCGAGACGTTTGCAAGACATAGGGCTTCCTTTTTGCGACGCCCCGCACTAATGCGATGCATTCTCATTTGCAAGTCGAGTTTGAGGCAGATCAAGCTGTCGGAGGCAGAAGCCTCGCCCACGCGTGACATACGCTCACTTCCCCCAGATTTGGCGGTTTCCATTGCCGTCTCGCGTTTAAGAGCTGCGGGGTCTGATGCTTATCCCCGCCCCCTTCGCTGCTCCCTTGCACCGGGGCGCATCCCTGAAGACGAGAGAGACAGAAAAACCATGGCCGCAACAGACGGAAAAAGCCGCAAGGAGAAGATCCGCACAAGCATGAAGCCGGGGATCGTCGTTCTGGTGGGCTTTGTCCTGCTGTTCGCGCCGCTGATCGAGAAGGCGCTGCAGACCCGGGCGCTTGCCTCCGGCGAGGTCACAAGGGCGCGGATCATCGGTCTTAATACCAGCTCCGCCGGCTCCTCGGGGACGACCTCCCTGGCCTATATGTTCGAAGCGAACGGCCGCACCTACTGCACGAATGGGGAGCCCGTGTCCGAGGGGGCGGACCCGGAAGCAGTGTGCAAGAAACGGTTCACGCCGGTGCGCCAGCACACCTTTCGCAGTGTGCACCCCGGGGCCAGCGTCACCGTGGTCTACGACCCGAACGATCCGCGCCGCTCGCGCCTGATCGAGCCGGTCCTGCCGCCCCATTACTGGATTCTGGCCGGGCTCTTCCTCATGGGCGCAGCGGGGCTCGCCATCTATGTGATCTGGCGCGGCCCGCTCGGCGTACAGAAGGGTGAAGAGAATCAAGGCGGAGCGGCCTGAGCTATCAGCGCCGGCAGACAACAAATGACCAAGGCCTTCAGGGCGCCTTTGCACCACAGCCATTGCAGCAGAGGCCGTGCACGCACGTTTTCCTGCCACGTAAAAAAGCAGTGGACTGCCGTTTGGCCAGAAAAGGCTAATGGTTTGGCAACCTCATACCGACAGTATCCCTCTTTGATGGTTACGGAGACAGTTCCCACTCCACCGGTCGGCTCATGAAACTCGCAGACGACATCAAGAGCATCTCAGACCTGCAGGCGATTATCGACGTGATCCCGCTGCCCGTCTTCGTGAAGAACCGCGCGCATCGCATCGTTCTGCTCAATGAGGCCGCTTGCGACTTCTTCGGCCACTCCCGTGACGTCCTGCTGGGCTTTTCCGACTATGACCTCTTTCCCGACGAGGAAGTGGAGGTCTTCCACGCCGCCGATGACCGGGTGTTCGAGGAAGGCGTGCTTTCAGAGAATGAAGAGCAGGTGACCGATGCCTCGGGCCGGCCTCGCACGGTGATAACCTGCAAACGCCGCGTGCGCCTCAACGAGACACCTTTTCTGGTCGCGACCATCACCGATGTCACCGCCTATCGCGAAGCCGAAGCCCATAACCACTATCTGGCGTTCCATGACACCCTGACCGGCCTGCCGAACCGGGCCCTGCTCAATGAGCGGATCGACCAGGCCCTGCTGCGCCGGAAGCGCTCGAACGAGGCCGGCACCCTGCTCTATATCGACCTTGACCGCTTCAAGGAGATCAATGACACGCATGGCCACCAGGCCGGCGATACGCTGATCCGGGGCTTTGCCGAACGCCTGACAACGCTCGTGCGCGCGTCTGATACCGTCTCGCGCCTGGGCGGCGACGAATTCGCCATCCTGCTGAATGACCGCGGCCAGCAAGCCGATGTCGATCTCATTTGCCGCCGTATCCTCGACGCCGCCGCAGAGCCATTCGTGATCGAGGAAGCCAGCGCCTATGTGACCGCTTCGGTTGGCGTTGCCGACATAGTCGATGGCATCAGCAATGTCGAACTGCACCGTCGGGCCGATGTGGCGCTTTACCAGGCCAAGCATGAAGGCAAAGCCTGCTATCGCCGCTTCACGAAAGCGCTTGATGAGAAGATCCAGCATCTGCGGAAGCTTGAGAGCGATCTGCGCGAAGCGCTCGCCACCGGGACCGGTCTCGAGGTCCATTATCAACCGCTTTTCAGCACGGCAGGCGAACGGCTTTCAGGCATGGAAGCGCTCGTACGCTGGCGCCATCCGGAGTTCGGCCTCCTCCTGCCCGAGGCATTCATTCCCGTGGCAGAGGATTCGGGCCTGATCGTGCCGATGGGCAAGTGGGTTCTGAAGACGGCCTGCACGATGATGGCAGACCAGCCCAGCCTCAGGCTCGCAGTCAACCTCTCGCCGGTCCAGCTACGCGATGACAATATGGTCGGCGAAATCCTGGATATTCTGGACGAGACGGATTTCGCCGCTTCCCGGCTGGAGCTAGAGCTGACCGAGAGCGCCATCATGGCAACCGATCAGCCAAGCCGGGACCGCTTGAACAGGCTGCGCGATGCAGGCGTGAAAGTCGCCCTCGACGATTTCGGGACGGGCTATTCGAGCCTGACCCACCTGCAGAAGCTCGATGTCGACAAGGTGAAGATCGACAAGTCCTTCGTCGAGGATATCGGCACGCCCGGCGAGTCCCAGGCCATTGTGCGCGCCGTCACTTCGATTGCGCGTGTACTGAAGATCCCGGTCACGGCAGAGGGCGTCGAGAACATGCGCCAGCATGACCTGCTGCGCCTCATCGGCTGTTCTGAAATGCAAGGCTTTCTCTATTCGAAACCGCTCAGCACCGAAGACACAGAGCGGTTTCTGGCCGATAAATCCAGGTGGACACACGTCGCGTAAAACTGCCCCTGCCCGCCACAGCACACAGAAAAACCACCAAGAATAGTCTGCATACAGATGCCCTGCTGGCCGACCATTGTGCGCAGCAACAAAACTATCAACAATCTTTCGCAAGCTTGTCACCCAGGCATGATCAGAGCCCCCGTATCGCTGATGGGGAATGGGAAATGACCATGCTTAAGATCCGAACCGCTCTTCTTTTAACCTGTGGTGTCTCCGCCGCTTTGGCGCTTTCTCCGGCTGCTTTCGGACAAGCTTCCGACGAGGCAGAGCGGCGCGAAGACACCGTGGTCGTATATGGCCAGGCGCTCTCCCAGGCACGGTCGGTTGAAGCGAAGCGAAATGCGGACGTCATTGTGGACTCAGTCTCCCAGGACGATGTCGGTCGGCTGCCAGACCTCAACATCGCACAAGCGGTCGTTCGCATTCCGGGCGCGGCGGTCCAGAATGACCAGGGCGAGGCTCGCTTCCCGATCATTCGCGGTCTGAACGCCACCTATAACCGGACCACGATAGACGGCGGCATCGTGGCCTCACCTGAGCGTGGATCGCTCGGCCGGGCCGTTCCGCTCGATCTTATTCCGTCTTCCCTCGTCTCGCGCGTGGAAGTCCGCAAGTCGATCACACCCGAGCTCGATCACAATGCGATCGGCGGCACGATCAATCTCGTGACCCGCAGCGCCTTCGACCAGGATGAGCCCTTCTTTGTCGGCGGCGCCTATCTCGGTGACTATGAGCAGTCGGGCGACGGTACAACGCTGGACGGATCCGACAAGAAAACGACCTGGCGCGCCAATTTCGCGACGGGTACACAGTTTGGCCTGGCCGACCAGTTCGGCGTCGTGCTCGGGGTCGATTATTCGATCCGAAACTTCAACATTCCGCAGATCGAAGTCGACGATGCCGACTATACGGAATTCGACGCGGGCGGTGTGAATGTCGGCCTTGGCAACGGCAATGGCATTGTCGTGCCGACCAATCACCGCCAGTTCTTCTACAACAATGTCCGAGAGCGGATTGGTGTGGTCGGCAAGGGCGAATGGCGCCCCAGCGACACGCTCAAGGCGGAAGTCGCGGTCGCCTACAACGAATACAATGACGATGAACGCCGCGACGAACAGCGCTACGAATTCGGCACCGGCTCAGGCTCCAACCAACCGGCCGTCATTCGGGAACAGACAGAAACGACGGGCATCACCGATACCGGCTTCAACATCATCGGCATTGGGCGTTTCACACTCGACCGCGAAATCTTCAACAGTCGGGCCAAGGTCGATTGGGACTTTGCCCCGGACTGGAACTTGAAATTCCAAGGCGTCTACACGACGGCCGAACTGGACAATCCGGAAGTCACCGACTCCTTTCAGACGGATACGACCCTCGGGGCCCGCTACGACATCTCCACTGTCTTCCCGACTACCCAGCCACTGGATCCGGCCGCGTTCTACGACCCCTCGAACTATATCTTCCAGAATCGCGGCACGCTGGATCGCTTTGCCGAGGATGACATTCAGGAATACACCGCCGACCTCACATGGGACGCCTCCGGGCTGCCGGACTGGTCGTTTGCGGGGGGCTTTCTCTTCCGCACAAGTGAGAAGTCGGAAGGTCTCACCTTCGAGCGTTTCGTGGTCAATGACGGGGTAACCTACACGCTGGACCGTGTGGACGAAGACAGCCTCGCGGGCGTCGACTATCAGGGCGGCTACCGCTTCCCCTTCCGCATCTCGATTCCAGCTTCAGATGAGGTTGCCACAAGCGGCGATCTTGTCAGTACCCTGACAGTCGAGAACGGCTCGACGGCACAGGAAGACGTAATAGCCGGTTATCTCATGGGCACATGGAAGACAGGGCCCTGGACCGTTTCCGGCGGCCTGCGTTTCGAGCAGACGGAATTCGACGGTGCCCCGCTCGGTGGCGAGACGGTCTCCGGCGACTATTCGGATGTCCTGCCGTCGATCAACATCCGCTACAACATCACTGACGATATCGTCCTGCGGGCGGCGGCCTCGCGCACGATTGGCCGGCCGAATCTCAACCTGCTGACCCAGGGCGTCTCGATCAACACGACCGACAACACGATTTCACGCTCCAATCCGAACCTGAAACCGCGTGAATCCGACAATTTCGACCTCAGCGCCGAATGGTATGTCGGCGATGGCATCCTCTCGGCCGGCGTGTTCTACAAGGATATTTCCGACGAGATATTCACACAGACAACCGTCGACACAATCACGGTCGACGGGGTTACCTATGATGCCGTGACCCAGCCGGAGAATGCCGAGAGCGCTGAAATTCTCGGCCTCGAAATGCAGTACCAGCAGACCTTCAGCTTCCTGCCCGCACCGTGGGACGGGCTTGGTGTCTCTGCCAACGCCACGCTCCTTGAGACGGAGTTCATCGTGCCGCTCAGCGACGGATCAACACGTGAGACAGGCTTCTTCCAGCAGCCCGACAACACCTACAATCTCACAGCCTTCTACGCGACCGATGCCTTCGAGCTCCGGGCCTCCTACAATTATACCGACAGCTTCATCGACACGATCACGCCGGAGAACATCAATACCGACGAATATTGGGACCAGCGCGAGCAGGTCGACCTGCAGGCGCGCTTCAACGCCACCGACGATTTCACCATTGTCGGCGAAGTCCAGAATCTGACCGATAGCGGCCGCCGCGAACTGACAGGGCCGGGCGCGCGCTACCTGCAGGAAGACGCGGTCTTCGGCCGGACCTTCTGGCTCGGCATCACGGCGGACTTCTAGGAGATCAGCATGCGGAAACGTATCCACCTTGCGGCGCTGGCCGCCATGGCGTCTACCCTGTCAGGACCAGCCTTTGCCCAAAAGCTACGTTATGAAGATATTCCGGTGTATGAGACGGTCGAGCCGGTCCGGCTGGAAGCCGAACTCCTGAACCGCTGGGACGCCCCGGAAGCCCGCCAGGGCACGGCAGCTGACGAGGAAGCGGTGTACGCCATCGTCAACCATGTCATCGGCCGCTATGACCGCGAAACCGGCGCGCTTGAGCAGCGCTGGATCGGCTCGAGAAAGGGCCTGATCCGGCACATCAATTCCTGCTTTGTCGAAAACGATAACCTTGTCTGCGCCAATTCGAACCACCCCGAAGTCCCCATGGCGAGTTCAATCGAGGTGTTCGACAAGCACACGCTCAAGCATCGTGCCAGTCACAGCCTCGGCCTGATGGACGAAGGCTCGCTTGTCTGGTTCGATCGGCTCGGCGATAGCTGGGTCGCCGGCTTCGCCCACTATAATGACGAGACCGGCCTGCCATACAAGACCAATGCCTATGCCGGGGTCTATACCTTCGATTCAGACTGGCGGAAGACCGGGGGATGGATGCTGCCCAATGCGCTGGTCGACCTCATGGCGCCCCAGGCGGCGTCGGGTGGCGAGATCGGCCCGGACGGCCTGCTCTACCTGATGGGGCATGATCGCACCGAGATGTATGTGGTTGCCAAGCCGGTCATGGGACCAAAACTCATCCATATCGCCACGATCGATATCGAGGCCGAGGGCCAGGCCTTCGCGTTCGATACAGACGGCTCCCGCAAGGTCTTCGCCATCTCCCGGCCAAATGGCGAGATCCGCGAATTCAAACTGCCCGCAATCCCGGAAGACGCGCTGAAGGCAGGCGAAGCCACCCGCTTCCGATAGGCCGGCGAGGCTCAGTCGCCCTCGTTCAGGACGTCCGTCAGGATCGCTGTGACATTGTCCGGCGCCCCCTGCGACAGCGTATGGTTGATGAGGCCGTCTATGGCGGTCTCGGGATCCTTGTCCGCAATGAGATCGAGGATCGTCGCGTCGTCGGACACAGAGGTCAAACCATCCGAGCACAGAAGAAACCTGTCTCCGGGCATGAGTTCGCCATTGGCCGTGTCCAGCAGCAGCTCGGCCTTGGCACCAACGGCCCGGGTAACGACATGGGCCTTGGAGTGATGACGCGCCTCTTCCGGCGAAAGCTCTCCGGCGTCGATGAGCGATTGCACCACGCTATGGTCGCTCGTGATCCGGCGCAGGCGGCCCTTGCGCAGCAGGTAGATACGGCTGTCGCCGGCCCAGGTGCAGGAATAATAGCCTCCGCAAGCCGTCAGCACAGCCACGGTCGCGCCCATGGGGCCACGGGAACTGTCCTGTGCACGCGTCAGGAGTTCTTCATTCGCCAGGGCCAGTTGCCGCGCCACCTCACGCCGCAGGGCATAAGCCGTCCCGGCCCCGGCAATCCGCCCCAGCCGCTGGACGATCATGGCACTCGCGAAATCACCATTCTTGTGGCCACCCATGCCATCTGCGACCGCCCAGAGCGCGGTGTCCGGACTTTCGATAAAAGCGTCTTCATTGAGCTTTCGCACCATCCCCTGATGCGTTCGTCCCACCGACCGCATCCGGAAAGCGTGCATCCTCCCCGTCATGCCGTCTGCAGCCTTTAAAGGCGATTGCCGGCTCATTCATCCTCCCCCTGTGTCTTCAACTCGCCAAGGCGGTCTTCATAGCCGCGTTTGAAGGCAAGATTGACAAGACTTTGCCCATCGTTGAAGGGGTCGCTGGACACCGCTTCATGAAGGGATTTCATCCGCCGCCATGAGGCCTCGGAGCGCTCCATGAACAGCGATGTCTTCGCCTTGGCGCCAGCTTCTATCGCTTTCGGATCGAATTCATCGAGCACGGCCGAAACGGCCGCGCGCGAACCGGCGACGAGGCACAGGGAGTGGCCTTTCAGGTCCTCAAAGCATTCCTTGACGGCTTCAGCGCCGTTCAGGAAGCCACCCGTGCGTTCGCTGACAAGGTCCACCGCCAGACGGTGGGTCGGCGCCCATTTCAGCGGGTTGTTTGCCGTCGCGCCGATGGTGGTGCGCTCAAGGCTGTACTCCGACTTCACCGAGGCCCGTTCGCTCATCAGGTCACCGAGACCGAGCACGAGCTGCTGGTAGATCTCGCCAACCCGGCGCATGATCTCGGACGGGTCCTCGCTCGCCAGATAGGATGGATCGATCTTGGCGCCTTCGCAAAAGGCCTCGAGCATGACGACTTCGCCCGCGGCATCGCCCCGGTCCGGACGCGGCTGCGCCGGCAGGTCGGGCTCTGTCCATTGATCCGGTATGGCGCTGCTCACCGGCTCGTCGGGGCTATGGCCAAGCGGTGCACTGTTGGTGCGGGATCCCGCCGGATCAAGCAGCGCGTCATCCGGGAAAGCGTCCGCATCGACCACGATCAGGAACCGCCCGATCTGAAGCGTTTCTCCGGCCGGGACATCAACCTCGACCCCCGGCTCGATACGGTCCCGGTCGACGCCGAGATAGACACCGTTCGCGCTTGTATCGTACACGAAAACCCGGCCGTCGCGTGCAGAGATCGTACAATGAAACCGCGACAGGCGCCGGTCGGGATCATCGATAACCCAGACCGCACCGGAGTCGCGTCCGACGGTCACGTCGCCATCCCCCATGATGTAGGAATCGACCTGGCGGCCGGGCTCATCTTCCCTATACAGACGAAGCGTAATCATCGTGACACCACTGCCAGCTTGCCGGACGTCACCACAGTTGCCCCGCCGCCCTGCTCGTCGAGGACGACGGTCTCGGCAGGCGCAGGCCCGGGGTTTGCCGCGTCGCGTGACTGCACCGAGACAGCGAAGGCGTTGAAGCTGTCATACAGCTCGCCGAACTCGTCCTTGCGCTGATGAGAGATCAGGAAGTCGACATCGCCAGCCGCAGCATCGCGCAGCGCGGCCTTCAGGCGGCGCAGTGGCAGCAGCAGCGTCCGCGCTGCCATATAGCTCAGGCAGCCGACCATGGCGACGACAAGGATGCCCAGGCCGATCAGCATGTTGCGCATATAGACCGCCGCAGACGTGAGGTCCGCTTTCTGCATGCCGATTTCCACCACACCGAAATTGCGCCCAGCATAAGTGATCGGTTGGGTGAACTGGAACATCTCGGCGCCATCATCGCCTTCCACTGTGGCGACACGTCCACCGCTATCGCCCGCCGGAATACCCTGCTCCTGGATGTCGGTATCTGTCGTGCCCACCTGGAACGGATCGGATGCCGCCCGGATCACCCCCTGGCGGTCAATCACCGCCATCTCCGTGACATTCGGATCGGCCGACGCGGAATTGATGAAGGCCTGGACGGGAAGCCAGTCCTGGCTTGTTTCCGGCAGGGACGAATTCTCCACGGCATGAACCGCTGTGTTGGTCGCCACGAAGGAAGCAATGGAGGAGCCGGAGGTCTCGGCCAGCCGTTTCATCGTCGCGTTCTGACGAGAGATGACGAAGGAGCCCGCCACAAAGAGGAAAGCCACCGTGATGGCGCAAGCCGACAAGGTCAGGCGCGCTTGCAGGGAGATCCGCCGGCGGCGCCCTTCGGCCGATACCGCGTCGTGGCTCTCCTTTTCGCGCCGCAGCGCTTCCAGCAGCGTGCCACCACTGGAAAAGCGACGCTCCGGCTTCTTCTCCAGCAATTTCCAGATGATGAATTCCAGCCCCCTGGGACAGGCAGGCGTCGTATTGATCGGCGGTGGCTCCTGCTGCGTGATCTGGACGGCAAGCGTCGCAATGCCATTGCCGTTGAAAGCCGGGTTGCCGGTCAAAATCTCATAGAGAACGGAGCCGACGGAGAACAGATCCGAGCGTCCGTCCAGTTCCCGGCTGAGCGCCTGCTCGGGGCTCATATAACGCGGCGTGCCGACGACCTGACCCACCTGGGTCATCAGGCCTTCCTGGGCCTCGCCGGGGTCGCCCTCCGCCACACGGGCAATCCCGAAATCGAGGATCTTGATCGACCGGCCGTCCTCGCTGAGCATGATGTTGGAAGGTTTGATATCGCGGTGAACGATGCCCATGCCATGGGCATAATTCAGGGCATCCGCCAATTGCTGACCGATGGCGATAACGGTGCCGATCGCGAACTGCCCCCGCGCGAGCAGCGCATTGTCCAGCGACACGCCGGCCAGAAGCTCCATCGCGATATACGGGTACCCGTCCGCGTCCCCGACATCATAGATCGTCACGATGTTCGGGTGCGACAGCGCGCCGGCCGCGCGCGCTTCACGGATGAAACGCTGCGCATATTCCGGGTTCTCGCAATATTCCTGCTTGAGAACCTTGATCGCAAGCACACGGCCGATCTTGGGGTCGTAGGCGCGGTAGACCTCGGCCATCGCGCCCTGTCCAATGCGCGCCTGGATTTCGTATCGGCCAACACGTTTCATGAGATGACTTCCATCTGCTCGGGTTGGACGGCGCGTTCTGACGCCGCCGGGTGGCTTTACTCTGACTGGCTCAGAGCCGCCTGGATGCGTTCGACCTTCGCCAGGTCCGCGGCAATCTTGGGGTTGTCGCCGTCGAGCGTGCGGGCACGTTCAAGCAGCGTTACGGCGCGCTCGGCATGACCGGCATTCAATTGCTCAAGCGCTTCCAGCCGAAGCGTATTGGCCGCGGCCACATCTCGTTTCGAAGTGCCCCCTGATGGCGTGACCACACTCTCTGACGGCTGCCATGCAGCGATGGTCACCGCCTCCACCACTTCCTGCGGCAGATCATCAGGCCGCTCGCCATAATCGTCAGGCATTTTCAGGGTCTGCCCGGCCATCAGGCGGTTCGGGGCCTCAAGCTCATTGTAGCGCGACAAGGCGTAGAAAAGCAGGGCATCGCCGAGGAAAGTCTTGGCCAGGGACGAGGTCGTTTCGCCTGTCTCGACCATATGCGGCGTGTGGCTTTCGCCCAGCAGTTCGACGGGATCGGTTTCGATCTGTTCGCGCAGTTTCAGGGCGATGGCGTCATCGGGATCATCAGCGAGAATGGCCTCCAGCTCGACCATCGCCAGCGACTCCTCACCCTCGCCAAGCAGCTGGATGGCACGCCGGACCCGCTCCCGTTCGGTGGGAATGGCCTCGGGCACATAAGCCTCCACAGGTGTCTGCGCCGCCTCTTCCACTGTGTCCACCGCAACCGGCTCTGGCGCTTGAGGCGTGTGTGTACAGGCACCTGCCAGCAGGGTGGCGAAGATCGCCATTTTGGCCATGAGTCGTGTCATGAGTAGCACCTCTTCAATTCGCCCTGCATCTCAGCAGCCGGTGAGCAAGCGGCAGCCACCCAGTCCGGATCTGTGGTCATCCTGGTGAAGGCCGCCGCATCCATCGGTCTGGCGAAATAGAATCCCTGGAAGCTCGTGCAGCCCATGAGCGCGAGCGTGTCGACTTCCTCGCGCCGCTCCACGCCTTCAGCCAGCGCCGAGATGCCGAGCCCGGAGGCCAGCTCCAGCAGGGCCTTGCAGATGGCCCGGCTCTCGCTGCTCTGATCGACATGCGAGACGAATTCGCGGTCGATCTTCAATTTGGTGAAAGGCAGGTTTTTCAGATAGCTCAGGCTGGAATAGCCCGCGCCGAAATCATCGATGGCCAGACTGAACCCGGCCTCGCGCAGGCTACGGAAAAGCTTCAGCGTCAGCGCCGAATCTTCCATGGCGGCCGTTTCAGTCAGCTCAAGCTCGATATTCGACGGCGCCAGACCGTGGTTCTTCACCGTGCGCTCGATGACGGTCTTCAAGTCCGGGTTCTGCAGCTGACGCGCCGAGAGATTGATCGCCATCCGGAAGTCCGTATGCCCGGCAGTGCGCCACTCGCGCAGCTGCCGGCAAGCGGTATTCAGCACCCAGACACCGACATCCTGCATCAGGCCGGTCTCTTCCAGGATCGGAACGAATTCCGCCGGAGACACAGCCCCCAGTTGCGGATGGCTCCAGCGCAACAGGGCTTCGGCGCCGGAGACGCGCATCCCGGCGGTGTCGATGAAGGGCTGGTAGTGCAAGGCCAGTTCACCCTTGCCGATCGCCTGACGCAGATCCTGTTCAAGCGCGAAACGGCGCCGCATATCGGTCATGGGCTGCCTGCTGCCCGGCGCGCCCGAAGCACCGGCCTGACCGCCCGGCCTTGCCAGCGAGGCCAGCGCCCGGCTGATCAGCTCCGCCGGCGTTTCCGGCTCCTCGCTCGTTTCGGCGTAGCCGGTTTCCAGTTCGGGCTCGATCGCGAAGGCGTCGCCGCGGATCTGCTGGGTCAGGGCATAGGCCAGCGCCTGAAGCTCCGCCTTTGCCGTTTGCAGATCGCCAGGGCCGCCAAACCAGATGGCAAAGCAGTTTCGCTCGACCCGGGCCAGATAGCGTGTTTTCCCAAGCGCTGTCTCCAGACGCTGATGGAAGGCGTTCAGGAACCGGTCAGCCACCGCGACGTCGAACGCGGCCATCCGGTCATAATTCGCAATCCGGATCACCCCGAGAAGGGTCGGCGACAGCGCCGGCGTCAACTCGCGCGACAGGACAGAAACGAGCGTCTCACGACCGGCCAGACCGGGCGCAGAAGGGGCATCCTCATCGCTTGGCGCATGGGGCTTTTGAGCCGAGGCGTTAGCCATCTGCGCGCCCAGAAAACGTGACCGGCTTCTGAGAAGCAGCGTGATCAGCAAGGCGGAGATGGCTGCGAGAGCATAAGCGGCGACCTGGTGGGCCGCCTGCGGCATGGGAACGAGCAAGAGCGCCAGCGCGCCGAAGGCCACCGCAAACACCGTGCACGACCGCCAGTTTTCCGGCTGTCTGGCGCCGGCAGATATCTGGCCGATCAAACGCTTCATTACCCTGCCATATTCACTCAACTTTCAACAGACTGGACCAGAACCTTCAAATATCGATTAATTTTTTCGGTGGAGTTGGCAGGCATTCTTAATCCCCGCCTGCAGCATTTGTTACGAATAGCCACCGAAGCGCCCGGATGCCATCCGCTCGAAGGACAGCCCGCCGAAAACCGGAAATTGGCGCTATTCCTGTGCGCTTGCCTGCGATAGGGAAGCGCCATGATGAAACAGACCGGATCGTTCGAAACCGCCCTTCGCCAAGCCATCGACAGCAAGACCAAGCCTGTCGGCTCCCTCGGAGACATGGAAGCTCTGGCCGCCCGGATCGCCCGGATTCAGGGCTCGCTCGTACCGGTGGCCGAGACCTGCCGGCTGACCATCTTCGCCGGCGATCACGGCATGGCCCGGGCCGGCGTGTCGGCTTATCCGCAGGATGTCACCCGGCAGATGGTCCTGAACTTCCTTGAAGGCGGCGCGGCCGCGACAGTGTTCGCGCGCACGCTGGGCATCGATGTCCAGGTTGCCGATTGCGGCGTGGCGGGCGACGCGATCAAGCATCCGGACCTGCTTTCGTACCGGGTGGCCGCAGGGACCGCCAACGCGATAGACGGCCCGGCCATGAGCGCCGCAGAAAGAGATCGGGCCTTCGAGACAGGACGCGCGCTGGGTGCCGAAGGCGACCACCATGCCGCCTGTTTCGGCGAAATGGGCATCGGCAACACCTCCTCGGCGAGCCTCGTCGCGGCAAAGATCCTCGGAGAGCCTGTGACGGGCCTTGTCGGGCGCGGGACCGGGCTTGAAGGTGACGCGCTGGACCGGAAGCGCGCGCTTCTGGTTCAGGCCGCAGGCCGCACCCCGGACACGCTCGATGCGCAAACCGCCCTCATGGAGTATGCCGGTTTCGAGATTGTCACCATGGCGGGCGCCATGACCGGCGCGTCGGAGGCCGGCAAGATGGTCCTCGTCGACGGCTTCATCGCGACGGTGGCCGCGCTCTGCGCCCGCGAAATCGCACCCGGCTGCGAGGCCGCCTTCATCTTCGCGCACCGCTCTGCCGAAGCCGGGCATGGCCGCATCCTCGACGCGCTCGAGGCAAAGCCCCTGCTGGACCTCGATATGCGGCTCGGCGAAGGCACAGGCGCCCTGCTCGCCTGGCCGCTCGTGCAAGCCGCCGCGGCCATGCTGCGCGACATGGCGAGCTTTGACAGCGCCGGGGTCAGCGGCCCGGCATGAAGGATGAGCTCGCCAAGCTGGCGCTTGCCATCCAGTTCCTGACACGCCTGCCCCTGCCCGCGAAGATCGGCTACACGCCGGAACGTCTGGCCGCGACGCCAGCCTATTACCCGCTGGTCGGGCTGATGATTGGCGCGATCTGCGCCGGCGCTTACTGGCTGGCGGCACTCGCCCTGCCACAGATGGTGTCTGTAATCGTCGCCCTCGGCACCGGCCTGATCCTGACAGGGGCCTTCCATGAAGACGGGCTGGCCGACACCTTCGATGGCATTGGCGGCGGCCTGACACGGGAAAAGACGCTCGCCATCATGAAGGACAGCCGCATCGGCACCTATGGCACCGCCGCGCTGGTCGTCATCCTTCTGCTGAAAGCGACCGCCCTCTCCTCCATGCCGGTCTGGCTGACATTTGCCGCTTTCATTGCCGCCCATGGCCTGTCGCGGCTTTCGGCGGTGATGGTGATCGCGACGAGCCGCTATGTGCGCGACGAAGGCACCGGCAAGCCTGTCGCGAGAGGCTTGTCTCACGCGGGACTGACCATGGCCTGCCTGACGGGCGCGCTGGTCATTGTCCTCTGGCCATTGGTCCAGCCTTTCCCGGCCATGCTCGCCGGGCTGGGCGGGCTGGCGCTTGGACATATCCTCATGCGCCTGTTCTTCGAAAACAAGCTCGGCGGCTATACCGGCGATACGCTGGGCGCGGTGCAGCAGCTCAGCGAAACGGGCTTCTATCTGGGGCTGCTGATATGGCTGTAACGCTGCTGCGCCATACACAGCCCGCCGCAGAGCCCGGCCTCTGTTATGGGGCAAGCGACCTGACCCTGGCGGCCAGTTTCCCGGATGAAGCCGAAGCCCTGATCCCGGCTCTGCCTGCGACCGACCGGATCGTCACCAGCCCGCTCTTCCGCTGCCGGGTGCTGGCGGAGCGCCTGTCCGGGCATTTCGGCTGCCGGCTGAACGAAGATCCCCGCCTCAAGGAAATGGATTTCGGCCAGTGGGAAGGCCGGCCATGGGCCGACATCCCGCCTGTCGAAATCAATGCCTGGGCAAGCGACTTCCTGCAGGCGCGTCCGCATGGCGGGGAGAGTGTCGCAATGTTGCGCAAACGCACGCTCGAGGCATTGGAAGAGTACCGGTCTCTCGATGGCCATACCTTGATTGTTACCCATGCCGGCGTCATCAAGGCCGCCCTTGCCGCTGACGAGACCGCCGAAAGCCATGCCGCTTCGATCGGGTTCAGCGGCTTCGTGACGCTGATCGACTGAAAGGAACGCCCATGCCCACCGCAGAGAACCACACTGACAAGATGAAGGCGCTTCAGGCCGAACAGCGCAAGAAGACTTCCGATGCGCGCGATCCGGGCCGTGGTCTCGTCCTGGTTCACACCGGCAATGGCAAGGGCAAGTCGAGCTCGGCCTTCGGCGTCATTGTCCGAGCCCTTGGCTGGAAGCAGAAAGTCGGCATCGTCCAGTTCATCAAGGGCAAGTGGATCACCGGCGAGAAGCAGTTCTTCATGAAATTCGACGACCAGATCGACTGGCACACCATGGGGGAAGGCTTCACCTGGGACACCCAGGACCGGGACCGCGACATCGCCGCTGCCGAATCGGCCTTCGCGCGGGCGAGCGAGATGATGCAGAGCGGCGAGTATGACCTCATCGTCCTGGACGAGATCAATATCGCCCTGCGTTACGACTATCTCGATATCGAGACCGTGCTGGATGCCCTGAAGGCGCGCTCCGACCGTACCAGCGTCATCCTCACCGGCCGCGATGCCAAGCCTGAGCTGTGCGATTACGCCGATCTCGTCAGCGAGATGACCGAGGTGAAGCACCCCTTCAAGGCCGGCATAAAGGCCCAGCGCGGCATCGATTTCTAGATCCTGCCCTTGCGGCAGCGCGATGGCTGCGCCTATTGACAGACCTTCGCGCTTGCAACATCAGAGCGCTCAGATGGTGCCCCTGACAGGGGGCTAAGAGGGAAGCCGGTGTAAATCCGGTGCTGTACCCGCAACTGTCAGCCAGGAGCTGATGGCCACTCATACCACTGGAGCTTGCCGCTCCGGGAAGGTCGGCCAAAAGCAATGATCGGCGAGCCAGGAGACCTGCCATCGCGTCGTTCGTCCGGAGACCGGGGAAAGTCTCAGCGGGCGGGAAGGCACCTGCCTCTCCTTTTGTAACGACATCCGAAAAACCGGCCTGGCCGCCCGCATGGCATCTGCTCATGAGGCCAGAATTTGTCGTTATGAAGCGCACCTGTCTGTCGGGCGGCGGGGTGCCATGAGGGGAAACCCATGTCGTACAGAACAGCTCTTCTGGGCGCTGTTGCCATCTCCATCGTCTCGCCTGCCATCGCGCAGGCCGCCGATGACGGTGAAACCAAACTCGGCCCAATCATCGTGGAGGGCTCGCGCCTCAACCAGACGGCCACGGAAGTCGGCTCCAGCGTCAGCATCATCTCCGAAGAGGACCTTGAAAAGCTCGACTTCGATTTCGCGCTGGACGCCGTCGCCAATGCGCCCGGCGTGACGATCAACCAGAACGGTGCCTATGGCGGTTCGGCCAGCGTACGCATACGCGGCGCCTCAAGCGGACAGACGCTGGTGCTGATCGATGGCGTGCCTGTCGGCGACCCGTCGACCACGGATGGCAGCTTCAATTTCGCCTTCCTGGACACCGCGAACATTAAACGCATCGAAGTGCTCAAAGGCCCGCAATCGACGCTCTGGGGATCCGACGCCATCGGCGGTGTTGTCTCCATTCTCACCAAGGATCCCGACGAAGGCTTCGGCGGCAGCGCCTTTGGCGAATACGGCTCATACAACACCTGGCGGGGCGGCGCGTCGATCGAGAACGCCAATGAGATCGGGGATTTCCGCCTCTCGGCCACGGGCATCACTACGGACGGCATCTCGAAAGCCGACGAGGACAATGGCAATTCCGAAGACGATGGTTATGAGTCCACAACGCTGTCTGCCAAGGGCGGCCTCAACCTGCCGAACAAGGCGCGGCTTGAGACCACCATCCTCTGGAATGACGCGGAGTCGGAATATGACAGCTATGCTGCCGGCACGCAGGGCAGCGTCGCCGATGGCGACGAAGTCACCCAGAACGAGACCCTGTCAGGCAATGTGTCGCTGAAACTGCCGCTGCTCGATGACCGCTTCAAGAACCTGTTCATGGTCGGGTATTCCGATATCGAGCGGGAGAATTTCACAGACGGCGCGCAAAGCTATTATGCCGAGGGCGACCGCACGCTCTACCGCTATCAGGGCACGTTCGAGGTCAACGACATGAACACCCTCTCCTTCGGCGCCGAGCGCGAAGAGACCACGGCAAACGATGACGACACGGCGATAGACAGCCTGTTTGCCCTCTACGAGCTCAAACCGGTCGAGACGCTCACCCTGACCGCCGGCCTGCGCAATGACGATGACGACCGGTTCGGCTCGGAGACGACGGCACGCGTGGCCGCGGCATGGAACCCGACCGACCAGATCACGGTGCGCTCCAGCTGGGGCGAGGGCTTCAAGGCACCGAGCCTCTATCAGACGACCTATATCTGCACCTTCTGCGGGCTCACCGAACCGAATACGGACCTTCAGCCGGAAACCTCCGAAGCCTTCGATATCGGGATCGACTGGCGCTCCGCCGATGGGCGGGCCGAAGCCGGCATCACCTATTTCGATCAGGATACGGAGAACATGATCGATTTCTCCTACACCGCCGGCTACGACAATATCGCCCAGGTGGAGTCGAAGGGTGTCGAACTGTTCGGGGGCTACGCGCTGACCGACTGGCTGAACGTCTCGGCCAACTACGCCTATATCGATGCCGAGGACGGCGATGGCAACGAACTCACCCGCATTCCGGAGCATTCCGGCGACGTGACGGTCGCGGTCGATCCCGATGGCCCGCTCTCGGGCGCCGTGCTGGTGCGTTATAATGGCGACGAGTCCAACACCGACGGCACCACGCTGGACGGCTGGACACGGGTCGACCTCACCGGCAGTTATGAGCTGAGCGAGCGCGTCGAACTCTATGGCCGCGTCGAGAACCTCTTCGATGAGGATTATCAGCAGATCCTCGGCTATGGCACGCCCGGCCTTTCCGGCTCGGTCGGCCTGAGGCTGCGCTACTAGAGGCCCCCGCATGTCGAGACTGATGATCCTCTCTCTCCTCATCGCGATCGGGCTAGCGGCCTGCGGCGCCCCCTCAGCGCCGGAGAACAGAAACGGCAGCCGCCCGATGCGAGTCGTCAGTCTCGACTACTGCGCCGACCAGTACGTCCTGAAGCTCGCCGACCGCGAGCAGATCCTTGCCATATCGCCCGACGCGACACGGCACTTTTCCTATATGCGAGACGAAGCTGCCGGGGTGCCGACGGTGCGGCCCGTCGCCGAAGACGTCCTCATCCTGAAGCCCGATCTGGTCGTGCGCTCCTATGGCGGCGGCCCGAATGCCGAAGCCTTTTTTGAGCGGGCCGGCGTGCCCGTTCTCCAGGTCGGCTGGACATCCAATGTCGACAGTGAAGAAGTCGGCTCAATCCCGAGCCTTATCCAGCACATGGCCGACGGCCTCGGCCAGAGTGATCGCGGACGCGAGCTGGTGGTCGAGTTCCGCAGCCGCCTCGCTGCTCTCAATCGCAAGACCGATGGCGAGACCGCACTTTACCTGACACCCGCCGGCGTCACGAGCGGACCGGGCTCCATGGTGCATGAAATGCTCGAAGAAGCCGGTTTCGAGAACTTCCAGAAACAACCTGGCTGGCGCTCCATCCCGCTCGAACGCCTGGCCTATGAGCAGCCCGACATCGTTGCCGCCGCCTTCTTCGACCAGCTTACCAACCACCCCGATTCCTGGAGCCCGATGAAACACCCCGTGGCCGAACGCCAGCTGGAGCCGGACAAGGTCGTGCCCCTGAAGGGCGCCTGGACCGCCTGCGGGGGCTGGTTCATCATGGATGCCATCGAAGCGCTGGCCGAAGGAGGCGAGTCGTGACGAGCCGCCTGCTTCTCCCGGGCCTGATCGCCGCCAGCCTGCTGGCCATCTTCGCCGCCTGCCTGCTCGGTTCGACGCCCCTGCCTGCCGACCGCGTCCTGAGCGCTCTTTTCGGTGGCGCCGATGTCGGCGACAGGCTCGTCGTCTGGCAAATCCGTCTGCCGCGGGCGCTGGCGGCTTTCATAACCGGTGCCGCGCTCGGTATCAGCGGGGCGGCCCTGCAGGGGCTGTTGCGCAACCCGCTTGCCGAACCGGGCGTGCTCGGCGTGTCGGCCTCGGCGTCCCTCTTTGCAACCGTCTCGCTCTATTATGGCTTTGCCGCGCTCTCGCCCTGGGTCCTCCCCCTCGCCGCCATTGCCGGTGCACTGGCAGCGACCGCGCTCATCGCGCTGGCCGCCATCCGCACCCGCTCCGTCGTGACGCTCATCCTGATCGGGGTCGGCCTCTCCAGTTTTTCGGGTGCCGCAATGAGCCTGCTCATGAACCTCGCACCCAACCCCTTCTCGCTGTCCGACATGATCAACTGGATGCTGGGCTCGGTCGCCAATCGCAGCTTTGAGGAAGTTGGCCTTGCCGCGCCCTTCCTGATTGCCGGGGCCGCCATCCTGCTCGCTTCCCGGCGGGGCCTGTCGGCTCTGACCCTTGGCGAGGAAGCCGCGAGCGGGGTTGGCCTCAACCTGCGCAACCAGCGCATCCTGACGGTCCTCGGCGCCGGCCTCGCCACTGGCGGATCGGTGGCGCTCGCCGGGGCCATCGGCTTTGTCGGCATTGTCGCGCCGCACCTCATCCGCCCCTTCGTGAAGCATGACCCGGCCCGCTCCCTCATTCCGTCGGCGCTGCTCGCCGGGCTTATCCTGGTCGTGGCGGATATCGGCGTCCGGCTGCTGCCGACCTCGAACGAATTGAAGCTCGGCGTTGTCGCCGCCCTGATCGGCGCGCCCGCCTTCGTGTGGATCGCGATGAGGAGGCGCACGCTCAATGGCTGAACTCCTGACCCGCGACCTGACCGTGAAGGCCGGTCCAACCACCCTCGTCCAGGCGGCCAGTATTCGGGTGGTCCCCGGCGAACTCGTCGCCCTGCTCGGCCCGAATGGCGCCGGCAAGACGAGCCTACTGCGTTCGGCGCTCGGGCTTGAGAAGCGCGCTGCCGGGCTCGCCACGCTGGATGGCACCGACAGCGAAAAGCTCTCGCCCATGCAGCGCGCCCGCCGTGTCGCCTACCTGCCCCAGCTTCGCCCGCTCGCCTGGCCGAACACGGTGCGCGACGTCGTGGCGCTTGGTCGGTTTGCCTATGGCGCTGCACCGGGCCGGCTGAACCCGGCTGATGCCGCAGCCGTCGACGAAGCGATCAGGCGCTGCGACCTGGCCGGCCTCAGCGACCGGCAGACGGACACGCTCTCTGGCGGTGAACTTGCGCGGGTCCATTGCGCGCGCGCTTTTGCCGCCGATGCCCCGCTTCTGGTCGCTGACGAGCCTGTCGCCGCCCTCGACCCGCGCCACCAGTTCCGGATCATGGATATCGTGCGCCAGTATGTCGAGACGGGCGGCGGCGCGCTCGTGGTGCTGCACGACATCCCGCTGGCGGCGCGCTATGCCACGCGCATGATCTGGATGAAGAGCAGCCGCATCATCGCCGACGGCCCGCCGGAAGAAACGCTTACCGAGCAACGCCTGGCCGATATCTATGGTGTCCGCGCCCGGATCGAGGGGCGCGCTGTCGAGATCGAAGGCGCGATATGACAGCGCGGGCCCTGATGCTGCAGGGGACCGGATCGGATGTCGGAAAGTCCGTCCTGACAGCCGCCCTCTGTCGGATTGCGAAACGCCGCGGCTACAGCGTCGCGCCCTTCAAGCCCCAGAACATGTCCAACAATGCCGCCGCCTGTCCGTCTGGTGGGGAGATCGGCCGCGCGCAAGCACTGCAGGCCCTGGCATGCGGTCTTGATCCGTACACAGACTTCAACCCCATCCTGCTCAAGCCGGAAACCGACCGGCGGGCCCAGCTCGTCGTGCACGGCAAGGCGGTCACGGCGATGGATGCCGACCATTATATGGCGCATCGCGGCGACCTCATGGGCCATGTGATGGAAAGCTTCGACCGGCTCACCGCCGCGCATGATCTGGTCATCGTGGAAGGCGCCGGCAGCCCGTCGGAGATCAATCTGCGCGAGCGCGACATCGCGAATATGGGCTTTGCCCGGCGCGCCGGCGTGCCCGTCTGCCTCATTGGCGACATCAACAAGGGCGGCGTGATCGCAAGCCTCGTCGGCACAAAAAGTGTTCTGGATCCGGATGATGCGGCCATGATTGCAGGCTTTCTCATCAACAAGTTCCGCGGCGACCCTGCCCTTTTCCATGAAGGCATGAAGGCGATCGAGAGCCGGACCGGTTGGCCCTGTTTCGGCATCATTCCCTGGCTCGAAGCGACCGCTCATTTGCCCGCTGAAGATGCCATCACCCTGGAAACACCGGCAGCGCGTTCCGGCGGCCACTTGAAAATTGCCGCCCCGATGCTGTCGCGCATGGCGAATTTCGACGATGCCGACCCGCTGAAACAGGAGCCGGGTGTCGATTTCCACTGGGTGCCGCCCGGCCGGCCCATCCCGCGCGATAGCGACGTCATCATCCTGTTTGGCACCAAGTCCACGCTCGGTGACCTCGCCTTTCTGCGCGCGCAGGGCTGGGACCATGACATCATTGCACATGCCCGCGCCGGCGGACGCGCGCTTGGCATCTGCGGCGGATATCAGATGCTGGGACGGCGGATTATAGATCCCGACGGCATTGATGGCGCCCCCGGCGAAGCCGCCGGCCTCGGCTTGCTCAACATCGAAACCTGGATGACATCGGACAAACGTGTCTCCCCGGTCACGGGCCGGTGTACAACAAGCCAGGCGCCTGTCTCCGGCTATGAAATCCATACCGGGCAGACCGCCGGCCCCGACACGGCCCGGTGCGTCTTTACCCTTGAGGGCCAGCCGGATGGCGCCCGCAGCGCGGATGGCCATGTCGAAGGGACCTATCTGCACGGCGCCTTCACAGGCGATGCCTTCAGGCAAGCCTGGCTGGAGCGCTCAGGGGGCCATGCCGACCCGTCTCTCAGCTATGAGACCGCCGTCGACCAGGCCCTCGACCGGCTGGCGGATGGCGTGGAAGCGGCCACGAATATCGACGCCTTGCTGGACAGCGCCCAACCGCCGGGCTGGACGCCGGCCTGATGCCGGGGACGGTTTCGCTCATGCTGGCTGCCTGGGCAATCGAGGCGCTCCTTGGCTGGCCGGACTGGCTCTACCGGCTGATCCGGCACCCGGTTGTCTGGTTCGGCGCGCTGGTGGGACAGCTGGAAAAAGCCTTCAATCGGACAGGCTGGCCGCATGGCTGGCGTTATCTCGCCGGCGCTCTTGTCAGCCTTTTCGCCGTCATCCTTGCCACGGCGCTCGCTTGGGTCATCGTCCGTGTACTGCCGAATAGCTGGGCGAGCTTTCTCTTTCAGGCGCTCATCGCCTCCAGCCTGCTCGCCTCGCGCAGCCTCTACCAGCACGTCGCGGCGGTGGCGCACCCGTTGGCCTCCGGCGAGATCGACACTGCGCGGCAAGCCGTCTCCTTCATTGTCGGGCGCGACCCGGCTCTACTGGACGAGGCCGGTGTCGCGCGCGCCAGTATGGAAAGCCTTGCCGAAAACGCCTCCGACGGGGTGGTCGCGCCCCTCTTCTGGGGCGCCATTTTCGGGCTGCCGGGACTTGCCGCCTACAAGGCGATCAACACGCTCGATTCCATTATCGGTCACCGCAATGAACGCTATGGCGCCTTTGGCGGGTTTGCCGCCCGGCTCGACGACGCAGCAAACCTTGTCCCGGCGCGGCTCACAGGATGCCTCATCGGACTTGCCTCAATGCGGCCCTCGGCTTTCGGAACCATGCTGCGCGATGCCCGCAAGCACCGCTCGCCCAATGCCGGCTGGCCGGAAGCCGCCATGGCAGGCGCGCTCGACGTCCGCCTCTCGGGGCCGCGCAGCTATGGCACACATGAAAGCCCGGAGCCGTGGCTCAATCCGGACGCTCGCGACCCGGCAGCGGACGACCTCCAGAAAGCCTTGCGCCTTTACGTAAAGGCCATGGGGCTTGGCGCCTGCCTATTGGCCGTGATCTGTCTCTTGCAGGAGGCCGCATGAAACAGGATCTCGTCCATGGCGGCGCACTGGACCGGATGCGCGCCGCCTTTCCGGAGGCCTCGGAGCCCTGGATCGACCTGTCGACCGGCATCAATCCATGGGCCTATCCTCATACGGATGTTCCGGAAACGGCTCTCCGTCACTTACCGACCCATACCGCCTATGACGCTTGCCGCTCAGCCATGGCGGCCTCTACCGGTGCGCCAGAGGACAGCTTGCTGCTGGCACCTGGCAGCGAGCTTCTGATCCGGCTCCTGCCCACCATCATCGCGCCGGAACGCGTCGCCATCCTCAGCCCGACCTATGGAGACCATGCCCGTGTCTGGCGCGCGGCCGGCTGCGACCTCATCGAGACGCCGGACCCGCTGGCCGCCGCAGACCGCGCCGATGCAATCGTCCTGTGCCAGCCGAATAACCCAGACGGCCGGCGCTTCGATACAGCCCGGCTTCTCGAAACGGCCGCACAGCTGGCCGCCCGCGGTGGTTGGCTGATCGTCGATGAAGCCTATGCCGACCTCGATAGGGGCCTCAGCCTTGCCCGTTATGGCGGCACCGAGGGCCTGGTGATCTTGCGCTCCTTCGGCAAATTCTTCGGTCTCGCCGGGCTTCGCCTGGGCGCGCTCATGGGGCCGGAAAGCCTTCGGGAGGCCCTGCAAGCGCGCTTGGGCGTCTGGTCTGTGGCCGGCCCGGCCCTTCATATCGGAGCCCGCGCCTATGGCGACCTCGACTGGCAAGACGGGACACGTGCCCGGCTGGCCGAGGCTCGTCGCCGGCTTGACGAAACGCTGGCCAGGGCCGGTCTCTCCATTATCGGCGGGACAGATCTTTTCTGCCTCGTCGAGACAGAAGATGCGACCGCGCTCTGGCAAAGGCTCGCCCGTGCAGGGATCTATGTCCGCCGCTTCGACTGGTCGGAGAAGCTCATCCGCATCGGCCTGCCGGAGAGCGACGCCGCCGAAGCCCGCCTGGCAGACGCGCTCAGCCCTTGAGCCGCAGCGGCAGGCCGGCCGCCACAAACTCGACCACGTCCGAGACCTCGGCCACCGCCTGATTGAGCCGGCCCTGCGCATCGCGGAAAGCCCGCCCGAGCGGGGTCTCCGGCACAAGGCCAAGGCCGACCTCATTCGACACGAGAAAGACAGGCCGCTGCAGCGCCTTCAGGGCTGAACACAGCCGGACCGTTTCGGCCTCCACATCGCCCCCATGATGCATGAGGTTCGAGAGCCACAAGGTCAGGCAGTCGACGAGCACAGGCGTATCGCCTGGCGCGAGACCATTCAGCGCGCCCACGAGGTCGAGCGGGGCTTCGAGGGTTTGCCAGCCATCGCCCCTGTCGGCCTGATGGTGCGCGATCCGTTCAGCCATCTCTGCGTCATGCGCCTCGGCGGTCGCGACATAGAGGCGGGCCGGTGCCGACGCCTCGGCCAGAGATTGCGCCCGCCGGCTCTTGCCGGAACGTGCCCCGCCCAGAATCAGTGTGATCGCCATGACCCCTGCAAAGTCCTTTCCGCTTGCGCCATCAATGCCTGTCTCAAGGGCTTTTGCATAGGAACAGGTTTCCCTTTGTCTTTATCCTGAGTGCCCGCAGGCGCGGGCTTCGTCCGCCCGCCGCGCAAGGCAGTTCATGCCGCGCTCGGAATTATTGCGAAAATAAGTGATTTTGCGACTCATTTTCATTTGCAAAACGGAATCGGGCGCGTTATGCGGGCGACCTAGTTGCAATTGAGTTTCATTTTCGTAACCTATTGGAGGGGTCCATGGATTACAGACCTGGCCGCAAAACGGCGCTTCTCGGCGCCACAGCACTTGTTTCCGCACTCATGCTTCAGACGACAGCATCCGCCCAGGAAAGCACCGAGACAGAGGAAGGGGAGTTTCTCGGGACGCTGACCCTTGGCGAGAGTAAGCGTGAGGTCCAGACCGATACGGCCAAGCCCGTCACGGTGATCGATCAGGAAGAGATCGAGGACCGTCAGGCCGGCACGATTGCCGAACTGATCGACTCCGTGCCGGGCGTGTCTCTGGTGAACGGCTCGACTCCGATTGGCTCGGGCATCAATATTCGCGGCTTCGGCGCAAACGGCACATACGGTACCGACCAGAAGGTCGCCATCCAGGTCGACGGCGCCAGCGTCGGCTCCGAAGAACTCTACCGGATCGGCACGCAGCTCTACACCGATCCTTATCTCTACAAGAGCGTCGAGGTCATCCGCGGTACGGTCGGCAGCTTCGAATACGGCTCGGGCATCATCGGCGGGGTCGTGCGCCTCGAGACGATCGACGCTTCCGACATGACCGGCGGCGAGACAGGGCTGTCGGTTCGCCAGACGCTCGGCGGGTCCACCAATATGGACGGGTTCAACTCCTCGACGACGGTTGCCCTGCAGGCCACCGAAAACCTCGAATTCCTCGCGAACTATTCCTGGCGCGAACAGCATGACCAGGAGGACGGCGACGACAATGTCATCTCGAACAGCGCGTTCGAACTGCCCTCCTACCTCCTGAAGGCAAAATACTCGCTCGGCGCGCACAGCCTGTCGGCGAGCTACACCAACACCGAAACCAGCGAACGCGACAAGCCCTACGACTCCTTCGGCCTTGGCGGCGGTTTCTTCGGCAATGTCGACCGGGACACGACGTCGGAAACGATCTCGGTGGCCTATAACTACAATCCGGTCTCGAACGACCTGATCGATATCGACGCCATCTACTCCTATGCCAATCAGGAGATTGACCAGGACTGTTCCGCCGCGGGGCCCTGCATGGGCCTGCTCGCCGCAGACCACCAGTATGAGACGACCAAGTTCACGGTGAAGAACACTGCCTTCATCCAGACCGGCGCGCTCACGCACGACCTGCGCACCGGGGTGGAATACATCCAGAAGGAACGCGAGGACGCCAGCTCCGCGCCCGGCGGCGAGGATGACCGGATCGCCGTGTTCGTCGTCGACGAGATCGAGTTCCTGCAAGGCTGGACCTTTGCGCCCGCCCTTCGCTACGAAACCTCCGACGTCGAAGGCACGATCGATGATGGCAGCGATGTCAGCTATGACAATGATGCCCTGATGGGCGGCGCCTCGCTGCGCTACGAATTCGACAATGGCTTCGCGCTCTTCGGCAGCTATGCCTACACCGAAAGCCTGCCGATCATCGATGACCTCGAAAACGAGGTCTATATGGAGCAGCCGGAAGTGGCCGAAACCGTCGAGTTCGGTGGTTCCTATGACCGGATCGGCGTCTTTGGCGAAGACGACTCTCTGGCCCTGAAGGCCAATTATTATCACACCGATCATGAGGACAACACGTCCTATTCCGGTGTCGAGTCGGTCGAACTGGACGGCCTCGAACTGGAAGGCTCCTATGCCCGTCCTGGCGGCGCCTATGTCGATGTGAACGCCAATATCGTGGACGGCGAAGAGACGAGCACGACCGGCATGGTGACCGACTGGTCCAACCTGCCGGCAGACAGCCTCCGCCTCACGGTCGGCAAACGCTTCGGACGCTTGGCCGACCTTTCTGGTGAAGTCGTTGCTGTCGACGAGATCACCATCAACGACTCCAAGGCCCCCGGCTATGTCCTCCTGAACCTGCGGACGACCGTCTCGCCGCAGGAGGGTGTTCTCAAGGGAACCGCCTTCCGGTTCGGCATCGAGAACGTGTTCGATCAGCGCTACACGCCGAACCTGGCAACCCGCCCGGCGCCTGGCCGCAACATCAAGTTCACGGTGTCAAAAGCCTTCTGATCCCTGCTTGCCGGGATAGGAGCCCGGAGTGAATGCCATGTCCTCACCCAATCTCTGCATGGCATTCACTCCGGCTCCAACCCGGCAAGGATCAAAGCCCACGAACTGAAGCTGACTGGACAGACACATGGTCTCAACATTCCGGAATTTGTACGAGGTTGGCGGTCCGATCCTCATCATCCTGCTGCTGACCTCCGTCTTTACCCTCGCCCTGGTCATCTACAAATACTGGCAATTCCGCGCCGCCATGATCGGCCGTGTCGGCGCGATGAGAGCCGGCATTCGCGCGCTTGATGACGGGCACGAAGCCGACGCAAGGGCCCAGCTTGAAAAGGTCCCGCACTGGCTTTCCGGCATTATCGTCTCGGGCCTCGCCCTTCGCGGGCGCGAGGGTCTGACCGACCGGCTGGAAGCCGAGTCCGAACAGGCCCTGCAGCCCTATGAGAGCGGCTTCAGGATCCTCGATACGATTGCCCAGCTGGCGCCGCTGCTCGGCCTGCTTGGCACGGTGATCGGCATGATCGAGGCCTTCCAGTCCCTGCAGTCGGCGGGCTCGCAGGTCGATCCGGCCGCGCTTGCCGGCGGCATCTGGGTCGCCCTGCTGACCACGGCAACCGGCCTTGCCGTCGCCATGCCGACCTCCATCGCCCTGTCATGGTTCGAAGCCCAGATCGACCGGGAGCGCGCCTTTGCCGAATACGCCTTCTCGATCCTCGTCACCCCGGAAGCAGAAACGAAAGCCGGGGCTACGCTGAGCGCTGTCCAGCATGGCGCTTAGACGCATCCGCCGCCGGCGCCGGGCCTCGATCACATCGCTCATCGATGTGATCTTTCTGCTGCTGCTCTTCTTCATGCTGGCATCGACCTTCTCTCACTTTTCAGAGGTCGAGCTTGCCTCCGTCCAGTCGGGACCAGGCGAGACGAGCGACGCGACCGGCCACACCCTGCTTATCGGCACGCACAGCCTGATGCTGGACCATGACCGCATCAGCCGGGAAGCCCTCGCCGCCCGGCTCGAAGCCCTGAAGCGCCCGGAGGAGTCACCCTCCATTGCCGTCGATGTGACCGGCGAGGTGTCCACGCAGGAGCTGATCGATGTGCTCGGTATCATGGCCCGGGTTCCGGGCCTCCAGGTCCAGGTGAGGGAGCCGGCATGAAACGCGTAAAACGCAAGGCCCAGCGCGATCCGGTCATCTCCCTGATCAATATCGTCTTCCTGATCCTGATCTTCTTCATGGTGGCTGGCAGCCTCGCCGCCCCGCCGGACCCGTCGATCCGCTTCGTGCAGACCGAGAACCTCGATTGCTGCGTGCCGCCTGACGCCATTGCGATCGACCGCACGGGCCGGTTCATCGCGGACGGTGTCCCGGTCGCCAACGTGTTGGACCTTCTGCCAGCAGACGCCAGTGAAACCGCCCCGGTCCGCCTCCTGCCCGACCGCGAGCTGCCAGCGGCCACATTGCTCGAACGGGTCGGCGAGCTGCGGGCGAAAGGCGCCGCGCGCATCATCATCCTGACCGAGGATAAGACGTCATGACGAACGCCAATGTCCTGAAATTCTCCGTCGCGCTGTCTGCCGCGACCGCCGTGCATCTGGGCGTTCTGGCCTATACCGGCTCGGGCACCTCCACAGCTCTCGTGGAAGGTAAGGGCTTCAGCGTGGCCTTTGGCGGCGTGAGCCAGAGCCAGGCTTCCTCAAACGCTTCCAGCGAAGATGGCAGAGAAGCGCCGGAAGGACAGACATCAGACGCCCCCGAGGCGAAGGCGGCAGAGACAGAGCCCCCGGCAGAAGAAGCCCCGGCTGAACCGAAAGCGCCGGAGCCGGCGCCTGTACAGGAAGCGGCCCCCGTCAAACCTCCCCCCGAGCCGGAACCGGTGCAAAAGCCGGATCCGAAACCTGAGCCCGAACCTGATCCAGAGCCTGAGAAGGTGGTCGACAAGCTCCCGCCCGATCACCCGCCGATCGACCAGTACGAACCGCACCCGAAACCCGATCCCGCCTCGGACGCGGCCTCAGCCGAAACCGCCTCAGCCACGGCGTCACCGCACCCGACAGGTGCGCATGGCAACAGGTCGCAAGCCCATGGCCAGGAAAAAGCCAGCGAGGGCCACTCTCAGACCGATTCAAGCGCTCAAGCGGAGGCAGATGGCAGCCCCTCGAGTCGTGACGCCGGTCAGGATGCGGGCGGGCCCCAGGCCGGCGGCAATTCCGATCACTCGAACTATTCCGGCCTGGTGATGAAACACCTGTCGCGCCAGCGCCGGCCGCGCGCTTCCGGGCCGGGCTCGACCTATGTCAGCTTCGTGATCGCCCCGTCAGGCGCCATCAAGCATATCGAGATTTCCGAGAGTTCCGGCTCTGGCCGGTTCGACCGGGATGCCATCCAGCTGGTGCGCAAGGCGGCCCCCTTCCCGGCTCCGCCTCATGGGCAGAGCCAGACCTTCACCATCGAGATCGAGGGGCGCTAAGGCCCCCTCAGACCGTGAAGAAGAGATAGAGCACGGTGAACGCCACCACAGTGCCGCCGATGATCTTCATGCTCGTCGCCAGACGGAAGCGCAACGAGAAGAACAGGATCAGCCCGACGAGCGACATCGCCATGATCAGCAGGGCCGTCACGTCGATGAAGGCCTTCCAGACCGCGCCCGCATCCTTGCCGCGGTGCAGGTCGTGAATGATGCTCGTCAGATTCGCCCGGCTGACCTCGATCTCGGCAAGCCCGGTCTCCGTATTGACGATGACATCGGTCGTACCCTTCACGCCGGTAAAGCGCAGGAACGCCTCCTCATCCATGAAGTCGCCGTCCCGATAGGCCCCTTTCACGCTCGCATTGGCCTTTACCAGGCCGGCAAGCGCCTCAGCCGGATCGTCGGCCTGCGCGGCTTCTGCCACCTCGCCCTGGGCCAGCTGGATCTCCACCGGCGCAGCATCCTTGCGGTCGGCCCCGAACCAGCCGGGATGGTTGAGCAGCAGGCCCGACAGGGCAAAGAACATCAGCGCGATGAAGGCCCCTGCCGAGAGATAGGCGTGCAGCATCCGGCAGGTCCGGTAGAAAGCGCCCTTGTTGAACTTCTTGCGGGGCTTGCTTGCCGGTTTCGAACTGGAAGAAGCGGCAGGTTTTTCGGGTCTCGGCGTCATTGGGCTGCTCCAAACCGGAGGGCCACTTCGCCGAGCTCCTCGCCGGGGGCGGTCTCATCACTGAACGCCTCGTCGGACAGGGTGAAGTCGATGCTCTCATGCTGGTGACCGCCATGCTCGCGCGCCGCCTCGATGTGCAGGATATAGTCTCCCGGCGGCACCGGCTCGCCATCATCGGTCAGTCCGTCCCAGCTCAGCTCATACTCACCCGGACGGCGCGTCGGCCCGGCGACGGCATCGACAAGGCTGCCCGCCTTACGGCCAAAGCGGCGATACCAGTAATAATTCTCTTCCATCCAGCGGCTCTCATCACCGGCCAGCATCAGGATACGGATGAGATTGCGCGAATCGTCGGCGATCCAGACGGCCACATAAGGCCGCTCATAATCCGACACATCCTTTTCCGGGATCTCGAAATCGACCGAAAAGGCAAATCCCTCCGGCCAATTAGCCGTTTCCTGCTCTGCTTCGCCCGTCTCCGCCTGAAGGGCAGACCAGCCGGACGTGGCATGATGCCGCCCGTCGGCCGTCACGATCTCAGCTTCAATGCCGGCCCTGTCCTCAATGAAGGACAGACCCCGCTTCAGCCCCATGACAAGCAGTGTCGTGGCAAGCGCATCGGCATCGGTTGCCTCGGGTGCGTGCACACTGGCCGAAAGCACTTCCGACACCGGCCAGCCATCGGTTGGCGAGATGACATGCCCATAGGCCTCACCGTCAATCTCGAGGTCGCGTGGGCCGAGCCCGCTCGTGGCGACTGCACCCTCATCGATCTTCAGCGTGCCAGCCGGCGAACTGGCGCCGTCACCAAGCTCGGACGCCGAGGTCACCGCAACCGACCACTGGCCGTCATGCGGGCCCGCGCCCCAGGCCAGGACATCGCCGCCAATGTTCAGCAACAGTCCGGAGGCGTCGGGCGCGGCTTCACGGCCCGCCGCCAGGGCCGCGTCCAGGATATGGCCCTTGGCAATCGCATCGGTGTTGAACTTGAGCGCTTCGGGCTTTGTGACGGTCAGGGCGTCAGCGTCCAGCGCGACATCGGCGCGCCGGAGTTCCCCGGCGGCCACGCGCATGGTCGGTCGCTTTGGCAAGGCGTTGCTGTCTTCCGCCGCCGACCACGTCTCGACGAGGCTGCCGATTCGGCAGCTGAAGGCGTTGCCGGTCTCTTTGCGATAGGCTTCGCACTGCTGGAGCACGCCCATGAGATCTTCAGAGACCTGCATGCTGTCGGTCTGGTTGAGGCGGGAAATCTCGCTGGTCGCATCATAGCCGCTGAAGATGGCATTGAGGCGTTCAATCTCCTCAAGCATCGCGGCCTCCGCCTGATCGGCGGCAGCCTCGCCCGGCGCGTTGACGACAAGGTCGAACGACGTGCCGAGAACGCGGTCCTTGTGGCGCTTATAGGTGTCTGCATGACTGCTTGCGGGCAAGCTGGCCGCCATAATCAGAATGGATGCCAGCCCAAGCCCTGCCTGTTTCAACATGATCCCTCCGGAGTCCGTGTCCATCGCCCCGCCCGCCATTCAGCGGCTGCGACCGCGCAAGCAGGGCTTCCTCAAAATCTGTACTTGCAACTAAATCTCATTCGCATAATGTGCAAGTGATTATTATTTGCAGACCAGAAAACCGAGGGGTTGATTAATGACTGTTCTCAAAACCGGCGCGACAGCGCTTGCAGCGGCACTTGGCCTTTGTGCATCCGCCAGTGCTCACACGTCCTACCTGCTGCCCAATGTCTTCATCACGTCAGAGGGCGAATACGTGACGCTGGAAGCCTCCTTCACAGAGGACCCGTTCGTGCCCGAAATCGCCGTACGCTCGGATGATTATCATGTCGTCCTGCCGGATGGCACGCGAGACGATTTCGAGGCGGTCACGCCGTTCCGCCAGGTGGTCATCCTGGAAGATTCGCTTGAGGCCGAAGGCACCTACCGCTTCACAACCGGCGTTCGGCTTGGCCGGACGAGCAAGAAGGCTCTCGTGGACGGCGAGTGGGAAGCGGTGTTCGGCCCCGATGCCGAAGTGCCCGAGAATGCCACCGAGGTCATCACCAGCCAGACCGAAACCGTCGCGGATGTCTATGTCACCAAGGGCGCCTCGACATGGGAGTCGGTGAACAAGCCGCTCGGCCGGCTCGTCTTCAAGCCGATCACCCATCCCAGCGAAATCTATCTCGGCGACGGATTCGAATTCCAGGTCCTGTTTGATGGTGAGCCACTGGCCGGCCAGTCCATCGAGGTGAAGCGCGCGGGCGGGGCCTATGAATCACCGAAATATGAGCGCCATGTCGAAACCGGCGCGGATGGCAAGCTCGCCCTCTCCTTCGACGCGCCGGGCAAGTATCTCATCATGACCCGCCATGCCGCCGACGCGCCCGAAGGCGCCGACACCGACGAGCGCAGCTACACCACTTCCCTCACCTTCGAAGTCGCCCGCTAAGCCGGCGGCCTTCTCCTTATCGACCACACGCATCTTGAAACGGAAAGCAAAGATGAAATTCCTGAACCTGTTCCTGATCACGGCGGCATCCGCTGCCACCGTCGCCTGCGCGACCGCGACCGGAGAGACGACCACCGCAGCCTCCGCCGACGCCTCTCAGACCGCCTCTGCGGACACAGCGTCTTCGGACACGGCGGATGCCCAGCCCCGGCGTTCCGCCCGCGGCCACAGCAAGGCGGCGTTCTTCGAAAAGTACGACACCAATGGCGACGGCAAGATCAGCGAAGCCGAATTCATGGCCGAGCGTAAAACCGGCTATGACCGGCGCGATGCCGACAGCGACGGCAATGTCCATTCGGAGGAATATGTCTCCGAATACGAAGTCCGCCTGATCAAGCAGCTGGAAGACCAGCACAAGCGCCAGATCGACCAGGCCGAGTTCCGCTTCACCGTCCTCGACACCAATGAAGACGGCGTTCTCTCGCTGGAGGAATTCAACGCCTCCGGCAAGCGCATGTTCTCGACGCTCGACACCAATGGTGACGGCATCATCGACGAGCAGAACAACAAGGAAGCCTACTGACTGTCCGTATCTTGACGACTATCCCGGGGCCGGATCCGAACGCTCCCAGCGTGTGTTCACCGGCCCCGGGTCTTCCCTTTACCCGTATTTGCCCGGCTTTGCCCGTCGGACTCAGTTGATAAAACCGCCCCCGCCGAACAGCCTGCCCGCATAGATATTTACGGGAGTGAGATATGCTGGACGGGTTGCGGTTTGACCGCCTCTTCATCAATGGCGAATGGGTCGAGCCGCTCGATGGCGGCGTGCGAGGCAGCATCGATCCGGCGACCGGCGAAAGCTGGGGCGATGTGGCCTATGGCGGCACCGCCGACATCGACCGCGCCGTCGAGGCCGCACGCGCCGCCTTTGAAGGCCCATGGCGCACAATGCCCGGGCATGAACGCGCCGCCCTCCTTCGCAAGTTTGCCGACCTCTACGCCTCCCAGGTCGAACCGCTCGCCCAAATCGAGACGCGCGACAATGGCCGCGCCATCCGTGAGTCGCGCGGCGATATCGGCCTGCACACCCAGTATTATCACTGGTTCGCCTCGCTGTCCGACAAGCTCTCCGGGCGCACCATCCCCATCGATGACAGCGTGCACGCCTTCACCACGCGCGAGCCGGCCGGCGTCGTCGGCACGATCACGCCATGGAATGTGCCGCTCATGGCAGCCGCCTGGAAACTCGGCCCCGCGCTTGCGGCCGGTTGTACGGTCGTCCTGAAGCCCGCCGAACAAACCCCCGCGTCTTCTCTGGCGCTGGCACGGATCTTCGAGGAAGCCGGCTTCCCGCCCGGCGTCGTCAATGTCGTGCCTGGCGACGGGCCGAGTGCCGGCGCGCACCTTGTGGCCCATCCGGGCGTCGACAAGATCGCCTTCACCGGCGAAGGCGCGACCGCGAAGACCATCCTCAAGACAGGCGCCGACACGCTGAAGCGGTTCAGCTTCGAACTGGGCGGCAAGGCCCCGCACATCATCTTCGCCGATGCCGATGTCGACCAGGCCGTCAATGCCGCGACCAATTCCGCCTGGACGCTTTGCGGGCAGAGCTGTGCGCTCGGCTCCCGCGTGCTGGTCGAGCGGCCAATCTATGATCGCGTCGTCGAGGCCTTCCGCGAGCGCGCCGCCAAGGTCCGCGTCGGCATGCCGCTCGAGGCGGAAACCCATATGGGCCCGCAAGCACACAAGGAACAGCTGGAAAAGACGCTCTCCTATATCGCACTCGGGCGCGAGGAAGGCGCTGACCTCATCACGGGGGGCGCCCGGATCGAGACCGCCGGCCTGGCGTCGGGCTACTTCGTACAGCCGACCGTCTTCGCCCAGGTCACGCCAGAAATGCGCATCGCGCAGGACGAGATCTTCGGGCCGGTCGCCGGCCTCATCCCCTTCGATGGAGAGGACGAAGCCGTCGCGATCGCCAATGGCACCCCCTATGGCCTGACCGCCGGGCTCTGGACCCGCGACGCCGGACGCGCCCACCGCGTCTCGCGCCGCATCGAGGCCGGCATGGTCTGGGTCAACACCTACCGCTTTATCCGCTGGTCGACGCCCTATGGCGGCATGAAGGCCAGCGGCTGGGGACGCGAGAACGGGATCGAAGCGCTCGATTCCTATCTCGAAACCAAGACCACCGTGATCTCCACGACCGGCCAGTTCCCCGACGCTTACGCAAAATAAAACAAGGAGAGAGACATGCGCCTGGAAGGTAAACTGGCGATCGTGACCGCTGCGGCGTCCGGCATGGGCCGGGCCGGTGTGGAGCGCTTTGTAAGGGAGGGCGCCCATGTGGCCGCCATCGACATCAGCGGCGATGCGCTGAAGACGCTCGTCAACGAGTTCGGGGCCGACAAGGTCCATCCGGTCGTCGCAGACCTCTCGACGCCGGACGGCGCGCGCGACAGCATCGACGAGGCGGTTGCCGCGCTTGGCGGGGCCGACATTCTCTGGGCGCATGCCGGCATGCCCGGGCCGGCCTCGGTCGAGGATCTCGACATGGCGGCCTATCAGAAAGCGATGGACCTCAATGTTACCTCCGCCGCCCTCGGCGCCGGCCAGGTGGCTCAGCATATGCGCGCCCGCGGCGGCGGAGCGATTGTCTTCACCTCGTCCATTTCGGGCCTCGTCGGCTCGATGATGAGCCCGATCTATTCCACCGCGAAATGGGCCGTGGTCGGCCTTACCAAGTCGCTCGCGCTCGCCATGGCCGGCGACAATATCCGTGTGAACGTCGTCTGCCCCGGCCTGGCCGACACGCCGATGAAGTCCGGCTTTACCGGCCGCAGCGGCGATCCGGCGGAAGCCGCCGCCAATGAGGCGAAGATCGTCTCGGCCGTGCCGCTTGGGCGGCTGGTGAAAGCCGGAGAGGTGGCCGATGCCGTCCTCTGGCTTGTCTCCGGCGAAGCGAGCTTCGTCACCGGCGTCGCCCTGCCCGTGGATGGCGGCTTCACCGCCAAATAGACGTCAGCCGGCAGAGGAGGCCGATATGAGCCAGGACCCGAGACGGACGCTCGATGCCGCGCCGATGCACTGGCGCCAGATCGCGGTCGTCGCCCTCTGCATCGCACTCAATGCGCTGGACGGCTTCGACGTGCTCGCCATCAGCTTTGCCGCTCCGGGGATCGCCCGGGACTGGGGCATCGACAGGGCCACGCTCGGCATTGTCCTCTCCATGGAGCTGATCGGCATGGCGGCCGGCTCGGTCCTGATCGGCAATCTCGCCGACCGGATCGGCCGGCGCCCGACCATTCTGACCGGCCTCGTCATCATGGCCACCGGCATGCTGCTCTCAGCGGTGGCGGGCAATGTCGTCTTCCTCTCCATCATGCGCCTTGCAACCGGGCTCGGCATCGGCGGCATGCTGTCGGCGACGAGTGCCATGGTTGCGGAGTTCTCGAACGAGAAGCGGCGCAGCCTCAATGTCGTGCTCAACATTGCCGGCTATTCCAGTGGCGCCATTCTGGGCGGGCTGGTCGCCTCGCGGTTGCTTGAGGGCAGCGGCGACTGGCACAGCGTCTTCCTGTTTGGCGGCGTCCTCACCCTGGCCGCCCTGCCGCTCGCCTGGTTCCTCCTGCCGGAATCCATCGACTCGCTGATGGCCCGGCGCCCGGATGGCGCGCTGGAGCGGATCAACCGGACGCTTGCCTCGCTTGGCCATGCGTCCTTGCGGGCCCTGCCTCCGCCGCCAGCCGAACAGGTGCGCAGTTCGATCACCTCGCTCTTCTCACGCGGCTTTGCCGGGGCAACCCTGCTTCTGACGGGCGCCTATTTCGCGCAGATCATGCTCTTCTACTATGTCCAGAAATGGGTCCCGAAGATCGTTGTCGACATGGGCTATGCCGACGCCGAAGCGGGCCGGGTTCTGGTCGCGGCGAATATCGGTAATCTGGCAAGCGCCGTCCTGATCGGGCTGGCATCGCAGAAGTTCACACTGCGGCCCATGGTGATCGCGGCGATGCTGGCCGGCTTTGCCGCCATTGGCGTCTTCGGGTCAGGCCTTGCGAGCCTGTCTGTGCTCTCGGTCTCTGTTGCCGTGGCCGCCTTCTTCATCAATGCCGGCGTGGTCGGCATGTACCCGATCATGACCAACACCTTCCCGCCGCACCTGCGCGCCAGCGGGATCGGCTTCATCATCGGGATCGGCCGTGGTGGCTCGGCGGTAGGGCCGATCATCGCCGGCGCCCTGTTCGCCAGTGGCAGCGGCCTGCTGACCGTCTCGCTTGTCATGGGGACCGGCGGCCTTATCGCCGCGGCCATGCTGGTTCTGCTGCCACGAACGGAGGCCGGCAAGCGGCTGAAACGGATCGAGCAGACCGGCTGAAGCCGCGCCAGTCGCGCCTAGTGCGGCGTCGGTGCCCCAAACGAGAAATCGTTTTCCAGATCCGGGATCAGCCCGCGCTCGGCCGAGACCCGCACTGCATCGCGGCGCTTGCTGACACCAATCTTCCGGAACACCGACTTCAGCCGGTATTTCACCGTGTCCGGCGACATGCCGATCAGCCGGGCAATCTCCTTGTTGGAGTGGCCCTGGCTCAAATAATAGAGCACTTCGGCTTCGGCCTCGTTGAACGGCCCCGACACGGCGACATGGTTGCGGCTGGCCGACACCGATTTCGCGACCGCCTTCAGGAACTGGCCCCGAAACCGGTCGACCTGTGTATCAGCCCGCATCGCATCATCGAGACAGGGCTGGATGAACCGGCCGGCCTCCACGAAGGGCCGGATGATGTTCTGGAACATGGCGATGCCGACCGCTTCGTCGAAACAGGCGCGCGACTCCTCGAGTGCGCCGCTCCGGCGATGGGCAAAGGCGGCCAGCATGTTGATGTCGATCAGGAGACGTCCGGCGCCGCGCTGATCGGCCCATGCCCGAAGCTGGGCAAGCCCCTCCAGGGCGGCAGCATCCTCCCCGCCCAGAAGCTGCAGCCTGACCCGGCAGAGTGAAGCCGCCACGGAGACCGGGCGGTATTGCGGGGCTTCCTCGCTCATCATGTCGGCCAGGGCATCGAGGCCAAGCTTGCCGGCCAGCGCACTGGCAGCCTCCTGCTCGCCGCCATGGGCGATGTGAAGCTCGATCTCGCAGATATCGGCGAGCAGCTGCAGCTGACGCAGCCGCCGCCACTGGGCAGTCCGCCGTGCCCGCGCAATCACGGCTCGCGCCTCGTCCAGCGCCCCAGCCCCGGCGAGCGCCCGAGCCTCGGTGAAATAGGCGGCGGCGTAGACATCGACCCAGCCATCCGACTGTTCCATGTGCGGCAGCGCCCAGGCCAGCAGCGCACGGGCCTCCTCCACCTTGTCCTGCTCATAGAGCAGCTCGGCCTGGAAGGCGTTGCAATTGGCTGCGAGGTCCGAACAGTCGCCGAAATTGCCGACAATGGTCTCGCAGGCGGTGTCCAGGATGGTCTCGGAATCCTTGAACCGGCCCTGTGCCCGCTTGATCCGGGCCTCGAGGAATCGCGTGAAGAGGTCGCTGTAGAGGGCATTGCACGCCTGATAGTGCTCGCGCGCCACGAGCGTCGGCTGAAGCGCGCGCTCCAGCCAGCCCCCCTCGAAATACTTCGCCGCCAGCGTCTCGCTGACATTGGCGAAGACGAGATGGTCATTGGCCGGCAGCTTGCGCAGCAGCGCCTCGCGCGCCAGCAGGTCATCGAAGGTTACGGGCTGGTTTTCATAGTCCGACAGCGTATCCCCGACGACCCGGACCTCGGTGCGCAGATCGGCGGAAAATTCGCTGGAATCGACCTCCTCGCAGAACCGGTCGAACGCCACGCGCGCGGTCCCCAGTTCGCCCAACTTGAGCTGGAGATAGACATAGGCCAGCGCGAGTCGCGGCCGGGTCTGCAGCAGCCCCTCCGGGAGGTTGGCAAGCGCCTGCTCGACCACGCTCTGCAGCCCCTGCGGGATCAGCCGCCAGCCGCCGGCGTCTTCGAGGATGGTGGCCAGCGTCTCATCGTCATCGCCAAGGATGGCGTGATTGACCGCCTCGGCGACCATGCCCCGGCGGGCGAACCATGTCGCGGCCCGGCGCTGCAGCTCCGCAAACTCGTCGCGCCTCGACTTGCGGAACCGGTCGCGGAGATATTCGGCAAAGAGCTGGTGATAACGGTATTGCCGCCGCTCCGGCGTAACGGGGACAAGGAAGACGCCCTGATGCTCAAGCCGCTCAAGCACCAGCCAGCCATCCTGACGGTCGCAGAGCAGATTGACGAGATCGCCGGTGAGCGTGTCGAGCAGTGCGGTCCGGTTGACGATGTCGCGGGTTTCCTCGGGCAGGGTCATCAGAACCTGCTCCGACAAATAGCGCGCCAGATCGCTGCCGGAGCGGGCCGTCTGCGCCATCAGGCGCTCCTGCCCGATCCCCTGTTTCAGGGAAAGCGATGTCAGCTGGACGGCAATCGGCCAGCCCTCGGTCCGGTCCAGGATCTGGCCGACATCCTCCTCGACAAGACTCGCATCGACCCGTGTGAGCAGCGAGCCTGCCTCATGCGCCGAAAAGCGCAGATCCCGCGCGGTAATTTCCAGGAGCTGTTCCTCGGCGGCGAGCACCGACTGGCCAAGCCAGGGATAATCGCGCGAGGCAAAGACGAAATGGCAATTGGCCGGCGCGAGCTTGATGAGGGATTTGAGGAAATGAATGACGGTGTCGCTGCCGGCATGATGCAGGTCGTCGAGGATGAGCACGAAGGGCTCGCTGCGGCTGGCCAGCAGGTTGACGATGGCCGACAGCGCCGCACGCGGCGGCAGGTCGGTCGAGAGCGGCTGGGGCTCGGTATCCGGTGCGTCGCCCAGAATGGCCAGCACCAGATGTTTCAGCAGGCGCTTGAAGTCCCGGTCGTCGCGGTCGAGCGTCAGCCAGGCGAGTTTGACCGGGCGGTCCTCCAGCGCGATGCGCCATTGCGCGAGCAGGCTGGTCTTGCCGTAACCGGCCGGCGCATGAACCAGGGTGAGACGATGGGATAGCGCAAGATCGAGCCGTTCCAGCAGCGTGTCACGTCTCAGCTGGTCCCCCATCCATACGGGCGGGTCGAACTTTGCAGCAATCACTTCATCCATGCACCCTTCCCCTTTGCCGGATGGCGCGTTCAGAAATCCGTCACAAAAAGGCTATGCACAGCCAGAAAGCCTGACAATAGCCGCTTCCCAGAACAGGTGCCATATTACCCGGATTGTCTGGAAAGCTTACCCGTTCCGGGCCTTCAGACACCCGTTTTTCCGATTGCACGGCCCTGCCCCCCTCTTTCTAATCCGACCAAGAGTTGAGTGATCGAGGAGGCTTCAGGGTGCGCATTGGTGTCGATGTCGGTGGAACGAACACGGATGCGGTCCTGATTGACGGCGACAGCGTCCTCGCTTCGACCAAGCAGCCCACGACCGAGGATGTCAGCAGCGGCGTTGCCGCCGCCATCGGGGCCGTCCTTGCCACCAGCGAGGTCGCCCCGGCGGCCGTGACATCGGTCATGATCGGCACCACGCATTTCACCAATGCCCTTGTCGAGCGCCGCCATCTCGACAAGGTCGGCATCATCCGGCTTGCCAGCCCGTCCGGGGAAGCCCTGCCGCCGCTCACCGGGTGGCCGGAGGATCTGATCCGCCAGACGGGAACGACATGCTTCCTCCTGCCCGGCGGCTATGAAGTCGATGGCCGGGAAATCTCCGCCTTTGACGAGGCATGCGTGCGCGAGGCGGGCCGCACCTGCCGGGAGCGCGGTATCAACCGGATCGCGGTCAGCAGCGTCTTCGCCCCACTCAATGCGGACATGGAAACCCGTGCCGCCCGGCTGCTGCAGGAAGAACACCCCGAAGCGACGATCAGCCTGTCACATGCCATCGGTCGCCTCGGCATGATCGAGCGTGAAAACGGGACCATTCTGAATGCCGCGCTGACTAGCCTGGCCGCGCATGTCATCGCCTCCTTCGAGCGCGCCATGCAGGACCTCGGACTCGAGGCGCCGCTCTACATCTCCCAGAATGACGGCACGCTGATTTCGGCAGACCATGCTGCACGCTACCCGGTCATGACGATCGGGTCCGGGCCGACCAACAGCATGCGCGGCGCCGCCTTCCTGACCGGGATCAGCGATGGCATGGTCATGGATGTTGGCGGGACAACCTGCGACATCGGCGTGCTGACCAATGGCTTCCCGCGCGAATCCTCTCTGGCTGTAGATATTGGCGGTGTGCGGACGAATTTCCGGATGCCCGATATCCTTGCTCTCGGCCTTGGCGGGGGTACACGCATTCATCTCGATCCGGCTCATTATCCGGCCGAACATCTGCCGGAGGAGACCCTGAAGGTTGGCCCCGATTCCGTCGGCTACCGGATCGACCGCGACAGCTACCTGTTTGGTGGCGACACGCTGACCGCCAGCGATGTCGCCGTGGCCGCCGGCCAGGCCGACTTCGGCGACCCTGCAAAGGTTCCTGCGCTCAGCCCGGCCGTGCGCCAGGCAGTCTGGAGCCGGATGCAGGCCATGCTCGAAGAGGGGCTGGACCGGATGAAGACCGCGCCGGGCGACGTGCCCATCATCGCGGTCGGAGGCGGCAGCTTCCTGATCGGCGATGCGCTGAAAGGCGCCGCCAGCATCGTGCGCCCGCCCCATGCCGCCGTGGCCAATGCCGTCGGTGCGGCCATCGCCCAGATTGGCGCGCAGATCGAGCAGATCGTCGATTATGACGTCACTCCGCGCGAAACCGCCTTGCAGCAGATCCGCGACGCTGTCGCCGAACGGGTCGCGACTGCCGGCGGCGCTCCGGATTCAATAGAGATTGTCGACATGGAAGAAGTGCTTCTGAGCTACCTGCCCGGCCGCTCGACACAAGTCAGGATAAAGGCCGTCGGTGATTTTGCCGGTGCGGCGCAGACCGCGTCGACGGCGCAAATCCAGTCAGAGCTGCGTCATGCACATTGAACGCTCCGACCTTGCTGACCTCGCCCGCGGTGCCGCCTTTCTCGGCTCCGGCGGTGGCGGGGACCCCTATTACAGCCTGTTGCTGGCGGAAGCCGCCATTGCGCGCTGCGGCCACTTCGAACTCGTCCCGCTCGAGGCGCTGGCTGACGATGCGCTGGTCGCCCCTTGCGGCTGGATCGGTGCGCCAACCGTCTCGGTCGAGAAGCTGCCGAATGGTGGAGAGACTGTGTCCGGGCTGAGGCGGCTGGAAAAGATCATGGGCCGGCAGATCGATGCCGTCCTGCCCATCGAGATCGGCGGCGGCAATGGCCTTGCGCCCCTGATCGCGGCTGCCGAACTGGGCGTACCGATCGTCGATTGCGACGGCATGGGCCGGGCTTTCCCGGAATCGCAAATGGCGATCTTCAATATTCGTGGCCTTTCGTCCTGCCCGTCCGTCCTGACGGCGGCCTGCGGATCGCTGTCGGTAATCGAGACCGACGACAACAACACGCATGAACGCATCGCCCGCGCACTCTCCGTGGCCCTGGGCGGGATCGCCCACATGGTCGAGTATCCGATGAGCGGGGCCGATGCGAAGGCCAACGCCATTCCCGGCAGCGTGAGTACCGCCATCGCCATCGGCAAAGCCATCCGCACCGCGCGCGACCGGCGTGAGGATCCTTTCACCGCGCTGGCAAAAGCGCTCGAGAAAACCGGGCTCTATCCCCACTGCCTGACGTTGTTTGACGGCAAGATCGTCGATCTCGAGCGGGAAACGCGCGGCGGCTTTTCAGTCGGCAAGGTCATTCTCGAAGGCTTCAACGGCAGCGGACGGATGGAGGTGCTCTTCCAGAACGAGAACCTGATCGCCCGTCAGGATGGCGAGATCCGCGCCCTGGTGCCGGACCTCATCACCATCATGGACCGCGAGACCGCCGACACCATCACCACCGAGCGCCTGAAATACGGTCAGCGTGTGAAGGTTATCGCTGCTGCTGCACCAGCCATGTTGCGCGAATCCTCCGCCCTGCCCTTCATCGGCCCGCAGGCCTTTGGCCTGGGCACCGATTTCATTACCCTCGAAAGGCTCAACGCCCTGGAGACGATATGAGCGCCAGCGATACAGACAGCGATTTTGCCAGCGCCCCGCTTCCGGAAAGCATGACGGTTCCCGGCTGGCGGGTCGCGCTGATCATTGCGAGTTTCACCTTTGCGCTGCCCGGCTTTCTCAACGGGGCGCAGACAGGTCTCGCCCTCGGCTTCGGGAAGGCTGTCCTGGCGGCTCTACTCGCCGGCATTATCCTCTGCGCCGGGGCCTGCCTGACTGCCATTATCAGCGTGCGGACACGTCTGACGACCTATCTGCTTGTCCAGCGTTCCTTCGGGATGAGGGGGGCGGCCCTGGTCAACCTCGTCATCGCCATCATCCATTTCTGCTGGTTCGGCGTGAACGTCTCATTCTTCGGCGATGCAATGGTCGCCGCGCAGGACGCCGGCTATGGCCTGCCGGGCAATTTCAGCATCTTCGTGATCTGCGGCAGCATCATGATCACCATCTCCACCATTTTCGGCTTCAAGACGCTGGACCGGCTGGCCATGGTCGCCGTGCCGCTTGTTGGCGTGATCCTTGTCGCCGTCTGCATCAAGTCCGTCGGCAGCAATCCGGTCGACCTTGCCCCCGCCGCGGAGCCGCCGGTACCCATGAGTTTCGGGATTGCATTGTCAGCACTGGTCGGCGGCAACATGCTCACCGTCGCGGCCATGCCCGACCTGTCGCGCTTCATCCGCACCGAGCGCGGCGCCCTGGTCGGCATGGCACTGTCCTTCCCGCTGGCCTCTCCCGTGCTGATGGTGATCTCGGCGCTGATCGCGCTTTCGACGTTGAACACCGACATCATGCAGCTCGTCACCGGGCTCGGCTTCGGCGCACCGGCGCTCGTCATGCTGCTGCTCTCGGTCTGGACAATCAACGCGCTCAACCTTTATTCCGCCAGCCTGTCCATGGCCGCGACCTTCCCCGGCGTGCCGCAATGGGTCTATGTCGTCGGCGGCGGTGTCGTGGGCTGCATCTTCGCGCTGATGGGGATCATCAATTATTTCATCCCCTTCCTCGTGACGCTCGGCCTGATCATCCCGCCCATCGCGGCGATCTATGTGATTGACGGCTTCATGGCGTTCCGCTCCGATACGCAGCTGCCGCCTGTCGCCATCCGCTGGCAAGCCATCGCCGTCTGGCTGTTCTCGCTGGCCGTCACCATGCCCGCGACCTCCTTCGGCCTGACCCTGACAACCGTTCCGGCCCTGGACGCAACCCTTCTAGCCGCAGCCGCCTATCTCGCCATGCTGTATTTCGCCGGGACGCCGGAAGAACAAGATACCCAACAAGACACCCCATGAGCACGACTACCCTCACCGGGATCTGCGATCTCGACGCGCATGCCCAGGCCGATCTCGTCCATCGCGGCGAGGTCACACCGAAAGAGCTTGTCGAGGCCGCTTTCCAGCGCATCGAACAGCTCAATCCGGTCCTGAACGCCGTCAGCCATGTCGCTACCGATCATGCGTTCGCTGCCGCGGAGGCCATGGACCGGGACGCGCCGATGGCCGGTGTACCCTGCCTGCTAAAAGCCTCGATGGAGTATCCGGGCTTTCCGCATGTCTCGGGCTCGCGGACCCGCAAAGACGCCATCGGACAAACCAAATATCCGTTTGCTGAAAAAATGGAGGCGGCTGGCCTCATTCCCAGCGGGATCACGACCATGCCGGAATTCGGCCTGATCGGCTCCGGCGAGGCGCTGGTCTACGGCCCGACCCACAATCCTTGGAACACCGCGCATGGCGCTGGCGGCTCCAGCAGCGGCGCCGGCGTTGCGGTCGCAAGCGGCATGGTGCCCTTCGCGACCGGCAGTGACGGCGGCGGCTCGATCCGTATCCCGGCCAGTCATACCGGGACGGTGGGGTTCAAACCGAGCCGAAACTGGAACCTGCGCTCGCGCGGGCCGGGCCTGATGGATGACCTGCTGGCCTCGGATGGTCTGCTCGCCCGCTCCATGCGCGACGCAGTATGGGCGGCCCAGACCTTGCGGACCCAGCCGCCCGAAGAAGTTCTGATACAGAAGCCCTTGCGCATCGCCCTGAACCTGACCGGCATCGACGGGGCCCCGCCCGAGGCACAGATCGCCGACATCATCACCCGGACCGCCCAGCTCTGCGAGGATCTCGGCCATCATGTGCAGGACGTCGGCCCCCTGATGGACATGGATGCCATTGGTCAGGCTTTCGATGTGCTCTGGTCCTACGGGGCGGGCGAAGCCGTCGACCTGTGTCGCGCAAAACTCGGCGCGACAGCCGACACGCTTCTGGAACCCTGGAGCCTCGGTCTCGCGGCAAGACGCTCCGACCATACGCCGGATGACCTCGCCCGCGCGCTGGCCATGGTCGGCCGGATCGACCAGGCGCTCGACCTCTTCTGGAACGAGTATGACGTCGTCCTGAGCCCGGTGACCAGCAACCCGCCCCCGCCGCTCCGCGTGCTCGCCCCCGACCGGGATTTCGACGCCCTGTGGCGCGACCATTTCCGGCATGTGAACTACACCCAGTTCCAGAACATGGCCGGCTATCCCGGGATCTCGCTTCCTCTCTTCGAATGTGCGGAGGGCCTGCCAGCCGGGTCGATGTTCTGGGGCCCTCACGGGGCCGACGACCTTCTGCTCGCCCTCGGCTGCCAGCTTGAAATGGCCTGCCCCTGGTCCGGCCGCCGGCCGCCCATGCTTGTCAAACCCGGCCCCTGACAGATTAACGCCAAAGGAGACCCGACATGACCCCATCTTTCCTGAAACAGATGATGCTCGGGATCAGCCTTGCCGCGCTCACACCAGCCATCGCCGCCCCATCCAACGCGCAGCCGGCCGAAACGCAGGGCTATGTCGTGCCCGAAACAGAGGTCTGGGACATCGAGGCCGCGCATGGCGAAACCTATCGCATCTATATTTCCAGACCCGAAGGCGAAGCGCCCGAGCAAGGCTATCCCGTGCTCTATGTGCTTGATGGCAATGCGCTGTTCGCCGGCTTTGCCGAGGCCCGCCGGATCCAGAGCATCTACAATTACGGCTTCGACAAGATGATCGTTGTCGGGATCGGCTATCCCAATCAGGAACTCTACGATTCCCGCCGCGTGGGGGACTTCACGCCGCCGATAGAGGCGCCGTTCCTGGCCGAGTATCACAAGGACGATCCGTCCGGGAAACGCGACCTGTTCTTCGACTTCCTGATGGATGAGCTTCGCCCGGAAATCGAGACGCGCTATTCGATCAATCCGCTGCGCCAATCGCTCTACGGCCACTCGCTCGGCGGCCTCTTCGCCCTGCATGTGCTCTATACGCAGCCGGATGCCTTCAACGCCATCATCGCCGCCAGCCCGGCCATCTGGTGGGACAGGCAAATGATCATCAAGGAAGAGCAGGCCTTCGCCGCAAGGCTGGAAGACGAGCCCGAGCTTCTCGGTCATGTCGCCCGCCTGCTGCTTCTCGTCGGCGAGCGCGAGGAAGAAAGCGCGATGACAGGCGACACCATCCTGCTCGGCGAACGCCTGAAGGACCTCTCGAAATACGGGCTGCGCAGCGATTACCAGGTCTTCGAGGACGAAACCCATATCAGCGTGCCGAGCCGGTCGGTGACCGTCACGATGCGCGAGGCCATGCAGTGGCCATAAAGAGGCCACCGCCGCCCGCCTCCTCTATTCGGTCGATACGTCGCTGAACTGGTCCAGCTCTCCATAGACCGCCTCGCCCTCGAACAGGGTCAGGATGACGCTCGCCTGCGAGATCTCCATCAGCGGCATCTCGAAGATGTTCTTGTCGAGCACAATCAGGTCGGCGCTCTTGCCGGCCTTGATGGAGCCGGTGACATCCTCGTTCCAGTTCGTATAGGCGACGTTCAGCGTGTGCGCCTTCACCGCCTCTTCCAGGCTGACAGCCTCGTCCGGCAGAAGCGGTGCGGAGTCCGGCTGCTCATAATTCACCCGGGTCGTGGCCACTTGCAGGCCAAGCAGGGGATCGGCCGTCGCGACGGGCCAGTCGGCCCCGTAAGCGAGAATGCCACCGCCTTCGAGAACGCTGCCGGCCGGGTAGATATATTGCGAGCGTTCCGGGCCGATCGCCTTCTTGGTGAGGTCCATATAGAGATAATTGGCCGTCCAGGTCGGCTGGAAGACCGCGATCACGCCAAGTTCGCCAAAGCGCGGCTGGTCGGCCGGATCAATCACATTGAGGTGCGAGATCATCGGACGCTGAGCGCTTCCATTGGCCACGACCGCCGCTTCGAACGCATCGAGCGCGGTCCGCGTGGCGCGGTCGCCGATCGCGTGGACGTGCGGCTGCATGCCATGCGCGGTCAGCTCCGTGACGGCCTGCGTCAGGGTCTCCGGCGGGATCTGCAGCTTGCCGCGGAAATCGGTATCGCCGGCATAAGGCTCGATCATGGCCGCCGTTCTCTGCGGAATGACGCCGTCTTCGTAGAGCTTCACCGATTTTGCCGTGATACCGGCCTCCCGGGCCCGTTCGGACGCCTCGAGGATGACAGGGATCTGCTCGAGCGATCCGCCATTTTCCCACTTGAAGGCCAGCGAGACATGGCTGGTCAGCGACCCGCTTTCCATGACCGCTTGGTAGGCCTCAAGTGTCTTGCTTGTTCCGTCCGGGCCAAGATCGATCCCGGCATCGTGCCAGTTGGTAATGCCCAGCCGGTTGAATTCCTTCGCGACATAGAGAATGGACTCCTGCATCTCAGCCGATCCCGGCGCGGCGACAAAGTCGCTGACCAGCTCCATGGCGCTTTCCTGCAGGCCGCCGACAGGCTCGCCCGTTTCAGGATCGCGATTGATGTGACCATTCTCAGGATCGGGCGTCTCGCTGTCGATCCCGGCCAGTTCGAGCGTCTTCGAATTGACCCAGTAGCTGTGACCGCCCACGGACTCGAAGACGAGCGGCCGGTCGGTCGACACCTCGTCCAGAACCTCCTTGCGGGGAATGCCATTGGGCGGAAACAGCGAGTCTTCCCAGCCCACGCCATAGACCGGTTCGCCGGCCGGCCTGTCTGCGATGCAGCCGGCAATGATCTCCTGATAATCCTCGAGGGTCTCGCCCTCATGCAGCGAGCAGCGCGTATACGCCATGCCGCCGAAGACCGGATGGACATGGGCGTCCCCGAAGGATGGCATCAGCAGGCGCCCGCCAAGGTCGACAGTTTCCGTGCCGGTCCCGGCATAGCGGGCAATGTCGGCCTGCGTGCCCACAGCGACAATCCGGCCATCGTCGACTGCGACGGCCTCAGCCCAGGGCTGGTCGGGCTCAACGGTGTAGACGCGCGCATTGACGAAAAGCAGGTCCGCCGGGTCGGTGGCGGCCTCTGGCGAAGGGCTGGCGCAGGAGGAAAGCCCCCCTGCGCCAAGGAGAGCCATGCCCGCTGCAGCTGAGAGGAGGTTCGCCCGGTTACAGAAGACAGATGGCATCTCGTTTCCTTCGTATTGTGTGTCATGAAAGCCCGGCAGCGTCGCAGCCGCAACGCTGCCGGTAGAATGGCAGGATCAGAACCGGCGGGTCACCGAGGCCAGGACGGTGCGGTCCTTGGCAGCCACGCAATAGCCATAGGGCGCCGAGGACAGCCCGCAGGTGGCGTAATACTTCTCATTGAGAAGATTGCTCGAATTCACCGAAACCAGCCAGTTGCCATAACTGGCCGAGACCATTGCGTCGACGAGCGTGACCGATGGCGTCACGAAGGCCTGCGCGGTATCGATCTTGTCACCGATATAGCGCACACCGCCACCGGCCCGCAGCGTCCAGCCATTGTCGAGCTGGAAGCTCTTGGTGGTCCAGACCGATGCGAGGTGCTCGGGGATGTCGGCGATGCGGTCGCCTTCTGCCAGAGACTGGCTGGAGGAGAGCACTTCGGCCTCGGTGTAGCTGTAGGACGCCATGAAGTCGAAATCTTCCGGCATGCGGATGACCGCCTCAAGCTCGACACCCTGGGAGCCGACCTCGCCGCCCTGCAGGAAGTTCTGAATGTTTTCAGGATCCTGCGAGACATAGTTGGACTCTTCGATGTCGAAGAGGGCGAGCGTGAACAGCATGCCGCTTTGCGGCTCCCACTTCGCGCCAACCTCGTACTGACGGGCCGTGCGCGGCTCGAACGGATTGCCGAAAAAGTCCCCGCCCGGCACGGGCAGGAAGGATTCCGAATAGCTGAAATAAGGCGACAGGGTCTCGGTCACGTCAGCGATGACACCGCCGCGGAAAGAGACCTGGTCCTGGTCCAGCTCGTCGACCCCGTTGCGTTCGGATTCCGCGGTATCGTGGCGAACGCCGAGCAGGACGTGCAGCCAGTCATTATAGGTGATCTGGTCCTGCGCATAGAAGCCGAGCTGAGAGCTGTTGTATTCCAGAAAGTTCGTATAGCCGTAGTCGATGTCGCCGCCCGGCTGCGGGTTGTAGATGTCGATCGGTGGCGGACTGCCGCCGACATAGCACCCGAAGAGGCCTTCAAACCCGTCGCAGGAAAAGCCTTCCGCCTTGCTCTGGTCGAACCAAATATAGTCGACCCCGACGAGCACTTCATGCTCGAAAGCCCCCGTGGTCAGCTCAACGAGGACATTATTGTCAGTGTTGATGACTTCGCTCTGCTCGTCATTCACATAGAATTCCCGCTGCAGAAGCGTTTCTTCCGGGTCCGCGAATGGCGTCACGCCGTCGGAGAAGTCGCCATAGATTTCCTTGTAGTCACTATCCATGTCCGAATAGCGCGAGGCGCTGCGGAAGGTGATGTTCGGCGCGAACTTGTGGGTCACGAGCAGCGAGCCCGACGTATAGGTCGTGTCCATGCCGTTGAAGCCCGGCTCGCCCTGGTAGAAGTTGAAATCCACCTTTTCGGCTTCGCTGCCCGCATTGATGGATTTCGACAGCGGCACATAGCCGAGCGACCCGTTCTGATCTTCCTGGTAGAGACCGATCAGCGTGATTTCCGTGTCCGGCCCCGGCGCCCAGGTGAGGGACGGGTTGATCAGGACCCGGTCGTCCGGCGTGCCCCACTGGGTTTCACCGTCCCGTGCGAGCACGACAAGGCGCCCGGCGAGCTGGTCGGTCAGCGGGCCGGTAATATCGCCCTGGAATTGCAGGCGGCTATCGGTGCCGACAACCACGCCGGCCTCGCCGCCATATTCGAACTTCGGGGTTTTGCTGGCACCATTCAGAACGCCGCCCGGACCGCCGGCCCCATAGAGCACCGACGAGGGCCCGCGCAGGACCTCGGCACGCTCGAGCGTGTAATTCTCAAGCCGGGCGCCGTAGATAAAGTCCGGCATCCGCTTCAGGCCGTCGAGATATTGCGCTGCTTCGAAGCCGCGCGCGTTCACGAAATCCCCGCGGGAGTCGACGCTTTGCGCCGGCGCCACACCGGCGCTGTAGCGGTAGACATCCTGCAGGTCGACGGCGGCGCGCTCGCGGAACTCATCGTCCGTGATCACACTGATCGACTGGGGAACTTCCGTCAGCGGGGTCAGCGTCTTGGTGGCGGCCACAGCGCGTGTGCCAGTCACGAAGACCGTGTCCATCGCCGCTTCTTCATCCTGGCTCGCGGCGGCCTCGTCGGCCTCTTGCGCGACACCGGATGCCTGGAAAGCCAGGGCGCAGGTCATGGACATCAGGGCAAACCTGAATGTTCTCGTTATGCCTCCGCGGCTGTGTGTAAATGTGGACCTCATGCTAATTCACCCCTCTCTCTGTCGGTAGCCTGTTGCCGCAGAAGCCAATGCGTCGTATGCGCGGCGCTTCCATGACAATTCAACAACAATCGCGGTCCTGAATCGTCGTCTTTTCAGGGTAATCGCAAGTAAAAGCGGGTAAGAGCTTCCGGGTGATCCGGGTGAACCCGCCGTTACTACACTTTGGCGAGAAAATAGCCAGCCTGACGCGGCTTTTTCGTTACCCGTATCGGCCCCGCTTTTACCCGCTCAGCAGATTGCGCCGCCTTTCGCCTGGCATACACATGCCGCCATGACGACTCTGAAAGACCTGGATCCGGATATTCACCGCTTCCTTGAGACCATGCGGGAAGACTGGAAGGCTTGGCCGGCCCTGGAAACCATGTCCTTCCCCGAACAGCGCATTGCCGCCGAACGGGTTCGCGAACGCTGGACGCGCGGCGGCCCGGACATGGCGGTGACCGAGGATTTCACCTTCGACTTCGGCGCCGGCGTGCTGGGCATCCGCATCTACCGGCCCGTGGCAGACGACACGCCGCTTCCGGCGCTCGTCTATGTCCATGGCGGCGGCTTCACCCTGTTCAACATCAACACGCATGACCGCCTGATGCGGGAATATGCCGCCCAGAGCGGCGTCGTGGTAATCGGCGTCGACTATCCGCTGGCGCCTGAAAACAAATATCCCGTCGCGCTCGACAGGATCGAAGCGCTGATGCTGTGGCTTGGCGAGCATGCCGGGCGCTGGAAGATCGATCCTGGCCGGATCGCCATGGGCGGCGACTCAGCCGGCGGCAACCTCTCCTTCGCAACGGTGATGCGGTTGCGCGACAAGGGAAAGGCCGGCCTCGTCAAAGCCATCCTCTCCAATTATGGCGGCTTTTCCCCGCACATCTCCGACGAGGCCGAAGCCCGCTTCGGCGGGCCCGGCTCGATCATGGACCGGGCCGAGGCGGAACAGTACTGGACAAACTATCTGCGCGGCCGCGAGGATGAAAGCGACCCTCAGGCCTGCCCGCTGCTGGGCGATGTCTCGGGCTTTCCGCCGGTCATGCTGGTCATTCCGGACCTCGACCTCGTTGCCGAGCACAGCTTCGCCATGCAGGAACGCCTGGCGGACGCCGACGTCGACGTGGAAACGAAAGTCTATCCCGGCGCGGTGCACAGCTTCCTGGAAGCCATGTCCGTCTCATCGCTCGCCCGCCAGGGCATCGCCGACGGCGCAGCCTTCATCCGGAAAACCCTAGGCGGCAGGCCCTGAGCCCGCAGTGTCCACTAGGACCGCGAGCGCTCATAAACCGACAGCTCACTGAGGATATCGTCCCGGTCCCCGTCCAGGGCCGGGGCCGGGCGGTCGGCCTCTTCCTGGGCGGTCCGGCTGGCGAAGGGCGAGGCGGCATAGAGCAGGTCGCCTTCGGCAGGGTGCGTCATCTGCCGGAAATAGCCGGTGGCAGCCAGATGCTCTTCGCCGGGCAGGTCCTCGATCCGGTTGACCGGTGCGCAAGGGATGTCGGCCTCGCGCAGCGCGTCGAGCCACGCCCGCGTCGTGCGTTCGGGGGCAGCCTGTTCAATGGTCTCATAGAGCATCTCGATCCGGCTGGAGCGCGCCTCATTGTCCGACAGCCAGTCGGCTTCGGCGAGATCGTCGCGTCCGATCAGGCCGAAGAAACGGCGCCAGTGGGCTGCCGTATACGGCATGATCGCGGCATAGCCGTCGCGCGTGCGATAGGGTTTCCGCCCGGCGGCATTGAGCCGGATATAGCCTCTGTCGGGTAGCGGCGGAACGAAAGTCTGGCCACTCAACTGCTCGATCAACAGGAAGGACGCCATCGCCTCATACATCGGCGTCTCGATATGGCAGCCTTCGCCCGTGCGGGCGCGCGCCGCGAGGCCCGAGGCCACGGCGAATGCCAGATGCAGACCGGCAACCTTGTCACACAGGATGGTCCGCACGAAACGCGGCGCCCCGGAGGCATCGGCGTTCAGCCAGGCGAGCCCGGATGCCGCCTGGATACAGTCATCATAGGCCGGCTCGTCGCCATAGGGCCCTTCTCCGTAGCCACGGGCGGAACAATAGACGATGTCCGGCTTCACCGCCTTTACCGTGTCATAGTCGATGGCGAGCTTGCGGGCGCTCTTGTCGCGCATGTTATGGACGAAGACATCGGCGGTCGCGGTAAGCCGGTCGAGGATGGCCTTGTCGTCCGGCTTCGCGAGGTCCAGTGCGATGGACCGCTTGTTGCGGTTACAGTTGAGAAAACCGGCCCCGTCGCCGCCGGGCTGGCCCGGACGCGCGCCGCGAAAGACATCGCCGCCGGCCGGCTCCACCTTGATGATATCGGCGCCCATGTCGCCCAGAAGCTGCGTCGCATAGGGGCCAAGCACGACCGTGCTCAGATCGATGATCCGCACCCCTTTCAGAAGATCGAACATGGCAGCCCTCCTTTGCGCAGTTTGCCCAGGCTCCTTCGGCCCTCGCAAACCTTGATACACCGCGAGGAGCGCCGTGGTCACCGCCAGAGGACGGACTTACCCATGATCCGGGGCCGTTACCCGCTGCGACGGTCGAAACGCGCCATCCACGCCTTGAGATCGCCCTCCGGCAGGTTCGACATGATGGCCCGAAAGGTCGGCTCATCCTCGGTCTGGCCGAGCTTGAAGGTCGGCTTCAGCTTGCGGATGCGCGCCCGGAAGCCGATGATCATGGGCATGAGAAGGTCATAGCGCTCGCCCAGTTCAGCAGCCCGCCACGGCTCCGGCTTGTCCTTCTCGACATGATCGACAAGGACGTCGATCGCCTCCGGGGTTAGATCTTCCTCGACAGAAATATCGGCCTCGACATGCAGCTTGGCATAGTTCCAGGTCGGTCCCCAATTGCGCCGTCCAGCCTGGGACGGCGAGATATAGCCCTGCGGGCCGGTAAACAGGATAGTGGCCTTCGGGTCCGCCTCGAACGCCGCCCAGAGCGGATTGGACCGGGCGAAATGCCCGATCAGTTCAACAAGGCCGTCCTCCTCGTCGAAGATCCCGACCAGGGGCAGCAGGCTCGCTTCGCCGGCGTGTACCGCATACACCCATGCCAAGGGGTAGGCCTCAATGAGCGCCCTTATGTCAGCAGGCTCACAGACCTCGAATGGCGATGATGCTGGTTCGGGTGAAACGGCCCCGTCCTTCATACTGTCTCCCTCACGCTTGCAATCCTGGCAGCAAATGACGGCGTCTTGATCGATATGTTTTGGTCTATAAACAAGCACCAATATGACAAAATCAGGGGGACCAATTGTGCAAACCTGGCAAGTGAGCCTCAGCGCGCGGATCGATGCCACACGCCCCGGCCCGCTCTACATGCAGATCATCCAGGCCGTGATCCGCGACATCGAGAGCGGCCGGCTGGGGCCCGGCACCTATCTGCCGAGCAGCCGGGCGCTGGCGACGATCCTCAACGTCAACCGCAAGACCGTCGTGCTCGCCTATGAAGACCTCGTCGCTCAGGGCTGGCTCGCCACATCGGCGACACGTGGCACCTTCGTCTCCGAAACCTTGCCGGAGACGGGCACCGGCGCCCCGGTTTCTCCGGACCCCGACACGGCGCGCACAAGCTACCGCTTCAAGGCGCCGCCCCAACGGCCCCTCGCCCTGTCAGACGGAGAGGGTCTGAGGCTCGATGAAGGCTCTCCCGATGGACGGCTCTTCCCGCCGGAATTGCTGGTTCGGGCCTATCGCACGGCCACGCACAGGGCCTCGAGGGCCAGGGCCTTCCAGTACCGCGACCCGCGCGGCACACCGGACCTGCGCCGGGCCATCGCCGCGATGCTGAAGGCCCAGCGCGGCCTTGCCGTCAACGAGTCCAATATCTGCATCACCCGCGGCAGCCAGAACGGCCTCTTCCTCACCGCCATGGCTCTGCTCCAGCCGGGTGACGCCGTCATCGTCGAAGACCTGACCTATGAACCGGCCGTCGCCGCCTTCCGCGCGCTGGGCGCCCGGATCATCCCGGTCGGGCTTGATGATGGCGGGATGGATGTCGATGCCATCGAAGCGGTTTGCCGCAAGGCCCCGGTGAAAGCCGTCTTCGTGACGCCGCACCACCAGTTCCCGACCACGGTCGCGCTGAGGCCCGACCGGCGGCTGCGCCTGGTGGAACTCGCCCGCAATATCGGCTTCGCGATCATCGAGGACGATTACGACCACGAATTCCACTTCCAGTCCCAGCCCCTCCTGCCCATTGCCGCCTATGCGCCGGGCGAGGCGGTCTATATCGGCTCGCTCTCCAAACTTCTCCTGCCGGCCCTGCGGATCGGCTATGTCGCGGCCCCCTCCGACAAGATCGACGCGCTGGCGCACATGGTCTCGCTGAATGACGGCATGGGAAACACGCTGACCGAGAACACCGCTGCCCTTCTCATGGAGACCGGCGAATTGCGCCGTCATGCCAGGAAGGCCCGCAAGATCTATGCAGAGCGGCGCGAACGCTTCGCCGATGCCCTGACATCCATCCTTGGCGACAAGGTCGATTTCCAGGTGCCGGATGGCGGACTGGCTTTCTGGCTGACCTTCCGGGGTGACCTCGCCCGTATCGAGCAGCGCGCCAGCGCCGCCGGGCTGCACTTTGCCTCACACCGTTCTTACAAGGCTCAGCGCGACGCCCCATCAGGCCTGCGGATCGGGTTCGCCAGCCTGACGGATGCTGAAGCCATTAAAGCGATTGAGGCCCTGAACACGGCGGCCGCCTGACCAATTGGACCCCTTATTATTCAAAAAACTGGATGTTCACTGATCCAGACGGTCTCTCCATCCTGCCACATACAGACGACCGGGCTTCATGACCCTCACCATCAGGAAGGACAGGACGGTGTGACCACCCTTGCAGAGACCTTGAGAACCCGCCGGACAATCGGCTTCCAAAGCGTCTTTCCGGCGGGCTTTGTCGACCCGATGCATGCCCATGACCATGCGCAGCTGGCCTTTTCGCTCTCGGGCGTCATCTCGGTAAAAACCGCGGCGGCCAGCTATACACTGCCCCCCAACCGGGCAGTCTGGATCCCGGCCGCCATGCCGCACGAAACGACTGGCCGGGGCGATGTGCGGGTCCAGGTTCTCTATGCCGACGCCGGCCACTGCCGTACCGGCGACACCTGCCGGATCTTCGAGGTGACGCCGCTCATCCGCGGCCTGGTCCATGAGGTCACGCAGTTCGACACCAGGAGCGGGCCGACCCGACGGGAAACCCGGCTGATCGACCTGCTGCTGGACGAGCTGGCCCGCACGCCCGACCTGGAGGTCGGCACCATCATGCCCGACGACACACGGCTGAGACGCGTCTGCGACACGATCCTCGCCTCACCTGCCGATGGTCGCGACGTCGAGGAATGGGCGAAACTTGCCGGCATGGGGCGGCGCACCTTCACCCGCCACTTCCGCCAGCAGACCGGCATGGGTTTCGGCATCTGGCGCCAGCAGGTCCGCCTGATGGAAGCGGTCTCCAGGCTGTCGGCCGGCGAGCCCGTCACCCATGTGGCCTATGAGGTCGGCTATGAGAGCCCCAGCGCCTTCGCCGCCATGTTTCATCGCACCTTCGGCCTCTCTCCGCGCAGCTATCGCAATGCCTGCGCACCGCGCCCCAGCTGACCTCCAGGCAGGCAGGCCTCTGCCCTTCCCCGGCGTCCAGTAAGCCCGTCGGCTATTCGCCCTTTACAGCAAAACCCCACCTCTCTAGTGCGAATGCAAATAACTCGCATTCTTGCTCAGAGGGGCCAATGAAATACTCTATCCTGCTCGCCGGCGCGAGCATCCTTGCGCTCGGCGCGACCGCTCAGGACGCCCAGGAAACCAAGGCCGACGACGAAAGCCGTCAGCAAACGGTCATCGTCACCGGCCAGAAAATCGAAACGGCCCTGCAGGACGTCGCCGCCAGTGTCGACGTCGTCACCGCTGAAGAGATTGCGCGCGAACCGATCGCCGACCTCTACGACATCGTCGACCGCATTCCGAACGTGACGACCTCTTTCGGCGATCTCGGCTTTGCCATTCGCGGCATCGACCAGCGCGGGATTGGCGGGTCCGGGCGCGGCCAGACTTTGACGGTCTATGTCGATGACGCCTCGCTCGGCAATTATACGACCTTCTTCGGCCCGCTCGATGCCTGGGACCTTGGCCAGGTCGAGGTTTTCCGCGGCCCCCAGTCGACCAATTTCGGCCGGAACTCCCTGGCCGGCGCCATCTATGTCCGCACACAGGACCCGACCTATGAAGACGACCTGAGGCTGCGTCTCGAGGGCGGGGAGTACGGCACCTTCCAGATGGCCGCTGCCGGCGGCGGGGCCATTATCGACGACACACTCGCCTGGCGCGCCTCGGCCCAGCACCGCAAGAGCAACGGCTTCATCGACAATGTCTTCCTGAATGAAGACGCCGACCGCAGCGAACTGACGAGCGGACGCTTCAAGCTCCTCTGGGAGCCGACGAATGATGTGCGCATCCTGTCGACGACCTCCTACACCGACAATTTTGCCGGTGAGGATGGTATTGATCCGGCGACCGGCTTTTCGCGCAATGCCTCTTACGACGTTCCCGGTTCGGAAGGCACGAAGACCTGGCTGCAGTCGATCAATGCCAGCTGGCAGATCAATGAGAACTGGGAACTCCAGTCCATCACGGCCTATCAGCAAACGGACTATACAAGGCTGGAGGACTATGACGTTACCCCGGCGCCGGTCTCCGAACTGGACCGGACGGGCGACGATGAGTCCATATCGCAGGAATTCCGCCTGAAATATTTCGGCGAACGTCTGAGCGGTGTCGCAGGCGCCTATTATACGGATGCCTCGACGGACTATACCGACAGTTACACCATCCCGATTACCTTCGCCTATCCGACCCTGCCGCTCGACAATCTCGTGTCGCGCGAGTCCTATATCGACTTCTCCGTTGAGAACTATGCCTTCTTCTTCGATGGGGAATATGCCCTCACGGACAGTTTCGACCTGCTTTTCGGAGCCCGTTACGACAACGAGACCCAGACCAATGAGGCCATTGCGGACACGCAGATTCTCGGGCCACTTCCGCCTCTGCCTCCCCAGATTCAGGCTCTCCTGGATGCACAGACGGGCGTCACAGAACAGGCAAGCGAAACCGAGTATGATGCCTTCTTGCCGAAGGCCGGGCTGCGCTGGGCGCCGAGCGCGACCTCGACCTACTCCTTCGTCGTGCAGAAAGCCTATCGGGCTGGTGGCGCGGAGATTTCCTCTCTTGATGGGCGCCTGACCTATTATGACCCGGAATATCTCTGGAACTATGAGATCGCCTCCCGCCAGAACTTCATGAATGGCCGCCTCTTGTGGAACACCAATGTCTACTATGCCGACTGGACCGACCAGCAGGTCTCCATCCAGATTCCGGAGGCACCGAACTTCTACACAACGGCGAATGCGGGGGAATCCACGATCTACGGCCTGGAAACCGACCTGACCTATGCCGTGACACCTGAAGTGCAGGTCTATGGCGGGGCGGGCTATGCCCATACCGAGTTCGATGACTTCCCGGACCCGAACGACCCGACCAACAACCTTGCCGGCAATAGCTTTCCCTTCGCACCGGAATGGACGGCCAATGCCGGGTTCGACTATGAGGCCGAGAACGGTGTCTTCGGGGGACTTGATGTGAGCTACCAGTCGGCCAGCTATTCCGACCAGGACAATCTGGATCTGAACGAAGTCAAGGACCGGACGCTCGTGAATGCGCGCATCGGCTATGCCTTCAACGAGGCCTGGCGTCTCTCCGTGAATGCCCGCAATCTGCTTGACGAGGACTACTACACCTTCCTCAACCGCGACCGGTCCGGGGGTGGTTTCTCACGCCTTGGCGATCCGCGTGTCGTGACCGTTCGTCTGGACGCCGACTTCTAGAAGCCGGAAAGGGCTTGCCGCTTATGGTGGGGACAATTGCAGGTCTTGGAGCTGTCCTTGCCGGGCTTGGCAGTCTCAGGCTGGCCTGGGCGCGCTCGGATGGGCTTCGGCCCTGGCTGATCCTCGGCGGCTGGTTTCTGCTGGCCGCCGCGATCCTCGTCTTTGCGCTGGTGATAGGCGGGGAGACGGGGATCCCGGTTGCCATCCTGCTTGTCTCCATCGCGGGCCTCGGCCTTGTTCTTTCCAACCGCGAGGTGCGCCCGCGCAAGGAAGCCCGCCGGCGTGAAGAGGTCATCGACCCGTCCGACCGGCGCAGCCGCTGGTGGCGGGGCGTCCTGCGCGTGCTGCTCGCGGGGCCCTTGTCGGGCCTTGCGGCCATCCTGGTCGGCGTGGCCCTTGCCAAACAGCTGCCGCTGGCGGACGTTGACGCCATTGCCATAGGCGGTCTGGCGGTGCCACTCCTATGGGCTGGCGGCATGGCCTGGACGCTTTCCGACGACAAGATCCTGAGGGCGCTCGCTGTCCTGGTTCTTGTCTCAGGCGTCTCCTTTGTCCTGGCATTCCTGGTCTAGAAGGAACACGAACATGGCACGCGCGATCTGGCCGAAAGTCCCCTCCCGTTTCGTAAGCGCCATGCTGGCGGGCCACTCCGCCCTGGGGCTCGCCTTTGCGGCACTGATCTACATCGTCTGCCTGTCCGGAACGGTCCTGGTCGTCGCCCATGAGATCGACCGATGGGAGAATCCGGATGCCCCCATCATCCACTCGGTCGACACCGACACGCTTGTCCGGGCGCTCGATGTTGGCATGGACAAGGCCGAACAGGCGGGCACGCATGGCTATGTGAATGTCACCACGCCGGCCGACGGCCATCCCAACCTGTCGGTCCGCATCGCTGATTTCCAGACCGGGCTGGACGAGACCTTCGTCCTGAATGGCGAGGGAGACCTCATGGGGCCGCGCCGCGACGGGTTCGGCCATTTCATGGAGCATCTGCATTTCTACCTGCACCTGCCGCACACGATCGGCCTGTTTGTCGTCGGCCTGATCGGCGTGGCGCTACTCTCCTCGGTCTGGTCCGGGGTCTTTTCCCACCCGCGCATTTTCCGGGATGCCTTCCGCTTCCGGCGGGGCGGGACCAAGCGTCTCGAGGAGGCCGACCTGCACAACCGGCTGAGCGTCTGGGGCCTGCCCTTCCATATCGTCGTGCCGCTGACCGGCGCGATCCTGGGGCTCTCCACTTTCGTGCTGGGCATCCTCGCCATGGCCGCCTTCGATGGAGATCTCGAACGCGCCGCCGAAGTCGTTGGCGGACCAGGCGTGCCGCATGATGAAGCGGTCATGGCGGTTCCGGACGTCGCCCCGATGATCGAAAGCCTGAAGGCCGACCACCCCGACGGGCGCCTCGCACGGCTCGCCATTCGCGAGTTCGGCACCGCCGGACAGACCATCCAGATCGATCTCGCCAAAGCAAGCGACCTCACCATCACCGACCGCTATATCTTCGATGGAAACGGCACCTATCTCGGCTCGCGCGGTTTCTCTGATGGCTCTCTCGGCAATCAGGTGATCGGGGCGCTCGGGCCGCTGCATTTCGGCTGGTTCAGCAAGGGCTGGGTGGCCGGTGTCGTGAAGGGCATCTATCTCGTGCTCGGCTTTGCCCTGACAGTGATCACCTCCAGCGGCGTGGCGATCTGGATCGCCCGGCGCCGCGATAAAGGCAAGCCGGTGCCGGGCTGGGAGAAGGCCTGGATCGCGCTCGTCTGGGGCCAGCCCGTTGGCTATGGCGCCGTCGCCCTCGTGGCGCTCGCCGGCCTGCCCGTGCCGCATCTGGGGCTCTACCTCGTGCTCTGTGCAGCCGCCTTTCTGCCGGGCCTGTTTGTGAGCGCGCTGACCCTGTCGAGGGCGCTGCGTATCGTCAGCGCGGCCGTGATCCTTGGCGTCGTGATCGCCCACATTGCCCGCTACGGCGTTCTGCCGGCAGACGCGATGGCGCTGGTGATCAACCTTTCGCTGCTTGCCACAAGCCTTCTGCTGCTGGCTTCCGTGCAGCCGATCCTCCAGACCTTCAGGCCCGCAACGAAGCCGGGCATAGGGGCTGAACAGCCGGCCGAATAGAAACGCAAGAAAGCCGCTCGCCGTCGAGATGGCCGCACGCTGATTTTGAGGAAAATCAGAGCTGCAGATCGCTGTCTCACCGAAGAAGCAAGTTCACTTTTCTAAAGAAGAGGAGCTTGCCTTGGCGCAAACCGCACCACTCGACGCCACCATCCTGTCCCCGGCGCGGCCATTGCGCCTTCTGCCGGGCATGGCCGCGGCCATTGTTCTCTTGCTCACCGCCTGCCAGAGCGTTGAGCCTGTCCCCTATCAGGCGGCAAGGGCGGGCGCAGACGGCGGCCCCGGCTATAGCGAAACGCGCATCGACGAGTCGGTTTACAGGGTCAGCTTCGAAGGCAATGCTGCGACACCGGCCCGGACGGTGGAAGACTACCTTCTCTACAGGGCTGCCGAAATCGCCAAACAGGAAGGCTTTGCCTCTTTCACGGTGCTGCCGAATGAAGGCGGCTCGGTGGAGGTGGAGACGCGGCCCGAACGGACCGTCTGTCACTACTCGCCCGCCGATTTCTCGCAATTCGTCTTCTATTCAGACGAGGACTTTGCAGCCGGCCCGGAAGCGCCCCCGAACACGACCTTTCACGCCTATATCGATGTGAAGCTGGGCAAGCCGTCAGCCGACGCCGTCGAGCCGCTTGTCTTCAAGACCGATGCGACGCTCGACTATCTCGAACCCTGTATCTCCGGCCCGGCGGCCAGCCAGTAAACTGGCGTGATCCGCCTTCCCCTTCCACACCCAGCAGGACACCATCATGAAATCCTATCCCGCCCTTGCCGCCGACCTCGAGACCGGCCTCGAAACCTATTCCTCCGCCATGCCGAAGCTGATGGAGGCCTTTTCCGGCGTCATCGACAAGGCCACGGCCGATGGCCAGCTCGACACCAAGACGAAGGAACTGATCGCGCTCTCCATCGCCGCCGTGGTGCGGTGTGATCCGTGCATCGCGCATCATGTGAAAGCGGTCAAAAAGGCCAAGGCGACCCGGGCAGAAGTTGCCGAGGCGCTTGGCGTCGCGATCCTGATGGGCGGCGGCCCGGCACTCGCCTATTCGGTCTCTGCCCTGGAAGCCTACGACCAGTTCTAGGCGAGTGAGACAGAACGGCCCGGCGGCCTAGCCCGGCAGTGTCCAGGCCGAGAGCCCCTTCTCGATCTCCGGGATGGGGAGCTTGGTCAGGTCGCGGGGGATCTCGCAGATCAGGGCCTTCCTGACAGCGGCGTCGTAATGGACGCGCACCTCCCCAAGCGTGTCGGGATCGCAGATGACAACCAGGCGGGTGATCGTCCCATCCTTCGCCAGTTGCGAGAGCGTGTCCGCAAACGCGGCTGCGAAACGGCTTTCCGCGCGCTTGTGAAGATCAGGCCCCTCCGGCCCGCTCGGCCCCGTCCCTTTCGACGTAAAGCGGCCCGGCGCGTCGCGGCCCATTTCGTGTGTGGGCGGATTGGCCGCCTCTTCATGGCTGAAATGGCGCAAATCGAGGATGTCTTCATCCCCCTGATTGACCAGCAGCAGGGAGCGCTCACCGTCAGCCAGCGCCACCATGGTTCCGTTCGGAAGTTTCAAGCTCTGCCCCCTTCTGGAAACATTGACGTCCTCCTCTTGATAAGCGTTTTTCATCAAAGCCAGATTGACGGCGATCAAAAGCGTTTGCCCTCTGGGTCGTAATAGTCGCAGAGCGTTTCGATCAGCGCCGCGCCAATGCCCCCGGCCGTGCGGTAATAGATCGTCTGGGCTTCCCGACGGGACTCGACCAGCCCTTCCACCCGCAGCTTGGCGAGATGCTGCGACACCGCCGAGAGGGACTGGCCCACCGCTTCGGCAATGTCCGTGACCGCCATTTCCCCCCGGCTCAGTGAGCAGAGGATCTTGAGCCGCGTTTCGCTGGCCATCGCCTTGAGCACAGCACACGCATCGGCAATCTGGCCCGACAGGGCATGAGGCTGCATCATCGGATCACTCTCTTTCGGTTTCAGTCTTGCCGGGTGGGGCTTTCCAGTCGGGGCCACGCAGGGCCACATAGATGGCCGGAATGACGAGGACGGTCAGTGCCGTCGATGAGGCCAGGCCGAACAGCAGCGAGATGGCGAGCCCCTGGAAGATCGGATCGGCGAGGATCACGGCCGCGCCGATCATGGCGGCAAGCGCCGTCAGCAGGATCGGCTTGAAGCGCACCGCTCCGGCATTCAGCAGGACCTCCTTGAGCGGCTTGTCGCCGGTCTGGCCATGACGGACGAAATCGATCAGCAGAATAGAGTTGCGCACAATGATGCCCGCCAGCGCGATAAAGCCGATCATGGAGGTCGCGGTGAAGGCCGCCCCGAAGATCCAGTGGCCCAGCATGATGCCGATCAGCGTCAGCGGCACCGGCGTCAGCACCAGGAGCGGAGTGCGGAAGGTGCCGAATTGCGCGACGACGAGAATGTAGATGCCAATCAGAGCGACCCCGAACGCCAGCCCCATGTCGCGGAAGGTGACATAGGTGATTTCCCATTCACCGTCCCACAGCATACTCGGTACGGTCTCATCGACCGGCTGACCGTAGAGGTGGACCGCCGGACGCTCCAGACCCGCTCCTGCCCAGTCGAAGGCGTCGATGCGGTCTCCGATTTCCATCATGCCATAGATCGGCGCCTCGAAACGCCCGGCCAGTTCGCCGGTCACCATGTCGGCAAACCGTCCGTCGCGACGGAAGATCATGGGCGAGCCTGCCTCCTGGCGCATCTCGACCAGCGTTCCGAGATCGACCGGCCCGCCAGCCCTGGCCGTCAGCGCGCGCGGCACGGGCACGCTGGCGGTGGCCTGCGACCATTGCCGCTCCATCCGCGGCAGTTTGAGGGTCACCGGCAGCGGGTCGCGGCCCTCGCCGCGCGGGGCCACACCAACCGTCTGCCCCCGGAAGATCAGGCCGATCGTGTCGAGAATATCCTGTTCAGCGACGCCATAGGAAGCCGCCACCGTCTCGTTCGGCGTCAGGAGGAGGCGCGGCTGGCCTTCCCCGGCGGAGTCGTCCACATCGACAATGAAAGAGGTCTCTTCAAACATCTGCTTGATGACGGCAGCCGTCTCGCGGCGCGTCTCCGCATCCGGACCATAGACCTCCGCCAAAAGGGTGGAGATGACGGGCGGGCCCGGCGGTACTTCGACCACCTTGACGCTGGCCCCGTCCGGCAGCGGCACGGCGCGCAACCGCTCGCGCAAGTCCAGCGCGATAGCATGACTGGAGCGCTTGCGCTCGCCCTTTTCCGACAGGTTCACCTGCAGGTCGCCGAGCTCCGGGGCGTCCCGCAGGAAGTAGTGGCGCACCAGCCCGTTGAAATTGAACGGCGCAGCGGTGCCGGCATAGACCTGCACCGTCTCGACCTCCTCGAGGTCCTGCGTCACGTCGGCGAGCGCGAACAGTGTGCGCTCGGTATCTTCCAGCGAAGCGCCCTCTTCCAGATCGACCACCACCTGGATCTCGGACTTGTTGTCGAAAGGCAGCAGCTTCACCGTCACCGTCTGCGTCACGAACAGCATGAGCGAGGCAAGCGTCGCCACGCCCACCACGATCAGGAAGATCCAGGCATTCCGACGGCTGGAAACGACCGGCCCGGCCACCCGGCGGTAGAAACCGGCCAGCCGGGTCTCGCCCTCATGCGCCTCATGGCCGGCATGGGCGCCAGGCCGGGCGACCTTCATCAGCAACCAGGGCGCGATGCCGACCGCGACAAAGAAGGAAAACAGCATGGCTGCCGACGCATTCGCCGGGATCGGTGCCATGTACGGCCCCATCAGGCCCGAAACGAACATCATGGGCAAGAGCGCGGCAATCACGGTGAGCGTCGCCACAATCGTCGGATTGCCAACCTCGGAGACCGCATCGATGGCCGCCTGCATACGCGTGCGCCCGTCGCGCATCGCCCAGTGGCGCGAGATGTTCTCGATGACGACGATGGCGTCGTCGACCAGGATGCCGATGGAGAAGATCAGCGCGAACAGGCTGACCCGGTTGATCGTGTAGCCCATCATGAGCGAGGCAAAGAGCGTCAGCAGGATGGTGGTCGGGATGACGATCAACGTGACGAGCGCCTCGCGCCAGCCAATCGCAAAGGCGATCAGGACGACGATGGAGACCGTCGCCAGGCCGAGGTGGAAGAGCAGCTCATTGGCCTTGTGATTGGCCGTCTCCCCGTAATTACGAGTCACCTCGATATGGACGCCCTCGGGGATCATCTTCTGTTCGAGCAGCTCCAGCCGCTCAAGGATATCGTGGGCGACGTTCACCGCATTAGCGCCGGGGCGTTTGGCAAGCGACAGGGTGACCGCCGGCGCAATCGCCATGCTGCCCGCCCCTTCGCCCTTTTCGACGGTCCAGACACGCGCCTCGTTCTCGATGCCCTCGACACGGATGTCGGCCACGTCGGAGAGGTAGATCTTGCGCCCGTCGCCGCCCTGCAGCTCGATCCGCCCCAGATCGCCGACCGAATTCAGCCGGTCGCCGGCCTGCACGATCAGGGTCTGCCCGCTGCCCCGGGCGAGGCCGGCCGGGCGGGCCGCAACGGCTTCTGAGACGGCGCGTGAAAGGCTCTGCAACGGCACGTCATAGGATGCGAGCGCATCGATGTCCGGCTCCACGCGAATCTCCACCTGGCGCCCGCCGACAATCTCCGTCAGCCCGATCTCGTCGACCTTGATCAGCTCCTTCAGCACCTCGTCGGCCAGCATGCGCAGGCTGGTGTCGTTCCAGACATCGCCGGTCCACGGTTCCGGCGAGAGGGTCAGCGTGACGATGGCGACATCATTGATACCGCGCCCGACCACTTGCGGCATCGGTACGTCGGGCGGGATCCGGTCGATATTCGCCTGGATCTTCTCATGCACTCTGAGGATGGCATCATCGGCATCGGTGCCAACGATGAAGCGGGCGGTGACCACAGCGCCGTCGTCCCGGCTCTGACTGTAGACGTGCTCGACATCGGGAATGGCCTTGAGGATTTCCTCCAGCGGCTCGCTCACCTGTTCGACAACATCGACCGCCGGGAGCCCCGGCGCCGAGACCATGACATCGACCATCGGCACCGAAATCTGTGGCTCTTCCTCGCGCGGGATCGTCATCAGCGCGACGAGGCCAACCGCAAGCGCGGCCAGCAGGAGAAGCGGTGTCAGGGGAGAACGGATCGTCGCACGCGTGATCGATCCGGAAACATCGGCTTTCATGAGGTCTCGTGTTCTGGAGCGGCAATCACATCGCCGGGTTTCAGGCCGGAGAGCACATCATAGGCGCCAGACACGGCCACCGGCTCCGCCAACATCACCGGGGCTTCGACAAACCGGTCGCCTACCCGCACCCGCACGAAATCCACGCCATAGCGCGTCGTCACGAAGGCTTCAGGAATGCGGATCGCGCGGCGCTCGCCGACCGGCACCATGACGTCGGCGCGTTCGCCAACCAGCGCATCGAGCCCGCCCTCGACCTCGGCATCCGCGATCACGGCGCCGTTTCTCAGCTCCGGATAGATCTTCATGATCTCCGCCGCGCGCACCTCGTCGCTGCGGGCCGGCAGGCGCAAGGTGACGGACTCGCCTTCGCTCAGCGCCCCGATATGGCGCTCGGGAATGGAGAGGCGCACAACCCCGTCCAGCGTTGCCAGCCGGGCAATCTCCTCACCCGGGGAGACGACGGCGCCCTGGACCGTCACGACAGAGGTTATCTTGCCGTCGGCGGGGGCCCGGATATTCCCTTCGGCCTCGCGCGCCATCAGGCTGCGACGTTCCGAGGCGGCCGCCGCCCGCTCCTGCTTGAGGACGTTCAGTGCGGTCTGCTCCTGTTCGAAACGCGCCTTCGGATAGAAGCCCCGATCGAGCAGTTTTTCCGCCCGCGCCAGATCGTCCGTCTGCTGAGCAATGCGCGCGTCGAGTCCCTCGATACGGGCCGTCAGTGCCCTGACCTGCGGGGCAAGCGTATCGTCGGTGACGAAGGCGACGACATCATCCTTCGCGACGACAGAGCCTTCATCTATGGTCAGACGTGTCACGACGCCCTGAAGCCGGGACCGGATGGCAGAGGTATCGCTCGCCTCGATGCGGGCGAGCACCGGCTTGTAGTCGGTGACGAGGTCTTCCTCGACAGTCATGGTCTGCGCATGGGCAAGGCCGGAAGAGAAAAGCAGGAAGAGCGAAGCAAGAAGACCGGCGCGCATGGTCAGACCTTTCTGCACGGCATCAGCGACAATGAACGCAAGACGGACTGTACGGCTCGGGTCACCGGGAAATCCCTTCGTCTCCTAACATCCCTCCAAGGGTCGGAATTTGATCTAGCTCAGGGCCGGGGGGCGCGACATACGGAATGTTGCGTAATTCATAAAACTCTAAAACGCGCTACGTCCTGTCTTCAGGAGAGGAAACATGGCTAGGATCGTTGTTCTCGGCGCGGGTCTCGGTGGCCTCATCGCCGCCTATGAAGCCCGCAAGACACTGGACCGGGCACACACGGTCACCGTCATCAGCGAAACGCCCTACTACCAGTTCGTCCCGTCCAACCCCTGGGTTCTGGTCGGCTGGCGCGAGCGTGAAGACGTCCTCGTCGATCTCGAAAAACCGATGCGCAGGCGCGGCATCGAGCTTGTCGTCGGCAAGGCGAGCCGGGTCGAGCCCGAGGCCAGGACCGTCCGCATGCCGGACGGCACCCACGTCGATTATGACTATCTGATTATCGCCACCGGCCCCGAACTGGCTTTCGACGACATCGAAGGCCTGGGCCCGGATGCCCATAGCCATTCCGTCTGCCTGATCGATCATGCCGAAAAGGCCGGCGCCGCTTTCGAGGCCTTCTGCCAGTCTCCCGGGCCCCTGGTTGTCGGGGCGACGCAGGGCGCCTCCTGTTTCGGGCCCGCCTATGAGACGGCGATGATCATCGAAACCGAGCTTCGCAAGCGCAAGATCCGTGACCAGGTGCCGATAACGTTCGTCACGCCGGAGCCCTATATCGGGCATCTCGGCCTCGACGGGGTCGGCGACACGAAGGGGCTGCTCGAAAGCGAGATGCGCGAGCGCCACATCAAGTGGATCACCAATGCCCGCATTGTCCGCGCCGAGGCCGACAAGGTCATCGTCGAGGAGGTCGGCCGGGATGGCAGCGTCGAGCAGACCCATACCGTCCCGACCCGCTACACCATGCTGATACCGCCCTTCCGCGGCGTGGAAGCCGTGCGCGAAATCGAGGGGCTGACCAATCCGAAGGGCTTCATCCTGACGGACGCGTATCAGCGCAATCCGACATGGCCGGAAATCTTCGGCATCGGGGTCTGCATCGCCATTCCCCCGACCGGGCCGACGCCGGTGCCGGTCGGGGTTCCGAAGACCGGCTTCATGATCGAGTCCATGGTCGAGGCCGCCGCGCACAATATCGCCCAGCTCATCAAGGGCGAGACGCCGACCCACAAGGCAAGCTGGAACGCCATCTGCCTTGCCGATTTCGGCGATGGCGGCGTCGCCTTCGTGGCCCAGCCCCAGATCCCGCCGCGCAATGTGAACTGGTCGGCCTCCGGGGGCTGGGTCCATGTCGCCAAGGCCGCCTTCGAGAAATACTTCCTGTACAAGCTGCGCACGGGGCGCTCCGAAACCTTCTTCGAAAATGCCGCGCTTTCGCTTCTCAAGACCCGCAAGCTGAAACCCTGAGGACAAGATGGTCACGACCAGCCAGCACATCGTCTGTACTGCCTGCGGGCAGACCAACCGCATCCCGAGCCCCCGCACGCCCGACAAGGGCCATTGCGGACGCTGCGGCACGACGCTGGCCGTCAACAAGCCTGTTGATATCGATGCAGCCATGCTGGCAAAATTGCAGGCCCGCGACGAGGGGATTTTCGTGCTCGATGTGTGGGCGCCCTGGTGCGGCCCCTGCCGCATGATGGCGCCGGCCTATGAGCAGGCCGCCAGCCATTTCGGCGGCGCGGTGCGGTTCTTCAAGATTGACTCCCAGGCCCACCCGGAAGCCGGCTCGCGCCTTCAGGTGCGCGGCATCCCCGCGCTCTTCCTCTTCAAGGACGGGCGCATCATCGCCCAGCAAGCCGGCGCCCAGACACGCGACGCCCTCATTGGCTGGATCGAGCAGACCGCAACGCCGAAAATTTCAAGCTGACGCGTCAAGGAGGCCCTTATGAATCTCGATCGTGCTGTTCTCGCCTTTGCCGGCCTCGTCGTGCTCGCCGGTCTGGCGCTGGGCTACTGGGTTTCGCCCTGGTGGTACCTGCTGGCCGCCTTTGCCGGGCTCAACATGCTGCAGGCCGCCTTTACCGGTTTCTGCCCGGCCGCGATGATCTTCAAACGCCTCGGCCTGCGCCCCGGCACGGCCTTTCAATAAGCCGGCACCCCGGACGATTTTACAGAGACATGCCCGGGGAATTCGACTTGGTTAAGTAATTTTCCGAATTCACGCCGCCCCGCCTTTTTGCCACGGTCTTTTTGGGCGGGCCTTTTGTTGGCTAGAGATGAGAGAGATGGATCCAGAGGATACGAGAGACGAGTACTGGTCCCAGGATGAAATGATGGGCAAGCCATCGCACTATCATCCCCACCAGCCCCTCTATCTGGAGGGAGACCCGGCCCGGGCCGTCTTCAGGATCGTGTCCGGCGTCGTCATCGTATATCGCCTCCTGCCCGATGGGCGCCGCCAGATCCACAGCTTTGTCGGCAAAGGGGATTTTCTCGCCCTCGATCTGGCCGACACCTATCGCCACAGCGCCGAAGCCATCACCGAAGTTTCCGCCGAACTCTACATGCGCCAGTCCTTCGACCGCGCGATGCATGACAAGGCCGGCTTCCGGCGCCAGGTCTTCAAACTGCTGACGGACATGCTCATGGCTGCGCAGGAACAGGCCGTCATGCTCGGGCGCAAGACAGCACTGGAGCGCACGGCGTCCTTCCTGCTCTTCCTCGACCATCAGGCCTCCTGCCCGGACAACGGCTATGTCGTGATCCGGATGAGCCGCTACGACATTGCCGACTATCTCGGCCTGACCTTCGAGACGGTAAGCCGGATGCTCCACCGGCTGAAGAATCTCGGTCTTATCTCCCTGCCGAAACCGGACCGGTTCCGGGTGCTGAAGCGCAGTGCGCTGGCCCAGGTCGCCGGCGAGCCGCCCGAGCCTGACCAGCCCCGTCTTCACTAGGACGAGCCAGGCGGCCTAAAGGCTCCGGAACACGTCCAGGGTCTCCCGGGCAATGACGATCTCCTCATCGGCCGGGATAACGCAAAGGCCAAGCCGCGAGCCGGAGGAATGGACAAGGCTTTCGCCCGCCTCATTGGCGGCCATGTCGAGATCCGCGCCAAGCCAGGCCAGCTGCTCACAGATCCGCTGCCGGATCACCGGGGCATTCTCCCCCACCCCTGCCGTGAACACGATCGCATCGGCGCCCTGAAGCGCGGCGGCCAGCGAGCCGATTTCTCGCGCCACGCGGTAGACGAACACATCGAGCGCTTCTTTCGCCTCCGGCTTCTCGCTCGCCAGCAGCGTGCGAACATCGCCGCTGATGCCGGACAGCCCGAGCAGGCCGGACTTCTTGTAAAGCATGTCGGCGACCTCGCCCGTGCTCATCCCCTTGTCGGCAATGAGGTGCAGGACGACGCCCGGGTCGATGTTGCCGCAGCGCGTCGCCATGGGCACGCCGTCGAGCGCTGTTAGTCCCATCGTGGTGGCCACGCTGCGCCCGTTCTCGATGGCGCAGAGACTGGCCCCGCTGCCGAGATGGGCCACGATCAGCTTGCGGCGCTTGCCTTCCGGCAGCAGCTTCGGAGCCACCTCGGCAATGTGGGCATAGGAGAGGCCATGAAAGCCGAAGCGCAACACCCCCTCCTCCGCCAGGTCTCTCGGCAGAGCATAAAGCTCGGCGACGCGCGGCTGATGCCGGTGGAAGGCGGTATCGAAAGACAGGCTCTGCGGCATATCCGGCCAGAGCTGCGAGATCCCGTCTATGCCGGCGAGATTGGCTGGCTGATGCGACGGCGCGAGCGGGGCGAGCGCCTCCAGCTCCTTGCAGACCGCAGCCTCGCAGCGCACAGGCCCGGCGAAAGTCCGCCCGCCATGAACGATGCGATGGCCAACCGCCCGGATGGTGACATCGGGCAAGTGCTCGGCCGCCCAGGCAGCCATGGCCGTCACCCGGTCAGCCGGCCTTGGCGGACATGTGGCGAGCGTTTCGGGCACCGTCTCGACGCTCTCATGCACGGAGGACGCCGAAAACGCCGGCGCCTTCGAGAGCCCGGACAGGTTCGCCCTGAGCAGGCGCTCGCCCAGCGCATCGCCCTCGAAAGCGTGCACGGACATCTTGATGCTGGAAGACCCGGTATTGATCGTCAGGACCGCCTCACGCATCAGGATGCAGCCTCCCGGCCGGCCACGAGGAGTTTCGCCAGCGCGCAGGACGCGACCCGCTCGGCGGGGCTGTCGGCCCGGCTGGTCAGGATGACCGGCACTCTGGCGCCCAGGACGATACCGGCGGCGGCCGCGCCAGCCAGATAGTCCAGCTGCTTGGCAATCATGTTGCCGGATTCCAGATTGGGCACGACGAGAATGTCGGCCGCCCCCGCGACGGGCGAAGTGATGCCTTTCGCCGCCACGGACTCCCGCGAGATGGCGAGATCGAAGGCGAGCGGCCCGTCCAGCAGGCCGCCCTTGATCTGTCCCCGGTCGGCCATCTTGCACAACGCGGCGGCATCCAGCGTCGACTGCAGCTTGGGATCGATGTCCTCGGTCGCCGACAGGATCGCGACAAGCGGCTGGGGAATGCCGATGGCATGGGCAAGATCGATCGCATTCTGGACGATGTCCCGCTTGGCCAGCAGGTCCGGCGTGATATTGATCGCGCCATCCGTCATCAGAAGCGGTTTCGGATAGGCCGGCGTCTCCAGCACGAAGACGTGGCTCATCCGGCGCTCGGTACGAAGCCCGGCGGCGCGGTCGACGATGGCGTGCATCAGCTCATGGGTGGCCAGCGCCCCCTTCATGATGGCGTCGGCTTCACCGCTGCTGGCCAGCCTGGCACCCTCTTCGGCGGCGGCATGGCTATGCATCACATCGACCAGCTTCAGCCCGGTAATATCTACCCCGGATTTCTCGGCAGCCTCCTTGATGCGCTCGCTCGGTCCGACAAGGATCGGATCGATCAGGCCGGCGTCGCGGGCCTCCAGCGCGCCAGACAGCGACAACGTATCGACGGGGTGGACAACAGCCGTTCGAACGGGCGGCCCGCTTGCCCGGCTGATGATGGTTTCGAAGGCATGCGGCGGATCTTCGGAAGGCGATGATGTCATGTTGGGAAAGCGTATCTTACGGTGAGGGATGTGTCAGTCGTGCCCTGAAACCTAGCAGCAACATGCCCGCTCGTCCTCTAAGTATTCTCACGGAATTGATTTATACCCCTGCGTAAGGCTTATATCTCATTTTCCGATGGGTGGGCGTAATTCAGAGGAGGCCGCCATGGCCGACACTCAGACAAAATCGGCCTCGGCAGACGCCGGCGAGCGCGCTGCCGGCTTTGAAGATGTCCTGCCCGGTTTCGACACCATGCACGCTGTCCGTCTGGGCGCGACAAATTTCGAACACTGGATCGCGACCAACCAGGAATTGACCCGGTTCTGGTCCTACCGGCTGAAGAAATATCTCGCCACGCTCGACAGTTTCGCCAATTGCCGGACGTCCGAGGACTTCCTCTCGACGATGGCCCGCGCTGCCAGCGACACGGTGCATGACTATGCCAATGAATATGACCGCGTTCTGGCGATAAACCTGCAATCCGAACGGTAATCGAATGCCGGACACTTCTCGGCTCAGCCATTTCCAGCCCGCCGCACCGGGATCGGGAAATGAAGATGCCTCACGCGTTCGCAAGGATGGGCCGGCGAAACCCTCCGCCTGTGTCTCGGCCAACGAGAGCGAAGAGACCGCCTTTGCCTGGCTCGACCGCTTTTTCCGCGGCGCCTCGATGCGCTACGCGCCGAACGCCCCCATCCTGACCGGCTTTGCCGCCGTGCATGACTGGATGGTCCACATGTCGCGCTCGCCGGGCCACAATCTCGACCTTACCATCCAGGCCTTCGAGAGCATGCTCGGCCTTCAGGCCTATGTCGCCCATCGCGTCAGCGGCCAAGAGCCGGAAAACGGCTTTTCCGGCACGCGCTTCCGCTCCGACTACTGGAAAACCTTCCCCTTCGACCTCCCGGCCAGAAGCTGGCTGAGCATGCGCGACTGGTGGCGCAGCGCGACGGCACCTTCGCGCGGGCTGAACACCTGGTCGAACGAACATACCGCCTACTGGGCCGAACTGGCGCTGGAAGCCATGTCCCCGGCCAATGTCCCGTTTCTCAATCCGGATGTCATTCACCGCACGCTGGAGGAGTCCGGCGAGAACCTCCAGAAAGGCTGGCAGAACTGGCTGGACGACATGCGCCGCGAGATTGGCGGGCGTCCGCCACCCCCGCATGAGGGCTATGAAGTCGGCAAGGACCTCGCCATCACGCCCGGCAAGGTCGTCTACCAGAATGACCTGATCGAACTCATCCAGTACGGGCCGACCACCGACACCGTCGCGCGTGAGCCCGTGCTGATGGTGCCGGCCTGGATCATGAAATATTACATCCTCGACCTCTCACCGCACAACTCGCTCGTGCGCTGGCTGGTGAGCGAGGGCTTCCAGGTCTTCATGGTCTCCTGGAAGAACCCGCATCCCGAAGACGCCCATTTCCGGCTGAACGATTATCTCGATCTCGGCATCGGAGAGGCCCTGAATGCCGTCAACACGATCACCGGCGAAGAGAAGGTCCATGCCTGTGGCTACTGCCTCGGCGGCACCCTGCTCAGCATGCAGGCCGCCCGCATGGCGCGCGATGGCGATCACCGGCTGAGCACGTTGAGCCTGCTCGCCGCGCAGACAGATTTCACCGAGCCGGGCGATATCCGCCTGCTGGTCGACGAAGCCCAGGTCACCTATCTGGAAGACATGATGGAGCTTGAAGGCGTCATGCCCGCCCGCATGATGAGCGACGGCTTCCGGGCGCTGCGGCCCGACTCCCAGATCTGGGACCCGGCCGTGAAGACCTACCTCCTGGGAGAACGCCCGCCCATCTTCGATATCCTGGCCTGGAATGAAGACGCCACCCGCATGCCGTCCGCCATGATGAGCGACTATCTGCGCGGCCTCTATCTCGACAATGATCTGGCCAGCAGCCGCTACAAGGTCGACGGACGGGCCATCTCGATCTCGGACATCCGCGCCCCGATCTTTGCCGTGGGCACCAATCGTGACCACGTCGCGCCATGGAAATCAGTCTTCAAGATCACCCATCTGGCGCGCCCGGACGTGACCTTCGTGCTCGCCGATGGGGGCCACAATGCCGGCATCGTGACGGAGCCCGGCCACCCGAAACGCCATCACAAGATCGGCCACACCATGGCCCATGAACACCATCTCAGCCCGGAAGCCTGGGAAGAGGCGGCCACCCAGCGTGACGGCTCATGGTGGCTCAGCTGGCGCGACTGGCTGAAAGAGCGCAGCGGAGAGCCCCGGCGTGCCCAGAAGCGTTACGGCTATGCCAAGAAGGGCTATCCGGTCGTGCGTGATGCGCCCGGCCTCTACGTGCTGGACCGGTAGGCCCTTCAGGCCGGGGCGCGGACCCGGCGCATGCGCTCGTAAAGCTCGAACAGGGCCATCCCCGCAGCCATGGCGGCCACGAAGCCGATCACGGGTAAGCCGCCGATGCTGACAGCCGTAATGGCCGGGCCCGGACACAGGCCAACAAGGCCCCAGCCGATGCCGAACAGAACCGCGCCGGTCGCAAGCCTCGCATCCACTGTCTGGTGGCCCGGCAGCTGGAAAGTCTCCGCGAAAACCGGGCTCCGGCGCTGCCAGACGATCCGGTAGCCCACAGCCGTCACTGCCAGTGCGGCGGCCATGACAAAGGCCAGCGACGGGTCCCATCCGCCAAGGATGTCGAGAAAGGCCAGCACCTTGGCCGGGTTCACCATCTGCGAGATAACAAGACCGAGCCCGAAGACCAGCCCGGTCACGAAGGCGGCGATATGTCTGGCGATCATCCTATCCTCCGAAGACCGGCTTGATGAGCGAGGCCGTCGCCATGCCGGCCAGCATGAACAGCGCGACCGAGACCATGGAGCGCGAGGACAGCCGCGACAGCCCGCAGACGCCATGGCCACTGGTGCAACCGGAGCCGAGCCGCGTGCCGAAGCCGACAAGCAGGCCGCCGACGATCACGAGCGGCCAGTTCGCCTCAAGCTCGAAGGCGATGGCTGGCCCGCCCAGGGCCAGATAAATGACAGGGGCCAGGACAAGCCCCAGCACGAAGGCTGCGCGCCAGCCCCGGTCCCCCGGTTCGGCGAAAACCGCACCCGAAAAGACGCCGCTGATCCCGGCAATCCGGCCTTTCAGGCCCATCAGCATCACAGCCGAAAGCCCGATAAGAGCGCCGCCAAGGGTTGCGCTTACCGGTGTAAGATTTTCCATGTTCAGATCCTTTGATCGGATGAGGGAAGCCAATCACTTGACATTCTCGTAATTCGTAAACAATTAAAATGCAACTGAGGAATTCTTATGAGCGACACGATCCAGATACCCCAGGCCGACACGCCGAAACTGCCGAGCGCAAAGATCGGCGCGCAGGCCCCGGATTTCGAAGCCCGCACGACAGAAGGCCCCGTTCGCCTGTCTGATCATCGCGGGCGCTGGCTGGTCTTCTTCTCGCATCCGGCCGACTTCACGCCGGTCTGCACCTCCGAATTCATCACTTTCCAGAATGAAATCGACCGCTTCGCGGCCATGGACTGCGACCTGCTCGGCCTGTCGGTCGACAGCCTGTATTCGCACCTGGCCTGGGTGAAGGATATCGAAGCGCGCTTCGGCGTGCGGATTTCCTTCCCCATCATCGAAGACATCTCGATGGCGATCGCGCGCGCCTACGGCATGATCCACGAGGAGTCGGAATCGACCGCCTCGGTCCGTTCGGTCTTTTTCATCGATCCGGACGGCGTCATTCGCGCCCTGATCCACTATCCGCTCGCCGTTGGCCGCTCGGTCGACGAGATCCTGCGCGTGCTGGCCGCACTGCAGACCTCCGACCGGGACGGCGTCGCAACGCCTGAAGGCTGGACACCCGGCCATGACGCGGTCCTGCCCGCCCCCGTCGACATCCGCGAAGCCGATGAACGCGCCGGCATGAATGGCGGCGCCTGGTACTACACACAGAAGGGGACCGGACAATGAGCCCCAGAAGCGAAGACATGATCCCGCTCGCCGATGAAGCCACATCGCTGCTGAAGGCGCTCGCGCATCCGGCCCGGCTGATGATCTGCTGCACCCTGCGCGACCGCGAACTCTCGGTCGGCGAGATCGAGGACCACCTCGGCATCCACCAGCCGCGCCTCTCGCGCGAACTGGCCAAGCTGCGCGAGGAAGGCCTCGTCGAAACCCGCCGCGAAGCCAAGCAGATCTATTACCGCCTGTCCGATGCCTCGCGCGCCGGCGTCATGATCGACGCCCTCTGCGCGGTGATGCTCGACAAGCCCCTGCCCATTCAGGCGCCGGAAGACGCGCCCACCCTGCCCCTCAAACCCTCATCCACCGACGGCTCGGGCCACTTTGCCCGGATCGTCCCCTAAAGAAGGAACCGACCCATGAACACACCCACCGTTCAGGGGTTCTTCGACGACGCGACGAACACGATCAGCTACGTCGTCTGGGACCCGACGACAAACAAGGCCGCCGTGATCGACTCCCTGCTCGATTTCGACCAGGCCTCCGGCCGCACGACCACCGAGTCCGCCGACCGCCTGATCGCTTTCGTGAAAGAGCAAGGGCTCGAGGTTGAATGGATCGTCGATACCCACGTCCATGCCGACCACCTGACCGCGGCCCCCTATATCCGCAGCCAGCTCGGCGGACGCACCGGGATCGGCGAGCACATCTCGACCGTGCAGAAGGTCTTCGGCAAGATCTTCAATGAAGGCCAGGCCTTCCACACCGATGGCAGCCAGTTCGACCATCTCTTCAAGGATGGCGAGACCTACAGGATCGGCACGATCGAGGCCAAGGCCATCCATACGCCGGGCCATACCCCGGCCTGCATGAGCCATCTGATCGGCGACGCCCTCTTTGTTGGCGACACCATCTTCATGCCGGACTTCGGCACCGCCCGCTGTGACTTCCCGGGCGGCGACGCCGGCACGCTCTACGACTCGATCCAGAAGCTGTTCGCCTTGCCGGACGAGACACGCGTCTTCCTCTGCCATGACTACAAGGCGCCCGGCCGTGACGAGTTTGTCTGGGAAACGACGATTGGCCAGGAGAAGGCCGAGAACATTCACGTCAAGACCGGCACGACCCGCGAGCAGTTCGTGAAGATGCGCACCGAGCGGGATGCGACGCTCGCCATGCCGAAGCTGATCCTGCCCTCCGTGCAGATCAACATGCGCGCCGGCGAGATGCCGCCGCCTGAAGCCAATGGCCAGCGCTACATGAAGCTGCCCATCAACGCCCTTTAGTCCCACACCAGAAACGCCGGGAGGACCCCTCAAATGGACATCAGGACCATCGCCCCCGATCTGTCGGTATCGCCGCAGATCACGCCACAGGATGTAGGCGTAGCCGCCTCAAAGGGCTACCGCTCCATCATCATCAACCGGCCGGACCAGGAAAGCAGCGACCAGCCCGATCACACAGAGATCGAAGCCGCCGCCAGCCGCCATGGTCTGCGTGTCCAATACCTCCCGGTGACGCCCGGCAATATCACCGATGAGGATATTGCCGACTTCTCAGACGCCATGCGCGAGCTCCCGGCCCCGACGCTGGCCTATTGCCGAACCGGCACCCGATCGGCCAGCCTCTGGGCCCTCTCGCAGGCCGGCCACCTCTCGGTAGAGGCCATCCTCAAGACCGCCGAAAGCGCGGGATATGACCTTTCCGGGCTGACGCAGCGGCTGACCGCCGCCGAGGCCGGCAGTGGCGTGCGCGCTGCCCCACGCGCCTCGCAGACCCATGATGTGCTGATCATCGGCGGCGGTGCGGCCGGCATTTCCACGGCCGCCAGCATTCTCAAGCGCCGCGGCGATGTCGACATCGCCATCGTCGAGCCCCGCGCCGAACATTACTACCAGCCCGGCTGGACCCTGGTCGGCGGCGGCGTCTTCCAACGCGAGCAGACCGAGCGCAGCATGCAGTCGCTGATGCCGAAAGGCGTCAAATGGATCCGCACCGCCTGCGAGGGCTTCGAACCGGAGCAGAACCAGGTCGTGCTCGAGGACGGCACGCGCATCGGCTATCACATCCTCGTCGTCGCCCCCGGCCTGAAGCTGAACTGGGACGGCATTGAGGGCCTGCGCGACACCCTCGGCAAGAATGGCGTCACCTCGAACTACCTTTTCGACATGGCGCCCTATACTTGGGAGCTCGTCCAGTCGCTGAAGGGCGGCAAGGCGCTCTTCACCCAGCCGCCCATGCCGATCAAATGCGCCGGCGCCCCGCAAAAGGCGATGTATCTCGCCTGCGATGCCTGGAAGCGTCGCGGCGTGCTGAAGGATATCGATGTCAGCTTCCACAATGCCGGCGGCGCGCTGTTCGGTGTGAAGGAATATGTCCCGGCCCTGATGGAATACATCAAAGCTTACGGCATCGACCTTGCCTTCAACCAGACGCTGGTAGCCATTGACGGCCCGGCGAAGAAAGCCTGGTTCGATGTCAAGGATGCCGACGGCAACGTTACCCGCCAGGAGCAGGGCTTCGACATGATCCATGTCTGCCCGCCCCAGACCGCGCAGGACTTCGTCGCCCGGAGCCCGCTCGCCAATGAGGCCGGCTGGGTCGATGTCGACGCCGAGACACTGCAGCACAATCAGTACGGAAACATCTTCTCGCTGGGCGATGCCGGTTCGACGCCGAATGCGAAAACCGCCGCCGCCGTGCGCAAGCAAGCCCCGGTCGCCGCGCACAACGTGCTCTGCGCCCTTGATGGCAAGGCGCCCACCGCCGTCTATAGCGGCTATGGCTCCTGCCCGCTGACGGTCGAACGCGGCAAGATCGTGCTCGCGGAATTCGGCTATGGCGGCAAACTCGAACCGTCGCTTCCGAAATGGCTCATCAATGGCGAGAAACCGACCCGCGCGGCCTGGTTCCTCAAGGAGAAGATGCTGCCGAACATCTATTTCGACATGATGCTGAAGGGCAAGGAGACGCTGGTGAAGCCGAAAGTGCTACCGCACCGCCCGGCCGCGCACGAGGCCCAGGAGGCCTGCGACTTCAGCGATAGCAACAAGAACAAGGCCGCCTGAGCGGGCGTAGAGGCAAGAGCACATGTCATTCCGGCCATCGAAATATTTCCCCATTCTGGAATGGGGCCGGGAATACCGGCGCGAGACGCTGATCAATGACCTGATCGCTGCGGTCATCGTCACGATCATGCTGATCCCGCAATCGCTGGCCTATGCCATGCTGGCCGGCCTGCCGCCGCAGGTCGGTCTCTATGCCTCCATCCTGCCGCTGGTGGCCTATGCCGTCTTCGGCACAAGCCGCACGCTGGCCGTCGGCCCGGTGGCCATCCTGTCTCTGATGACAGCGGCTGCCGCCGGCAAGATCGCCGCGCAAGGCTCGGACGCCTATATCCAGGCGGCCGTCATCCTGGCGCTGCTCTCCGGGGCCATCCTCTTTATCCTCGGCATCTTCAGGATGGGATTTCTCGCGAACTTCCTGAGCCACCCGGTCATCTCCGGCTTCATCACGGCGTCGGGCATCATCATCGCCGCCTCGCAGCTGAAGCACATTCTCGGCATCGATGCCGGCGGGCATAACCTCTTCGAGATCCTCGTTGAGCTCGGCCGTCATATCGGGGAAACGAACATTCCGACGCTGATCATCGGCGTGGCCTCGCTCGCCTTCCTCTTCTCGGCGCGAAAATACCTGAAGCCTATGCTGCGCGGGATCGGCCTCTCCGAAAAAGCCGCCACCATCGCGACACGCACCGGCCCGGTCTTCGCCGTCGTCGCCAGCATCCTCGCCGTCGCGCTTCTGCGTCTCGACGAGGACGGCGTGCGCATCCTGCATGACGTGCCGCGCAACCTGCCGGCCATCGGCCTGCCCGCCTTCGACCATGACATCTGGCTGCAGCTGCTTGGCTCGGCCGCCCTGATCAGCCTGATCGGCTTTGTCGAGTCGGTCTCTGTTGCGCAGACCCTGGCGGCCAAGCGGCGCCAGCGTGTCGATCCCAACCAGGAGTTGATCGGGCTCGGTGCCGCCAGCATGTCGGCCGGCATTTCGAGCGGCTATCCCGTGACCGGCGGCCTCGCCCGCTCGGCGGTCAACTTCGATGCCGGGGCCGAGACACCGGCCGCCGGTGCCTTCACCGCCGTCGGCATCGCGCTCGCAACACTGTTCCTGACGCCCTATCTCTACTTCCTGCCGCAGGCCGTACTGGCTGCGACCATCATCGTGGCCGTCCTGTCACTGGTCGACCTGAAGGCGATCCGGCAGGTCTGGGCCTATTCGCGCTCGGACTTCGCGGCCATGGCAGCGACCATTATCGTCACCCTCTTCTCCGGCGTGGAGCTTGGCGTGACCATCGGCGTGGCCCTGTCGCTCTTCCTGCACCTCTACAATACCAGCCGGCCGCATTTCGCCCTCGTCGGCCAGGTGCCGGGGACACACCATTTCCGGAACGTGAACCGCCACGAAGTGGTTACTTCCGACAAGGTGCTGACCATCCGCATCGACGAAAGCCTCTATTTCGCCAATGCGCGCTTCCTGGAAGACACCGTCTACTGCGTGCTCGGCAACCGGCCGGACCTGAAGCATCTGATCCTGATGTGCCCGGCGGTAAACCGGATCGATGCCAGCGGGCTTGAAAGCCTGGAAGCGATCAATCAGCGCCTGAAAGAGGCCGGCGTCACGCTGCACCTCTCCGAAGTCAAAGGGCCTGTCATGGACCGGCTGAAGCGCACCCATTTCCTCGAGGAGCTGACCGGCAAGGTCTACCTCCACCAGTACGAGGCCATCCAGGACCTCGACACCGACTGCGCCAGATCAGCCTTCGAGAAGAGCGCGCCGACAACGATGCCGGCCGACTCGCCCTGCCCGTCACAGAAACTCGCCGGCCTGGACCCTCAGCGATGAGGCAAACCAGGCCGCAAACCCGCCCCTGAAGAAAGGAGCTTCCCTCTCATGTTCCTGAAACAGATCAAGACAGATGGCCTTGCCCATTTCTCCTACATCATCGGCGATGGCAGCCTCGCCGCCGTCATCGACCCCCGGCGCGACATCGAGGTCTACCTCGAGACCGCGCGCGCGAATGGCGTGCGCATCGCCCACATCTTCGAAACCCACCGCAATGAGGACCTCGTCTCGGGCGCCTGCGCCCTGGCAGAGATCACCGGCGCCAAGGTCTATCACGGTCCGAATGCCGCCGATGACATCACCTATGCCGAGACGGTGAAAGAGGGTTTCTCCGTCGACCTAGGCGCCCTCAAGCTCGAGGTGATGGAAACGCCCGGCCACACCGACGACTCCATCTCCATCGCCATTTACGACACCGCCTATCCCGACGGTGCCGCCGGCGTCTTTACCGGGGATGCGCTCTTCGTCGGGGATGTCGGACGCACCGACTTCTATCCCGACCGCCCGGAAGAAGTCGCCGGCAAGCTCTATGACAGCCTGCAGAAGCTGGTCAGCCTCGGCGACCAGACGATCCTCTATCCGGCCCACGGGGCCGGCTCGGCCTGTGGTGCCGGCATGGCCGACCGCGAATTCTCGACCATCGGGCATGAGCGCAAGAACAATCCCCGCCTCAAGATCTCCAGCCGCGAGGCCTTCATCGAGGCCAAGGTCAACGAGCACCACTACCAGCCGCCCTATTTCAAGTTGATGGAACAGCTGAACCTGTCGGGCGCGCCGGCCTGCACCGCGCCGGCCCCGCTGAAGGTCCTGCCGCTTGGCGAGCTGCGCAAGGCCCAGCCCGACCACATGCTCGATGTCCGCCCCATCACCTCGCACCTTGGCGGCCATGTCGCGGCGAGCCAGGCCCTGCCCGTCTCGATGATCACAGCCTTCGGCGGCTGGTTCCTCGGACGCGATGACAAGATCGGCCTGATCGCGGAGTCCGTCGGCGAGGCCGAAGCCGCCGCCCGGCACCTTTGCCGCATCGGCTTCGACAATATCGTCGGCGCCGCGCTGGCCCCGGTCGGCATGGCCGCCGGCGGTGAAAAGCTCGCCAGCATCCCGCTTGTCGACACCGAAGAGGTCGCCGCCCGCCTGAAAGCCGGCGACGCCGACTGGGCGCTGCTCGATGTCCGCTCGATCGAGGAATTCGAAGGCGGGCACATCCCCGGCTCGAAGCATCTCTATGCCGGCGACGTCATGGCAGGCTGCGACGGACCGGACCTGCCGGCCCGCACCACCGTGATGTGCGGCAGCGGCGCCCGCGCCACCCTCGCCGCCTCGGCCCTCAAGCGCTGCGGTCACACGGGCGTGGATGTCTTCATGGGCTCCTACCAAGCCTGGACGGCAGACGGCCGCGAGACAGAAAGCGGCGGCGGCTGACCCGCGAGCAATCGAGTTTCCTCCTGACGACACAACATAAGAAAGGACCGTGTCATGTCTCTCAGAATTGGCGATACAGCCCCTGACTTCACCATCCCGACCTCGAAGGGCGATCTCTCCTTCCATGAGTGGGCCGGCGACAGCTGGGTCTTCCTGTTCAGCCACCCGGCCGATTTCACCCCGGTCTGCACGACCGAGATGGGCCGCACCGCCCAGCTGGCCGAAGCCTTTGCCAAGCGCAATGTGAAGCCGCTCGGCCTGTCGACCGACTCTGTGGACGACCACATCAAGTGGATCGATGACGTCAACGACACGCAGAACACCGACCTGACCTTCCCGATCATTGCCGACACCGAGCACAAGGTCGCCCAGGCCTATGACATGATCCATCCGGGTGAGAGTGAAACCGCTGCCGTGCGCTCGGTCTTCATCATCGACCCGGAGAAGAAGATCCGCCTCACCATGACCTATCCGATGAGCGTCGGCCGGAACTTCGACGAGATCCTGCGCGTCATCGATGCGCTCCAGACCGGCGACAAGTACAAGGTCGCCACGCCGGCCGACTGGCTGCCGGGCAAGAAGGTGATCATTCCGCCGTCGGTGACGAATGAGACCGCCCGCACCATGTTCCCGCAAGGCTGGGACGAGGTCCGTCCGTATCTGCGCCTGACCGAGGTCAAATAGCGCAGGCTACCGAATGGCCGGGCTTGCGAAGGCCCGGTCATCACCCCTGGGGCGCGAGAGCACGCGCCCCTTTTTTTGTCCGCTGAAAGGGCTCAGACCAGCGCGCTGGCGATCCAGTAGGTCGCGCCCGCCGCGATATAGGCCAACCCGAGCAGGTAGGCGAAGCCGAAGCCTGTCCACGCCCAGCTATTGGTTTCCCGGCGCATGGTGGCCAGCGTCGCGAAACATTGCGGGGCGAAGACATACCAGGCGATGAAGGCGAGCCCCGTGGGCAGGCTCCAGGCATTCTGCAGCACCGCCGCCAGACCCTGGATATTCTCTTCCCCGCCCTGCACGGCATAGACGGTGCCCAGTGCGCCAACCGCGACTTCACGCGCGGCAAAGCCGGGAATAAGCGCAATCGCGATTTCCAGGTTGAAACCGATGGGCGCCAGGATGGGCTCGATCAGCGCACCGATCTGGCCGGCAAAGGTCTCGCGCAAGCTGCCGGCACTGGCCGGATAACTCGCCAGGAACCAGAGGCCGATTGAGGTCGCGAGGATAATCGTCCCGGCCCGGCGCAGGAAGGCGCTCGCGCGCATCCAGAGCCCGGCGAAGAAATCCCCAGCATTCGGCACCTTGTAGCTCGGCAGCTCCAGGATCAGCGGCTGCACGCCGCCCGCCGTCAGCGTGCGTTTCAGCACGAAAGCCACCGTGACCCCGCTGATGACGGCAAACATGTAGAGCCCGAACATGACCAGTCCCTGCAGCCCGAACGGGCCGACCGAGGTGGGCGGGATGAAGGCGGCAATCAGCAGCGTGTAGACCGGCAGCCGCGCCGAACAGGTCATCAGCGGCGCGATCAGGATGGTGGTGATCCGATCGCGCTCCGAGCCGATCACGCGGGCCGCCATGATGCCGGGAATGGCGCAGGCAAAGCTCGACAGGAGCGGTATGAAGGCCCGGCCGTTCAGCCCGACCCGCATCATCAGCTCGTCCATCAGGAAAGCCGCGCGCGCCATATAGCCCGAGGCTTCCAGCAGCAGGATGAAGCTGAACAGGATGACGATCTGCGGCAGGAAGACAATGACACTGCCGACCCCGGCAATGATGCCGTCGGTCAGCAGGTCGGCCAGCCAGCCCTCCGGCAGCAGCGTGGCGACACTGGTCTGCAGCAGCCCCATGCCGGCCTCGATGCCGTCCATGAGCGGCGTCGCCCAGGAGAACACCGCCTGGAAGACGAGAAAGAGCAGACTGAACAGGATCAGCGGGCCGGCGAAGGGATGCAGCAGGACCCGGTCCAGCTTGCGGGTCATCATATTGCCAAGCGGCTCGGACACGATCGCCGCCTTCGCCATGCGCCGGGCCTCGGCCTGCAGCGTCTTGAGCGGGATGGTCTCGTCCAGATTCGGGCGGGCGGACTCCAGGTCATCCAGCCGCGCCTCGACCTCCTCGACAAGGGCGGCCCGTCCAGCCGAACGCGTCGCCCGGCAGGCCACGACCGGCACGCCAATCTCACGCGAGAGAGCGTCGAGATCGAATTCGAGGCCGTCGCGTTCGGCGAGGTCGATCATGTTGACGACCACGATCATGGGCAGGCCGAATTCGCGCGCCTGCAGCACGGTGTGCAAATGGGTCCTGAGCGTCGCCGCCTCGACGAGGACGAGCAGAAGGTCGGGGCGCGAGACGGTCGCACTTTGCCCGCCAATGACCTCGAGCGCGACATCGGCATCCTTGCTGCGCGAGGCGGTGCCGTAAATGCCGGGCAGATCGTACAGGGTGATCTCGCGGCCAGAGGGCAGCGTCATGGCGCCCGCGCGGACCTCCACCGTCGCGCCCGGATAGTTGGCGACTTTCGAGCGACCGCCCGTCAGCCCGTTGAACAGGGTGGACTTGCCGCAATTGGGCGGCCCGACGAGCGCCACCATACGGCGCGTTCCCGCTTCAGCCGCCGGTTGCTCTTCCCGGGTGCGATCGTCAGCCAGCACCGTCATTCTGCCAGCTCGATCGTGATGGCCCGGGCCTCATCGAGGCGCAGCGCCACCAGCGTCTCGTTCAGACGGAAGCAGAGTGGCCGGCGGCCGAGCGGGCCGGTGTGCATGAGCTCAACCGTATCGCGCTCGGCAAACCCGATCTCGCGCAGCGCCATTTCAAGCAGGGCATCGGTGTCGGAAATGGCGACAATGGTGGCCGGTTGGCCGAAGGTGAGGCTGTCGAGTGTCACGGTAAGGATGGCCCATTTATTCGTTTGAAGACGGTCAAGACTCTACAAGAAAATATATCTGCAAATAGTTCTTATTTACATGCAGCGAAGTGACACAGCCCTGCATAAAAACAGTCTTCGACATGGGAGGAAAAGGGCGTTCGATCCGGCGACAGCCTGCCTGTGAGGCAGGCCAAAAACTCGTTACATCGGCTCGTCGTCATCCATCAGGATACGGTATTTCGCCCCGTCCGGGTCATCGAACTGCCCGCTCCTTGCTGCCCAGATAAAGGCCAGCAGCCCCAGCCCGCCAAGGCCGAGCGCAATCGGGATCAGATAGATCAGCACACTCATGATGCGCGCCTTTTCCACACAGCCGGACGGATCGCGTTCAGCGTCACGATAATGGACGAGGACGACATGGCAATCGCCGCGACCAGCGGGGTCGCGAACCCGGCCACCGCGACCGGAACGGCAATCATGTTATAGAGCGCGGCCAGGCTGAAATTCTGCAGCATGCGCAGACGTGCGCCGCGCGCCATGTCGACAATGCTGAGGATCGCGTCGAGACCCGCGCCGGTATAGACCGCATCGCTCGCCGACTGGCTGACATCCATCGCCCCGCCGGGCGCGAGCGAGGCGTGCGCCAGCGCGAGCGAGCCGGCATCGTTGAGCCCATCGCCCACCATCAGGACCTTGCGGCCTTCATCCCGCAGTGTTTCGAGCCGCTTGGCCTTCTCGGCGGGGCTCGCCCCGGCCGTCCAGTGCGACACACCGAGGCGGTTGGCGACATCGGCCACAGCCGGTTCACGGTCTCCTGAGAGGATTTCAAGACTGAGCCCGCGCGCCTTCAGCTGTTCGGCAAGCTGCTCGGAGCCCGGCCGCAAAGCATCCTCGAAGTCGAACCGGTGCGCTGGACCGCCGGCTTCGCTGTACCAGATGTGCAGCTTGCCATCCTCGGCGGCTTCGCCGGCGCCGGCCCACTCAGCCGAGCCGAGCCGGGTGCGAACCCCGTCAATCTCTGCTTCGAGCCCGAGGCCCGGATATTCCGTCACATGGGCAGCGACCTGTCCCGCCCCGGCGGCCTTCACCAGCGCGCGCGACAGCGGATGACGCGAAGCCCGCGCCAGACGGGCGGCCCGCAAGACAAGGTCCTGTGGCGCAGAGCCGGGCACCAGTTCGGCCTCGCCGAGCGTCAGCGTGCCGGTCTTGTCGAACACCACATGGTCGCAGGTCGCCAGCCGCTCCAGCGCATCTCCGGACTTCAGGAAAACGCCCTTGCGGAAGAGCCGGCCCGAGGTGACGACCTGAACGACAGGCGCCGCCAGCGCGAGCGCGCAGGGGCAGGTAATGATCAGCGTCGAGACCGCGATCATCAGCGCCTCGCGCGCACCGATGCCGGCCAGCATCCAGCCGATAAAGGTCAGCGCGGCGGTGGTGTGAACCAGCGGCACGTAAAGCGAGACCGCCTTGTCGGCGATCCGACGATAGCTGGAGCGGCGCTGCTCGCCTGCTTCCAGCATACCGGCAATATCAGCCAGCAGCGAGTCGGCGGCCGGTGAGATGGCGCGCCCGCGGATCGACTGGCCCAGATTGACCGTGCCCGCAAAGAGGCGGCTGCCCGGCGCGATGGCACGCGGCAGCGCTTCGCCGCTCACCAAGCTTTCATCGACTTCACCCGTGCCCTCGACGATATCCATATCGACCGCCAGGCGCTCGCCAGGCGCGACCAGGATCATGTCGCCAGCGGCAATCTCGCTCGCCTTGGCCGAGCGCGCCGTGCCGTCGGCCTCAAGCCGGGTGACCGAGCGCGACTGCAGCGCCGCGAGGTCATGCGCGGCGAGATGCGCGCGCCGGCGCAGGCGGGCATCGAGAAAGCGCCCGATCAGCAGGAAGAAGAGCAGCATGACCGAGGCATCGAAATAGGCATGCTCGCCACCCCGGATCGTCTCCGCCACGCTGACACCAAGCGCCAGCAGGACGGCCAGCGAGATCGGCACATCCATATTGGCATGGCCGCGCTTCAACACGTTCCAGGCAGACTTGAAGAAGACACGGCCGGAGAACGCCGCCGCCGGCAGCGCGATCGCACCGGAAATGGCATGCATGGCCCGCCGCGTCGTCTCGCCCATCTCGCCATGCCCGGCCCAGACAGAGACCGAGAGCAACATGATGTTGGCGGCGGCAAAGCCCGCCACGCCCATGGCGATCAGCAGGTCGCGCTCCTCGCGTTTGGCGGCTTCCTCGCCGCGATCCGGATCGAAAGCCGAGACGCCATAGCCGAGATCGGAGACGGTCGCGGCAATCCGGTTGGCGTCCAGCGACCCGGTCCAGGTGACATCGAAGCGGCCATTGGAGAGGTTGAGCCTCGCCTCGCTGATGCCGGGCAGCGCTTTTACCGCGCCCTCGATCTTGGAGAGGCAGCCCCCACACTTCGCCCCGCGCACTGAAAGGCTGAGCGCTTTCAGGCCTTTCTTCGTGGTCACGAACGCCGACACATCGCCTTGGCTGTCCTGCGATGCGGGCGCCAGGCCACTCGGACAGCCCTGTGCGGGAATATCCGTCATGGCGTTCATGAGACGCTCACCACCTTCTTCGCGGTGAAGGCCGCATCGCTGGTCGTCGACCGGGCTTCGATCTCGATATCCCACTGGCCGCTGGCGAGTTCAGGCAGGGTCGCCTCATAGCTGCCCCGGTGCCCGCGCACGGGCGTCAGGGTGACGGTGGTATCGCTCGCCGTCGTGGCCAGCCGGCGCAGGGTGGCCTTTACCTCCAGCATGGAGAGCGGCGCCCCGCCCTCGTCTGCCGCCTCGACGCGCAGGACAGAAGACCCTTCGCCGACGAGCCCGGCCCGCATGGTCCAGCCAAGCGCGTCCTGGGCATGGCGGGCCTCGATCTTTTCATTGTAGTTGAGGCCCTGGAGATAGGACTTCTCGACATCCTCACCGGGGAAGCTGGTCACCGCCGAATACACGAAGAAGCCGTTTACCGTGAACATCACCCCGAAGAAGGCGAGCATGATGAGCAGGACATGCCAGCCCTTGAGTTTTGCATCGGGGTCCTGGCGGTATTGAGGGGAAGTCGCCATGATCAGTCTCCAGCCATGAAGGATGTGCGGTTGGTGTGAACCTCGCCGGTTGCGGTGTCGGTGAGGGTGAGGCGGAAATACTGCCGCCCGTCAGCCTTGCCCTCGGGCACCGTCACCAGCATGCGGTAGCGGTCAACGCCGTGAGAGGCCACTGGCAGGATCAGCCGGTCGTCCGCGGTGTCCTCCAGGCCGACCACTTCGATCTCGAGGCCCTGGATCCCGCTGGCCAGCAGCAGCATCTCGCGCGCCTCGCCCGACTTGTTGACAAGCTTCAGCGTATAGCCATTGCGGATATCGCCATTCGAGAGGCGGACATAAGGCGGCGAACGGTCCTTGAGCACATTCACCTCGAACGTACCGCGGCTGAACAGGCCAAAGGCCATCAGCGAGGCGATCGAGACGATCAGGAAGGCGTAAAGCACGGTCCGCGCACGGACGAGCCGGTATTTCGGTGTCTCGCCCACGGCCCGCTGCGCCACAGCGACATCGGTGTCATAGGCGATGAGCCCGGTCGGACGGCCGACCTTTTTCATCATCTCGTCGCAGGCATCGATGCAGAGCGCGCAGTGGATGCATTCCAGCTGCGAGCCGTCGCGAATGTCGATGCCCATCGGGCAGACCTGGACGCACTGCTTGCAGTCGATGCAGTCGCCACGGCCGTCCCAGCCCTCGCCCTTGCGCAGCGGACCGCGCGGCTCGCCCCGGTCATAGCGGTAGGTGACGTTCAGTGCGTGCTCGTCGGTGAGCGCGGCCTGGATGCGCGGCCACGGGCAGAGATAGGTGCAGACCTGCTCGCGCATTGTGCCGGCGAGCGCATAGGTCGTGAAGGTGAGGATGCCGGCGAACCAGTAGGCCGAGAGCGGCGCCTCACCGATGAAGAAGGTCTGGGCGATCATCCGCGCATCATGGAAGTAGAGGATGAAGGCCCCGCCCGTCAGGAAGGCGATGATCAGCCAGACAATATGCTTGCCGACCTTGCGCCAGGCCTTGTTGAAGCTCCACGGCTGATGGTCCAGCCGCATGCGCTTGGCCCGGTCGCCCTCAAAGGCGCGTTCGACCCAGATATAGAGGTCGGTCCACACCGTCTGCGGGCAGGCATAGCCGCACCAGACCCGGCCGAACAGCGAGGTCACCAGGAAGAGACCAAGCGCCGCCAGGATCATCAGGCCGGCGAGGTAATAGGCTTCCTGCGGCCAGATCTCGATGCCGAAGAAGAAGAAGCGTTCCCCTCCAAAGTCCGCGAGCACGGCCTGGTCCGGCACCCCTGCCCCACGCTCCCAGCGCAGCCAGGGCACGAGGTAGTAGATGCCGAGCAGGATCGCCATCGCCGCCCACTTCACCGTCCGGAACTTGCCGTGGGCAAGCTTCGGATAGATCTGCTTCCGCTTGGAATAGAGGTCCTGCGGCGGCGGGACGGGCGGCGGGGATTTGGACGATATGAGGGAAACGCGGTTCATGGGTCTGGCGCCTATTCTCCGCCACCAAGCGAGTGGACATAGACGGCAAGCGACTTGATCGTGGCATCGTCCAGACGCTCGCCCCAGGCCGGCATGTGGGCATTCCGGGCATTGTAGACGGTGTTGTAGATGTCACGATACTCGCTGCCGAACTGCCAGTTCTGGTCCGTCAGGTTCGGGGCACCGACAGAGCGGTCGCCCTTGCCTTCATCGCCGTGGCAGGTCGCGCACTGGGCCGCGAAGATGTCGGCCCCGCGGGCGGCGGCGTCTTCATCAACCTCATCATGGCCCGAGATCAGCAGGACATGGCTGACCACATCATCGATCTGCGAGGTGGTCAGCAGCCCGTCGCGGCCAAAGGCCGGCATGGCCGAGAACCGGGTCTCGGGATCTTCCTCGTGGCGGATGCCGTGACGGATGGTCTGCTCGATGCCGTCCAGCGTGCCCGACCAGAGCCAGACATCGTCGGCCAGCGTCGGATAGCCCTTGGCGCCCCGCCCGCCAGCGCCGTGACAGGTCGCGCAATTGTCGCCGAAGGCGCTCTCGCCGGCCGCCATGGCGAACTGCTGCAGCGAGCGGTCCGTCTGGATTTCCGACAGGCTCGCATTGACGAGCATGCTGCCTTCCTCGGCCCGCGCACTGCGCAGCGCTTCGACCTCGTTGGCAACGTTCACCCGGTCGGAATGGCCGCCGATACCGCGCGTATTGGTGCCAAGGCCCGGCAGGGCCGGAATGGCCGGCATGATGACCATGTAGACCAGCGAGAAGGCGATCGTGGCGTACCAGATGTAGAGCCACCAGCGCGGGAGCGGATTGTTCAACTCCTTGATGCCGTCCCATTCATGGCCGGTTGTTTCGACCCCGGTCGGCTGATCGATATCCTTGTTATGGTCACTCATCTCCGGGCTCCCGGTCTTGAAGAGGAAGTTGGGCAGCCTCGTCGAAGCGCTTCTGATTGCGCGGCCACAAGGCGTAAACGAGAACGACGGCAAAGATCGCGAAGAAGTAGATCAGACCGCCGGTTTGCGCGAAACGGGAAAGATGTTCGTACACGGATATCCTCCTTAGCGCCGGTTCATCAGGTCTTCGGCTTCGTAGGTGGAGAAATCCACCAGCGTACCGGTCATCTGCAGATAGGCGACGAGCGCATCCATCTCGGTGATCCGGTCCGGATCGAGGTCGAAGTCACGGATCTGGACGGTGCCCTCACGGCCGGACGCTTCGGTATAGCGGGCCGTCAGCGCATCCTGCTCGTCGAAATAGGCCTCCGGGTCCACCTGGGCGACGAGGTCGGCCTTGGCGTTCTCGATCATCTCATCGGTGTAGGGAACACCAACCATGCGCAGCGCTTTCAGATCCGCCTCTATGTTGTCGTAATCAAGAGACTTTTCCGCGAGGAAGGCATAGGGCGGCATGATCGATTCCGGCACCAGAGCACGCGGGTCGATCAGGTGGTCGACATGCCACTCGTCGGAATACTTCCCGCCGACCCGGGCCAGGTCCGGCCCGGTCCGCTTGGAGCCCCACTGGAAGGGGTGGTCGTACATCGACTCCGCAGCCAGCGAATAGTGGCCATAGCGTTCCACCTCGTCACGCAGCGGGCGCACCATCTGCGAGTGGCAGACATAGCAGCCCTCGCGGAGATAGATGTTGCGGCCGGCCACTTCGAGCGGGGTATAGGGGCGCATGCCTTCCACCTTCTCGATGGTGTTCTCCATATAGAAGAGCGGAGCCATCTGGATGATCCCGCCGATCGACACCGTAATCAGGATGGCGATCGTGAGGATAAGCGAGTGGCGTTCAAGGACGCCGTGATTGTTGAGAAGTCCCATGGTCTTCACAGGCTCCTATTCGGCAGGTTGGAGGGAGGCAGCCGCCGGCGGGTTGCTGACAGCAGGCGCGTCGGCGGGCTGGTTGATGCGCTCATGGCCCATCGCCGTCCGGACGAGGTTGTAGGCCATGATCAGGGCACCGCTGAAGTAGAGCAGCCCGCCCACCATACGGATGATGTAGCTGATGTGCTTGGCCTCGACGGTTTCCACGAAGGCATATTCGAGGAAGCCGAACTCGTTATAGGCACGCCACATCAGGCCTTCCATGATCCCGGCGAACCACATCGACACGATGTAGAAGACGATGCCGATGGTCGCGAGCCAGAAGTGCCATTCGACCAGCGCGATGGAGTAGAGGCTTTTGCGCTTCCAGAGCCACTGCGTCAGGCAGTAGAGCGCGCCGAAGGAGATGAAGCCGACCCAGCCGAGCGCACCCGAGTGCACGTGGCCGATGCCCCACTCGGTGTAGTGGCTGAGCGAGTTCACCGCGCGGACCGACATCAGCGGGCCTTCGAAGGTCGACATGCCGTAGAAGGCGAGCGAGACGACCATCATGCGGACCACCGGATCGGTGCGCAGCTTGTCCCAGGCGCCCGACAGGGTCATCACGCCGTTGATCATGCCGCCCCAGGAGGGCATCCACAGCATGATCGAGAAGGTCATGCCCAGCGTCTGCGCCCATTGCGGCAGCGCGGTGTAGTGCAGGTGGTGCGGACCGGCCCAGATATAGATGAAGATCAGCGACCAGAAGTGCACGATGGACAGCCGGTAGGAATAGACCGGACGGTTCACCCGCTTCGGAATGTAATAGTACATGATCGCCAGGAAGCCGGTCGTCAGGAAGAAGCCGACGGCGTTGTGGCCATACCACCACTGGGTCAGCGCGTCCTGGACGCCGGAGAAGAGCTGGTAGCTCTTGGACGAGGCCAGCGACACCGGCAGCGACAGGTTGTTGACGATGTGCAGCATCGCGATGGTCACGATGAAGGACAGGTAGAACCAGTTGGCCACATAGATGTGCGGCTCCTTGCGCTTCCACAGCGTGCCCAGGAAGATGATCAGATAGGTGACCCAGACAATGGTCAGCCACAGATCGGCATACCATTCCGGCTCGGCATATTCCTTCGACTGGGTAACGCCCATCAGATAGCCGGTGGCCGCCAGGACGATGAAGAGCTGGTAGCCCCAGAAGACGAACCATGGCCACATGCCGCCAAAGAGGCGGGCGCGTGTGGTGCGCTGGACGACGTGAAAGCTGGTGGCCAGAAGGACGTTACCGCCAAACGCAAAAATCACCGCCGAGGTGTGCAGCGGCCGCAGGCGCCCGAAATTCGTGAAACCCCACTGTTCGAAATAGAAGAGATTCGGCCAGGTCAGCTGCAGGGCGATGACGATGCCGACGAGAAGGCCGGCAATACCCCAGAACATCGAGGCGAAAACGCCGAACTTGACCAGCGTATCTTCATACTTGGTCTCGTCGAACGGGTCGCGCCCCTCGAGCTTGCCGGCCCAGAGGCCGATCCCGACCAGCCAGGCAGCGAGCGCAAAAAGGAAGATGGTCGCATGAACGCCCATAAGGCGGTCCATGGCGTTAGCGGCGATATAGATGGACAGGATGGCAAAGACGCCCAGCAGGCCTGCAACGCTTGCCGTGCTGTTGTCCATCCCGCCCCGCTTGAGTGTGGCAGTGCTCACCAGGTTTCCCCTCAGTCTTCTCCCCAGCCGCACCTGCAGCCTGAATGGGGCGTTCCATTGATGAGCGAGGGAATAAATGAGTGCGTCAAAAGCCAACATAAGGGGTCATACGTATGGGCCAGCCTGTCGCAGCGTGGCTTATTCCGGCCGAAGAGGAGACCACGACCATGCTTCGTCTGACTGTATTTCTTGCCGGGTTCATTCTTGCCGCCGCCGCGCTGCCGACGGTGCTGGAGCATCATGCCCGCGCCGAGATCATGCAGCTGGCCTGGTGCTCGTCATCGGGCGGGGCCGGCCCGGCCGGGACCGGGTTTTTCGGCATGCACTGCATGGCCTGCCCTGTGCTGCTGGGCAGCATCGGCCTGATGATCGTCAGCCCGTTCATCCACTCGATCCGCCGCTTCGCGCTTCTCCGGGCTAGCGGCAAATGACCACAATCCTCCCGCCGTCTATACAGCACATGTTGACCTCCTGCCCCCGCTTGGCGCATTGCATAGCGTGGATAGGCGGAGGTGCGTGCGCTGGTTCGGCAGGAACTGATATACGATATGGCGGAGATGGACGTTGACGCGCTCCATCAGCACTTCCGGTCGATTCTCCAATCGGTGCCGGATGCCATGGTCGTCATCAATGATGCCGGCATCATCACCGCGTTCAGCCGCGCGGCGGAAGCGCTGTTCGGCTATGAGGCCAATGAGCTGCTCGGGCAGAATGTCAGCATCCTCATGGCGCCGACCGACAAGGCGCAGCACGACGAATACATCATGCGCTACCTCCGCACGGGTCAGCGCCGCATCATCGGCATCGGCCGCACGGTCACCGCGCGCCGGTCAGATGGCACTCTTTTCCCGATCGACCTCAAGATCGGCGAAGCAAAGATCGGCGACCACTATCTCTTCACGGCGTTCATGCGGGACCTGACAGAACAGCGGCGAAACGAATCGCGGATGAAGGCCCTGCAGGCAGAGCTTGTGCATTTCTCGCGCCTGAGCTCCGTCGGCACCATGGCCTCGGCGCTCGCGCATGAGCTCAACCAGCCGCTGACGGTTGTCACCAATTATCTGGAAGCCGCCCGCGACCTGCTCAATTCGCCCGATCCCGACACGATGAAAATGGTCCAGCAGGCGCTGGACGAAGCCGCCAAGCAATCGGTTCGCGCCGGCCAGATCGTGCGCAAGCTGAGAGACTATGTCTCGCGCGGCGAGATCGAGAAACGCCCCTCCCCGCTCGTCCCGCTGCTGGGCGATGCCGTGGCGCTGGTGCATGCCGAAACCAGCAGCTCACCGGGCCGCATCGAGGTCAGCGTCGAGGAAGATGTTTCCAGCGTTCTGGCCGATCCGATCCAGATCCAGCAGGTCGTCATCAACCTCGTCCGCAACGCCCTGGAGGCCATGGCCGACCAATCCGACCGGCACATAAAGATCCATGCCGAGACAGCCGATAGCGGTCTTGTCATGATCTCGATCGAGGATAACGGGCCCGGCATCTCCAAGGATGTCGCCGAACACCTCTTCAAGCCGCTAGCCAGTTCGAAAACGACCGGAATGGGGCTTGGACTATCCATCTGCAAGACGATAATAGAAGCTCATGGCGGCACGATCGAAGCCATGCCTGCGGAGACAGGCGGCACACGCTTCGTGTTCACCCTGGAAAAGGCCGAAGAAAGACAAGACCCCTCAGAAGATTAATGAGTGAATCAGACAAACCCCTCGTTCATCTCGTCGACGATGATGAAGCCATTCGCCATTCCGCCAGTTTCATGTTGCGCCTGGCCGGTTACCGCGTCCAGACACACAAGGATGGCGTGAGTTTCCTCGATGACCTGCCGCGCATGGAAACCGGCTGCATCCTGCTCGACGTGCAGATGCCCAAGATGAGCGGCCTTGCCGTCCAGAAGGAGCTGAATGCCCGCGGTGTCGACATGCCGGTGGTCGTGTTGACCGGGCATGGCGACGTATCGGTCGCAGTGCAGGCCATGAAGGCCGGCGCCATGAACTTCGTCGAGAAGCCGTATGAGAAACAGGTGCTTCTCAACGCGCTGGAAGATGCGTTCGAAGAACAGAAGAACCGCTCCATGGGATCGCTGCAGAAGGCCGACGCGGAAAAACGCCTGGCCCATCTCACACCGCGCGAAACCGAAGTGCTGGAAGGGCTGGTCGACGGGCTGACCAACAAGGCCATCGCCAACTCGCTCGACATTTCCCCGCGCACCGTCGAGATCCACCGCGCCAACATGATGGAGAAGCTCGGCGTGGACAATCTGTCCTCCGCGCTTCGTATCGCCTTTGCCGCCGGCCTCGGCGGCTAGGCGCGAGACCCGTTCCGGCTCTTGTGCCGCCCGCCGTCACCGCTACACAGGAACGGGCAAGCATTGGCGCCGGGGCTGAATGACAGACCGCAGATCCAGATTCAATTTCGGGCCGGGCACGCTGGTGGCCGCGGCCTTTATCGGGCCGGGGACGGTCACGACCTGCACGCTCGCCGGGGCCAATTTCGGCCTCGCGCTCGTCTGGGCGCTGGTCTTCGCGACCGTGGCCACCATCATCCTGCAGGACATGGCCGCCCGGCTGGGCGCCGGCGCCGGCCGCGGGCTGGGCGAGGCCCTGCTCGAAGCCATGCCGGGCCCGCTCCTGAAGCTCATGGCGGGTGGGCTTGTCGTCATCGCGCTTGCGGTCGGCAATGCCGCCTATGAGAGCGGCAACATCATTGGCGGCGTCCTCGGCATGGAAGCGCTGACCGGCGAAGGCGCCCGGCGCTGGCTGGTCGGCCTGATCGCGGTCACTGCGGCGGGCGTCCTCATCATCGGCCGCTACAAGGCGATCGAGCGCATCCTGGTCGCCCTCGTCCTCATGATGAGCCTCGCCTTCGCCGCCAGCGCCATCATCGTCCGCCCCGACCTTGGCAGTCTCGCCGCGGGACTTGTGCCACAAATCCCCGAAGGCGGCCTGCTGACGGCCATCGCCCTGATCGGCACCACCATCGTGCCCTACAACCTCTTCCTGCATGCCGCCGCCGCCAAGCGTCACTGGCATGAACCGGGCGAAGCCGGGGCCGCACGCAAGGATGCGGCCATCTCCATCGGGCTTGGTGGACTGGTCTCCATCCTGATCCTGTCGACGGCCGCCGCCAGCCTGTTTGCGTCCGGCATCGAGGTTGAAAGCGCCCGCGAAATGGCCATCGCCCTGGAGCCGGCCTTCGGCCCGGTGGCGCGCTACCTTGTCGGCGCCGGCCTCTTTGCCGCGGGGCTCACATCTGCCATCACCGCGCCCATGGCGACCGCCTATGCCCTCACCGAGATCATGCCCGGCCAGACCGGCACAGCCAGCCTCAACCGCTTCCGCGCGATTGCGCTTGCCATTCTGGCCATCGGCACCGGCATCGCCCTGCTCGGGCTCAATCCTGTCTCGCTCATCATCGCCGCGCAGGCGGCCAACGGCCTGCTCCTGCCCATCGTGGCGGTCTTCCTGCTCCTGATCATGAACCGCCGCTCGGCACTGGGCGAGCATGCCAACGGCCTTTTCGCCAACATCGCCGGCGGGCTGATCGTGCTCATCACAATGGGCTTCGGTGCGCGCGCCCTCTGGCTGGCTTTCGAGCGGGCGACCGGATGAACCTCTCATCACCAGATACACCGGCCACAGGCCAGTGGCGCTTCTGGGTCGACCGGGGCGGCACCTTCACCGACATTATCGCCCGCAAGCCGGATGGCCGCTTCGAGATCACCAAGCTGCTGAGCGAAAACCCCGACGCCTATGACGACGCCGCCGTCGCGGGCATGCGCCGCCTGCTCAGGCTCGAGGCCGATGCGCCGCTGCCTGCCGACGCCATCGGCGATGTCCGTATCGGCACGACGGTCGCGACCAATGCCCTGCTGGAACGCAAGGGCGCGCGCACGCTCTTTGTGGTGAACACCGGCTTTGCCGACCTGCTCGCCATTGGGCGCCAGGCCCGCCCGCGCCTGTTCGATCTCGATATCCGCAAGCCCGCCCCGCTCTATGACATGGTCCGCGAAGTCGACGCCCGCACCGGCATTGATGGCGAGGCGCTCGCCCCGCTCGACCGCGACGGTGCCCGCAGCATGTTTGCCGAGGCCCGCGCCGCCGGGCTGGAGGCATGCGCCATCGCGCTCATCAATGCCTGGAAGTTTCCCGCCCTCGAGGTCGAGCTTGGCGCCCTCGCCAGAGAAGCCGGATTCGAGACAGTCACCCTCAGCCACGAAGCTGATCCCCTCACCGGCCTTGTCGCCCGCGGCGCGACCAGCGTCACCGATGCCTATCTGACCCCGGTCCTCGCCGCCTATGTCCGCACGCTGGAAGAGAAGCTCGGCGGGGTCGACCTCCATTTCATGCAGTCGAATGGCGGGCTTAGCGAAGCCCATGCCTTCCGCGGCAAGGATGCCGTCCTCTCCGGGCCCGCCGGGGGCGTGGTCGGCGCCGCACGCACGGCCGAAACACTCGGCTTCGACAAGGTGATCGGCTTCGACATGGGCGGCACCTCGACCGATATCGCCGTCTATGAAGGCGCCTTCGAGCGCGTCACCGAAACCGAGGTCGCCGGCGCCCCCCTGCGCGTGCCGATGATGGACATTCATACCGTGGCCGCCGGCGGGGGCTCGATCCTGCGCTTCGAACAGGGCCGGCTGCAGGTCGGCCCGCACAGCGCCGGCGCCGATCCGGGCCCCACCGCCTATCGCCGGGGCGGGCCGCTCACCGTCACCGACGCCAATATCCTGCTCGGACGCATCCAGCCGGACCACTTTCCGCCCGTCTTCGGCCCCGACAGCGACCAGCCGCTCGACAAGGCCGCCGTCGAAGAGACTTTCGAGACGCTGGCTGCGCAGATCAAAACCGAGACCGGCCAGCCCCAGACACCGCACGACGTCGCCACCGGCTTCCTGCAGATCGCCGTCGCCAACATGGCCGCTGCCATCCGCAAGGTGACGCTGGAGCGCGGGCGCGACACGGACGGCTTCGCGCTGCAGGCCTTTGGCGGGGCGGGCGGCCAGCATGCCTGTCTCGTTGCTGCGGAGCTTGGCATCGACACCGTCATCATCCACCCCTTTGCGGGCGTGCTCTCGGCGCTCGGTATCGGGCTCGCCGACGAGATCGACATTCGCCGGGCCTCTGTCGAGGACACACTGTCGGACACCTCCGTGGCCCGTGCAAAAGAGACGCTCGGCCAGCTGGGCGACGCGCAGGAAAGCCGCCTCGGCGGCGGCAGGATCACCTGGCAGCAATCGGCGTCGCTGCGCTATGACGGCACGGACACGACCATAGACGTCCCCTTTGCCAATGCCGACACGATGCGCAAAGCCTTCGAAGCCAGCCACCAGCGCCAGTTCGGCTTCACCACACCGGGCCGCGGCGTCGTCATGCAGGGCGTGGTCAGCGAAGCTGTCCGCCCCGGCACGACCGCCGAGCTGCCGCGTCTAGCCCCCGGCGAAGGCAAAGCCCCCGCCCCTGTCGCCGAAGCACAGCTCTGGAGCGCGGGCGAAGACCATACCGCGCCAGTCTACGAGCGCCGCCAGCTGCTTGCCGGCCAGACGCTGACCGGCCCGGCCCTCATCGTCGAGGAAACCCAGACCACCGTCATCGATGCCGGCTGGCGCGCCGAGGTCGCAGAGCGTGGTGAGCTTGTCCTGCGCCGGGCCGCCGCCGTTGCGCGGGGCGCCATCGAGGCCGGTGCCACACCTGACCCGGTGCTGCTGGAGCTGTTCAACAACATGTTCATGGCGGTCGCCGAGCGGATGGGCGCGGTGCTGCGCGACACTGCCACCAGCGTGAACATCAAGGAGCGGCTGGATTTCTCCTGCGCGGTCTTCGACGCCGAGGGCGGGCTGCTCGCCAATGCTCCGCACATGCCGGTCCATCTGGGCGCGATGGGCGAGAGTGTACGCACGGTTCTTCGCACGCGCGGCGACAGCCTGAAGCCCGGCGACATGATCGCCCTCAACAACCCGTTCAATGGCGGCACCCACCTGCCCGACGTCACGGTCATCGCTCCGGTCTTCGACGCGGCGGGCGAGCATATCCGCTTCTTCGTCGGCAATCGCGGCCATCATGCCGACATTGGCGGGCTGACGCCGGGCTCAACCCCGCCGGATGCGACACGGCTCGATGAGGAAGGCGTCGTGATCGACGACTTCCTGCTGCGCGAGGGCGGCACATTCCGGGAAGACGCCTTCCGCGCACTGCTGGAAAGTGCGCTCTGGCCCGCCCGCAATCCGGACGCCAATATCTCCGACATCCGCGCCCAGATCGCGGCCAACGAAGCCGGCGCCCGCGACATGATCGCCATGATCGAGCGCTATGGCTGGCCGGGCGTCTCGGCCTATGCGCGCCATGTCATGGACAATGCCGAGGAGAGCGTGCGCCGCGTCATCGACCGGCTGAGCGATGGCGAGATGCGCATCGAGATGGATGACGGCCTGCCGCTCACTGTCGCGATCCGTGTGGATCACGACAACCGCTCGGCCACGATCGACTTTACCGGCACCGGCCCGCAGCGGCCCGGCAATTTCAACGCCCCGCCCGTCGTGACCCGCTCGGCGGTGCTCTATGTCTTCCGCTGCCTCGTGCAGGACGACCTGCCGCTGAACGAAGGCTGCATGCGCCCGCTGAAGCTCGTCATTCCCGAGGGCTCCTTCCTGTCGCCCTCGCATGGCAGCGCGGTGGTCGCGGGCAATACCGAGGTGAGCCAGGCCGTCTGCAATGTCCTTCTCGGCGCGCTCGGGGCAAGCGCGGCCTCGCAGGGCACGATGAACAACCTCCTCTTCGGCAATGAAGACTATCAGTACTATGAGACCATCTGCGGCGGTTCAGGCGCCGGGCCGGGCTTTGACGGGGCGTCTGCCGTCCACACCCACATGACCAATACCCGCATCACCGATCCGGAGATCATGGAGCTTCGCTACCCGCTGCGGGTCGAAGCGTTCGCAGTGCGGCGCGGCTCCGGCGGCGCGGGCGAACACACTGGTGGCGATGGCGCGGTGCGGCGAATCCGGGCGCTCAGCGACACTACCGCCACGCTCGTCTCATCTTCTCGGAAAACCCCGCCCTTCGGCCTGGACGGCGGCGCGCCGGGCAAGACCGGCACGCAGTCCGTCACGCAAAAGGACGGCACGTCCGAATACGTGTCAGGCATCGCCACCATCGCCCTTAAAGCGGGCGACATGATCATCATCGAAACGCCGGGTGGCGGCGGTTATGGCTGAGGCGGCCCCTACAGCTCACTCGAACGGGCGGATATGGTGATAGGCGCGGCCATGATAGATCAGGCCGTTTTCGCTCGCCCCGACATGGCTGTCGGTCACCTTGCAGAAGAAGACGGTGTGGGTGCCATACTCGACCGCCTTGTCCACCTCGCATTCGAAGAGGGCGGCACTGTCGTTCAGGATGAGATTGCCGCGCTCGCTGACGACCCAGTCACCCGTGTTGAACCGCTCACGCGGATCGACCTTCGAGGTTGCGAAGACCCCGCTCACCTCTTCCTGGTCGCTGGAGAGCACATTCACGCTGAGCGCGCCATTCTCCTTGATGGCGGCATTGGCGCCCGAATTGCGGTTCACGCAGACGATCAGCGAGGGCGGATCGTCCGACACGCTGGTCACCGCAGAGACCGTGATGCCATAGCGCCCGCACGGCCCGTCCGTCGCAATGATGCACACAGCAGAGCCGAGACGCGCCATGGCGGCTTTGAATTGCAGGCTATCGGTCATGAACGGGCGGCTTTCATCATTGAGGCGGACATGGCGACTACCCCCATAACGCATCAGGCGCCATGTGAGGTCATGAGACCTCTCGCATATAGGTCTGGTGATGGCGCGCGCCCAGCCCCCGCGTCAATCAGATTTCGCCCTTGATGCGGCGCATGACGCCCGAGAAGTCGAGGCCCGCATGGCCGTCCTCGTCGAGCTTGGCATAGATCTCTTCGGCGTGCTGGCCGAGTGGTGTCTCCGCCCCGGCACCTTCGGCCGAGGCGAGCGCGAGCTTCAGGTCCTTCAGCATCATGGCCACCGCAAAGCCCGGCTTGTAGTCGCGGTTGGACGGCGCCGCCGGGACGGGCCCGGGCGCCGGGCAATAGCTCGTCATCGACCAGCACTGGCCCGAAGCGGTCGAGGAGATATCGAAGAAGGTCTGCGCATCGAGGCCCAGCTTTTCAGCGAGGTTGAACGCCTCGCAGGTGCCGATCATGGAGATGCCGAGCAGCATGTTGTTGGCAATCTTGGCGACCTGGCCATTGCCCGGCCCGCCGGCATGGAAAACGTTCTTGCCCATCGCCTCCAGCAGCGGCTTGCCCTTTTCGAAGCCTTCGGCCGGCCCGCCCACCATGAAAGTCAGCGTGCCGCCCTCGGCGGCCGCCACCCCGCCGGAGACCGGCGCATCCATATAGGCGAACCCGGCGTCTTCAGCCTTCTTCGCCGCCTCGCGGGCTTCTTCCACAGCAATGGTCGAACAATCGAGGAAGAGCGTCCCCGGCCCGGCATGGGCGGCCACGCCATCGTCGCCGAAATAGACCTGATGGACATGCTTTCCGGCCGGCAGCATGGTCACGACCACATCGGCCCCGGAGACCGCGTCCTTGATGGAGGCAGCTGCACTCGCCCCGGCACTGACGGCCTCTTTCACGGCGGCCTCATTGAGGTCGAACGCGCTCACCTCGAACCCGGCCTTGGCGAGGTTGGCGCACATCCCTGAGCCCATATTTCCCAGTCCGATAAAAGCGACCTTGGCCATGACTATCCTCCGATGAATTCCAGTTCGTGGTCGCCCAGCGGCTCGAAGAAAGTCTCGAGGATGACCGGGGTCACCTCCTCGAGGCTGGCTGGCTGCCAGGCGGGTTTGTTATCCTTGTCGATCAGCACCGCGCGCACGCCTTCCTGGAAGCTCTTGGTGCGCACCAGCCGCGAAGCGATGCGCAGCTCCATGCGCATATTCTCGCGGAAATCATCGAGCTTGCCGCCTTCGGTGAGCTGGCGATGCGCGATCTTGAGCGTCAGCGGCGACTTCGTCGTCAGCGCCTCGGCCTGGCCCTTGGCCCAGTCGCTGCCGGCTTCCAGGCAGGCGATGATGTCTTCCACACTGGCCTTGGCAAAGCAGCTGTCGATCTCGGGGATATGGTCGACAAAGCTGGGGCTCGCCTCGGTCTTCAGGCCATCCAGCGCCTTGACGCCCTGCTCGCAGAGCGCCTCGGCAAGCCCGTCCGGCTTGTCGGTGAAATGCGTCGCGACGCCGACGGCCAGCACATCCTCGCCCTTCAGCCGTTCCCCGGTGAGCGCGAGCCACATGCCGAGCGCGCCCGGCAGGCGCGGCAGGAACCAGCCACCGCCGACATCCGGGAAGAGGCCGATGCCGCTTTCGGGCATGGCGAAGAGCGTGTTCGGGGTCGCCACCCGGTAATCGCCGTGCACGGAAATACCGACGCCGCCGCCCATGGTCACACCGTCCTGGATCGCGACATAGGGCTTGGGATATTCCTTGATCAACGTATTGAGCCGGTATTCGGCGGCAAAGAAGTCGTGGGCTTCCTCACCGTCCTTCGCGCCCGATTCCGCCAGCATGCGAATGTCGCCGCCCGCGCAGAAACCGCGGGTGCCCGGGGCATGGTCGACAATGACAAGCTCGACGTCCGGGTCGTCGCTCCAGTCGTCGAGCGCGTCGGTCATGCGCTTGCACATGTCGAGGTTCAGCGAATGCAGCGCCTTCGGCCGGTTGAGCGTCAGGCGGCCAGCCTTGCCTTGCTTGCGGGCGAGAACGGTCGGTTCGGACATACCTATCCTTTCATCATCTCACGCGCGACGATGACGCGCATGATTTCATTCGTGCCTTCGAGGATCTGGTGGACCCGCAGGTCGCGGACAATCCGCTCGACCTCATAGTCTGCCAGGTACCCATACCCGCCATGAAGCTGCAGCGCATCATTGGCAACCTTCGAGGCGGTATCGGTCACGAAGCGCTTGGCCATGGCGCAATATTTCGTGGCGTCCGGGGCCTTGTGGTCGAGGCGCTGGGCGGCCTCGTAGAGCATTGCGCGGGCGGCTGTCAGCTCGGTCTCCATGTCAGCCAGCTTGAACTGGGTCGCCTGGAAATCGAGGATGGCGCGGCCGAACTGCTCGCGCTCCTTCACATAGGCGAAGGCCCGGTCGAGCGCGTCCTGCGCGCCGCCGAGCGCGCAGGCGGCAATGTTCAGCCGCCCGCCATCAAGGCCGGCCATGGCGAAACGGAAGCCGTGGCCTTCGTCGCCAAGCCGGTTTTCCGCCGGGATGCGGCAATCATCGAAATTGACCATGGCCGTCGGCTGGGCCCGCCAGCCCATCTTGTCCTCCGACTTGCCGAAGGAGAGGCCCGGCGCATCCTTCTCGACGACGAAGGTGGACACCCCACGCGCGCCCTCGTCCGAGGTGCGTGCCATGACGACATAGACGTCCGAGAAGCCGGCCCCTGAGATGAAGACCTTCGCGCCGTTCAGGACATAGTCGTCACCGTCGCGCCGGGCCGAGGTCTTCAGGCTGGCCGCATCCGATCCCGCGCCCGGCTCGGTCAGGCAGTAGGAGGCGATCAGCTCGGTCGCCGTCAGCCGCGGGACGTATTTCGCGCGCAAGGCATCGTCGGCGAAGCTGTCGATCATCCAGGTCGCCATATTGTGGATCGACAGGAAGGCGGCGTGGCTGATGTCGCCGCGCGAGAGCTGTTCGAAGATCAGCACCGCATCGAGGCGCGTCAGCCCCGAGCCGCCATGCTCCTCGGTCGTGTAAATCCCGCCAAAGCCGAGCTCGCCGAGCGCTTCCAGCTTCGAGCGGTCGAGGTTGCCTTCCTTGTCCCATTGGGCCGCATGCGGGCGCAGCTCGTTCATGGCGAAAGTCTTCGCCATGTCCGAAATCATCGTCTGTTCTTCAGTCAGCAGCATGTTCGATGTCTCCGTCTTTCAACGTCTGACTTACTGCATTGTCGGAATGACGAAAGCCTGGTCGCCGATATCGCCTTCCGGCCAGCGCTGGGTGACGGTCTTGATCTTGGTCCAGAACTTCACGCCTTCCGGCCCGTGCTGATTGGTGTCGCCAAAGGCAGACCGCTTCCAGCCGCCAAAGGTGTGGTAGCTGACCGGCACCGGGATCGGCACATTGATGCCGACCATGCCGACATTGACCTGCGCGGCGAACTCGCGCGCGGCGCGGCCGTTCGAGGTGAAGATGGCGACACCGTTGCCGTACTGATGGTTCGACGGCAGGGCGGCGGCTTCTTCCAGCGTCTCGGCACGGACCACCTGCAGGACGGGCCCGAAGATCTCTTCCTTGTAGGAGCGCATGCCCGCTTTCACATTGTCGAAGAGCGACGGGCCGACAAAGAAGCCGTTCTCATGGCCTTGCAGCGTGTGGCCGCGCCCGTCGAGCTTCAGCTCGGCGCCCTCATCGACCCCCATCTGGATATAGTCCTCGACCTTCGCCTTGTGCGCGGCCGAGACCACCGGGCCGTAATGGGCGTCCTTGTCGGTCGAGATACCGACCTTGAGGTTCTGCGCTGCCTCCAGCATGCGCTCTACGAACTCATCGCCGGTCTTCTGGCCGACCGTGACAGCGACGGGAAGCGCCATGCAGCGCTCGCCGGCCGAGCCATAGGCCGCACCGACAATGTCCTTCACCGCCTGGTCCATGTTTGCGTCCGGCATGATGATGCCGTGGTTCTTCGCCCCACCCATGGCCTGAACGCGTTTTCCGTGCGCGGTCCCGGTGGCATAGACATATTGCGCGATGTCGGAGGAGCCGACGAAGCTGACGGCCTTCACCTCCGGATGCTTCAGGATCGCGTCGACGGCCTGCTTGTCGCCATGGACGACGTTCAGCACACCTGCCGGTGCGCCGGCCTCCATGAAGAGTTCGGCGAGCCGTACCGGGACGGACGGGTCCTTTTCGGACGGCTTCAGCACGAAAGTGTTGCCGCAGGCGATGGCGACGGCAAACATCCAGCAAGGGATCATGGCCGGAAAGTTGAATGGCGTGATGCCGGCACAGACACCCAGCGGCTGGCGCATGGAATAGACGTCGATGCCGGGCCCGGCACCCTCAGTGTATTCGCCCTTCTGCAGGTGCGGGATGCCGCAGGCAAACTCGACCACGTCGATGCCACGCTGCACGTCACCCTTCGAATCCGCGACCACCTTGCCGTGCTCGGAGGAAAGCAGCTCGGCCAGCTCGTCGATATTCTGCTCCAGCAGGTCCTTGAACTTGAACAGGATACGCGCGCGGCGCTGCGGATTGGTCGCCGCCCATTCCGGCAGCGCGGCCCTGGCCGCCTCGACCGCCTTGTCGACTTCCGCATCGCTGGCGAGATCGACCTTCGCCTGAACCTCGCCGGTATTGGGATTGTAGATGTCGCCGAACCGGCCCGACTGGCCCTCGACCGGCGCCCCGGACATGTAGTGATGGACACTGCGCATTCTGGCCTCTCCTGAGTTCTGTTTGGGCGAAGCCTAGAAGCTGGCCCCATGCGGGTCCAGAACAAGCTTTGCAGATGACACCTGCGATTTTGCAGGTTATGCCGACAGCATGAACTGGGACGACCTCAAGATTTTCCTCGATGTCTCGCGCCAGCCCAAGCTGGACAGTGCCGCCACGCACCTGCATCTCGACGCCACGACCATCAGCCGACGCATCAAGCGGCTCGAGCAGGAGCTTGGCCTCACCCTGTTTGAACGCACACGGCGCGGCCATGTTCTCACCCCGTCCGGCGAACGCCTGGCCGCGCGGGTCGAGGAGATGGAATCGCTCTCGCTGGATATCCAGTCGGAAAGCGCCTCGGAGAAGAGCGCGGCCGGGCGCATCCGGCTCGGCGTCACCGAAGGGCTCGGCTCGGCCGTCATCGCGCCTGCGCTTGGCGCCTTCAAGCGCCAGCACCCCAAGATCGATGTCGACCTGATCGCGCTGTCGGGCTTTGTCAGCGTGCCGAAGCGACAGGCCGACATGTCCATCCTGCTGACACGCCCCTCCGCCGGCCGTCTCAAGGTGCGCAAGCTCACCGACTATTCGCTGAAGCTCTATGGCGCGGCCGGCTATATCGACCGCCATCCGCCCGTCGCCTCACGCGCCGACCTGCAGCACCATACGCTGATCGGTTATGTCGACGACCTGATCTATTCCTCGCAGCTGCGCTATTTCGACGAGCTTCTGCCCGGCCTCACGCCTCAGCTGTGCAGCCCGAGCATCGTGGCGCAGGCGGAAATGGTCTCAGCCGGCGCGGGCCTCGGCATCCTGCCCGTCTTCATGGCCGAGCGCCTGCCGCATCTGAAGCCGATCCTGCCCGCAGACATTCACGTCACCCGCTCCTTCTGGCTGTCGCTACACGAGGATGTTGCCAGCCTCACCCGCAACCGGCTGATGGCCGACTTCCTGGGCGAGCTGATGCAGGACCTGCCCTGAGCCCGTTTCCCAGTATCAACCTGCACGCATGCAGGTGGCCTGAAAACATCCGGCGCCCCTGATCTCGCACGCCTGCTTCATCCTTCGGCGCCTGCCCCATTCGGGGCGCCCATGGCGCGGTCCAGCTTGACACCAGCCCCGCGAACGCCTCACTGCTGAAAGCCCGGCATGGCTTTGCCCGGCCCTGCCCCCGCGGATGGAGAGACGATGACAGACGCGCACCCCCGCCGGACATCGCCGGTGCCGCTCGACCGGCAAGGCCTTCTGGACCGTCTGCGCGCCTACGCCTCCGACATCGACCATGACCCGATGACCAATTCGGTCTTCTCGCTGGCCATGGCGCTGTTCCAGGATCTCGATAGCGGCCATCACACGCTGGAAGCGCTGACAGAGCCGGTCGACACCTTCCACTTCGACCTCCTGTGCGAACGCGCCGAAGACTTCCGCAAGCAGCACAGCCTAAATGGCGACGGCCCGTGGGCCTCTGTGCGCACACGCCTCGAAGCCGCTGCCGCCGAAGGCAAGGATGCCTTCCTCGCTGCCACGCAAAAAGCCCATGGCGGGATCGTCTTTACCGCCCACCCGACCTTTGCCCTCTCACGCTCGCTGCGTCAGGCCTTCGCCCATCATGTCACCGCCAATGACGAGGAAAGCCTCGACAGCCTGAAGGCCGAAGCGAGCCGCCCGAATACGGACTGGCCGGGCCAGATCACCCTGCTCAGCGAACATGAGGAAGCCCAGAACGCCATCGCCTGCGCCCAGCAGGCCGCGCGCGCCTATGGCCGGCTGATCCTGGAGGTGGCGCAGGACAGCTTCTCCAACAGCTGGCGGTCCCTGCGCCCGGTCCTGCCGACGATTGCAAGCTGGGTCGGCTATGATCTCGACGGGCGCACCGACATTCACTGGTCGCAATCGATCGCGCTGCGCCTGCGCGAAAAGGAAGCCCAGCTCGGCTATTACATCAAGCGCCTGGACGGGCTCGAAGCGAGCGAGCAGACCGGCGCGCTGGCCGACCGGCTCGGCAAGGCGCGCGACCACACCGCCAGGGCCGCAGAGCTGTTCGAGGGCGACCTCTTCGACCCGGATACGCTGGTGCGGGCGGCAAACTTCCTCACCGCCGACAGCGATGACAAGCTGATCGACACCGACGCGATCATCGCCCCGCTCACCGCGCTGATCGACGATCCGGCGACCGAAGCGGGCCTTGCCGCCGACCTGATCGTCCTGCGCGCCGAAATCGAAGCGCTGCAGCTTGGCACCGCGCGCATCCATCTGCGTGTCAACGCCGCCCAGGTCCGCACCGTGCTCTCGCGCGACCTTGAGCTCGAAACCGAGGATGTCGACCTCGGCCGCCTCGCGCTCAGCCAGCTTTCGGAAATGGCCGCCTCCGACGAGGTCCGCCCGGTCAATTTCGCCGACCTCTTCATCGAGCAATCGACCGCGCGGCGCCAGTTCATGATGTGCGCGCAGATCCTGAAGCATATCGATGCCCGCTCGCCGATCCGCTTCCTGATCGCCGAGAGCGAGAACCCGGCCACCGTGATGGGCGCGCTCTATCTCGCCCGGCAATATGGCGTCGCCCATGCGCTCGACATCTCGCCGCTCTTCGAGACGCCGGAAGCACTGGAAACCGGCGGACGCTTCGTTGAACGCCTGCTCGAGGAGCCGGCCTTCCTCGATTATGTGAAAACGCGCGGCTATCTCTCCATCCAGCTCGGCTTTTCCGATTCCGGGCGCTTCATCGGCCAGGTCGCCGGCAATATGGCGATCGAGCGGATCCATAACCTGATCGGGCGCGCCGTCGGCGAGAAACTGCCGGGCATCGGCTTGCTCTTCTTCAACACGCATGGCGAATCCATGGGCCGGGGCGCCTATCCCGGCACGTTCGAACAGCGCTTCGACCATTTGCTCACCCGCTGGGCCCGCGCCGGCCTGATCGCGCGCGACATCCATCCGATGCATGAGGTGAGCTTCCAGGGCGGCGACGGCTTTCTCCATTTCGGCACGCCGGCACTTTCCGAGGCGACGTATGCCGCTTTCTGCGAGCACGTCCTGTCCAACACGGATGGCTCGGCCGGCGACCCTTTCTACGAGCATACCGACTTCGTCTGGGATGCTTACCGCGCGCTGCGACACTGGCAGGAAACCCTGTTTGTCGACAGCGACTATGCCCGGATGCTGAGCGGCTTTGCCACCGGCTTCCTCGTCAAGGCGGGCTCGCGGCCGGTCAAGCGCGCCGGCAGTGTCAGCGGGCCGTCGGCGATCCGCGCCATCTCGCACAATGCCATGCTGCAGCAGCTCGGCGTGCCGCTCAATTCCGCCTGCGGCATCGGCTCCTCGGTGGAGCGCGAGACCGAGCGTCTGCGCGACCTCATCAATGACAGTCCCCGCATGCATGCCCTCGTCATGCTGGCCACCCGCGCGCGCATGCTGACCAGCCTGCCGGCCCTGCGCGGCTATGCATCGGTCTATGATCCGGAAGTCTGGCTGGCGGTCGCCAAGCACGGCACGGTCCACAATGAGGCCGCCCTGCGCCGGGTCGCCGATTCCATCAGCGACTACACCACCAGCACCAGCCTCAAGCGCATCGCCAACATTCTCGCCGTCGACCTGATCAAGTTCGACCGGCTGCTGGCGACGCTGGACGATGCCCCCTCGGTCGAGAGCCGCCATGAGGGCCGGCTGGAAATCCACGCCCTGCACGCCATCCGCCAGGCCGTCATGATGTATGCGCTGAGCCTGATCGGACGGCTGCGTAATTTCTCTGCCCGCCACGACACCAGCCTGGAAGACATCATCGACCTGGTGTTGAGCCTGCGCATCCAGGACGCGGTCGAAATGCTCGAAACCATCTACCCGGCGTCCCGCGATGAAACGGAGCTGATAGAGGGTGTCTCAGAACGAGGCTTCGAGGCGGCCGAAACGAGTGCGGCCGGCTATGACCAGTTGCACCGCGAGATCATCGACCCGCTTCGCCTGACAGATGAATTGATCCGGCGAATTTCTGTTGCCACGTGTCAGGCCTTTGGGGCCTGGGGCTAGGCGTGACCGGCCTTCCGGCGGGACATTGCCGTCCTGTCACAAACTGTTGCGTTTGCAACAGCTATAAGCAGGCCAGGACGTCCACAGACTGTCTTTCGGGCAGATCGTCAGGAAGTCGTGAGCTGGTGCGGAATCTGCATTGCAGAAAAGCGCGAGTCGAGGTTACTTTTGCAACCAGAAGGGGAATTGAGGCACTGTGTTGAACTCACCAAGGCTTCACTCGGAGATACCGCCTTCAGCCTCCAGGGTTGAAAGCCGGCGCTCTTTTCCCTCGACGGACGCAACGCTTTCCCCAAAAGACATCTATCCCGAATGGCTGGGCGACCGGCGTTTCACAAACTTGCATGGCAGCCGCTTCGCCTATGTCGTGGGTGAAATGGCGCGCGGCATCGCCACCCCCCAAATGGTGGTCGAGGCCGTCCGCGCCGGGCTTGTCGGCTTTTATGGCAGTGCCGGCCTGCGGCCCGAGACGATTGCCGAGGGGCTCGACGCGATCGAAGCCGGGCTTGGCAAGGGGGCGCCCGCCTGGGGGGCCAATCTCATCCACTCGCCCCAGCAGCCGGGCTATGAGCGCGCTGTGGTCGACCTTTTCCTTGAGCGCGGCGTCGCCCGCGTCTCGGCTTCCGCCTTCATGACGCTCTCGAAAGAAATCGTGCGCTACAGCGCCCGGGGGCTTTCGCGCGCCCCCGATGGCAGCATTGGCCGCTCCACCCATGTCTTCGCCAAGGTCTCACGCGCCGAAGTCGCGCGCCATTTCATGGCCCCGGCGCCGGACAAGCTCCTGAAGGAGCTCGCTGCCGCCGGCGACATCACGCCGGTACAGGCTGAGCTTGCCCGCCAGGTCCCGGTCGCCGCCGACATCACCGCCGAATCCGACAGTGGCGGCCACACCGACAACCGCCCGGCCGGCCCGCTTTTCTCCTCGCTCGTGCAGACGCGTGAAGAGGTGTGCACCGAACACGGCATGGCGACCGACCTGATCCGCATTGGCCTCGCCGGCGGCATCGGCACGCCCTGGGCCGCGGCAGCCGCCTTCCAGATGGGGGCGGCTTACATTCTGACCGGTTCGGTCAACCAGGCCGCCGTGGAATCCGGTCTCTCGCTCGAGGGGCGCAAGCTGCTCGCCGAAGCCGGGCCGGCGGATGTCGCCATGGCGCCTGCCGCCGACATGTTCGAACAGGGCGTCGAGGTGCAGGTGCTCAAGCGCGGCACCCTGTTTGCCATGCGCGGCAAGCGCATGTGGGCGATCTACAAGGCGCGTGAGAGCTTCGAGGCCTGCACCCCCGACGAACGCAAATTCATCGAGACCGCGCTCGGCGAATCCTTTCCGGACGCCTGGGCGAAGACGAAAAGCTATATGCAGCGCGCCAATCCGGCTGAACTCGCCCGCGCCGAGGGCGATCCGAGCCGACAGATGGCGCTTGTCTTCCGCCGTTATCTCTTCTTCGGCGCACAATGGGCGCGCGAGGGCGATGCGGCCCGGCTGCGCGACTATCAGATCTGGTGCGGCCCGGCGATGGGCGCCTTCAATGAGTGGGTTGAGGGAAGCCTGCTGGAAGCGCTCGAGAACCGGACCGTCAAACAGATTGCCTGGAACATGCTCGACGGCGCCGCGCACATCACGCGCATGCAGCTGCTTCGCGCCACCGGGCACGACGTACCGCCATCGGCCTTTGCCTACCGGCCGGGGCTTTTCGAGTAGTTTTTGATGAGTGAGGGCTGATCAGAATGAGCAGCAAGACGACCCGCCCGGCCGATATCGCCATTGTGGGGCTCGGGGCCATGTTCCCCGGACGCGGCGACACGCCCGGCTTCTGGCGCGACATTGCCGAGGGCGTCGATACGCTCGGGCCGGTGCCGCCGACGCACTGGCTGGTCGAGGACTATTATGACGCCGATCCGAAGGCCCGCGACCGCACTTATGGCCGGCGCGGCGGCTTCCTCTCGCCGCAGGGCTTCGACCCGCTCGACTTCGGCATTCCGCCCAACCAGCTCGAAGCCACAGACACCGCCCAGCTGCTCGCCCTGATCGTCGCCCAGCAGGCGCTCAGCGAAGCCGAAACGGCCACGAATGGCACAATCGACCGTGAACGCACGAGCTGCGTGCTCGGCGTGGCTTCGGCCACCGAACTCGTCGCGCACATGGCCGGCCGCCTGCACCGCCCGGCCTGGATCAAGGGCCTGCGCGAAGCCGGCCTGCCGGAAAGCCAGGTGCAGGAGATTGCCGAACGCATTTCCGCGAACTTCTCCGAATGGAAGGAAAGCACCTTCCCCGGCTTGCTCGGCAATGTCGTGGCCGGGCGCATCGCCAACCGGATGGACCTGGGCGGCGCGAACTATGTCACCGATGCCGCCTGCGCCTCCTCGCTGTCGGCGGTCCAGGTGGCCCTGCACGAGCTTAATTCCGGCGATAGCGACATGGTGCTCGCCGGGGGTGTCGACACGCTGAACGACATCCTGATGTATATGTGTTTCTCGAAGACACCGGCGCTCTCCATGAGCGAGGATTGCCGGCCCTTCTCCGACAAGGCAGATGGCACGATGCTCGGCGAAGGCATCGGTATTCTCGCTCTGCGCCGGCTGGAAGATGCCGAGCGTGACGGCAACCGCATCCATGCCGTCATCAAGGGGCTCGGCGCAGGCTCGGACGGCCGGGCGACGGCCATCTATGCCCCACTGCCCGACGGCCAGGCCCGCGCCCTGAAGCGCGCCTATGAGCAAGCTGGGTACGATCCGCGCACTGTGGAACTGGTCGAGGCTCACGGCACCGGTACGAAGGCCGGCGATGCGGCCGAGATTGGTGGGCTAAAACTCATCTTCTCGCCCGAGGATGCGCCAGCCGAAGCGCCCTGGTGCGCCATCGGCTCCATCAAGTCCCAGATCGGCCACACCAAGGCGGCGGCCGGCTCTGCCAGCCTGATCAAGACGGCGATGGCGCTCTCGCGCAAGGCCTATCCGCCGACCCTCAAGGTCGACCAGCCCGCCCCCGCGCTCGCCGGGTCGCCCTTCTATCCCAATCGCGAGCTTCGCCCCTGGGTGCGCAGTTCGGACCATAAACGCCGGGCCGCCGTCAGCTCCTTCGGCTTTGGCGGCTCGAACTTCCACCTGACGCTTGAAGAATATGATGGGCCGAGCGCCGTCCAGCCCGAGCGGGCGCTGTCGGCAGAGCTGATCATGGTGTCGGCGGATACGCCGGAAACACTGGAACGCATTCTCGAAGCCTTCGCCCAGCGCCTGGAGCATGAGGAAGACCTCGCCCTCCTCGCCAGCGAAAGCCATGCCGGCTTTGACGCCACCGCGCCCTGCCGCGTCGCCATCGTCGCCACCGACAATGAGGACTATGCCGAAAAGGCCGGCAAACTCGCCTGGCATCTGAGCGCCGGCACCGCCGAAACCGCGCCGATGCCGAAGGGCGTCAGCGTCTCGCTGTCTGCCGCCAAACCGGGCAAGCTCGCTTTCCTGATGCCCGGCCAGGGCAGCCAGTATGTCGGCATGGGCCGCGACCTCGCCCTCGCCTTTCCCGAAGCGCGCGCCGCCTGGGACCTTGCCGCCAGCCACAAGAAGACCGGCAAGCAGGCGCTGCACAATCTCGCCTTCCCGCCATCGGCCTATAGCGAGGCCGAAGCCAAAACGCAGGCCGAGACGCTCACCGCCATGGAGAACGCGCAACCGGCACTCGCCGCCGCGACGCTCGCCACGCTTGCCGTGCTCGACAAGGCCGGTCTCACGCCCGACATGGCCGCCGGCCACAGCTTCGGCGAGATCATGGCCCTGCAAGCCGCCGGCAGCCTCAGCGCGAAAGACGCCCTCACCGTCGCCCACAGGCGCGCGAAACTGATGAGCAAGGCCGCCGCCTCGAATGAGGGCGCCATGCTCGCCACCCAGGCAGCCGCCGAAACGCTCGCCCCCATCCTCGAAAACCACCCGGATGTCGTCATCGCGAACGACAATGCGCCGACGCAGACCGTGCTCTCCGGCCCGGTCGATGCGATCGAAGCCGCCCGCGCCGCCATCGAGGCCGCCGGCATCAAGACGCGACGCCTGCCGGTCGCCTCGGCTTTCCACTCGCCCATCGTCGCCGGCGCCGTCGAGCCCTTCCGCAAGGCACTCGACAAGGTCGAGTTCTCGAAGGCGGCCTTCCCGGTCTTCGCCAATGTTTCGGCCAAGCGCTATCCGCTCGCCTATGCCCGCCAGCGTGACCTGCTCGCGACCCAGATCGAAAGCCCGGTCCGCTTCCGCTCCATTGTCGAGGCCATGGCTGAGGATGGCGTGACCACCTTTGTCGAGGCTGGCCCCGGAACGGTGCTGACCGCGCTGGTCGGCCAGATCCTGCCGGGCAAGGCCAATGCCATTGCGCTCGATGACAAGAAGGGCGACGGGCTCGCTGCCTTCCTCGCCGGGTTGGGCAAGCTCGCGGTGCTCGGCCACACGGTCGACTTCGAGGCCCTGTTTGCCAACATGCCCGCGCCGCAGCCGCGCAAGCCGCGCTCGAAGCATACGATCGACCTCACCGGCGCGAATTATCACAAGCCCTATCCGCCGAAAGACGGCGCAGCCGGCCTGCCGCCGCCCAATCCCGAGCGTGTCGAGCCTCAACCGGCGGCCGCCGAAGCCCGCAATCCGGGCCCGCAGACAACCAGCGAGGCGCCACAGCAGCCCGAACCGGAAAAGCCGCCGGAACCAGCAACCAGTCAGCCCCCGCAAAACGCCTCCCAGACAGCAACACCCACTCCTTCAGGAGCCTCATCCGTGACCCAGTACAGCCGCCCGGCCAGCGACGCCGCCGAACGCATCCACGCCAACATGACCGCGGCCCATGCCGACTATATCGACGCCCTCCGCGCCGCT
>NZ_NCST01000039.1 GCF_002088975.1 Henriciella aquimarina
CGGAAATGCGCGTGTCGGGTGCCGCCGAGCCGTCATCGAAGGCCATGGCATAGATGAAGGGCTTCAGCGTCGAGCCGGGCGAGCGCGCCTGCGCGGTGAGGTCCAGCCAGCCGCCCGCCATGTCGCGCGAGGCCGAGCCGACAGCCGCGCGCACGCCCCGTGTCGGAATGTCGACCACGAGGATGGCCACCTGGGTCTGGTTCCCGAACTCTTTTGCATGTTCGAAGGCGAGCGCTTCCATTTCCCGCTGCAGCTTGGCGTCCAGCGTCGAGCGGACGTCTCCACCCGCCACCTCGGCGGCGCGCGCGGTCGCATGCCAGGCCTCTGCCGGGAAGGCATGGTCGCCGGTCGGCATGATCGAACTTCGCGCCTCTTCGGCGCGGGCGGCATCGAGATAGCCGAGCCGTTCGAGCTTGGCGACGATCGCCTTGCGCCCGGCATCGGCGCCTTTCGGGCGCAGATCCGGCCGGCGCACTTCAGGGCTTTGCGGCAACGCGATCAGCAGCGCGATCTGGTCATCCGACAACTGGTCCGGGGCGCGCCCGAAATAGCGCCAGCTCGCCGCGCGGATGCCTTCGATATTGCCCCCATAGGGCGTCAGGGTGAGATAGAGTTCGAGGATCTCTTCCTTCGACAGGCGCTGCTCGATCTGCCAGGCGCGGAACATCTCGATCAGCTTGGACGGGATTGTGCGCTCGCGCGGCTCCAGCAGGCGGGCGGTCTGCATCGTGATGGTCGAACCGCCGGAGACGATGCGCCCGGCCAGGGCCGAACTCCAGGCCGCGCGCACCATGCCGATCCAGTCGACGCCCCTGTGGCGCCAGAACCGCTGGTCCTCCACCTCAAGCAGTGACTCGATGAAGACCGGGTCGATCTCGTCCAGGTTGGCCTTGAAGCGCCAATAATGGTCCGGCGTCGGAATGGCGCGCAGCGGGCGGCCATCGCGGTCGGTGACCATGATGGAGACCGTCTCGCCCCGCTCCAGCGGCGGCGGGAAGACCCGGTCGAGGGCATAGGCGGCGGCCAGCACTGCCGCGAAGGCAATTGCCAGCCGCTTCAGCCAGATCATTTCTGTCCGCCTGTCGTTGCGTTCTGCGTGTCGATAGTGATGCGGCCCGGCGCCGAGCGGGCGAAGACGTCGGGGCGGTACATGTCCTCGGCGTTCACGCCCGGCATGGCGTAATTGCCCGGCGTCACCGCGCGCACGACATAGGCAAGCCGCACCGGCTCGTCACGTACATCGACGGCGGCGACGAAACGGTCATCGCGCGCTTCGGCGGTCTTGGCCTCGTCGATCTCGCCCAGCCAGGAGAAGGCGCCATCGGTGCCCTCGGACCGCTTGCCATCGGCGGGCTTCAGCACCGTCTCGATCTCGAAACCGGCGGGCAGCAGGTCGGCGACGATCACCGGATTGGTCCGCTTCTGCTCGGGATTCAGCTGCACTGAGACGACAAGCTGGTCGCCCTGACGCAGGCTGCCGAGATCGACAGACCGCCCGGTCATGGAACGGATCGATTTCGCCACGCGCAGCTTCGAGGAAACCGCCGGCGGTGGGCTCGACGGTTCGCCGCGCACCATCACGGTGCGGAACATGGGCGGGGAGCCCTCTTCCAGCGTGAAGCTGACATCGGCGGTCGCCTGCTCGTCATTCAGGACATAGCGGCGGTCATTATTGTTGCCGCGGCCCAGCCCCTCGACGCTGAGGCGCAGTTCGCCGGCCTCTTCATTCATGCCGTTAACGGCCAGCAGCGCGAAGGCCTTTTCCTGCGTCGTCAGCTCGCTCGGATCGGGCACATCCTCGCCCAGCCTTTCGGCAAGGCGGGCAACATGCTCGTTGAAGCCGGTCTCGGCGGCGAGCGCGAGCACGCCGGTCAGGTCACGCAGCGGCGTCTGGTAATAGTCGCCGTCATTCTCATAGCCGAGCGCCTCTTCCGCCGAGCTGAAGGCGCTATTGGCCCGCGAGCGGTCGCCCATATAGGAGAGCGCCGCGGCGATGTGGGCGCGCGCCAGCGGGCTCTCGATCTTGTCGAGTTCGCGGTCGTGCAGATAGCGCAGCCGGCTCATATCGGCCTTGCCGGCCTTGGCGAGCACATAGAGCGCATAGGCCGAGGAGCGGCGCATCAGCTTCTTCTCGGTGTCGCTGTGCCAGCGGCTTTCCCAGACATCGGTGTCATAGCCATAGGCGCGCCACGCATCACCCTGCGCAATCGCGCGCATCGACTCGTAAGCCCGGTCGAGCGCTTCCTGCGGAACTTCATAGCCCGCTTCGCTGGCGCGGTAGAGGAAGTCGGTCGTATAGGCGCCGAGCCAGGGCGTGGCATTGCGGTCACCCTCGCGCCATAGGCCGAAGGCGCCTTCGCCGGACTGACGATTCAGCACAGCGGTCACGGCTTCCTGCACCTGCGTCTTCACCGGCTCGCGGCTGTCTTCCTCCGCGCCCATGGCGACCAGCTGGTCTTCATAGAGCAGCGGCAGGGCACGGCTGATGGTCTGTTCGGTACAGCCATACGGATAGCGCGCCAGCGAGGCATAAAGCGCATTCGCATCCAGCGGCAGCGTCGAGAAGGTAATGCTCACCTCGGCGGTGTCGGCCACATAGCTCGCCAGCAGATTGTCCGGGATCGACCAGCTGTCGCCCACCTCCATCATGCTGGTCGAGATGCTGGTTGCCGGCAGCCAGGGCGAGCGCGCCTGGATCTTGTACTCGCGATTGACCGAATAGTTCTTCGGCCCGTCGACGCTGAGCTTGAGGTCGGCAATGCCGGTCGCGTCCGCCTTCACCGTGATGCCTTCGTCGACACGCTGGCCCTGCGGGATCTGGCGGGAGACCTGCTTGGCCGGAACGTCCAGCGGATTGGTCACGTCGAGTTCGGCGGTAAAGGTGCCCTCTTCCAGCTCGATATTGTCGATGGAGACCGTGGCCAGCGCCTCATCGCCCGGCGCCAGGAAGCGCGGCAGGATCAGGTCGGCCGGCGCCGGATCGCGCACCGTCATCGGCTGGCTCGCCGCGCCGAGGCCGGTCTCCGACCAGGCGACGGCCATCAGGCGCAGCTCGCCATTGAAGTCCGGCACATCGAAGGTGACCTTCGCCTTGCCGTTGCGCCCGACATCGACCAGGCCGGAGAACAGCGCCACCGTTTTGGTCGGCACCACGGTCAGGCCCTCGCCACCAAGCTGGTCGCCGCCGGTGCGCACTTCGGCCGGAAGCCCCATGTTCGGATCGAGCAGGCGGCCATAATCGTCATAGATATCAACGCCGAGCGCCTTCTTCCCGAAGTAATAGTCGACCGGGTCCGGGCTCTCGAACTTGGTGAGCCGCAGGATGCCTTCATCGACAGCCGCCAGCGTCAGCCAGATATGCTCGCCCGGCCCGCCGGAGACATCCACATCGATGGTGTGCTCGCGGCGCGGGCGCACCAGCTCCGGCGCGTCGATGGTGACATCGAAGGTGCGCTCATCCATGTCGAGCGGCACATAGCCGACGCCAACCGCGCGGCGCGGCTTCGACTGCACGACCGGGTCGCGCGGGGTGTAGACATTGACGAGCACATAGGCGCCCTCGCCCCATTCCTCGGTCACCGGCAGGGTGAACTGCGTGCCCTCGGCGGAGACATCGCGCGTCTGGACCGAAAGCACCTTGTCGGTCGCCACAACGATCTGCGCCTCGCCGTCATAGGGCGGGACGACGGTGATGGCCGCCGGACGCCCGGCAACGATCTTCTGCTCCTCGACGATCACCTGCACACGGTCGGGGGCCTCGACGCCTTCATCGGAGACATAGCCGCCCCAGCCGACATAGAATTGCGTGCTGGCTTCGGCCTGGGTGCCCTCGGCGCTGACGATCAGCTGGTGTTCGCCCCAGTCGAGCCCGTCGACGCTGATCGACTGCGTCGTGCCATCAGTATCGACCACGCCTTCATTGACGGTGCTGACCGTGCGCGAGCGGCGCCAGCGCCACTGGCCGTCCTCGCGGTACCAGTCATAGTGATAGTCGATGGAAATGACTTTCCAGGAGAGCTCTGTCTCGACAATCGCACCGCTGGCATCCACGGCGGCGAGGTCGAACTTCACCGGCTCGTCCTTGTCGGCGCGCCCGTCGAAATCCTCCTTGATGCCGAGATAGAGGTCACGCGGGCGGTACGGGATGCGCACGCTCTCGGTGACGGCACGACCGCCCGGTTCGAGCACGCTGACATTGGTGTTGAGCCTGAGCGGGCGGTCGGACTCGCTGCCACGATTGCCGGGCGAGAGCTGCAGCGTCGCCTTGCCGGCGCCGTCGCTCGTGCGGTCGTCGAGTTCGATGATCTGTTCGTTGAAGGTCGCGTCATGGCGCCCGAAATCGAAGCCGTCAAACGCCTCGAACGGGCTCGGATCGGGCTCGACCCGCGCCTGGGTCTGCACCGTCAGCCCGGCGCCCGGCGCACCATAGAGGAAGCGGGAATCCACCTCGATCTGGCGGGTCTCGCCGGCACGGATCGGGGTGTCCTCATCGGTCTCCAGCTCCACGGCAATGCGCTGCGGGACGAAGTCCTCGACCGCGAAGCGCAAGCTGCCGGCCTCGCCCAGCCCGTCAATCTCGAGCGCGGCGCGCCACATGCCGCGCGAGGCGGTTTTGGCGAGCTTGAAGTCCCACTGGATCGCCCCGCCCTCGGCATTCGGGAAGCGGTAGCGGTCGGCTTCCAGCCCGTTCGGGCGGTAGATGACGAGATTGCCGGCGCGGTTCTCGATCGCTTCGGCGGCGCGATCACGCATCATGGCGGTGAGGTGGACCACCTCGCCCGGGCGGTAGATGCCGCGGTCGCCATAGACATAGCCATCGACCAGGCCGGGCGTCCGCCGCCCGCCTGTGTGTTCTTCCGACAGGTCGACCGGCGCGCGCGTCAGGTCGAGGACGGCCAGATCGCCTTTCGCGCCGAAGGCCATGACCATGCGCGGGGCCATATTGCCCTCGCCATTGAGCAGCGGCGCGGCAAAACGCACGCGGCCCTCATCATTGGTCTCGCTCTGGCCGAGGATCTCGTTGTTGAAAGCGATCAGCTGGACGCGCGTATTCGGCAGGACCTCGCCATCCTGCAGCGAGCGCAGGGTCACATCGAGACCCTCCTCGCCGCGATAGGCCGTCAGCGCCAGATTGGTCAGCATGATCCAGCGGCGCGCAGACGCGGCCGGGCCGTCATAGCGGTTGATGTCCTTGGCGTCCTGCAGCTCGACGAAATAGGAGCCGGGCTTCAGCTCGCCGATGACATCGGGCAGCGGAAAGACCGTCGTCACCGGCGCATTGGTGACATTGTCGATCTCCATCGTGCCGGACCAGACCTCGCTGGAGACATCGCGCGGGTCGTCTTCGCCGTAGAGGTAGGAATAGCGCCCCTGCGGAGCTTCCTGGCCCTGGCTGATCTTCTTGAAGGCAAGCGCGCGATCATTCACGCGGTAGACCGTGACCTTCACCTCCTCGACATTCACCGTCTCGATGGGCAGGCCGTCGGCATCGTCGCGCGGCAGGATCACCCCGGCGCCCTTGAAGCCGACATAGGGCGGGCGGTCCTCGAAGCTGATCTGGACGTCTTCCTCGCGTTCGATCTCGCGCCCGTCGGCGCCCGGCAGGCCTTCCAGAATGGTCGCGGTATAGCTCTGCGCGAAGTCGAGCCCTTCCAGGCAGAGCTCGCGGCCCTCGACGCTATAGGCCGGGCGCACGGCCGGCTGCATGCGGATATAGGTGGAATAGTCGACATCCGGGTCGAGCGGCTGGGAGAAGACCAGGCAGGCGCGCGGCTGGTTGCCGCTCGTATCCGGGGCATAGCGGAAATAGGTGAACTCATTTTCTTCCTGCGCGGCGAGCTTCTGGCGCTGCTCTTCGCGCCGCTCGGCGGCCCGCTGATCGGCCGGGGAACGTTCGACGACCTGGCCGCCGGCGTCTTCCGGAACAGCTGTTGGGGGTTCGTCGCCACCGCCGCACGCGGCAAGGGCCATGAACAGTCCTGCGAGAATTAGGCCCCTTGCCCGAATAGTGCGCCCGGTCATCGTCCGAATCCTCCCTGTGTGAGCGAATACCTTTACAGGAAGTTGCTGTGCCGCCAACAGGGCGGGAATTGGACTTTTTAAGGAATTTTCATTCTGGCCGAACGGTTTGAAACCATAGTTTTAGGCGCCGGTGCCGCCGGGCTTTTCTGCGCCGCACGGGCGGGCGCGCACGGACAATCCGTGTGCGTCATCGACCATGCCGCCAAACCGGCCGAGAAAGTGCGCATCTCCGGCGGCGGGCGGTGCAACTTCACCAATATCCACACCACGCCTGCGAACTTCCTTTCCGAAAACCCGCATTTCGCCAAGTCGGCGCTCGCGCGCTACACGCCCTGGGATTTCTGCGACCTCGTCGCCCGCCACGGCCTGACCTGGCATGAGAAGACGCTGGGCCAGCTCTTTTGCGACCAGAGGAGCGGCGCCATCATCCAGATGCTGCTGGACGAACTCGATGCCGTGAACGGCACGCTGCGCCTGTCGACCAGTCTCTCCGAGGTACGCCACGCCGACGGGCGCTTCCATGTCGAGACGAGCGGGGGCGCGCTCATCGCCGACAACCTCGTCGTTGCCACGGGCGGGCTTTCCATTCCGAAGATGGGGGCCTCGGGGCTCGCCTATGACCTTGCCCGCCAGTTCGGCCATGACATCGTGTCGACCCGCCCGGCGCTTGTGCCCTTCACCTTTACCGGCGCTTTGAAAGACACCTTCTCCGGGCTCTCCGGTGTGGCCTGCCCGGTCGATGCGCAGGCCGCCCGCGGGCCGGACTTTCACGAGGCGATGCTGTTTACCCATCGCGGGCTATCCGGCCCGGCCATGCTGCAGGTCTCCTCCTACTGGCGCGAGACCGAAGCCCTCTCCATCGATCTTGCCCCCGGCTGGTCGGTGGTCGACGCGCTGAACGAGGCCAAGGCCAACAGCCCGAAGCAGCGCCTGTCGACCTGGCTGTCGGGCCACTACCCCGACCGGCTGGCCGCCGAAATCGCCGGCTGGCCGGGCGTGCCGGGCGAGAAACAGCTGGCCAATCTCTCCAGGGCCGAGACCGACCAGCTCGCCATCACGCTCAAGAAATGGCGGATCACGCCCGCCGGGACCGAGGGCTGGCGCACCGCCGAAGTCACCGCTGGCGGCATCTCCACCGACGGGCTTTCCTCGCGCAGCCTGGAGAGCAAGACCGTGCCCGGGCTCTATTTCATCGGCGAATGCGTGGATGTGACCGGCTGGCTCGGCGGCTACAATTTCCAGTGGGCCTGGGCGAGCGCGGCTGCCGCCGGTGAGGCGCTCGCGTCTCATTGAACGAGACTATAGCTCTGCCTCCATTATCAATGGAAACATGATGCCTCCCTTTCGTTGGACCTGTTCACCCAGCAAAGGAGATGCCCCATGGCCGACAAGAGCAAGACGTTCACCACAACCGCCGGGGCGCCCTGGCCGAACAATCAGGACTCGATCACGGCCGGCGAGCGCGGGCCGCTCCTGATGCAGGACTACCAGCTGCTGGAAAAGCTCGCCCACCAGAACCGCGAGCGCATTCCGGAACGCACCGTTCACGCCAAGGGCTGGGGCGCGCATGGCGAGCTGGTCATCACCGGAGACATCTCGAAATACACCAGGGCGAAATGCCTGCAGCCCGGCGCGAAAACGCCGATGATTGCCCGCTTCTCGACCGTCGCCGGTGAGCGCGGCGCCGCCGATCATGAGCGTGACGTGCGCGGCTTCGCCCTGAAATTCTACACCGAGGAAGGCAACTGGGACATGGTCGGCAACAACACGCCGGTCTTCTTCGTGCGCGACCCGTACAAGTTCCCCGACTTCATCCACACCCAGAAACGCCATCCCAAGACGAATATGCGCTCCCCGACGGCGATGTGGGATTTCTGGTCGCTCTCGCCGGAAAGCCTGCACCAGGTCACCATCCTGATGTCGGACCGGGGCCTGCCGGTCAGCCCGATGCACATGAACGGCTATGGCTCGCACACCTTCTCGCTCTGGAATGATGCCGGCGAGCGCTTCTGGGTGAAGTTCCACTTCAAGACCCAGCAAGGCCACGAACATTACACCAATGACGAGGCCGAACAGGTCACCGGCAAGACCCGCGAGGGCTATCAGGAACGGCTGTACAATTCCATCGAGGACGGGAAATTCCCGCGCTGGAGCTTCCAGATCCAGGTGATGAGCGAGGAAGACGCCTATAAGTGCGACTTCAACCCGTTCGACCTCACCAAGGTCTGGCCGCATGCCGATTTCCCGCCCATCGAGGTCGGCTATTTCGAACTCAACCGGAACCCGGAAAACTATTTCGCCGAGATCGAGAACGCAGCCTTCTCGCCCTCGAATACCGTGCCGGGCATCTCCTGGTCGCCGGACAAGATGCTGCAGGCGCGCATCTTCGCCTATGCCGACGCCCACCGCTACCGCCTGGGCACGCATTATGAGCAGATCCCGGTCAACCGCCCGAAATGCCCGGTCCATCACTATCACATGGATGGCGAGATGAACGTCTATGGCGGCATCAAGACAGGCGATCCGAACGCCTATTACGAGCCGAACTCCATGAACGGCCCGACCGAGGTGCCTTCAGCACAGGAACCGCCGCTCAAGGTTTCCGGCGATGCCGACCGGTACAATCACCGCGAAGGCCATGACGATTACAGCCAGGTTCGCACCCTCTTCGAGAAGGTCCTCGAGGACGACGAGAAAGAACGGCTTTTCATGAACATCGCCGGGACGTGGGGCGATGTGCCAGACTATATCTGCGAGCGCCAGCTGGCCGAGTTCAAGAAGGTTCACCCCGACTATGAGGCCGGCGTGCGCAAGGCCTGGGAAAAGGTCCGCGCCGAGGGCGGCTACAAACCGAACGCGGCGCCTGTGACCGAGAACACCCCGCAAGCCGCGGAATAATCCCGACAGGGCCCGGGAGGCCCGTTGACTGGCGGGCGGAGACCTCCGGTATTTGCCGGATGGTCCGCCCGCCTCTTTTATGCGAGAACCATTCGCAACAACCTGCCGCCACGCACAGACCTGAGAGGGCCGGGCTTTGATGATCGCTAGACTGCTCGGCTTCCTGTTCCTTGCGCTCGGGGCCATCGGGATATTCCTGCCCGTCTGGCCGACGACCATCTTCTGGATCATCGCCGCGCTCGCCTTTACCCGCTCCAGCCCGGCCATGCGCGACTGGATCTATGCCCGCCCGAAGCTGGGCCCGCCCATCCGCGACTTTGTCGAACAGGGCACGCTGTCGCGCGCCTCCAAGACCGGGGCGATTGCAGGCATGAGCCTCGCCGCCGCGATCAGCACCGCGCTTCTCTGGGGCCGCTGGACCTGGATCGCCGTCGCGCTCGGCCTGATCGCCGTCGGCATGGCCTATGTCCTGACGCGGCCGAGCGAGCCTGTCTGAGCCTTTCCCTTGCGCTTGTTACAGCGCGCATGAGCGAGTTGGAGATTCTCGGCCCGGTCCGGGCCGCCAGCCGCGCGCGGAATAATATGGTCGAAAGTCGGGCGCTCCTTCTTCCAGATCGCGGCATGGGCGACCTCGAAACGTGAGCGCGGCATGGCCTTGCCGCAAAGCGCGCAGTCGCCGGCCTGGGCCTGCCAGAGCCGGGCGAACAGATCGGTCTGCGGCGGGGTGATGGGCTGGCTCATGCCGCCTGTCTGCGACACCTGCCCCGCCAAGTCGAGCCCGCCGCCTGCGGCGCTCATGCCGCTTTGACGCCAACAGGCCGGCTTGCTACTGGCAAGCCTCCTCCGCCCAGCCGCAGGGCCATCCCATGCCGACCACACTTGTCCTGATCGCCGCGTCGATTGCTTTCGCGGTTTATTTCTTCCGCCCGCGAATGCTGGGCTCGAACTTCTGGCGCGCCACGGTGACACCGCTGGCCTCGATTGTCGGCTCGGGCTTCCTGATCGCCGGCCCGATCCTCTATGACGCCGCCGGCACCATGGCCTGGCTCGCCATGCTGGGGCTGTGCGGGCTGGCCTATCTCTTCGGCGCGGCTGTGCGCGAGAATATCCTGCACATCGAGGATGCCCAGCGCACACCGCTCCAGGGCTTCGTCAACGAGGCCGCCGGCCTGGTGCTGGCCGGCGCCTATTTCATCTCGGTCGCCTATTATCTCAACCTCTTCGCCGCCTTCGGCCTGCGCCTTGGCGACATCACCGACCCGTTCATCATCCGTATCGTGGCGACCAGCGCGATTGCGGCCATCGGGGCCACCGGCGCGTTTGGCGGGCTCGGCGCGCTGGAAAGCCTTGAAGTCGGCACGGTCGGGCTGAAGCTGTCGGTCATTGGCGGCCTGCTCGTCACCATGGCGCTCGCCGCCGCCGCCACCTGGCTGTCCGGCGAGAGCTTTCCCCAGCACGAATTCGCCGCCCAGCGCGGCTGGGACGAGATCCGCACCATTCTCGGTCTTGTCGTGCTGGTGCAGGGCTTCGAGACGTCGCGCTATCTCGGGGGCAAATACGATGCGGAGATGCGGGTGCGCACCATGCGGCGCGCACAATGGATCGCGATGGGCATCTATGTCGTCTTCATCACGCTGTTCCTGCCCTATTTCACCGGCGAGGTGAAAGGCGAAGGCGCCGAAACGGCCATCATCGACATGCTCGCCCCGCTCAGCATCGCGGTGACGCCTCTGCTCATCGCCGCCGCGCTCGCCTCGCAATCCTCCGCCGCGATTGCCGACACGAATGGCGCCGGCGGCCTGATCGCCGAAGCCTCGCGCCGGCGGGTGCCGGTCAAGGCCGCCTATCTGCTGACGGCGGCCGTCGCCATCGTGATGACCTGGGGCTTCCACATCTTCGAGATCATCACCTGGGCCTCGCGCGCCTTTGTCGCCTATTACGCCCTGCAGGCCTTCCTCGCCTCCAGCGCGGCGGCCCAGCGTGGCGCCTGGGCCAAGGCCGGGCTTTATGGCGCGGCCTGCCTGCTGGCGGTCACGATCATTTTCGTCGCCAAGCCCGCCGAAGCCTGACGGTCTAGTCGCCGCCGCGTTTCGCCAGCAGCAGCAAGAGCGTGATCACGCCGCCGGCAATCGCCACGGCCACGACGAAGATAAAGGCGATGCTGGCGGCCACCATGACGATGACAGCCAGGACCGTCAGGAGAAAGACGAACCCGGCCCATCCGAGAAACGTACGCGGCTTTTCCATGATCAGCTCCCTGTAACCCCTGCCCCAACGCACGAGACGGGCGGCGGGTTCTCATGGGGGCACACAAGGGAGCGCTCAGAAGCCTTTCGGCAGCTCCCAGCCACGGCGGTAGCACGCCGCGATCACCGTGTTGCGCAACAGGCAGGCAATCGTCATCGGGCCGACCCCGCCCGGCACCGGCGTGATATGCCCGGCCACGGGCTCGCACTCGGCAAAGTCGGCATCGCCGACAAGCCGCGTCTTGCCCTCGCCGCGTTCCGGCGCATCGATACGGTTGATGCCGACATCGATAACCACCGCGCCCGGCTTCACCCAGTCGCCCTTGACCATTTTCGCGCGGCCAACAGCCGGCACGAGAATGTCGGCGGTCCGGCAGAGCGCCTCGAGATCCTTCGTGCGCGAATGCGCGATGGTGACGGTGCAGTTCTCGGCCAGGAAGAGCAGAGCCGCCGGCTTTCCGACCAGGATGGAGCGGCCGATCACGACGACATTCCTGCCCGACAGGTCCTCGCCCAGCGCGCTTTTCGCGAGGATGACGCAGCCGGTCGGCGTGCAGGGCCGAAGCCCCGGCTTGCCCAGCACCAGTCGCCCGGCACTCGCCTCGGTCAGCCCGTCGACATCCTTGGCCGGGTTGATGCATTCGATGGCACGCTGCTCGTCGAGCCCGTCCGGCAAGGGCAGCTGCAGGAGGATCCCGTCGACATCCGGATCGGCATTCAGCCGCGAGATCAGGTCTTCCACCTCGGCCTGGGCCGCATCGGCGGGCAGGTGGTAATGCAGCGAGCGCATGCCCGTCTCTTCGGTCTGCTTCACCTTGTTGCGGACATAGACCTGGCTGGCCGGATCTTCCCCGACGAGGACGACGGCCAGCGCCGGCTTGCCCGGCAGGCCGGAAACGGCCTCTGCCACCTTTGCCCGTACCTGTGCTGCGACCTGTTTGCCATCGATGCGTTCAGCCATCCGCGCTCATCCATTCGCTGATCAGGCGCTCGGCGGCGCCCGAAGGGTCTTCAATGTCCACGCCCTTAATCCGGCTCGTCTCGCCGGTCACCACCCGGACCGCAGATTTCGCAAGCTTCAGGCGTTTCGCCAGCAGCTTCTCGACCGCCCGGTTGGCCTTGCCGCCCTCGGGTACGGCGCGGACCTTCACCTTCAGGAACTCGCGGCCGGCATCGTCCACCATCCGGCCCAGGATCGCATCGGCCGAAGCGTTTGGCGTCACCCGGACAGTCAGGCGCATGAGCCCCTCGTCAGACCACGTTCGGATAGACGTAATAGGCGATCACCCGCTGCAGGAAAATGATGATCAGGATCAGCACGAGCGGCGACAGGTCGATCCCGCTCATGCGCGGCAAGGCATTGCGGATCGGCCGGCACAGGGGCTCGGTGATCTGGTAGAGGAAATTCCACACGGAGGCGACGAACTGGTTGCGTGTGTTCACGACATTGAAGGCGATCAGCCAGGACAGGATGGCCTGGATAATCAGCACCCAGATGCCGAGTTGGAGGATGATCATGACGATATCGAGAAGGGCGCGCAAAGTGTCTCTCCATTGCTTTCAACGGCCTGACTAGGCCAATTCGCCAAGCCTCCGCAATATGGGGCGGCAATTCGCGCATGTCACAAGGCAGTGACAGCCCGACGCAACAGAGCGCTTGACTTGCCCGCGCCAGCTTCTCAGATAAGCGCCGTCCGAGTGACATCGGGGCCATAGCTCAGTTGGGAGAGCGCGTCGTTCGCAATGACGAGGTCGGCGGTTCGATTCCGCCTGGCTCCACCATTCAAATCCCGGTTCGCTTCGTGAAAAAAATCGATCCAGTGGGTCGATTTTAGGATTTGAATGCCCCGGCAGGGGCTTTCATACTTCGATTCCGTCTCGCCGCTCCGCGCCATGAATCGTGCTCAGGGCTCGTCTTCTTCCGGTCCGTACCGGTCCCCGCACCCTTTCTGGAATCCGTTGTCGCAATAGGCCATCAGCCGCCTTGTCTCGGCTGGCGTCCAGGGCTCGGGCGCCGTCACCGCCGCCCAGGGCTGGACATAGTCGGGCGCGTAATAGGTGTGGCCATGCCCGGATGGGGCCGTGGTCGCCAGCGCCAGGTCCACCGCGAGCTGGAACTGCGTCACGATCGGCACAAAGCGCAGGTCCGGCGAGACGTCGGGCGCCGGCGGCTCGCGCATCCATTGCGGCGCCCGGAACAGGGAGGTCGGCTCGTAGAAGACGATCGGATCGCTGGAATATTGCAGAAACACGATCCGCGTCTGCCCCCAGCCCTCATCGCCCGTCGCCCCCTTGTAATGGGAGGCAAAGCGCACGACCCGGCCATTGCCGAGTTCCGGCAGGACATAGGGGCTGTCCTCATTGCGCTGCGCGGTAATCCCGCGCCACACCTGCGACGGGAAAGGCGGCCCGGCCCACAGCGCGCCATCGATCGGCTCGTCGAGAAGCTCGTAAAGCCCCGTCCCGTACATTGAGGCCCAGGCGCCGAGACTGAGCCCGTGCATATAGAGGCGCGGGCGCGTCTCTTCCGGCAGGGTGCGCCAGTAAGCGTGGATCGTCCCGATCAGCGTGCGGGCCTGGTCGAGCCCGACATGCGACTCAAGCATCAGGGCCAGCGGGGATTGCAGGTAGGAGTATTGCGCCGCCACCGTCGCAATGTCGCCGCCATGCATGTACTCCACCGTCTCGATCGCGCCCGGATCGAGCCAGCCGGTGCCGGTCGGCAGCGCGACGATCAGCACCTCCCGGTCAAACCCGCCGAGACGCTTGAGTTCCGCCAGGGCGATCTCCGCGCGCTCCTCGGGTGTGTCGGCCTCTGCCAGCCCGACATAGACGCGGACCGGGTCCTGCGCAGGGCGCCCGGTAAAGGCGGAGATATCGTCTGCATCCGGCCCGCCGGTGACGAAATCCCGGCCGGGCTTGCCCAGCGCGCGCCAGTCGATCAGTGAGCCCTCCCCGCCGGTAACCCGCGTGCCGGCCGGGGCTGCGGGGGCCATGTCGAACAGTTGCTGGGCCATGGTGTAGGAACGGTCGAATCCGGAAATCGCCCGGTCGACGATGCCGTCCATGGTGACGATGAAGAGCACGGCGACCAGCAGGATCAGACCCGCAATATTGGCCGTCCGGCGCGGCATGTAGCGATCGAGCCGGTTTCGCAGGAGATCGAACAGGATGCGCAGGCCGGTGCCGAGCAGGACCAGCACGGCGAAGACGATCACGGCGAGCAGGACGATCCGCAGGCCGTGGGCGGTGTCCAGCAGCTCCATGCCCATCCGTTCGCGAATGCCGTTCTGCCAGCCGCGCACCTGGGCAAGGCAGACGATGACGAGGAGGCTGACCGGCACCGCGATGATTGCATGGCCGATCCGTGCAAGCCGGCCGCTCAGAACGGGCAGTTCCGTAACCCACCAGACGACCAGCGCGAACCGGCCCAGCATGTAGCCGAGCGCCATCAGGAAGCCGCCAAGAATGCCCTGGACCAGCCAGGTCCGGGGAATGAGCGAGGGCGTCAGCGAGACCGCGAAGAACACCAGCCCCAGGAAAAGCGGCAGCATGTACAGGCCGAGCGGGCGGCGGGACAGCACGGCCTTGCGTCTCAATCCTGCCCTCCCTTTCCGCATGAATACGGGCTTGGTGAAGTGCGATTAGAACGCCAGTCCCCCGGCCGCGTCAATTGCCCGCCGGGGCCCAAGCCTCATGCGCAGCCGATAAGGCGCGCCATGGTGTTGCGGTGGATTTCGCTGGTGCCGGAATAGATGGTGGCCGCACGGTTGGCGAGATAGCGCGGCAGAGCCAGTGGCGCCCCGGGCCCGCCATCGAGCGCGGCCGCGTTGATCGCCTGTTGCAGTTCGGTCGCGAGCACTTTCAGCATCGACGCCGTCAGCGGCGTCACCGCCCCCTGGGCCTCGCTCGCCTTTCGCGCCGAGAGCGCTTCGAAGGTGTCGAGCCGCATCTCCAGCGCGGCCAGCCGTGCCGCAAGGGCCGGGTCGGCGCCGTCCGCCCCGAGGGAGTGTTTGGCCGCCCGCAGCGCCCGGCGCAGGCGGCCGGGTGTGGTATTGTTCGAGCGGGCAATCGTCATCAGCGTGCGCGCCGCCGTCCAGCCATCGCCGATCTCGCCAATCCGGTCGCTGGCCGGGGTGCGCACATCGGTGAAGAAGACCTGGCAGGTCTCGCAGGTGCCGTCGATGAAGCGGATCGGGCGGACCTCGATGCCCGGCCGGTCCATCTCGACCAGCAGGAAGACAAGCCCGTCCTTGCCGCTCGCGGCCGGGTCGCAGCGGGCCAGCAGGAACATATGGGTGGCGTCATTGGTGAGGCTCGTCCAGATCTTGCTTCCATTGAGGACGAAGTCGTCACCATCGCGCTCGGCGCGCAGCTGCAGGGCGGTCAGGTCGGAGCCGGCCTGCGGTTCGGAATAGCCCTGACACCATTCATGCGCGCCGGTCAGGATGGCCGGCAGATAGGCCTGTTTCTGGTCTTCGCGCCCCATCGCCATGATGAGCGGGCCGATGGTGCGGATGCCGGAGCTATACACGATGGGCGCATCCTGATCGGCACACGCGGTCTCGAAATAGAGCTGCTCGGCCGCGCTCCAGCCGGTGCCGCCATGCTCGACCGGCCAGGAGGGCGCCGCCCAGCCGCGCGCGTGAAGTTTCTCCTGCCAGAGCTTGCTGGCCCAGCGCGGCGATTTCAGCCCCACCGTCTCGCGCCCGGCCTGACGCAGCGCGTCGGTCAGCGCGTCGGCGAGGAAGCCGTTCACCGCCTCGCGGAACGTCTGGCTCACGCCATCGTCGCGTACGCGCTGGCGTGCATCGGGGCTCACAGGAAAATTGCCGTCCATCTCGGCCTCTTGGCATCCGGAAGGCCAGCAGTCTGCCATGCGCGGGGCCATGCCAAATACGGGGAGTTACGGATGACGTAGCGAGGGGCCACGCGGCGGAAAGCAGCGCTCTGACCGGCTTTTGCCGCCCCCTTCCCCGACGCCCGGCTTGCTGCCTGCGACGGCGCGCGCCACTGTGGCATCGGGAGGAGTGTCAGATGACGGCACCAGCGATGGACACGGAGATGCCGCTCAGGCCGCTTTCGGGCCTGCAGAAGCTCACCATCGCCCTCGGCAGTGTCGCGCTGGGCGCAGGCATGACCGTCAATTTCGTGGTCGTCGCCCCCCTCGCACGCGAAGCCGGGCTGAGCGAAGTCCAGGTCGCCGGCATCCTGACGCTGTCGGCGGCCGTCTATGCCCTGATGATCCCGCAATGGGGCCGCCTCGCCGACCGGTTCGGCCGCAAGCGGGTCATGGTGTTTTCATTGCTCGCCATGGCCGGCACGACCGCGCTCTTCGTGTTCGCGCTGGAAGCGGCCCTGGCCGGGCTGGTGACGGGGCTGTCGACCTTCTTCCTGCTGGTCTTTACCCGGCTCATCTTCGGCTTTCTCTCGCCTGGCCTGCAGCCGGCGTCGATGGCGGCGCTGACGGATGCCAGCACGACGGAAACCCGCGCGGGCAATCTCGGCATGCTTGGCGCAGCCGTTGGCCTCGGCTCCATTCTCGGGCCCGCCGGGGCGAGCGTGCTGGCCGAACTGGGGGCGCTCGCCCCGATCTGGGGCTCGATCACCTTCTGTGTGATCGCTGCGGTGGTGATCGGCTTTGCCCTGCCGCCCTCGCGCGGCAACCGGTCGACCTCCCGTCCGGAACCCTTGCGCATGCGCGATCCTCGCGTCCTGCCGCACCTCGTCTTCCTGTTCAGCTATTTCGTCGCCGTCGGCGCCATCCAGCAGACCCTCGCCTGGCTGATCGAGGACCGCTACGGCCTCGCCAAGGCCGACAGCGTGCAGGCGACGGGGATCGCGTTCGCCTGCATGTCGGTGGCCCTGATCACCGTGCAGTTCGGCTATGTCCAGCCCTTCCGGCCGGACCCGAAACGCATCCTGCCGGTCGGGCTGCTCTGCATCATGACCGGCTATGTCTCTGCCGCCGCCTTCACGCCTTTCCCGGCCGTCTGCATCGCCTTTGCCCTGGTCGGGACCGGCTCGGCGCTCGCCGTGCCTGCCGCCAATGCGCTCGGCAGCCTGTCTGTGGAGCGCCACGAACAGGGCAGCGCCGCCGCCCTGCTCTCGGCCGCCCCGCCCTCAGGCTTCGTCTTCGGCCCGCTGCTGGGCGCGACGCTCTACTCTGTCGAGCACCGCCTGCCGCTCGTCATCAGCGCGGCCATGATGGCGAGCCTCTTTGCCTACCGGCTCTACCGCAATGCACGCGGCAACGAGCCCGGCTAGCCGGGCTGGACCATGGTGAAGGCATTGAGCTTGTTGCCATCCGGATCGCGGAAATAGGCGGCATAGAACCCGTCATCGCCGCGCGGGCCCGGCGCGCCTTCATCGGTGCCGCCATTGGCGAGCGCTGTCTCATAGACCTTCTGGACCTGCGCCTCGTCTTTCGCCTCAAGCGCGACCATAACGCCGTTTCCGACGCTCGCCGGCTTGCCGTCGAAGGGCTTGGTCAGGCCGATGCCCGCGCCGCCGCCCTGCTCGCCCCAGGCGATGAACTCGTCGAATTCCATCATCCGCCCGACGCCCAGCGCGCCGCAGACCGCGTCATAGAATTTCGCGCCTTTCTCAAGGTCCTTCGTTCCCAGTGTCACATAGCCGATCATGTCCCGTCCTCCTTGTCTGGACGGCAGGAACATTATGCGAACATTTGGGCCCGCGCAATCGGAATCTTGGCCCTCAAGCGGGAACAAGGAGGCCGGCGAAACGGTTAATCCGGTATCTCTCTGGCAAGATCTGGAGCAAGGAAATGTCCAATCGCCTCGCAATTACCCTGTTAATTTACGGCATGGCCCAGGGCGTGCTGTTCGGTTTCGGCCTGCTCGCCGTGCTCGTGACACCGCTGGCAGCCCATGCCGCGATCGCCATCCCGGCCGTGGTCGTGCTCAGCGCCGCGCTGGCGGCCCCGCTTGCCTGGAAGGTCGCGCCGATCATGCGGGCGCGCCACCAGAAGCGGCTGGCGCGTCAGGACAAGCTGGGCGACGCCCTGCCGGCCTGATCACATCGCCGAAATGCCGCCATCGACCTTGAGCTCGATGCCAGTCACCAGCTTGCTTTCGTCGGAAGCGAGATAAAGCACGGCATAGGCGATATCGTCCGGGTCGCCGACACGCCCAAGCGGGATCTGCCGGCCGAGCTTGGCGAGCGCCTCTTCCTCCCCGAACATCTCTTTGGTGCTGTCGAGGATAGGCGTGTTGATGAAGACCGGATGGACCGAGTTGCAGCGGATCTGCCCACCCGTCTTCGCACAGTGCAGCGCGATGGATTTCGACATGTGGCGCACCGCCGCCTTGGCCGTGTTGTAGGCGATATAGTTCCCGCTCGCGATGATGCCGGCGATGGACGAAATGTTGACGATCGAGCCAAGTCCGTGGGCGCGCATCAGCGGAATGGCGTGCTGGCAGCCATGGAAGATGGAATCGACATCGACCGCCTGCACCTTCCGGAACATTTCATACGACTCGTTCTCGATGGTGCCGTGCGAGCCGATGCCGGCATTGTTGACCAGTATGTTCAGCCCGCCCATCGCATCATGGGCTTCCTGAAGCACGGCCTTCCAGCGGTCGGCATCGGTGACGTCATGCTGCCAGGCAAAGGCGGTGCCCTCTCCAAACTCCGAATTGATCGCGGCAGCGACCTTGCTGGCACCCTCGCCATTGATGTCGGTCACCGAGACTTTCGCGCCCTCGCGCGCCAGCATCCGGGCCGTCGCTTCGCCCAGCCCCTGCGCCCCGCCGGTAACCAGTGCCATCTTTCCTGAAACACGGCCCATGCCATCTCCTCCCTTGTCGTCTTTTTGTCCGTAAACGCTTCAGTTCCAGCTTCGCCGGGAAGCGTCAAGCCACATCGCACGGCAAGCCCGCCATCGCGCCCCGTGAAGGAAATCTAAACCATAGTGCGTTAAGCAAGCCGCGGAGAAAAATGAGGGAGGCTACGTGTCGGATCACAAGGACATTCCGCTGACACTGGACCAGATGCTGGACGCCCTGTCGCGCATCGATAACGGATTCGCGCTGCATGCGTCGGATTTCAGCCTCCTTTATGTCAACGAGACCGCGCGCGAGCATTTTCCGGAATTCTATGGCCGGCTTGAAAAGGGCGAAGAGCTCGAGAGCGCCATGCTCAACAGCATCCGCACCATTTCGGGCGATGTGACGGATTTCGATCTGGAAGCTTATTCCAACGCGCTTTGCGCCACGATCCGCCGGTTCAAGACGGTCGATGTCCGGACCCTGGGCGGCACGCACGTCAAGGCCACCTTCTCGCAGCTGCCGGACGGCACAGTGCTCTGCATCAGCTCCGACATCACCGACGCCCATGAGCGCGAGCGCGAACTGCGCCATGCCAAGCGCGAAGCTCTGGCGGCGAGCGAGGCGAAGTCGGAATTCCTCGCCTCGATGAGCCACGAAATCCGCACCCCGCTCAACGGCATTCTCGGCATGGCCCAGGCGCTTGGCCACCGCGACCTTCAGGCCGAAGAGCGCGAAATGGTCGATGCCATTCTCGACTGCTCGAAGTCGCTGATGACGCTGCTGAACGACATTCTCGACCTCTCCAAGATCGAGGCCGGCAAGCTGGAAATCGCGCCCATCGCGGATGATTTCCGCCATAAGCTGAAGCGCACCGAGCGTCTCTATCGCACAAAGGCCGAGGAAAAGGGCCTGAGCCTGCGGGTGATCGCCGACAAGAACATCCCCTCGGTGATGCACTTCGACCCGGTGCGCCTGCGCCAGTGTATCGACAATCTCATCTCGAATGCCCTGAAATTCACGACCGAGGGCGGCGTGATCGTCGCCGCGACTTCGGAAGAAGGCAGCACGCCCGACCGCATCCGGCTGAAGATCCATGTCTCCGATACCGGCATCGGCATGAGCGAGGACCAGGTGGAGAAGCTGTTCCAGAACTTCCACCAGGCCGACCACTCCACCTCGCGCAGCTATGGCGGCACAGGCCTTGGCCTTGCCATTACCCGCAAGCTCGCCCGCATGATGAATGGCGATGTGAATGTGGTCTCAAAACCCGGAAAGGGCTCGATCTTCACGCTGACGGTTGAAACCGGCCGCGTTCGCCCGGTCGAGGTCGACCCGGAGCCGGCCGAATTCGCGCCGAAGCTCGTCCAGATGGAACCGGAAAGCCGGGTCATCGGCCTGCGCGGCAAGACCGCCCTCGTCGTCGACGACAACCGCATCAATCGCCGCGTGGCGCGTCTTTTCGTGGAGCCGCTGGGCCTGCATGTGCTTGAAGCCAGTGGCGGCCTGCAAGCGCTCGACATGCTCGCCAAGCACGCCGTCGACATTGTCCTGCTCGACATTCACATGCCGGAAATGGACGGCCCGGAAACGCTGGAACATATCCGTGCCAGCGACGCGGCCTGGGCCGATGTGCCCGTCGTCGCGCTGACGGCAGACGCCATGGCCGGCGACCGCGAGCGGTATCTCGCCCTCGGCATGGCCGATTATGTCTCCAAGCCCATCGACGAGCGCCAGCTTCTCACCGTGCTCACACGCTGCCTGTCAGCCTCCTCGCAGGACAGGGCCGACCTCGCGCACGCGCAGGATGAAGAGACGCTGGAAGAAATCGACACCCTCCTGCAGCGGATGAGTGCCTGATCGCCAGCTCTAGCCGAGCTTGCCGGCCAGCGTGTCCATCTTCTTGGCCAGCGCGATATCCTTGTCGGTCACGCCGCCGGCATCATGGGTCGTCAGCGTCACGTCGACCGTGTTGTAGACGTTGAACCATTCGGGATGGTGATCGGCCTTCTCGGCCTGGGTCGCCATCGCGCTCATGAAGCCGAAGGCGGTGGAAAAATCGGCGAACTTGAATGTCTTGTTGATGGCCTGCTTGCCATCCTTCGACTTCGACCAGCCATCCAGCTTGCCAAGGGCGGTATCAAGGTCGAGCGTCTCGGCCATATCTATTCCTCATTTTCGCTTTCGTGCACATAGTAGAGCCACCGGCCGTCTTCGGCGATGGCGGTGCGAACGCCGGGATAACCGCTCCCGGCCCGTATCTCAGCAATGCCGCTGTCGCCGACGAGTTCCTCCAGCCGGGCCCGCTGCCTGAAATTCAGCCGCTCGGGCTGCAGCGCATCGCGGTCGAGCGCGGCGAGGTCCGGCCAGATATACCAGGTCTCACCGCCGACCTGCTTTGTGCCATAGGGCTGGTTCAGCAGATCATTCAGCCGCAGGACCGGGTCGAAACCGGTGCGGCGCAACAGGTCCCAATGGTCGCGGTGGGAGGCGCCGGCGAAGTTGGAGATGAACCCTTCCTGCTGGCCGGCAAAGCGCGCCAGCCGGTAGATCGAGTTCGAATTGATGATCGCTCTCAGCTGCTCGATCGTGTCGCGGGCGGCGTCCGTCAGCTCCGGCGTCTCGGTTTCGGCCTCGCCGGCCGGCTGCATATAGTCCGGCGCTTCCTCGACCTGCAGACGCACCGTGTCACGCGGGGCCTCGCGCTCACAGGCCGCCAACCCGCCAACCGCCAGGGCCGCCAGCGCGAAGGTGCGGATCACGCTGGAATGGCCCATCCCGTTGCCTCGGAGAGATCCTTGAGCAGCTGCTCTTCATTGAGCGCCTTGATGGTCGTCATCCCCATGGCACGGGCCGGCTTCAGATTGATGCCGAGATCGTCGAGATAGACGCAACGGTTCGGATCGACATCCAGCGCCTCGCACATCAGCGCATAGATGCGCGGATCGGGCTTGCGGATGCCCAGCTTGGAGCTTTCGATGACCTCGTCGAACAGCTCGAACACCTTTGCGGCTTCGGCGGCGCGGTCTTCATCCGGGGTCATCCCGGCGCCCTTGCCATACGGCGCATTGTTGGTGATGCAGCCGACCTTCGTCTGGGCCTTGCACACCCTCAGCGCATCGACCACGCGCGGACGGACCATGCCCGAGAGCAGGCCGAGAACGTCCTTGCCCGGCACTTCATGGCCGAGCGCCTTGCTCTCTTCGCGGAACAGCTCGTCAAACGTCTCGGCGCTGATCTTCGCCTGCTCGAACTTCGCCCAGGCATTGGTGTCGCCATTGCGGGCATTCACCCCACGGATGAAGTCCGCCGGCAGGCCCTTCTCGGCCTCATACCGGTTGAAGGCCTCGAAGGGCGAGGAGGTCAGCACACCGCCAAAGTCCCAGATGACGGCCTCGATTGTCGTGCTCATGGCGTGCCCTCTCAGGCCTGGCCGAGCAGGGTGTGACGGCGCACTTGCGGCGTCGCGGTCTCCTCGCGCGAGGCATGCTCGAAGCCGAGCGACTTGAGCAGCGCCTCGTCGCGGGTCTCACCCGGATTGTTCGTGGTCAGCAGCCGCTCGCCGACAAAGATGGAGTTCGCGCCGGCCAGCATGCACAGCGCCTGGCCTTCCTCGGTCATGCCTTCGCGGCCCGCCGACAGGCGCACCCAGCTTTTGGGGAAGACGATACGGCAGACGGCGATGGCGCGCGCCATCTCGATCACGCTGATTTCCGGGCTGTTGCCGAGCGGCGTGCCCTCGATCGGGACCAGCATGTTGATCGGAATGCTTTCCGGATGCGGATCGAGCTTGGAGAGCTCATGGATCAGGCCGACGCGGTCCTCGCGGCCTTCGCCCATGCCGAGGATGCCGCCGACGCAGAGATTGATGCCCGCTTCGCGGCAGTGCGCGATGGTTTCCAGCCGGTCCTCATAGGTCCGTGTGGAGACGACCGTGCTGTAATATTCGCGCGAGGTGTCGAGGTTGTGATTGTAATAGTCGAGGCCCGCTTCACGCAGCGCATGCGCCTGGTGCGGCTCCAGCATGCCGGCGGTGACGCAGGTTTCCAGGCCCTCGGCCTTCACCGCGGCGATCATGGCGGTGATCTTCGGCACATCGCGCTCTTTCAGGCTGCGCCAGGCCGCGCCCATGCAGAAGCGGTCGGCGCCACCGGCCTTGGCTTCGCGGGCGGCCGCGACGACGTCTTCCAGCGGCATCAGCTTCTCGGCCTTCACATCGGTGTCGAAGTGCGCCGACTGGCTGCAATAGCCGCAATTCTCCGCGCAGCCGCCGGTCTTGATGGAGAGGAGCTGGCTTTTCTGCACCTTGCCGTCGGCCCAGTTCTCGGCCTTCACGGCCAGTGCCTTGCCGATCAGCGTGTCCAGCGGCGCTTCGTAAAGCGCGGCAATGTCTTCACGCGTCCAGTCATGGCGGGGCTCTGTAAACGGCATGGTGTATCCTTCCTCTGTCCCTTCAAATACGGGGAAGGCCAGACGATGCACCACATCGCCCGGCCCCCTCAACATATGCCTTGAAGCGGGAAAGGCCGAAGCGTTCAAGCCCCGGCCTCGCTTTTTCCGCTTTCTCCCGCCGCGTCAGCCTGTGCCGGCGGGACTGTCCAAATCAGGCACTGGCCTCCATCGGCGCATTCTCCAGCGGGGTGCGCTTGTTGGTCACCGCCGTCACCGGCAGCCAGACGACGACTTCGGTGCCGCCGCCGGGGACCGACTTGATGCCGACATTGCCGCCATGCAGGTCGACGAAATTCTTCACCAGCGCCAGACCGAGCCCGGCCCCGCGCTGGTCGGACGAGGTAAAGCTGTCAAAGCTGGAGGCCTGCTGGTCGGCCTCGATGCCCTTGCCATTATCCTTGACCGACAGGATCGCCATGGTCTCGACGCGGCTCGCCGAAACGGTGATCTCGCCGCCCGGCTCGGTAAAGCGCATCGCATTGGAGAGCAGGTTGAACAGCACCTGCCGGATGCGACGCTTGTCGGCATGCACGGTGCCCAGCCCCTTCTCGATATCGGCATGCACGCTGATCTGGGTGTCGGTCGCCTTGCCGACGATGAGGTCGACGCTTTCCTGCACCACCTCGGCGAGCTTGAAGTCCTCAAGGTCGAGATCCATCCGGCCGGCCTCGATCAGGGCGAGGTCGAGGATGTTCTCGATCAGCTTGTTGAGATGGTCCGAGGCGGTGAGGATCGAGTTCACATTGTCGAGCTGGCGTTCATTCAGCTCGCCATTCCGGCCCGATTGCAGGAATTCGGCATAGCCGAGGATCGTCGTCAGCGGCGAACGCAGCTGGTAGCTGACATTACGCACGAATTCCGTCTTCAGCCGGTCGGCCGCCTCGAAGGCTTCGGCCCGGCCGCGCAGGGCGCCCTCGACCGCGCGCTGGGCGGTGACGTCGGCAAAGGCGATCAGCGTGTTCCCGTCCGGCAGCGGCTGGGTGACATAGGTGATCGTCGTGCCGTCGGAGCGCTTCATCTCACCCGTCGTCATCTGGCGCGCATTGGCCGACGGGTCGGTGATGTGGCCCTTGATCTGGCTCCAGGTCTCGCGGTCGTGGAAGAGCGGGATGCAGGCCTCGATGATCACGTCATAGTCCGGCGTGTTCTTCACCAGCTGCTCGTCCAGCCCCCAGAGCGTGGTGAACGCCTTGTTGGAAAGCTTCAGCCGGCCATCGGCCCCGAACACGGCGACCGCCTCGTGCAGGCTGTCCAGCGTCGAGGTCTGCGTCTTGATCATCGCATTGAACTTGGTCTGCAGATCGAGCTCGCCGGTAATGTCCTTGAACAGCAGCAGCAGCCCGCCCATCGGGTGACGCTGGCGGGTGACCTGCAGCGTGCGCCCGTCGGGCAGCGACCACTTGTCTTCCTCGATGCCGGAGATGTCGAGATAGTGCGACAGCTCATTGGCGCGCCATTCGGCATAGTCGGCCCGCGCCGGCAGGCGGCGGTGGCTGCGCAGCCGGTCGAGCAGTTCGCCATGGCTCGGACTGTCGAGCAGGAAGCCTTCGTCGAGCTCCCACATCGCGGCAAAGGCGCGGTTATAGAAGACGAGCTTGCGGTCCGGCCCGAAGATGGCGACGCCATCGGCGACGTGGTTCAGCGTCTCGTCATGCGCCTTGACGTGGCGGTTCAGTTCCTCGCGGGCGGCCTCTTCCTCGGTGACGTCGAAGGCCATGGCCCCGGCCCCGCCCGAGAGCGGGAAGGTCAGGATACGCATCGCGCGGCGCTCCTCGCCGACGACGATATGGCGCGTGGCGTCGATATCCTTGCCCTCGGAGATGGTGCGCCGCATCTGGTCGACGGCCTTGTCGTCGATCATGACCTGACGGTCGAGCGTGCGGTCGAGCGAGCCACCATCGACGGCCTCGATATAGGCGGCGTTTGCCCATTGCAGGCGCCCGACACCCGAGACGCGCCAGGCCGGGAACGGCGCCTTGCCGAGCATGTCGAGGAAGGCGGTCGGGTCGCGCGCAATAACCTGGCGGGCCTCTTCGAGCTTGCCGCGCGCGGAGCTTTCTTCCAGCCCCTTGATGGTGGAGTCGGTGATCCAGACGACGGCACGCGCCCCCGCGGTGCGGCCATCGGCTTCCAGGAAACGCCCGGACGGGCCGATCAGCGTCAGCGAGAAAGGCTGGCCGTTCTCGCGCAGCTCACGCAGGCGGATGCGCAGCGTCGTGTCCTGCCCGGCCCCGTCACGGGCCTCGAGATCGGCAAGTCCCTCGATGATGCGCATGGCCGGGTCGGCCGAGACCGCGTCATCGGTAAAGCGCAACAGGCCGGCCAGCGCGATGGGCGAGCCATGGATTTCCGGCGGTGAGATGGCGTCGCCCTCATCCTCCAGCGTATCGCCCTGCCAGACCAGGATGACGCCCGGATGGGCCCCGAGCACGGATTTCAGCTCGGCCAGATCGGTCTCGGCCTCGCCCGCGCGCTCGCGATAACGCTTGGCAGCGCCGCGCGCGCCTTCCGACGTCCGGAGCGCCCAGAGAATAAAGGCTAGCCCGAGTGCAAGCGCACCGGCCGCGATAATGATGGGGACCTGTTCAGCCGTCATATCATCCCTCCCGCGCGAATCACTTCGCACGTTGGCCAATCTACTAGTTAACGGAATGGGTGGTTCGCGTTAAGCCCGCGTTAACGGCGCAGTAACCCTCAGACGGCCCCGGACGCCGGATTCAATGTCCGTAAGGCCTGTCCAGACACCGAATCCGCGTCTTTTCCGCGAATCCTGCTGATCCGGCCATGACCATAGCGCGTATACTACCTGTCTTCACCGCCGGTGTGACTTGCCAAGGGATGCGACCTGACACAGCCTTGGTTGCGTAACATTTTCAGGCGCCTTGCCCTGCAAGAAGCTGTAAGACAGCTATGGCGTTCACAGTCAGACGCGCCCGGATGGGCGATCTGGTCAAAAGAAGAGATCCCACATCATGACCGTCAGTCGCCCCCGCCCCCTTTCGCACCTCCTCTTGAGCGCGTCGCTGGCCGTCCCCTTACTGCTCGGCGCGGCCGGCTGTGCCAGTGGTGGTGGCGGCGGCAGCAGTCACGCCCCGGTCAGTCCTCCGCCTCCTCCACCCCCTCCGCCACCGCCGCCGCCTCCCCCGCCCCCGGCGGGTGATCCGGAAGATTTCGAGACGCCGGAATACAATGCGAGTGAAGGCCTGCCCCTGATCGGCGCGTCCTCGGCCTATGCCGCCGGCGCGACAGGGGAAGGCATTACGGTCGCTGTGATCGATACCAATGTGATCGCCGACCATCCGGACCTCGACGGCCAGATCCTCTCGACCTCCCTCGACATCAATGCCGCCACCCGCGCGCCCGACGATATCGACCCCGACGGGCACGGCACGGAGGTCGCCGGCGTGGTGGCCGCGCTGAAGAACGACACCGGCGCGCACGGCATCGCCTTCGAGGCCGACATTCTCGCCATCCGCGCCGACCGGCCCGGCAGCTGCCAGGAAACCGGCGAGGATGAGGGCTGCAAGTTCCGCGATGCCGACACCGCAGCGGCCATCGACCGCGCCGTCAGTCTGGGCGCCCGGGTGATTAACCTCTCGCTCGGCGGCGAACCGGATACCGATCCGACGCTTGAAAACGCCGTGCGCCGGGCCGCCAGCGCGGGCGTGCTTGTCGTCGTCTCCGCCGGCAACGATGCCGCTCCGGCCGGTCCCGACGAGGACGACCCCAGCACGGTGCTTGAGGCCGAGGGCACCTCGCCCACCGAACCAGCCAATATCGCCGGTACCAGCGGAACGCTCGGCCGCGTCGTCGCCGTCGGCTCGATTGACCGCAATGGCGAGATTTCGGACTTCTCCAACCGCGCCGGCGACACGCAGAACTATTATATCCTCGCCCCCGGCGAACGGGTCGTCACGACCGGGCCGGACGACAATGTCGCCCTGCCCGACCGACCCGATTGCAGCGCCAATGTCACCTCCGGCTGCAATGATGCCGACGATGAGGGCGACTATTACTTTGTCAGCGGCACCTCCTTCGCCGCGCCCTACGTCTCCGGGGCGCTGGCGCTGATGCTGGACCTCTTCCCGAACATGGCACCCGAGGATGCGCTGGCCGCCCTGCTCGACAGCGCCGACGATTATGTCGACAGCGATCCCGACCCGATCCGCGAGGAGCCGGCCGGCACCGGCACCGATGCAGTGTCCGGCGTCGGCACGCTGAACCTGGCCGCCGCCTTCGCCCCGCAGGGCACCACCAGCTTCCAGATCGAGGGCGAGGCCGTGCCGACCGCGCTTTCCATGGCGCCCGCCTCCGGGGCATTCGGGGACTGGGCGAGCCAGCCGGGCGCGTTCGGGGAACTGGTCTTCACCGACAAGTATAACCGCGCCTACCGCTTCGATGCCGCCGCCCTGATGCCGCAGGGCTCGGCCCGCATTGCCGATTTCGATTATCGTGCCGATGCCGCCGCCGGCCAGAACCGCGCCTTCCGGCAGGGCCCTGTCACCTTCGCCTACTACCAGCCAGCCTTCCGCGACGATCCGGCCGTGCCCTATGACGAGGCTCCGCCGGCGCAATTTACAGCCGAGTACAGCTTCTCCGGCGGTTCGGTCGAGTTCGGCCGGGGCTATGGCGCGAAATCGCTCGCCCCGCAGGTCAGCCTGATCACCGAAGCCGGCGCGCGCACCGGCTTTTCCGATGGCGGCTGGGCCCGCTTCAGCCATGATGTCGGCGACATGTCATTCGAGGTTTTCTCCTCGGACGCTGAAGAGCTGTCGGTTTCCGGCGTCGGCCTGTCGCGCATCGAGGAACGCTGGGGCCTGCGCGGCCAGATCTCGACCATTCGCGACGAGCGCACGGCGCTGGGCGGCGTCATCCAGGGCCGCTTCGGCGGCGAGGACCGCTCCAAGCTGTCCGCCTATGCGCTGGAGGGCGCCTACCGCCCCTGGCGCAATCTGCGCCTGTCGGCCGGCATGGAAGCGGCTGCCGTCGACCTGCCGGGCGTCGACGCCGAGAATGTCTGGACGAGCCGCTGGTCGGTTGGCGCCGACACGATCACCGCCATCGGCACGCTGGGGCTTACCGTCGCCCAGCCGCGCCGGGCCGAGACCGGCACGCTCAACTTCCAGGGCGTCACGGGCCTCGACGAAAATTTCAGCTTCGTCTCCGAGATGATCAACGCCCCGCTGACGCCCAGCGGGCGCGAAATCAATTACGAGGCCAGCTGGGGCTTCGGCATGCCGGGCGGTTTCAATGCCGGCCTGACGGCGGCGCTGTCGACCCAGCCCAACCATGTCGAGAGCGCCGAGGCGGCGAGTGTCTACTGGTTCACCCTTGCGAAGACATGGTAGGAGACTGGATATGAAACTGACCTTTCCCCTTCTCGCCGCCGCCATGCTTGGCGCCTGCACCGCTCCGGGAGGCCCCATGGCCGAGACGCCCGCCACCCCGCTTTGCGAGTTCACCATCACCGACCAGTCGGCCTGGAAGGACATGATGCCCGGCCCCGACGGGCCGAGCGGCCAGGTTGTCGTGATGCTGGAAGTCAAGGCCGACGGCCTGTCGAGGCGCTTCGAGAGCCAGGGCGTGAGCGAGAACGGCACGCTGATGCTGGATGTGGTCGAGTGGGGCCCGGATGCTGGCCTGAACAAGATCGTCTATCGCAGCAAGGGCATCGACCCGGCCCGCGTCGAGATCCGCTGCGGCGGCGACGCCCTCACCACGATCGACGAGATCATGAAGGTCTATTAGGGCGCGGGCTGAAGCGTTCGTCCCGACCTTTGTTTCAAAACTGTCCCACGGCCTGTCCGCGGCAAGGCGCAAAAGATTCAGGCGATCCCCTTCAAGGATAAGCCGCCTCAGCTCTTGCCAAGCACCGCTTCTTCAGCGTCTTTCCGCGTGCCCCAGAGCGGGATCATGTTGGACTGATACAGGATGGACGTCACCGGCTGCGGCGCAAACGGCACCTCTGGCACAGGCCCCATCAGAACGGCATCGGCGCCGACTCCCTTCTTGCGGTAAAGCTGCACACCGGCCCGCGCGCCGACCAGACGCGGCAGGGTCTGGGTGTGGAACTTGCGGGTGTCGCGAATGTCCTGACGCCAGCGGTCGAGATAGGCGCGCTCGTCGAAATCGGGATTGAGCTTCTTCGCCCCGGCGACCCGTTCTGCGACCGGGATTTCCCGGCCCTTGGGGCTTTCATAGCACTTCGCATTCGGGCTGTTGCGCATGGAGATAAAGCCCACACGCTCCGGCTCCGGCGCATTGGCGACCATGGCGCCCTCATAGGAGATCACCGACACCCCATCGAGCATCACGCCGGGTGCCAGCTGCAGGTTCCAGAGTATCTCGTCATAGGAGGCGAGCACGAGATAGACCGGCTGGTCGGTATCGGTCACAACGACGTCGGCGCGGCGCATATTGCCGATCAGGCGGGCCTCGGCGAGCTTTTCCATTTCGTTGTGAACAGGCGAGCCTTTCGAGAACATCGGATCATTGCCCGGCAGGGTCGGCACGCGTTTGCGCGTGTCCATCCGGGCGCTGCCCGGCTGGCGCCAGACGACATGCAGCGGGACCTTTTGTCCGCCGCCATAGGTGTAGAGATAATAGACCTTCGCCGTCCCGCTCGCGCGCGGCAGGCGGCAATGGGTGGGCATCTCATAGGCCTCGAAGGCCGGCGCCGGGTCACTGGCGCGCCAGGTCTCCGCGCCCGTCATCACCTGACCGAAGCGGACATCGCCCTGATCCTCGCCCGCGACCATCGGCGTCTCCGGCGAAACCGGGCCCGCACCCGAGAGCGCCGCATCGCATCCGCCCAACGACACCGCCATCAGCGCCGCCGCGATCCATTGAGTTTTTGCCATGCCGGTTTCTCCCTCAACCGCCGGGAGCATAGGCAGAAAGGTCTTGAAGCGGCCCGAAAGCGCTCTGTGGAATTTTATGTAATTGGCGAACCCCGCGCGGGCAGACCCTATCTGAGCTGGCTGTCCTTCGAGCCGCGCCGGTTGATCCCGCCGCGCTGTGCGGCGTCGGCATCGCGCTCCTGCTGGCACTCGATGCAGAACTTCACACCCGGCACCAGCTCGCGGCGCTTTTCCGGGATCGGCTCGCCGCATTCCAGGCAGTGGGTCAGGCTTTCCCCACGCGGCTGCATGGCCTGAACGCGCTTCAGCTCGTCCTGGATGGAATCCTCGATCTGTTCATGCACCGCGCCATCGCGCGACCAGCCACCGGCCATGGGGCATCTCCCTGTTCGTTCGAGACCTCTCAGTTAGGAAGCCTTGAGACTGCTTGCCAGAGGGGGCTCACTGCTGCGGCATCTCCGCGATCCAGGCCCGCACCAGCGCCACGCCCTCCGCATCGGCAAGCGAGCGGCCGAGCTCCGGCATGGCGATGCCGGCTTCGGTTGACGCCATGCGATAGGTGAGGATGGAGTGGTCCGGCGCGCCCGGCGCAATGACATGGATGGCGTCGCCCGAGCCACGCCCGGCGGCGGTCGGATGCTTGCCGATGCCGAGCGCGACTGGGTCTTCCACGCTCCAGCCGAGGAGCAGCCCGGAATTCGACGCCGAGCCTTCCAGCCGGTGGCAGTGGGCACAGTTCACATCGAGATAGGCGCGTGCCCGGCCCTCGAGACTGGCGGTGGCGTCGTGTACATCGGGCACACTGGGCGGAGCGTCCGGCAGCCCCTGCAGCAGGCCGCGCGCCGACCAGTCGGCGAGCTGGGCACGGCCATAAGGGCCGACATGATTGAGGTTGCGCGCCTTCGGCCCGATCGGGGCGATGGCCTCGCCCAGCTGGTGGCAGGTCTTGCACTGATTCTGGTTCGGCACGCGGTATTCGGTCTCGACCGGCTCGCCGCCCGGACCGGTGAAGGCAAGCTCCAGCCACGCCCCGGCGGGGGCATAGCTGGCTTCAGTCTCGCCCTCGTTCCAGACATAAGGATAGGCCGCCCACCCCTCTTGCTTGTGGATCAGCAGCCGCGTCTCGCGATAGCGCTCATTGACGGAGGGCTCACGCATGTCCGGGGCGAAAGCAAAGGTCTTGATGAGCACCGTGCCGACGGGGAAGTCGAAGACGGCGTCCGGCTCGTAATCGGCGGCCTCGCCGTCCGGCACATAGACGAAGCGGTGCTTGGCGGCATGGTCGGAGAAGAGCGGATTGACGAGGTCATAGGCGACGACGCCATCGGCCGGCTCGCGCGCGCCCGCATCCTTGAAGAAGCCATAGGCCGCGAGTGTCGGGGCGGGCGAGTCCGCCAGGATCACGCCCATGTCCGGCCCGGCGGCCTCCTGCCCGCAGGCCGCCAGCAGGACCAGAACAAGCGTGGCGAGCGCGCCCCTCATTCCGCGTGGGCGAGCTTGACCGGCTCGAGCTCTCCGAACGCGTCGCCGTCCGGGCGCTCCATGCTCGGGCTGGCGGCGGCCGGATCGACCGGATAGCTGCCAAGCCCCATATTCACGAAGGCGATATTATCGCCCTCCTCGATGGCGAGGTTGAGGTCGGCATCGGCCTCTTCGTCCCAGCGGGTCACGCCGTCCCAGACGATGGGCGGCATCCGGCCCCCGAGCAGCGGCGCGAACTCGCCCAGCAGGCCCTGCGGATTGTTGCCGCCCTCGCCATAGCTGTTGCCGGAGACGGTGATGTTGCGCGGCAGCGGATTATAGTCCTCGTCGGTGAACGGCTCGGTATAGGCGGTGATCAGCACCTGCACGGTCTGGTTCTCGTCGAAACGGTTGCCGGTGACGATCACCTTGTCGTTCGCCATGACGATGACGCCTGTGCCCGACGGCACCCCGGCCACGATATTGCCCGGCGGCGCGAAGTTCGGCGTGTTGTTGAGATAGATGTCGTTGTCGTAGATCCTGGTCGAATTGCCGCCCATGACCGGCAGGTCCGGCAGGTCGAAGACGAGGATGCCCCCGGCATTCTCGGTCACGTCATTGCCATAGACCTCGGCATGGGTGGAATTCTCGATCTCGATCCCGGCGACATTGTAGGCGGCCCTGGAATTGCGCACGATGATATTGTCCGACTGGCCGACATAGATGCCCGCGTCAGATGCGCCGCGCACCGTCACCCGCTCGACCAGCACGTCGGAGCTTTCGACCGGATAGACGCCATAGGCGCCGTTCTCGGCATCCGGCTCGCCCAGCCATTCGACGGTAAGGTCGCGGTAGATGATGCGGTCGGCATCCTTGGACTTGATGCCGTCACCCCTGGTCTCCTGGATGGAGAAGTTCTCCAGCGTCACATCGTCGGCGGTGACCAGAAGCCCCTCGCCCGAGCCGCGCTGGCCGGAGAAGTCGAGCACGGTCTCGCCCTGCCCGGCGCCGGTGATGGTGACGCCATCGACGTCGAGCGACAGCCCGTCCGTCATCGCGAACGTGCCGGCGGGCAGCGTGATCGTGCTGCCCTCTTCGGCCTCGATCAGCGCGGTCTGCAGCCTGGTCTGGAAGCCCTCCCCGGCCTCGATCATGCCGGGCGTCGTCACCTCGGTCTCGCTGGCCGCCGTTTCATCGAGGGCTTCATCGCTCGGCGTTTCGGGCCCACCACACGCCGCGATCAGGGCCAGCCCCGCCGCCGCTATCATCCAGTTCCGCTTCACTTGTTCCTCCCGGTCTTTTTTATCTGACGCCAGTGTCACTTTTTTCTGATGCTTCGGCAAGGGAGGAGACAAAGGCGCAAAAAGAAAGAGGCGCCAGTTGCCCGGCGCCTCTTGCGATATGTTTCTTCTGTATGCCTTGCCACGGCTTGTCCGTGGCATCCATCTCCCGAAGTCCCGACAAACGTCGATGGGTGGAGATAGGCCCCACGGATAAACCGTGGGGAGGCACCACACAGGCTATGGGAAAGCCCTAGTAGCGGTAATGCTCCGGCTTGTACGGGCCTTCCGGGGTCACGCCGATATATTCGGCCTGGTCCGGCTGCAGCTCGGTGAGACCGACGCTCAGCTTCTTCAGGTGCAGGCGGGCAACCTTCTCGTCGAGGTGCTTCGGCAGGGTGTAGACCTCGTTCTTGTACTCGCCCTTGTTATGGAAGAGCGCGATCTGGGCCAGCACCTGGTTGGTGAAGGAGGCCGACATCACGAAGGACGGGTGGCCCGTCGCATTGCCGAGGTTCACCAGACGGCCTTCCGACAGCAGGATGATCCGCTTGCCATCCGGGAAGGTGATCATGTCGACCTGCGGCTTGATGTTGGTCCACTCGAAGTTCTTTAGCGCTTCGACCTGAATTTCATTGTCGAAGTGACCGATATTACAGACGACCGCCATGTCCTTCATCTGGCGCATGTGATCGACGGTAATGATGTCCTTGTTGCCCGTGGCCGTAACGAAGATGTCGGCGGTGCCGACCGTGTCGTCGAGCGTCTGGACGTCGAAGCCGTCCATGGAGGCCTGCAGGGCGCAGATCGGGTCGACTTCCGACACCGTCACGCGGCAGCCGGCGCCGTCGAGCGACGCGGCCGAGCCCTTGCCGACGTCACCATAGCCAGCGACGAAAGCGGTCTTGCCGGCCATCATCAGGTCGGTGCCGCGACGGATCGCGTCGACCAGGCTTTCACGGCAGCCATACTTGTTGTCGAACTTCGACTTGGTCACCGAGTCGTTGACGTTGATCGCCGGGAACGGCAGCTCGCCCTTCTTGGCGAGTTGGTAGAGGCGGTTCACACCGGTGGTCGTTTCCTCGGACACGCCGAGGATCTCTTTCTTGACCTTTGCGAACCAGCCCGGGGTCTCGGCGATCCGCTTCTTGATCTGCTTGAACAGGGCGACTTCTTCTTCCGCGCCCGGATTTTCCAGCAGGGAGGGGTCCTTCTCGGCCTTTTCGCCGAGCAGGATGTACATGGTGGCATCGCCGCCATCGTCGAGGATGAGGTTAATCATCTTGCCGTCCGGCCACTCGAAGATCTTGTCGCAGAACTGCCAGTACTCATCGAGCGTCTCGCCCTTGTGAGCGAAGACCGGCGTGCCATTGTCGGCAATGGCGGCCGCAGCGTGGTCCTGCGTCGAATAGATGTTGCAGCTTGCCCAGCGCACTTCGGCGCCGAGCGCTTCGAGCGTCTGGATGAGGACGGCCGTCTGGATCGTCATGTGCAGCGAGCCGGCGATGCGTGCGCCCTTGAGCGGCTTCTCGGAGCCATACTCTTCGCGCGCCGCCATGAGGCCCGGCATTTCGGTTTCTGCAATGGCGATTTCCTTGCGGCCGTATTCGGCTTGCGAGATGTCCGCGACAGCGTAGTCATTCGACATATCAATGATCCTTTATACGTTTATATGCCGCATTTAACGAAGGCACCGGACGAAAGCAAGGGAGGGGCGATCAATAGATTGCGACAATGCTGAAATTGTCCTGCAGCGGGCCCTGTTCGCACGCCTGCCCAGTCTTCCAGCATTACGCCCCACGCCGTCTGAAAACCTCCCTACGGTTTATCCGTGAGAGGGCGCCGTGAAACGCGTTGACCTTCCACGGGCAGGAACATAAAAAGAACAAATGGCCCGGTTCGACCTTATCGCCGTTTACATGCTCGCCAACCGAAAGAATGGGACGATCTATACAGGCGTCTCGTCAGACCTCTGGGCTCGAATCGGCCAACACAAATCGGGAAAGGGCTCGCACTTCACGGCAAGATATGGGTGCGACCGGCTCGTCTGGTACGAAATTCACACTGACATATCTCCGGCCCGGCATCGCGAACGCCGGATCAAGACCTGGCCGCGGCAATGGAAAATCAATCTGATCGAGACAACGAACAGGCATTGGGACGATCTTTCGATGACCCTTCCCTTCGTTTGAGGATTGGAGAAGGAGGGATCGTTTTGGAGCTTCCCCACGGTTTATCCGTGGGGCCCATCTCCGGTCCGTTCTGCCAGGGCCAAACCGGGTGGAGATGGATCCCACGGACCAGCCGTGGGAAGGCTTAAACAGTAGAGCCTTGCCAGGAATTCAGCGAACTCCAGTCAGTCTTTTGTGTTTTTCAAACAAGAAATTCCCAAAACCTACTGATTGGTCATGTGGTGTTCAGGCAACACCGGGCTATAGTATGCGTTTACCGTCCTTCTCGAGGAGGTCTGATGATCCGCTTTATTTCTGCCCTCACGCTGATGATGGCTTCAGTTGCGACGCTCTCTGGCGCTGCGGCTGCCGAAGATGAATCGCTGGTACGCCTGCCCGGCTCCGGCGAAGTGAAAACGGACCATGGCCGCAAGAAGCTGAATGCCGAGAAGCTGAAACCCGGCGGCGGCCTGCTCGCCTCGTTCGACACCGATGGCGACGGCAGGATCTCGCAGGGCGAGCTTGAAGCCGGCATTGAAGGTGCCTTTGCCGCGGCCGACGCGAATGGCGACGGCACGCTGACCGCCATCGAACAGCAGAAATGGGCCGAGCGCCTGCCGACCCGCGATGATTCGCTCGCCAATCCGGTGCGCTTCGACCCCAATCTCGACCGGCGGGTCAGCTTCCGCGAATTCAGCGCCGTGATCACCGATCTCTGCGAGGACTATCGCGAGGAGGACCAGGACGTGCTGCGCATCGCCGCGCTGAAAGCCCCGAAGGACGACAAGAACGAAATGCGCGAACGTCTCGACGAGATCATCGACGGCAAGGGCACGGATCTCGATCGCGGCAGCCGCAAGGAATTCTAGCGCGGCACCGGCCTTTTCGCGCTTCAGCCCGATATCGCCGGGACGGGACCTCACACGCCCCCTACCCCTTCCTGCCTTGTCCCGCTAAACCTGCGGACGTCAGGAAGGAATCACGCCCATGCCATCAGCGCCCGTCAATAAAGACAGCCATCTCTACCTGATCGATGCGAGCGCCTATATCTTCCGCGCTTTCCACGCCCTGCCACCCCTGTCGCGGGCCTCGGACGGGCTGCCGGTCGGCGCGGTGTCGGGCTTTTGCAACATGCTCTGGAAACTGCTGGAAGAGCTGAAGGGCGGCGAGCGGCCGACCCATTTCGCCTGCGTCTTCGACAAGTCGTCCTATTCCTTCCGCAACGACCTCTATCCCGACTACAAGGCCAATCGCGACGAGCCGCCGGAGGATTTGCGCCCGCAATTCCCGCTGGTGCGCGAGGCCGCCATCGCCTTCCACACCCATGCGCTGGAGCAGGAAGGCTACGAGGCCGACGACCTGATCGCGACCTATGCTCGCCAGGCCGAGGCCAGGGGCGCGCGCGTCACCATCGTCTCGTCCGACAAGGACCTCATGCAGCTGGTCTCCGACAAGGTCACCATGCTGGACACGATGAAGAACAGGACGCTTGGCCTTGAAGCCGTGTACGAGAAGTTCGGCGTCACCCCGGACAAGGTGGTCGACGTCCAGGCGCTCGCCGGCGACAGCGTCGACAATGTCCCCGGCGCGCCCGGCATCGGCGTGAAGACCGCCGCCCAGCTCCTGCAGGACTATGGCGATGTCGAAACCCTGCTTGCGCGTGCCGAGGAGATCAAGCAGCCCAAGCGCCGCCAGACGCTGATCGACCATGCCGACCAGGTGATGATCTCCAAACAGCTCGTCACGCTGAAGGACGATGTGCCCCTCGAAGTGCCGATGGAAGACCTCGCCGTCTCCGATCCGGACCCGAAGACGCTGATCGACTTCCTGGAAAAGATGGAATTCCGCACCATCACACGCCGCGTGCGCGAAACCTTCGAGGCCGAAGGCGTGCTGGACGAAAGCTCGGCCGGCGATATCGGTTTCGACACCGAAAACTATGCCTGCATCCGCGACTTCAAGGCGCTGGAAGACTGGATTGCGCGCGCCCATGAGGCCGGCGTGATCGGCCTCGACTGCGAGACCAACAGCCTCGACTGCCAGACCTGCGACCTGATCGGCATCTCCATCGCCGTCGCGCCCAACGAGGCGGCCTACATCCCGCTCGGCCATATCGATCCGGACCATTCCGGCGGCGACGATTTCTTCGATGCAGACCCGCCGCGCCAGCTGCGCAAGGCCGACGTGCTCGACGCGCTGAAGCCGCTGCTGGAAGACCCGGCCGTCCTCAAGGTCGGCCAGAACTTCAAATACGACCTGACCGTCTTCAAGCGCAACGGCATCGACGTCACCCCGATCGACGACACGATGCTCATTTCCTTCGCCCTCCACGCCGGCATGCACGGCCACGGCATGGATGAGCTGTCGGAGCGCTATTTCCACCACTCGCCCATCGCCTTCAAGGACGTCGCCGGCACCGGCAAATCCCAGGTCACCTTCGACCGCGTGGCGCTGGACAAGGCCACCGAATATGCCGCCGAGGACGCCGATGTGACGCTGCGCCTGTGGCAGGAGTTCAGGAACCGCCTCTTCCGAGAGAAAGTCACCACCGTCTATGAGACGCTCGACCGCCCGCTCATCCCGGTGCTGGCGGCGATGGAGAGCGCGGGCATCAAGGTCGACCGCGACCACCTCTCGCGCATGTCGGCCGATTTCCAGCAGCGCATGGCGGGCCTGGAAGACGCCGCCTACAAGGCCGCCGGCGGCGAGTTCAATATGGGCTCGCCGAAACAGCTCGGCGAGATCCTGTTCGGCGAAATGGCCCTGCCCGGCGGCAAGAAAACGAAGTCCGGCCAGTGGTCGACGGACGCCAGCCAGCTCGAATTCCTCGCCGCCCAGGGCCATGAGCTGCCGCAGATCATCCTCGACTGGCGCATGCTCTCAAAGCTGCGCTCGACCTATACCGAGGCCCTGCAGGACGCGATCAATCCGGAGACGGGCCGCGTCCACACCTCCTATTCCATGGCGGGCGCGCAGACGGGCCGGCTGTCCTCGACCGATCCGAACCTGCAGAACATCCCCGTGCGCACCGAGGAAGGCCGCAAGATCCGCGAAGCCTTCATCGCCGAGCCGGGCCATGTCCTGATCAGCGCCGACTATTCCCAGATCGAACTCAGGCTGCTCGCCCACATCGCGAATATCGACGCGCTGAAGAACGCCTTCAAGGAGGGGCTCGACATCCACGCCATGACGGCGAGCGAGATGTTCGACACGCCCATTGAGGGCATGGACCCGATGATCCGCCGGCGCGCCAAGGCGATCAATTTCGGCATCATCTACGGCATCTCCGCCTTCGGCCTCGCCAACCAGCTCGGCATCGAGCGCGGCGAGGCGTCGGACTATATCAAGGCCTATTTCGAGAAATTCCCCGGCATCCGGAAATACATGGACGAGACCAAGGAGTTCGCGAAGGAAAATCTTTATGTCTCAACCGCCTTCGGCCGGAAGCTGCACTTGAAGGAGATCAAGTCCAAGAACGGCGCCCAACGGGCCTTTGCGGAGAGACAGGCCATCAACGCCCCCATCCAGGGCTCGGCCGCCGACATCATCAAGCGCGCCATGGTCCACATGCCCGACGCGCTGGCGGCAACGAAGCTCGATGCGAAAATGCTGCTCCAGGTCCACGACGAACTCATCTTCGAATGCCCCGAAGACCAGGCCGAAGACACCATCGCCGTGGTGCAGAAGGTCATGCAGAAAGCGCCCCTGCCGGCCCTGCAGCTCAGCGTACCGCTGGATGTGGATGCGCGCGCGGCGGACAACTGGGCGGCGGCGCATTAGCCCCCCATCCGCTCTCCCTGCGGAAACTAGCAGCCACCGCCATGGATGTTGACACGGATACACCAAGAGCGCCCGATCCATGGGGTAAAGCGTGATCTGAGACGCGCCCTCATAACTTTGTTACATAAAATGCTCAATTTTGCTTGACAGAACAATAAATGAACATTTGTCGAAAACCACATGTTCACGAAAGCCCAAAGACTTTTTTGAGAAGAGTAAGCCTCTGTTCAAGAACCAGAATTTTTGTTTTTAAAAAGTGTCAATCTGAAAAATTCTTATTTTTCCTAAAAAGTGCGCTTGCCAGCTTCGAGATCAATGTGTTTTAGTAAACACCATAGAGTAAGGCTAAGGTGACAGTTCGAGGATAGCGAGTACGTTGCTATAGAATCGAAGCGGCGGAACTTTCGCTCCGCCGCCCCGCTTTTGCCCTATTTCTTCGCAGTCCGTCGCCAAACAGTGGCTGCGAGGTTTAAGGCAGAAAGCAATACCATGATCGCATCAAACGTCATGTATGCCTCCTTTCGACCAACAGAACGTTCCGTTGGAAATTTATAATGTATTAACTAAAGACTTCTGTCCAGCGTTCTGTTTTTTTGATGCGGGTGAATCTCTCACTCTGAGCTTGCTGCATGGTAAGTGGCATAATCCTAGCAAATCCCATTGCATTCCCTCTCCCCGCGCACGATATCTAACCCACGCCTTTTGCGGCCCACGTCACACCAAAAATCCGCAAAGCCATTCCGGCGCTGTCCCTGCCTGATCGCGCATGCCGCGCGCCGGCCAACAGGGGCAATCCGCATCGCTGGCTGCGATGCAAAGGAAGTGACCCATCCCATGTCGAAACAACAGAGATCGAACCGCGAGCCGCGCAAGCCCAAGAAGGAAAAGCCGAAGACGAATGCGTCCAACCCGTCGCTCAAGACCGGCGTCCACAACGTCTTCGACCAGCGGCAGAAATAGAGCGTCTTTTCCTCTCCCGGTTCTCCCGGGAGAGGAAGCGCGGACGTCGAGTCCCGCTCATCCCGGCGCAGGCCGGGACCTCGTGCCACAGGCGGGACCTCTCCATCTGCCTGAGACCCCGGCCTTCGCCGGGGTGATCGGGAGAGGGGGTTGGGATTGGTGCACCTCAAATCCATCCCCACTGTACCGTTCAGGTGTACCCTTGGGACACGATGGAGACCCCAGACCGGCACCTGAAGATCGCGATGGAGCGCGCCTGGCCCTTGCTGGCCGGGCTTGCGGCGACGCTGGCCGCGCTGATCGGGCTCACCGACAGCATCGCGCCCGTCCGCGTCTCGCGCAGCGTGCACATCCGTGCGATGCGCCTGCTGCGGCCCGCCGAAGCGCTGCTGCGCCGGTTGATCGTGCTGATGGCGCGGGAACTCTACGGCAACCTCTCCGGCACGCACCCGGCAGCCCTGAGCCCGATCCATGTGAGCCCGGACCTTGTCCGGGTGAAACGGGATCAAACTGAAAAAGCGCACTTCCAGCTCTTCGAGCCGCTGGCGACGGTCGCCTCCTGCACCAGCAGGCCCACGCCGAAACCCGCCGGAAACCCGCGCATCCTGAGCCTCGACACGCCCTACCCGGCCGAGGCGGAACAGCCCGATGGCCTCTGCGCCGCCCGGCTCGTCGCGCGGGTGCGCGCGCTCCGGAAAGTGCTGGAGAATCCGAAACACCGGGCGAAACGTTTTGCCCGCTTCCTCGCCCGCAAGGCCGCCGCCAACACGCCGATGGGCCGGCTCAATCCGGCCCGCCCCGGCTGGCCGCCGGGCGCGCGGAGCCGGCATACGCCACCCTGGCTCACCGACATGCTGCGCCATCTCGGCCCCGAGGTGCGCGAAGACCCGCCCTGGATGTGGGTGCGGCGCAAGATTTCCTCTCCGCAGACCCCTGTGAAGATAGGGGTCCATGGCGGCATGGGATAAACAAATCTTGCCGGTCATCATGGCGAAGCCGGCCCGCCTTGGATAAACTCGCCCTGTAGCAAGTGAGGGAAATCGGGATGATGACACGGACGATGCTGGCCGGCGTGGCGATGATGTCTCTGGCGGCGTGCGGCGAGAGCGGCGGCGGGGACGATTATGAGAGCTTCATGGCCAAGTGCCGGCCCGTCGCGCAGATGATGGAACAGCAGGGCGGCGCCTCGAGCAATCTGATGAGCGCGTCCAACACCGAAGCGGCCTGCGACTGTGCCTGGGACAAGTACCGCCATGAGGGCGGCTCGGCCTCCTCCGGCGCGATCCGGGCCATGGTGCGCGGCTGTCTCGCCGAGATCGAGATGGAGCCGGAGTGACGCGGCCGGCGCGGTAAAGCGGCACGATGTCATTTCCCGCCCGCCCGGCCTGACGATCCGCCGCATGGCCCCTCGCAGCGAGAAGCGTACAAGGCCGGTCATGTTTTCCCGGTCTGTCCCTCCAGCCGGGCGACACCCTGCGTTCGCGCGCTCTGTGCCGTTCGGCCTTCGAACCCTCCTTGTCCTTTTCCTCTTGGCGAGCCCCGCCCTGCCCGCCTTCGCCCATGGCGGCGAAGAGATCGGCCATCACACCGAATGGTGGGCGGCCTGGCGCTTCGACTGGCTGGTGAGCGGCCCGGCGCTCGCTGTGCTGGCGATCTATATCAACGGCATGCGGCGGCGCGCCGGCAGTGCGCACGCCCCACACCCGGCCCGCCATATCTCATTCATCGCCGGGCTCGGGCTTGTCTGGCTGTCGCTGCAATCGCCGGTCGACCCGATGGCCGAGCGGCTGTTCTCGGTCCACCAGATCCAGCACATCCTGATCCGGATGATGGGGCCGATGTTCATCGCGCTCGCCCATCCCGAAGGCGTGCTGCTGGCGGGCTCGCCGCGCTGGCTGAGGCGCAGCGTGATCCGCCCGGTTGCGACAAGCCGCGTCATGCGCGGGCTCGGCGGCGGGGTCAGCCGGCCCTGGGCAGCCTTCCTGATCTTCTTCCTGTCGCTCTATTTCTGGCAGATCCCGGCCGTTCACGACGCCTCCATCCTGAACGACCCGCTGCATGAGACGATGCATGTGACCATGCTGCTCGCCGGGCTGATCTTCTTTTTCACCCTGTTTCGCCGGCAGGATCCGCCGCTCGGCGCCTCGCGGCCGGTGCGTATCCTGATGATCCTCGGCGCGATCGTCTCCAACATCATCCTCGGCGCGGTGACGACGCTGAAGGACCAGGTGCTCTACCCGGCCTATGACATCGAAGGCCGCCTGTTCGGCATCTCCGCCATGATGGACGAATCCGCCGGCGGCTTCATCATCTGGATGCCGTCCAGCATGATGTGCCTCATCGCCCTGCTCTTCGTCCTGCATGGCTGGGGCGAGCAGGAAAACCGGAACATGGCGAAGCGCTACAGAGAGCCGCGCTCGAACGCGGCCATGGCGGACGTGCCGCAGACAGCCGCCGAGCTGCGCCGGAAGACGGCCGAGACCAATCGCAAGGCCGCCACCGCACTGGTCGCCTCGGCCTGCACCGTCTTCGTCATCGCGATCTCGGTCGCCAGCCTGATCTTCGTCCTGCATTCCGGCCAGGCGCATGCGGCGATGCCTTAAGCATACCAGGCTTTAACCTGGATCAAGGAATTGAGTTCGATGGCTCCCCTCTTCTACGCATTTTGTGTTAGAGCGCTCTCATGACCCGATTACGCCTGCGCCAGCTCGTCATCGCCGCCGAAAGCCTGAAGACCGCCGAGCAGCTGCAGACCGTGCTCGATCTCGGTGAGCCCTTTCATGACAGGAATGTCGCCGAGTTCGGACTGGAGAACGCCGTCTTCCCGCTCGGACACCACTTCATCGAGGTGGTCGCTCCGGTGACAAAGGACGCGCCGGTCCAGCGCTTCCTGAAGCAACACGGGCCCGGCGGCTATATGGCGATCTTCCAGACAGACGACATCGCCGCGGCCCGCAAACGCCTCGACGGGGCCGGGATCCGCCGGGTCTGGAACATCGATCTGGACGATATCGCCGCCAGCCACGTCCACCCTGCCGATGTCGGCGCGGCCATTGTCTCGCTCGACGAAGCCCATCCCTGGGAGAGCTGGCGCTGGGCCGGCCCGGTCTGGGAGACGAATTCCATCGAGGGCGAGATTACCGGTGCCATCCTGGAAGGCCCGGATCCGAACGGGCTTGCCTCGCGCTGGGCGGCTGCGCTCGGCGTGCCGGCATCGACCCATCCGGACGTCACCCGCATCAATCTCGATGACGATCAGACTCTGGTTTTCCAGGACGGCGCCAAGCCGCGACTCGACGGTTTCTGCCTGACGATCAACAATGCGATGAAAGCCCTGGAGCGGGCCGACAAGCTTGACCTGCAGAGCACGGGCGACGGGGTCCGTATTGGGGGCGCCCGGCTCGTTCTCAATAATGAGTAGGCTCTGATCCGTCTGGCCTCACCGGCCCTCGCGCGCTTATAGTCCCGGTCTGGGACAAGATGTCCGCAAGGCAAAGGAGCGCGTGATGGAGTGGTTCAATGAAGTCTTCGACCTGGCGGCGGTCGCCTCCGGGGCAGGTCTGGCGGGCGGCAGCGGCGCCGCCATTGTCGCCTGGACCATTCGTGGCGCCATCATGCGCTTCATCGTGCGCACGCTGGTCACCGCCCTGATCACCGGCATCGGCTTCTACTTCCTGCTCGGCGCGCTCGGCTTCCAGATCGTGCCGGAAGAAGAGACCGCGGCGCCTCGTCCGGGCGGCATGGCGGCCATGGACGAGTCGAGCGACACCTTCCTGCCGCAAGGCGCGTCGCCACAGCTTGACGGTGCGCCGGCGGAGGAAACCGATGACGGCAAGAAAACCATTATCGTGAAATCCCCCTTCCGCCGCGACGGCTGAGACCTAGCGGAACTCGACCTCGAGGTGGGTGCGCGTGCGCGCGGTGACCTTGCAGGAAACACTCAGTTTGTCAGAACGGATGAGCAAACGAAACTCATCAGGCACGTTCGTCGTGGTTACAAGATCAAGCCCGGCACCTTCCTGACCAAGGGATCGAACGGTACAGTCAATCGATGCATGGGTTCCGGCAAAGGCAATCTGACCCGCCTTCAGCACCCGGCGCCGAACCACACGTTCGACCCGGTCTGTCTCGTCACCCCATATGACAGAGCGATTGCGGCCCGTCTGCTTTGCCTGATACATCGCTGCATCCGCGCGGCCGAGCAAGGTGGCCACGTCATATTGGCGGTCTTTCTGGCTTGCGACACCAAAACTTGCCGTCACACGAACAGTCTTGCCGCCAAATTCGAAACGCATGGCGCCAATGGCGACACGCAACTTCTCGGCCACGAGAATAGCCCCGTCTTCATCCGTCTGCGGCAGGAGGATCGCGAACTCCTCGCCTCCCATGCGGCCAAAGACATCGCTTTGACGCAGGTGGGACCGACAGGTTTCGGAAACAGCTCTCAGAACCTTGTCACCGGCCGCATGACCATAGGTGTCGTTAATCGACTTGAAGTGGTCAACGTCGAGACAGATCATGTTCAACGGGTGCCGGTGACGCGTGCATAATTGCGCCAAACGTTCCGCTTCTTCCTCGAAAGCCCGCCGGGTCAGCAAGCCGGTCAATCCGTCACTTACGGCCAGCCGGCGGAGTTCGTAAAAATCCGTGACCACACGGGCAACCCCTTCCAAGGCCTGGAGTTGGCCCGGAGACAGAGTCCTTTCTTCGGAATCCAGCGCTGACAGCGTCCCGATAATCTCGTCATCTACTGACAGAATGGGAACACCGGCATAGAATTTCACATCGGTGTAAATGTCGTCGTAGTCCAGCCCGGAAGACGCCTTTAGCCATCGCTGCTGACCATCTGTCACAGAGATTGTGGCAGACTCGACCCCAAGCATGTTGCGAAGAAGTTTTACGACATTCTGGAAGAATTCATCGGCCGGGGCATATGTAATATCATTTTCCGCGAACATTGACTCCATGAGCCTTCATCCAATTATAGTAACAGCACACATGCCATAAAATGCTTGCTTTATGCATACTTTCTCTGTGCAAAATATATTAAATTATTTATACCCTATATAGGCAGCCTGAGATACGTACAGCACTTAACAGAATGAGAAGTCGGACTTCTCCTGCGTCAATTACGGACCGCATCAGCATCTAGCTCAATTGTGCCTTCGGGCGAGACATCGACGGCATAGAGATCCATGGCCGCTTCGATCGTGACGACCGCATAGACCGTCCAGATCGCCAGCATGACCGCGATCACGACGCCATAGGGCCGGGCGAAACGGGCCCGGCCGGGCATCTGGTCGAAGCCCCATGCGATCAGGAACAGCATGACCGAGGCCAGCAGCACCGCGCCGATGACGTCGCTCGGCCAGTGCGCGCCGAGATAGATGCGCGACAGGCCCATCAGCGTGATGAGCAGGATGAACCCGCCAACCGCGAGACGCTGGCGCAAGCCGGTCAGCGCATGCACGGCGAAAATGGCGAGCGCGCCATAGATCACCATGGAATTGGTCATGTGGCCGGAGGGGAAGCTGAAACTCTCCACCCCGGCATAGAGATCCGCCGTCGGACGGGCCCGGGCGACGGTGAGCTTCACCGCCTTCACGATCAGCGGCGTCAGGCTGAACGCCGCCGCACAGATGCCCGCCGGCCACCAGGCGCGCCGCACAAGCAGGGTCACCACAACCGCCACGGCAATCATGGTGAGCGCCGTGCCATCGCCGAAAAGCGTGATCAGGACGACGCCCCAGTCGAGTGGCGGATTGCGCAGGGCGATGATGCCATCGCTCAGCGTCCGGTCGAAGGCCGTCAGTGCCGCTTCGTCATGAACGAGCAGGCCAAGCCCCGCCAGCGCGGCCAGGGCAAGGCCGGCCGGCAGGATATGGGAGAGGGTGTGACGCAAGGCGTGCAGGCCTCCGCCCTAGTCGCGCGAGAACTTCTTGAACTTGAGGCGCTTCGGCTCGACCGCATCGGCCCCGAGGCGGCGCTTCTTGTCTTCCAGATAGGAAGAGAAGTCGCCCTCGAACCATTCAACATGGCTGTCGCCCTCAAAGGCGAGGATATGGGTCGCCATACGGTCGAGGAACCAGCGATCGTGCGAGATGATGACAGCGCAACCCGGGAAGCCGTCGAGGCCTTCTTCCAGCGCCTGAAGCGTCTCGACGTCGAGATCGTTGGTCGGTTCGTCGAGCAGCAGGAGGTTCGCGCCCTGACGCAGCATCTTGGCCAGGTGGACGCGGTTGCGCTCCCCGCCCGAGAGCATGCCGACCTTCTTCTGCTGGTCGGAGCCCTTGAAGTTGAAGGCGCCGACATAGGCGCGCGAATTCACTTCGACCCCGCCGAGATCGATCACGTCGAGCCCGTCGGAAACCTCTTCCCAGACATTCTTCTTGTCATCGAGCTTGTCGCGCGACTGGTCGACATAACCAAGCTTCACCGTGTCGCCGATGCGCAACGTGCCGTCATCGGGCTCTTCCTGGCCCATGATCATCTTGAACAGGGTCGACTTACCCGCGCCGTTCGGACCGATGACACCAACGATGCCGCCAGGGGGCAGGGAGAAGGTGAGGTCCTCGATGAGCAGGTTGTTGCCGAATGCCTTGCGCAGATGCTCAGCCTCGATGACGAGATTGCCGAGACGCGGACCCGGCGGAATGCGGATCTGGGCATGCGAGACCTTTTCGCGCTCGGCCTCGGCGGCGCGTTCTTCATAGGCCTGGATACGCGCTTTCGACTTGGTCTGGCGGGCCTTGGCGCCGGCCTGGACCCATTCGAGTTCCTTTGCCAGCGTACGCTTCTTGCCGGCATCCTCGCGGGCCTCCTGCTCCATCCGCTTGGCCTTCTGCTCGACCCAGTCGGAATAGTTGCCCTGGTAGGGAATGCCCCGGCCACGGTCGAGTTCGAGGATCCAGTCGGTGATCTTGTCGAGGAAGTAGCGATCGTGCGTGACGAGGATGACGCAACCCGGGAAGTTGATCAGATAGTTCTGCAGCCAGTTCACCGTCTCGGCGTCGAGGTGGTTGGTCGGTTCGTCCATCAGGATCATGTCGGGGCGCGAGAGCAGCAGCTGACAGATCGCGACACGGCGGACCTCACCGCCTGAGAGGTTGTCGACGCCCGAGTCGCCGGACGGGCAGCCAAGCGCTACCATGGCCATCTCGATCTTGGAGTCGATATCCCAGGCATCGGCCTGGTCTACCTGCTCCTGCAGGGCCGTCATCTCTTCCATCAGTTCGTCGGTATATTCCTCGCCGAGCTTGGCGGAGAGTTCGTTGAACCGGTCGAAGAGCTGCTTTTCCGGGCATTCGGAGGCAATATTCTCGAAGACGGTCTTGGACTCGTCGAGCTTCGGCTCCTGCGGGAGGTAGCCGACCTTCACGCCATCGGCCGCCCAGGCTTCGCCGTTAAACTCCTGGTCCTGGCCCGCCATGATGCGCAAGAGCGTCGACTTACCGGAGCCGTTGACGCCGACCACACCGATCTTGGCGTCCGGCAGGAAGGAGAGGTGGATGTTCTCGAAGACCTTCTTGCCGCCCGGATAGGTCTTGGAGAGGCCTTGCATGTGGTAAACGTATTGCGGTCCGGCCATGAACTGACGCTCGCTCGTAGAGGGTTGAGAATAAAGCCTGCGGTTTAGACGCGCAGAGGCTTACAGATCAAGCGGCAAGGTAAAGCTTGCGGGCCGCGACACAACAGCCTGTAAACAGGCCATGACCAATCTTTCGCGTTGTCTTTCAGGGGCTGACAGACAGGGCTGGCGCGCTAGGTTGCGCGCCATGAAACCCGTGTTTGCCGGCCTCGCCGCTCTCTTCTCCGTCTCAGCCTGTGCCGGTGCCGGCGCGCTGGCCCAGTCACACTCAAAGGATGCCATGCCTTCGCAAGAGCTGACCCTCGAACGCCTGTATACCTCGCCTTCCCTGAACGGGCCGTCCGCCACCGGCGTAAAGTACGCCCCGGACGGCAAGCGGGTGACCTTCCTCAAGGCGCGGGAAGACGACTCCAGCCGCTATGATCTCTGGCAGTTCGATGTCGCGACCGGCGCGCAATCCATGCTGGTCGACTCCACCCTGCTGCAGCCGGACGATGTCGAGCTGTCGGAAGAGGAAAAGGCGCTGCGCGAGCGCAAGCGGATTGCCGGCCGGAAGGGCATTGTCGACTATGACTGGGGCACCGCCGACACCCTGCTCGTGCCGCTTGGCGGAGACCTCTATCTCGTCACGCTCACCGCCAGCGGCCCGACCGTCCGCCAGCTGACCGAGACCGAAGCCTTCGAATACGATGCCCGCCTCTCGCCGGACGGCAGCTATGTCAGCTTCATCCGCGACGGTGCGGTCCACGTGATCGACCTCGCCAGCGGCGCCGAACAGCAGATCACCCCGGACGCCGAGCCGGAGAAAGCCATCTCCTATGGCACGTCGGAATTCGTCGCACAGGAAGAGATGAGCCGGTATACTGGCTACTGGTGGAGCCCGGACGCGCGCTACATCGCCTATACCAGAGTCGACGAAAGCACGGTCGACATCATCCCGCGCTTCGACATCCAGGCCGACAAGACGACCGTGATCAAGCAACGCTATCCGCGAGCCGGCCGGCCGAATGCAATCGTGGATCTCTACGTCCGCGACATGAAAACCGGTGAGGCCACAAAGCTCTACAGCGTCGGCCCGGACACCTATCTCGCCCGGGTCAATTGGACGCCCGGAAGCCTGTGGTTCCAGACCGTCGACCGCGACCAGACCGAGATCACCTATCACCGCACCGACGGCAAACCGTGGCGCATCTGGTCCCCGCTCCAGGAGACGCAGGAAAAGTGGGTGAACCTGTCGAAGGACTTCGTCGCGCTGGATGAAAGCGTCCTGCTGACGAGCGAGAAAACAGGCCATCGTCACATTGCCGTCTCGCCTTATGGCGACCCGGAGAGGCTGGCCTTCCTGACACGCGGCGACTGGGCCGTGGACGAAGTGAAGGGCATCGACCGCGAAAATCGCATGGTCTATTTCACGGGCTTTGCCGATACGCCGCTGGAGAAGCACCTTTACCGGACCCGCCTGCCCTGGACCGAGGAAGAACTCGACAGTGAAGACCACCCGGGCGCCCTGCCCGGCAGCAATTGCATCGACCTGACCCCCGACTCCGCCCGCGCGACCCGCGAGTGTCCGGCGCCGGAGCGCCTCACCGAAGCCGGCAAATCCTGGTCGATCACCTTGGCGCCGGACGGCAAGTCCTTCGTCGGCACCTCCTCCTCGCCGACCCAGCCCCCGCAGACGGGGCTTTACACAGTTGAGGGCAAGCGCATTGCCTGGATCGAGGAGAACCGGCTGGACGCTGACCATCCCTACGCCCCCTATCTCGCCGGGCATACGGTGCCGGACTATGGGACGCTTGAAGCCGAGGACGGCCAGACGCTTTACTATTCCATCCAGACCCCGCCGGATTTCGATGCGTCGAAACAGTACCCTGTCATCATCGAGGTCTATGGTGGCCCGCATGTCCAGACGGTCGACCGCGACTGGGAAAGCATGTCCGACCAGTATCTCACCCGGCAGGGCTATATCGTCTTCCGGCTGGACAATCGCGGCATGGCGAACCGCGGCAAAAAGTTCGAGGACGTCATCTACCGGCGCACAGGCGGGCCGGAAGTGCGCGACCAGCTCGCCGGCGTCGACTGGCTGAAGTCACAGCCCTTCGTGGATGCGGACCGCATCGCCATACAGGGCTGGTCCTATGGCGGCTACATGACGCTGATGACCATCCTGCAGGCCCCGAAAGGCACCTTCGCGGCCGCCGCCGCTGGCGCGCCGGTGACCGACTGGTCGCTCTACGACACCTTCTACACCGAGCGCTACATGGATACGCCGCAGGACAACCCGGACGGCTATGAACAGTCCTCCGTTTTCGCCCATGCGAAGAACCTGACCACGCCGCTCCTGCTCATGCACGGCATGGCCGACGACAATGTCACCTTCGACAATATGACCCGGCTGATGGCGGCGTTTCAGGAGATGGGAAAACCCTTCGAGCTGATGACCTATCCCGGCCAGCGCCATGGCATTCGCGGCGCCGCGCTTCAGACGCACCTGATGAAGACGCGCATAGCCTTCCTCAACCGGCACCTGAAACCGGATACATCGGACTGACAGGTTTTTGAGCCAAAAGGGTATTTCTCGCTTCCAGAAGGATTATACCCCTTGAACCACTGCGCGGTTGCAGCATCCTCTCAAGAGGCAGATACGGGATCACCATGGGCAGACTGATCGCCATCTCGAACCGCACCGCCGCCGATGCCAGCGCACGCGCAGGCGGGCTGGCCGTCGCGGTCTGGGAAAGCCTGACAGCGACAGGCGGGATCTGGTTCGGCTGGTCCGGCAATATCGTCGAAGACGAGGTTGGCGCGCCGGAAGTCTTCACCGATGAGGGCGTCGAATTCGTCACGACGGACTTCACCGAAGCCGAACATGACGGCTTCTATCTCCAATATGCCAACCGGGTGATCTGGCCGGTCTTTCACTACCGCGTCGATCTCGCCCATTTCGGCCATGCCGATTTCGATATCTATGCGGCGGTGAACAAGCGAATCGCGGGCCTTGTGACGCCGCGCCTGAAGAAAGGCGACAGCGTCTGGGTGCACGACTACCACTTCCTGCTGATGGGCGACTATCTGCGCCAGGGCGGCTGGAACGGGCCGATCGGCTTCTTCCTGCACATCCCTTTCCCGTCTCCGGAGATCTTCAAGGCCCTGCCCGATCATGAGCGGATCGCGCGGGCCATGTGCGAATATTCCGTGCTGGGCTTCCAGTCGACAACCGACCGGTCGAACTTCGTGCGCTACCTGATCGAGAATTACGATGCCGTCGATGAAGGCGATGGCTGGATCAGCGTCTTCGGACGGAAGATCCGCGCCAGCGCCTATCCCATCGGCATCGACGCGGAGGGCTTTGCGAAGGCCTCCGTCAGCGAGCGGGCCTCAACAGCCGCCTCGCGCATCGGACGCTTCCTGGGTGGGCGTCATCTCGTGCTTGGCGTCGACCGGATGGACTATTCCAAGGGCCTGCCCCAGCGCTTCGAAGCGGTTGGCCAGCTGTTCGACAATTTCCCTTCCACGCGTGGTGTGGTGTCGGTGACCCAGATCGCCCCGCCCTCACGCTCGAAGGTGGAAGAGTATCGCGACCTGCGCATCCAGCTGGATGAACTGGCCGGCCGCATCAATGGCGATTATGGCGATCTCGACTGGATCCCGCTGCGCTATCTGGCGCGCTCCTATGACCGGCGCGAGCTGGCCGGGCTCTACCGCATTGCCCGCGTCTGCCTGGTGACGCCGCTACGCGACGGGATGAACCTCGTCGCCAAGGAATATGTCATGGCGCAGGACCCGGACGATCCGGGCGTGCTGATCCTGTCGGAATTTGCCGGCGCCGCCGAGCAGCTCTCGGAAGCCCTGATCGTCAATCCGCATGATACATACAAGGTGGCGGAGACCATCTATCAGGCCCTCGAAATGCCGTTGGAGGAACGCAAGGCCCGCTGGGAGAAGTTGCGCGACATCGTCGTGGAGCAGGACATCTCCTGGTGGCGGCAGAAATTTCTCGATGATCTCTCCAGCGACCTGACCTGAGCATGCCAGATTTTTCCCCTCCCCCGCGCCTTGAAGAGCGCCACGCCCTGTTTCTTGACTTCGATGGCACCCTGGCCCCGATCCAGGACGATCCCGACAAGGTTGTCCTGTCACCGGAAAATGCCCGCGCGCTGGCCGGCCTCGAAAGCCTGATCGGCGAGGCCATCGCCATTATCAGCGGTCGCGATGTGCGCGACCTGTCGGCCCGCGTACCGAACGCCTACTGGCGCGCTGGCGGCCATGGCCTGGAAATCTGCGGGCCGGGCGAAGGCCCGCCCGAGACAGCGATCGCGGCACCGCGCGGCCTCGTCAATGCCATCGAGATGATCACGAGCGGGCTCGAAGGGGTCCGCATGGAACGGAAAGGTCCGGTCATAGCCGTCCACTTCCGCCAGGCCCCGGAAATGGGCGAGATGCTGCTGGCGCGGCTGAAGGACACGGTGCGCGACGACCCGGACTACAAGATCCAGGCCGGCAAGATGGTGCTGGAGGCCAAGCCCGCCCATGCCCATAAGGGCCGGGCCATCACCCACATGATGGAACATGCGCCCTTCCGCGACCGCCTGCCGGTCATGGTAGGCGACGACACGACCGACGAAGACGCCTTCGATGCGGTCAACCGGCTCGGCGGCTTTTCCATCAAGGTCGGGCCGGGCGAAACAGCCGCGCAATACCGGCTTGAGGATACACACGATGTCACCACATGGCTGACAGAACAGGGGCGCTGATGACCAATCTCGAACTCGGCATCATCGGAAACGGCACGGTTGCCGGCCTGATAGACGAACACGCCAATTGCGTCTGGTTCTGCCTGCCGCGTATCGATGGCGAACCGGTCTTCAACAAGCTGCTGGACGGGCGCGGCCAGTTCGCCGTCTCGCTGCAGGGCCACACGCGCTCGACGCAGACCTACCAGCACAATACCGCGATCATCGAGACCATCCTGGAGGCCGAGGACGGCTCGGCCATCAAGGTGACCGACTACTGCCCGCGTTTCATGGACCGCGGCCGGATGTTCCGTCCGGCCTCCATGGTGCGCCGGATTACGCCGCTCAAGGGCATGCCGCGCATCCGCGTCGAACTGTTCGCCCAGAGCCAGCGCGGCGAATACAACATGGTGACCCGGCGCGGGGTGAACCATATCAGCTTCCTCGACGAATATGCGAGTTTCCGGGTCACGACCGACGCACCGGTGTCCTATGTCATGGATGGCCGGGATTTCGTGCTCGACCGGGAGCTGAGCTTCCTGCTCGGCCCCGATGAAAGCCTGTCCGACCGGGTCGGCGTGATCGCGCTGGAATGGCTGGAACGCACCGCCGATCACTGGATGTCATGGTCGCGGCGCCTCGCCACCCCGCCGGACTGGCAGGATGCGGTGATCCGCGCGGCGATCACGCTGAAGCTCTGCGTCTATGAGGAGACCGGCGGGATCGTTGCCGCGTTGACCACGAGCATTCCCGAACATGCCGGTTCCGAGCGCAACTGGGACTATCGCTTCTGCTGGCTGCGCGACGCCTATTTCACCGTCACCGCGCTGAACCGGCTGTCGGCCGTCGGCACGCTGGAACACTATCTCGCCTATCTCAGGAACACCGTCGCCCACACACGCGGCGGGCACATCCAGCCGGTCTACGGAATCGCGCTGGAGAACGACCTGACCGAGCAGATTGCCGGCGCCCTGCCCGGCTATCGCGGCACCGGCCCGGTCCGCTTCGGCAACCAGGCCGCCGAACACATCCAGCACGATGTCTATGGCCACGTCATCCTCGGTGCGAGCCAGGCCTTTTTCGACGACCGGCTCTATGCCAAGGCCGGCGCGCTGGAATTTGCCCATTTCGAAGGGGTCGGCGAGCGCGCCTATGCCGTCTGGAACACGCCGGATGCCGGCATCTGGGAGTTTCGCGGCAAGGCCCATGTCCACACCTCCTCGGCCATCATGTGCTGGGCGGCCTGCGACCGGCTGGCCCGGATCGCCACCCATCTCGGCATGGACGAGCGCGCGACCTACTGGACAGGCCGGGCCGACGAGATCCGCGACGGCGTGCTCGAGCAGGCCTGGAACGAGGAGCGCCAGGCCTTTACCGGCGCCTTCGGCGAGGAGGCCCTCGATGCCTCCGTCCTGCTCATGGCCGAGATCGGCTTCATCGACGCGAAGGACGAACGCTTTATCAAGACCGTCGAGCGTGTGGATGAGGAACTGCGCGATGGCTATCACGTCTTCCGCTACAAGGTGGAGGACGATTTCGGCTTGCCGCAGACCGCGTTCACCGCCTGCACCTTCTGGCATATCGACGCACTGGCCCGCATCGGGCGGATCGACGAGGCGCGCGAGATGTTCGAGGACGTGCTCGCCCACCGCACACGGCTGGGACTGCTGTCGGAGGACATCGATACCTCCAAGGGAGAGCTCTGGGGCAATTTCCCGCAGACCTATTCCATGGTCGGCATCATCAATGCCGCCAACCGGCTCAGCCGCAACTGGGACGAGGTTGTCTGAGAGCACAGCATGCGTAAGTCTTCCCGAAAGACGAAACGGAGGACCTCATGCCAGCCCTGCAACCGACCACAGACCAGATGCGCGCCTTCGCCAAGGATGAGCATGACGGCCCGATCGTCATGATCAACCTGCTCAAATTCCGCGACAAGGCCCAGTACAAGCCGGAAGATTCCGAACACGGCGACGACATATCCGGCGCCGAAGCCTATGACCGCTATGCCGAGGGCCTTGAGGAGCTGAGCCGCGATCCGTCCATCGGGCTGAAGCCGCTTTATGCCGGCAGCGCGCATGGCTTCCTCATCGGCGAGGGCGACTGGGACCGGGTGCTGGTCGTTCACTACCCGTCGCGCCAGCACATGCTGACCATGATGCGCGATGCGCGTTATCAGAAAGTCCACCGCCACCGCGAGGCGGGCCTGCTCCATCAGGACCTGATCGAAACCCATCCGATGAGTTAATGTTGCCGCGCTTGCGATGGCGTCAGGGCTGGGCCAAGCTTCCCCGGAGTGCGCGTCCAGAGGGAGACACCGTGACGATGATCAGGCCTGCGGCCCTTGCGGCCTTGCTCTTCGCGATCGCCCCGGCCGCCATGGCCGATCAGACCAACACCTTTCCGCCCGGCTCGCCATCACCGGCCCAGACACCGTCGGCGCCAAGTGGCCTCATCGATGCCAGCGATCCCGCCGCGATTGTCGACCTGCTGGAGGAAGCCGGTTTCGACGCCCGCCTCACCACACAACCGACCGGCGCCGTCCAGATCGAATCGAGCATCGCAGAGACCAATTTCTGGCTCTATTTCCAGGCCTGCACGCCGGAGTTTACCGGCTGCGAGGTGATCACCTTCTCCTCCGGCTTCGACTTCGACAGCCCGCAGGTCCGCGACATTCTCGGGGACTGGAACGCCACGCACTATACCAAGGCCTATCTCGACGACAGCGGTGATCCCTTCGTCGAATTCTCGGTGAACATGGTGCATGGCGTCAGCCGCGAGAATTTCATCAACACGCTGAACTGGTTCACGACCGAAGTGAAAGCCTTCATGGACCAGATCGGCTGGAACAATGATACGGGCGGCACGGCCCAGCCGATCTGACCGACCGCTTTTCAGGGGAGACATCATGATCCGCTTCAGACACCTGGCCGCCATGCTTGCCGCAGCGGGCCTTGCGGCCTGCGCCACACCAGCAGCGACCACACCCACAGCCGAACGAGACCTCAGCCCCGGCGTCGCCTGGGTCGCCAGCAGCCAGGGCTGGGCCGACGAAGCCGAAGCCGTCTATGACGAAGCCACCGCCTATGTCGAGCAGGTCGCCGCCAGCCGGCCAGAGGGCAGCTGGGCCGTCGCGCTGGATATCGACGAGACCGTGCTGAACAATGTCGAATACCAGGTCCGCCTTGAAGAAAGCGGCGCCACCTACACGCCGGAAAGCTGGCATGCCTGGACCGGGGAAAAAGCGGCCACGCTCGTGCCGGGCGCGAAGGAGTTTCTCGAGCGCGTCAATGCGCTTGGCGGCCACATCGCACTGGTCACCAACCGTGCCGATAGCGAACAGCTCTGGACGGAGGAAAACCTCGCCCAGGTCGGCCTGACCCGCCCGGACGACTTCCGCATCCTGATGACACGGGCCTATCCGGAAGGCGCCTCCAACAAGATGCCGCGCTATGCCATCATCCCGGCCATGCTGGGTGCGCAAGGCTATCCGGATGTCGAGGTGGTCGCCTATGTCGGCGACAATGTCGGCGACAAGCCGGACACACCCGGCGACTGGGAATTCTTCTGCATCGACCAGGGCGCCATGTATGGCGAGCCTTGTGCCGCCGTGCCGGGGCCGGGACGATGAGCGGCATCTACAAGGTCCACGGGGCGCTCGGCTCGCCTTATTCGATGAAGGTCCGCGCGGCGATGCGCGCCAAGCGCCTGCCACATGTCTGGGTACCCCTCACCGCCGACCTGCGAGAGCCGGTCCTGTCAAAGGTCAAGGCGCCCGTCATTCCCGTGATCCAGACACCGGAAGGCGAATGGACGAACGATTCAACGCCATTCCTGCTTGGCCTTGAAACCGAAGGCCGGGCGCTCCTGCCGGAAGATCCGGTCCAGCGCTTCGCTTGCCTGCTTCTCGAGGACATGGCCGACGAATGGACCATGAAGGCGATGTTCCACTACCGCTGGGCCTATGAGGAAGACGCGGAATGGTGCGCCAACTGGCTGATGTATGACAGCCTGCCCAATGCCGGGCGCGAGGCCGTCGAGAAAGCCGCCGCCACGATACGCGAACGGCAGATCTCGCGCATGCCCCTTGTTGGCTGCACGCCTGAAACGGCCCCGATCATCGAAACATCCTTTGCCCGGGTGACCGCCTGCCTCGAGGACATGGCGCTTGGATCGGCAAGTTTCCTGTTTGGGGACCGGCCATCGCTGGCCGACATGGCCTTTTACGGCCAGATCAAGGTGATGAGCTACGACCCGACACCCATGGCCTTTCTGCGCGCCGAGCGGCCCTATTTCTATCGCTGGCTCGACCTGGCCGACGACACGTCCGGTGTTGAAGGCGAGTGGGGCGATACGCTGTCAGAGCCTGTGAAAGCGCTTGTGGCCATTGCCGGCGAAACCTATCTCCCCTTTCTGAAGGCCAATTCTGAAGCCCTTGAGAAAGAGGAGAAATCCTTCTCCTTGACCCTGGAGGGCAGAGCCTACACGCAGGGCGTTTTCAAGTATCAGAAACGCTGTCTTGATGCGCTGCGCGAAGACTGGGCGCGCCTTGATGAGGCGAGCCGGGAGACCCTGCGCCCGCTGATCGGGCCGAATGCGGCCATCCTCGGCTAGGCCGTCAGCAGGACCTGACAGATCGCTTCCAGCCCGGCCTGGTCGACCGCATCGAACGCGCCATACTCCGTCGAGTCGACGTCCAGCACGGCGGCGAGCTTGCCATTGCCGTCGAAGACGGGGACCACGATTTCGGAATTCGAGCGCGAGTCGCAGGCGATATGACCCGGAAAGGCATGGACGTCCTCCACGAGCTGGGTCTTTCCTTCCGCCGCGCAGGCCCCGCAGACGCCCTTGCCGAACGGAATGCGCAGGCAGCCAAGGGTGCCCTGATAAGGCCCGACAACGAGTTCATCCGGTTTCTGCGGATCGACGACATAAAACCCCGTCCAGAAAAAGCGCGGGCGGAAGGCCTCGGCCAGAAGGCAGGCGGCGGTCGCATAGCGCGCCGGCACATAGGTTTCCCCGGCCACGACGGCTTCGATCTCGGCTTTCAGCTCACGATAGGTCGCTTCGCGGTCCATCCGTCTATCCCTTTACAGCGTGAGCGCCATATCGGTCTTCGGGGCCGACACCTCAAGAGCCCCATGGACGCCGCGCTGCTGCTCTGAAATAGTCAAAGTTGAAGGGTGGAGTGGTTTGTGCTGACGCCACAGGAGAGGAGGCTGCCGCGTGAAAGACGCTGTCCGGACGGTCATTGTCGCCTGGGTGATGTGTCTCAGCCTGTGCGTGCCCCTTTCAGCTTTTGCCCAGAGCGATCCCGGCGAGGACGAAGCCGGCCGCATTGAGCGCCTCGTCGAGCGCCATGCCGGCAATGACCGCATCCAGACAGAGCGCCCAGAATGGGAGCCAGAAACACCCGATATCGAACCCCGCGACCGCAATCCCTTCATCGAGGCGATTGGCGACTTTTTTGCCTGGCTGTTCAGCGGGATAGCTCCCATCCTGAAGGTCCTGCTTTTCGTTGCCATCGCAGCGGCCATTCTCTACGCCCTCTGGTACATGTTCGGCGATGTCGTGGGGCTGAAATTACGGCGGAAGACGCAGACCGGCGACGAGCCGGAGGTTTCCGACATTCGCGGTCACCGGCCCGACCGGGGCCAGGCCACCGCCCTGCTCGATCAGGCCGATGCGCTCGCCGCCGATGGCCGGTTTGCCGAAGCCGTTCACCTGCTGCTCTTCCGCTCCATCGAAGACCTGCAGGAGCGGCGTACCGGCGGCGTGCCGCAATCGCTGACCGCACGCGAAATCCAGTCTCTGTCAGACCTTTCCGCGCGCGCCCGTGAAGCGCTCGGCCCGATCATCCGGATTGTCGAGAACAGCTTCTTCGGCGGCCGCGCCGTCGACCGCGATGGCTGGCAGCGCGCGCGCACCTCTTACGAACAGTTTGCCTTCGGCGAGGCCGGCGCATGAGCGAACGCCTGCCGCAATCGAGCAGCCCCTTTTCGCCCAGGGTGGTCGTCATCCTGATCGGGGTGGGCCTCTTCTCCTTCCTGGCGGTGATGTCGCTGATGGCCTGGTCACCGGACTTGGCGAGCCGCGACCGCGCCGGGGCGACCCCCTATTCCCGCTCCGCCAGCGGCTATGCTGGCCTGCGCACCATGCTGGAGGCCGACGGCCGGCAGGTTTCGGTCTCGCGGCGCACCGAGACGATGAGTGCGCGCGACGGACGCCTGCTCGTCCTAACGCTGCCCTTGCGCGGGCGCACCTTCGAGATCGGCGAGGTCGCCGAACCGGCGCTCATCGTCCTGCCGAAATGGCGCTCCCTGCCCAACCCCGCCCGTCAGGCCTGGGAGGTCGACACGCGTCTGGCCAGCGAAGGCGCCGTCGACGGCATGCTGGGCCTAGTGGCAGAAGACGCAAGCCTCCGGCGGCTCGATGAGCCTCCGGAGGCGCTGGACACACCCTTCGGGACACTGGCCCCGCAATTCGACGGCAAACTGCAGCTGATCCGCGCCAACGGGCTGGACCCGGTCATCGCCCTGCCGCAAGGCCTGCTCCTTTCGCGGCTCGGCGAGCGCGAAATCTATGTCCTGTCGGACCCGGACGTGCTCAACAATTTCGGCCTCGCGCGGCTTGAAAATGCCCGCACCGGGCTCGGCATCCTCGAGCTTGTAAGCCGCAGCGAGAGCCAGCCGATTGTCTTCGATGCGACGCTGCACGGCTTCGAACGCTCCAACAATCTGCTGAAGCTCCTGCTCGACATCCCCTTCCTCGGCGCGACGCTCGTGGCGCTCGCCACCATGGCGCTGATCGGCTGGGCTGCCGCCATCCGCTTCGGCGCGCCGGAACGTGAAGCCCCGGCCTTCGCGCCGGGCAAGCAGGCGCTCGCCGACAATTCCGCCGGCCTCATCGCCATGGCCCGGCGCGAGGCCCGTATGGCGCCCGGCTATCTGGCGCTGACCCGCCGCGCACTGTCGCGCGATCTCGGCACCCCGAAGACACTGAGCGAAACCGAGCTCGCCACCCTGCTCGACCGCATGGGCGAACAGGCCGGGCTCGAGGAAACATGGACGGATATCGGCAGCGGGCTTTCGACCCCCGCCGCCTCACGCGACGATCTGAGACACAAGGCCCGCGCCCTCTGGCGCTGGCGCAGGGAGATGACACATGGACATGACTGAGCTTCAGGCCCTCGCGGAGAAGATCCGCGGCGAGGTCGCCAAGGCTGTGATCGGCCAGAGGGAGACGGTCGACCTGATGCTGACGGCGCTCTTCTCGGCCGGCCACATCCTGCTGGAAGGCCCGCCCGGCACGGCGAAGACGCTGCTAACGCAATCCTTCGCCGCCGCCATCGACCTTGATTTCGGGCGCATCCAGTTCACGCCGGACCTGATGCCGGGCGACGTGCTCGGCACCAACCTCTTCAACTTCCAGACAAACGAGTTCTCGCTCACCAAGGGCCCGATCTTCACCGACATCCTGCTCGCCGACGAGATCAACCGCACCCCCCCCAAGACGCAGGCCGCCCTGCTGGAAGCCATGCAGGAGCGCAAGGTCACCATCGACGGCAAGCCGCACAGCCTGAACGACCGCTTCATGGTGATCGCCACCCAGAACCCGATCGAGCAGCAGGGCACCTATCCCCTGCCGGAAGCCCAGCTCGACCGCTTCCTGTTCAAGCATGTGCTCGACTATCCGAGCCGGGAGGAAGAAGTCTCCATCGTGGCCGGGCATGGCAGCCGCACCGGCATGAAGACGGCCCGGGCGTTCGGCGTGACGGCGGCCGTCAATTCCGACGACCTCGCAAAAGCCGTCGAGACCGTGTCCAACGTCAAGCTCAAGGAGGATGTGGTCGGCTATATCGTCG
>NZ_NCST01000040.1 GCF_002088975.1 Henriciella aquimarina
CTTCATCGCGGGCGAGGCCCCCGCCACGGTGAACCCCTCGCTCTGGCGCCAGTCGGGGCTTGCCGCCCAGCACGGCCTGTTCGAGGTCGCCGACGGCATCTGGCAGGTGCGCGGCTATGACCTCTCGGTGATGAGCGTCATCGAGGGCGAGACCGGCTGGATCATCGTCGACCCGTTAACCGTCAAGGAGACCGCCGCGGCTGCACTGAAGCTCGTCAACGACACGCTGGGCGAGCGGCCGGTGACGGGCGTGCTCTACACCCATTCGCATGCCGACCATTTCGGCGGCGCGCGCGGCGTCATCTCCGAAGAGGCGATCGAGGCGCGCGGCGTGCCCGTGCTCGCCCCCGAGGGCTTTACCGAAAGCGCGGTGGCCGAAAACCTGATCGCCGGCAATCTGATGCAGCGCCGCGCGGTGCTGATGTTCGGCAATACCATCCCGCGCTCCGACACGGCCAATGTCGGCACCGGCCTCGGCCCCGGCCTGCCGCAGGGCACGACCGGTCTGGTGCTGCCGACCGAGGAGATTGGCGGCTGGGGCACGGTGCGCGAGATTGACGGGGTGGAGTTCGTCTTCATGGATGCCGGCGGCACCGAGGCGCCCGCGGAATTCATGTTCTACCTGCCGGGCAAGAACGCGCTCTGCACCGCCGAAGTCGCCACCGCGACCTTCCATAATGTGCTGACGCCCCGGGGCGCGAAGGTGCGCGACGCGCTGAAATGGAGCCGGGTGATCGACCATGTGCTCGCCGATTATGGCACCAAGGCCGACCTCGTCTTCGCGAGCCACCACTGGCCGACCTGGGGCCAGGAGAACGTGCAGACCTTCCTCACCCATCAGCGCGACATCTACCGCTATGTCCACGACCAGACGCTGCGCCGGGCGAATGCGGGCGCGACGATGACGGAAGCCGCCGAGACCCTGCCTGAGCCGGGCTTTTCCCAGGAGGACTTCTCCACGCGCGACTATTACGGCACGCTGAACCACAACTCCAAGGCGGTCTACCAGTTCTATTATGGCTGGTGGAGCGGCGTGCCGGCCGACTATCACGCCCTGCCCCGCGCCGAGACCGCGACCCGCTATGTCGAGGCGATGGGCGGGCTGGAGGCGACCCTCGCGCGCGGCGTGGAGGCCTTCGAGGCCGGCGACTATCGCTGGGCCGCCGAACTGTTCAACCAGGCCGTCTTCGCCGCGCCGGAGAGCGAGGACGCGAAGACCTGGCTGGCGGCGGCCTATGAGCAGCTCGGCTTCCAGGCCGAGAGCGGCGCGTGGCGCAGCTACTACCTCACCGCGGCGTCGGAACTGCGCAACGGCGTTCCTGATGCGGGCGCGCCCAATCTCGGCAATGCCGACTTCCTGAAAGCCGTGCCGAGCCTCGACCTCTTCGACGCGCTGGCGAGCCGCTACAACCCGGAGAAGCTCTCGCGCGAGCCCTTCACGCTCCTCTTCGCCTTCACCGATACCGGCGAGACGATCAGCGTCCATGTCGGGCGCGATGTGGTCGTCCCCCGGCTCGCCGACGAGGGCACAGGGAGCGCCGCGCAGCTGACGCTGACGCGGGCCGATTTCAACCGGCTGATCCTGAGAGAGACCGGCGTGCCGGGCCTGATGCAGGCGGGCGCGCTGACGATCGAAGGCGACGGCTCGGCGGCGGGTGCCTTCCTCGGCGCGCTCGACCAGCCGGACTTCTGGTTCCCGGTCGTGACGCCCTGAGCGCACAATCTGCGTTCAAGGCGCGGTGGGCTCTTGCAGGCGCCGCAGCATGCGGTTAGTCAGGCAAACTGGCTGGAGAGGTGGCCGAGTGGCTGAAGGCGCTCCCCTGCTAAGGGAGTATACGGTAATCCCGTATCGAGGGTTCGAATCCCTTCCTCTCCGCCAGCCAGTCTTCCTGAAAATTGCGAATTCGAGACATCCCGGAAGAGTGCCGACACTTCCGGGACTTATGGGCCGTATCAGCACCTGAACTCCCTGAAGCCCGTCTCCCTCTTCCTACGGGTGCCGAGAGCCTGGAAACGCCACCTTCAATGAAGGCTTGCCCCACGTCGTCACTGAAGGCATCAGGCCTCTTCTGGAAAGTGTTGATGAGTTTTCGGGCGAAGTCTGTTAGGAAGGCCACATGCATCGGGCCCGGTTCATGAAACACATGCGGACACTGCTGGTCATGGTCATGGCGGTGGCCTTCGTGATCGCGCCGGTCAGTGCGGCGGCCGATGCGCTGCATCCTGATGAAGCGGAGGCGGATATCTGCCTCGACGCCGAGAGCGGCCAAGACGGGCCGGAGGACACGTCTCCGGAGGGGCATGACCACACCGTTCATCAGTGTGGCAGTTGTCATATCCACATAATGAGCAGCGATGCTTGCAGCCCGCTGACCTTTTCAACACTGGGCAAGCAGGTGCTGCGCGGCGAGCGGGTTTACGCCACGCGCGGTTCCGACGGCCTGTATCGCCCGCCCCGCGCCTAGATCAACGACTGTCTGAACTGAGGCGCAGCCTGCCTGCGCCATCGTTGAATCTGGACGAGGATACTCCCCAAAATGAAAACCATGTTTCGCGGCCTTGTGGCCGCGCTGGCCGTGCCTGCCCTGGCAGGACTGGCCAATGCCGATGGATGTGGCCCTGCGCCGGTCCGGGCAGATGAGATCATGCAGACCGCTCCGCTGACGCTCGAGGCCGCGATCGCCCGGGCCGGCCAGGCGGCGCCTGAAGTGTTGCGAGCGGCGCTCGGCTCAAAGGCCGCCTCGGCGGAGGCCGACCAGGCCGGGCGCTGGCTCAACCCGGCGGTCTCGCTTGAAACCGAAAACTTTGCCGGAAGCGGCGCGCTCGAAGGCTTTGACGCCTACGAGACGACCCTGTCTTTCGAGCAGACCTTCAGGCTTGGCGGGAAACGGCGCCTGTCGGAACGGGCTGCCCGCGCCGAGGCGGCGCTGGCCAGTGCCGAGTGCAGGGTTCAGCGCCTGGAAGTGCAAAAGCTGGCCGGCGAACTCTTTCTCGAGCTTCAGGCCGCCATCGAGATGGCCGAGGTTGCAGAGGCGTCGGCCGGTCTCGCGGAAGAATTTGCGCGTGTCGTCGACCGCCGCGTCGAGGCCGGGGCCGCCGCACCGCCGGAACTTGCCCGCGCAAAGGCCGATGTAGCGATTCTCAAGGCGGCTGCCGACACCGCGCGTGGCGAGGTCGAGTCCCGCGCCATCGCCCTGGCCGCCGTCTGGGGAGAACCGGAGATCGACTTTCGCCTCCCCGATGGCAGGGGCGCGGGCCTGGAAGGACGGGAGCTCGATGCTGCATCCGATCCTGGCAGGCATCCCAAGCTCAAGGCGGCGGAGGCCGGAGCCGATGCTCGCGCGGCCGCCACGGATCGCGCCCGCGCCGGCGCCTGGCCCGATCTGACCGTTTCCGCGGGTGTCCGCCGGTTTGAAGATACCGGCGACAGGGCGTTTCTTGCAGGCGTCAGCCTGCCCCTTCCCCTGTTCGACAGAAATGAGGATGCAACACGCGCGGCGCGCTACCGGACAGAAGGCGCCGAGCTCAACACACGAGCCGTCAAAGCCCGTCTCAGGGCTGAACAGGCAAGCCTGGCCGCCCGGGCCCGCGCGGCGACATCACGGCTCCGGCGGCTTGAGGGAGAGGCCCTCCCGCTGGCCGAAGAGGCCTATTCCGCTGCAGCCAAGGGCTATCGGGTCGGGAAGTTTGACCTGACCGCCACGCTTGTCAACGGCGGAGTAAAACCCGACCAAAGGGCGGCGCAAAAGTAGGCCACTTTGGGGTTGGGCGTGAAGGGCGCATAGAGCGCTGGCGGCCAGTCGACCGCGCTCCCCAAATAGCTGGCGGTTGACTGGCCGCCTTGGCCCGTGAGGGCCAAGTCATGGATTGTCGGTCAGGAGGTTTTGGTGGCTTTTCGCGCCTGGCTTTGGGCCAGGCGATAACTTTCGCCGTTCATCTCGAGGATGTTGACGTGGTGGGTCAGCCGGTCGAGGAGCGCCCCGGTCAGGCGCTCGGTTCCGAAGGTCTCCGTCCATTCATCGAAGGGCAAGTTGCTCGTGATCAGCGTAGCCCCGCGCTCGTAGCGCTGCGAGATCAATTCAAAGAGCAGCTCGGCCCCGGTTTTGGAGAGAGGGACGAAGCCCAATTCGTCGATGATCAGCAGCTTGGCGTTGGCCATCTGTTTTTGGACCCGCAGCAGGCGACGCTCGTCGCGCGCCTCCATCAGTTCGTTGACCAAGGCCGCGGCGGTGGTGAAGCTGACCGTCATCCCTTTCTGGCAAGCAGCGAGCCCCAGGCCGAGGGCGACGTGGGTTTTGCCGGTGCCGCTTGGGCCGAGGGCGATCACGTTCTCGCGCCGTTCGATCCAGTCGCAGCGCGCCAGTTCCAGCACCTGCATCTTGTTGAGCTTGGGGATTGCCTTGAAGTCGAAGCTGTCGAGGCTTTTGGTGGCCGGGAACTTGGCCGCCTTGATGCGGCGCTCGACCATCCGTCGCTCGCGATCGATCAGCTCCAGTTCGACCAGGCGCGTCAGGAACTGGACATGGTCCAAGCCCTCGGCGGCGCATTGGCGCGCCACCTTCTGATACTCACGCAGGAATGTCGGAAGCTTCAGCCTCTTGAGGTGATGCTCCAGCAGGATTTCGGGGGCATGGGTCATTCCGCAGCCTCCGACATCAGGGACATGTAGCTGGCCGCTGAGGTCGTCTCGACCCGCGCCCGTGGCAGGTAGGGGTACACGTCGAGGTCGAGCCGTGGTGGCCGCTTCTCGACCTGACACAGAACCAGATGCTTCACAGCATCAAAGCCGACCGCGCCCATCTTCAGGGCCTGCTTTACGGCGGCGTGTAGCTCCTCCATGCCGAAGGTCTCCAGAAGACGCAGCACCTGGACATACTCGCGGCGCCCTATCTTCAGCATGCGCGCTTCCATCAGGCGGCGCAGCGTGTCGAACTCTTTTGGCAAGTCCCACTCCGCAAGGGGCGCAGCCTGATCCAAAGCATTGATCTTGCGTTCGATCAGCGGGAGGTAGTGGATCGGATCGAACACCATGTCCTCGCGCGCGTAGCACCGCGGATGGCGTGCGATCACGTCCCCACGGCAGCCAATCACCACCTGATCGACATAGGCCCGCACCCACACATCCTGATGGCCATAGGCCACGGGGACCGAGTAATCGTTGGTGTTGTAGCGGACCAAAGACTGGGAGCTCACCCGGCCGCTGGCCTGTGCGCAGGCCTCAAAGGGGGCGGCTGGCAAGGGGCGCATCTCGGCCAGATCCCGCTGCAGGCGCGCGCCGATCATCTCCGTGTGCCCACGCAAGGTGTCGCCCTGACGGGCACGGCACTGCTCTTCAAGGTAGGCGTTGAAGCTCTCCCAATCCGGGAAGTGGGGGATCGGCACCATGTGGTTGCGGCGCACGTAGCCCACCATCCCCTCGACATTGCCCTTGTCATTCCCTTTGCCCGGCCGCCCGTAGCGGTCTCGGAACAGGTAGTGCGACAGCAATCCGCTGAACTGCGTCGCGCGGACCCGTGTCCCATCCGGCTGGATCTTCGAGACCAGGCAACGGTCGTTGTCATAGAGAACCGACAGAGGCACCCCGCCAAAGAAGGCAAAGGCATGCACATGCCCGTCCATCCAGGCCTCCGCCGTCGCCGCCGGATAGGCCCGCACGAAGTAGGCATCGCTGTGCGGCAAATCCAGGACGAAGAAGTGGGCCTTTTGTTCGACACCCCCGATCACAACCAACGCTTCGCCAAAATCGGCTTGCGCATGGCCCGGCGGATGCGCCAGCGGCACGAACATCTCACGGGTGCGTCGTTCACGCTGCCGAACGTAGTCCTTGATAATCGTATAGCCGCCGGTGAACTCGTGTTCCGCCTTGAGCCGCTCGTGGATCCGCTTCGCTGTGTGGCGCTGCTTGCGAGGCAACTTCTTGTCCTCTTCAAGCCAGCCGTCGATGATCTCGCTGAACCCATCAAGCTTGGGACGCTTGATCTCCTTCGTGCGCCGGTATCCCGGCGGCGATGAGAACGCCAACATCTTGCGAACGCTGTCGCGCGATATGTTGAAATGGCGCGCCAGATCCCGCTGGCTCATCCCCTCGCTGCGCGCCAGCCTGACCTTCAGATAAAGTTCCACGGTGTAAATCTCCTCGCCCTCCCTGCTGCCGCAAGAAGGGAAAAAGTGGACGACTTTTACGCCGCCCGCACCGCCAATACGACGGCGCTACCGTGGTCTAATTTTGCACCGCCGTTCTCA